>NZ_LWRV01000091.1 GCF_009372215.1 Acinetobacter portensis | reverse complement strand
TTGATTTATGACGGAAGTCTAGTACGCTAATGCTAATCCATAAATATGCTGATTCTTTACGGTAAATAATCCAGACCATAATGTAAAAAATACCGACAATAATATTGATGAGAAAACCAATAGTAATTAATGTCCGTTGATTAAATTGATATTTATTAAAAAGAGGTAACACTTGATTATAGGTGTCAAGATGAATTCGACCTAGATTCGCTTCTTGAATAGGAGAGCTTGCAACATAAATCCAAAGCGTATTATTTTTCTGTTGTATTTCTGATCGAGGAAGTGACCAAATACGAGGTACATTCCAACTGCGAGATAAAGGTTCAATTAAAGATTGATCTTGCCAAAGTAAGTCATTATTTAAATATACTTTGCCAGCCATATTGATGTGACTAATAACCAGACCAAGAGGTTCTTTTGCATCTGGACATTGATCAGACCAGTGTATTTGATACCAAATATCACCTTTATAATTTGGCCAATGAAACTTTGTGAAATCTGGAAATTTGTGTACATTTACCCATCCAGTTGAAGGGCGTATATCTTGATTTTGTGGAAGCGCTTTAGCTGTTTGAACTGAGGTGATTTGAGGTTTGCAAATTTGTTTAATATTTTTTGTATTTGCATGTATTTGGCAACTAAAAGATATTAGACACAGTATTACTAAGCTAATAAGCCTAAATTGCGTGCAGTATGAATGGCTTTTGATCTGTTGCTTACAGACAATTTTCGATAAATATTCTTTATATGGCATTCGATTGTATATTTTGAGAGAAATAGCGATTCGGCAATTTCTCTATTACTCATCCCCAAGGATACTAAATTTAAAATTTCTTTTTCTCTTTTAGAGAGTAAATCATTCTGAACCGTATTAGTATCTTTTTCTATTGATTGAAAAGAAATTTTTTCTAAAATTCGTTGAGCAATAAATGGATCTATTGGTGCTCCACCACGAATTACACTACGGATAGAGAGTAAAATTTCAAAGTCATCACGCTCTTTTAAAAAATAGCCTGTAGCACCATTTTTGATTGCGTGCAAAATCGTTTCTTGAGTATTGCATGTTGATATAATTAAAGATGGAATATCAGGATTAAGTTGGTTGAGTAGACTAATAATTTCTAGACCAGATCCATCTGGTAACCCCAAATCTATTAAGGCGAGTCCAATTTGATGCTGTGAAATTTGGTATTTAGCATCTTGAATTGACTGAGAGAAAATAAAGTCCTTTTTTTTATAACCCAATTCAATCAATAGATTTTCCGCGCGTTGTTGCATGGAAATATCATCTTCTAAGACTAAGACAGGTGTTGGTAAGATCATTTCATGTTGTTCCATAAAATATATTCCTTTTCCTGTAGTTTATTTAAGAGAAAATCAGATAGTAGAGACTAAGTATTAGTGTGTTTTATTTTTCACTGTAGCTCAGTTACTTATAAAAAGACAAATCATATTTATAAGGATCTATTTGTGAGTTTATACACGATATTTCAACATATAGTTACAGTTTTTAAGAAATAGAAAAAGATTTGAAAAACTTTAATTTGCAAAAATAAACTTAATTTATTTTATATAAGATGTTGTATTTAATATTAAATTTATGAATTTTAATGTGAATAACCAATTAAAAAATTATGTGATTAGGTATTAAAAATACCAAATTGTAGTGATATGTAAATTTATATGTCTGTAGTGTAATTCAAACTAGGGAAAACCATGTGCTTTTGTAGATAAAGTATTGGTTTAGTTAATTAGGAATACGTTGCTATCTCGTTAAATTTTTCAATATAAATAATTGTTTACATATTACTAGTTTTTTATTGGATACGGGACAAGCGCTCTTACTTGAGGTAAGGACATGAATCACATTTATCATATTATTTGGAGTGAAACTCTAGGGACTTGGGTTGCAGTTGCTGAAAATGTAAAACGTAAAGGAAAGCGTAGCTCTAAGCTCGTAATGGGTGGGGTTCTAATTGCGACAGTTCAAAGTTTATTTTCTGTAAATGCTGGAGTCGACTGTACAAATGGTAATGGTGTTTCATGTCAATCAAATTCAAATGGATTTACTCGTACTATTTCGATTAATACAGGTGTACTTAATAATAAATCTGTAGGTGCTATTATTTCAGGTTCAAATGGTAGTAATGGTAGTAATGGAGCTTTATTTGTGCCACCTGGTGGTGGTGGTAAGGGTGAATCTATTAATGGGGTTGAATATAATATTGAAAAACCTGACTTTGATCCAGATACAAATATTTTAAAAGTGACTTATAAGGCTTCAAACTCAACAGATGCATATGAGGTTACATTTACACCTATTAATACATCAGGTGATACATCTTATATTTTTGACTCTTCGAAAACTATGGCTGTAAGTAAACAATATGGCAAATATGAGAATGGAGTTTTTACTGCGAATAGTGATCCAGCGATAAGCGAAAGTATTGTTGTAAATATCGTTGAGTCAAATCCTGACTCAGGTTCTGCTGCAGTAATAATTTCATCTGATAAATATGGTTGGAGTATTCAGGGTGATTTTTCAAATGATGTAGATGCAGCTTCTGGTGATAGCATTACTGTTGATACGGGTAATGGTGTAAGTGCTCCATTTACAACGATTGTTAATGGTAATGGTAAGGAAATAACCTTTAATTCAAGTACAACAAGCACAGCTAATAAAGCAGCGGTTTATTCAATTAGTAAAGGGGGGGATGGTGGACGTGGTGGTAGTTATTACTTAGGTGGAGATGGAAAAAAAGGTGGTAAAGGTGGAGATGCATCAGATGCAGAGATTCAAGTTAATCATTTAAAAATTAATATTGAATCTACTCAAAATAAAGGAAGCATTGGTGTTTTAGCTTTATCACAAGGTGGGAATGGTGGTAAAGGTGGAGGTTCATATACGATTGCTGCTGGTGGTGGAAACGGTGGTGGTGGTGGTTTAGGTAAAAATGCATATGCAGATGTAAAAACAACAGATATTTATATTAAAGATAATAATTCTTCAGGTATTGCCGCAATAAGTGCGGCGGGTAATGGCGGTAATGGCGGTAATGCTGGTGGCATTGTTTCTAGTGGGGGACGAGGCAATACAGCAGGGCAAGCTGGTGCTGTTTCAGTCACAACAGACAATGCAACACGTATTGAAATTGTTGGTCATAACTCGAATGGTATTTTGGCTCAGTCAGTTGCTGGTGCTGGTGGTAATGGTGGATCAAGTATTGGACTTGCTGCACTTGGTGGTAATGGTGGTATGGGGGGAAATGCAAATACATCAACTGTAAATTCTGAAGCTGAAATTATTATTACAGGTAATAACTCGTACGCTATAACAGCACAATCGATTGGTGGTGGTGGTGGTAATGGTGGTTCGACGGTTGGTGCTGTTAGCCTTGGTGCAGCAGGTAAAGCTGGTGGAGATGGTAGTACTGTAACTGTTGTAAATCAGGGTAAATTACAAATCAAAGGGGATAGCTCTTACGGAATTTTAGCTCAATCGATTGGTGGTGGTGGTGGTAATGCAGGTTTAAGTGCAGGTTTAGTTGGGATTGGTGGACGCGGTGGAAGTGGTGGAACAGCGGGAGAAGTTGAGGTTAGAAATACTTCTTCTGGTGACATTACAACTTTAGGCAAAAATGGGCATGGCATTGTTGCACAATCAATTGGTGGTGGTGGTGGTAATGGTGGTTTAACTATTGGTGCTGGTTTAGTTGGTGTAGCTATTGGTGGTGATGGTGGGGCTGGGAATGATTCAGATAAGGTTAAAGTTGAAAATGATGCGAACATTACAACAGGCAAAGAAAACAATAAGACTCTGTCAGATAATTCCGTAGCTATTTTAGCTCAATCAATTGGTGGCGGTGGTGGTAACGGAAGTCTAGCAATAAGTGGGGGAGCTGGTTTCAGCTTAGCAGTCGGTGGTAGTGGTGCCGGCGGTGGAAAAGCTGGAGTCGTTGAAGTCGAAGTTGGTAAAAATGCGACTACTGAACATAAAACTGAACTTACAACTTGGGGAAATAACTCTTCAGCAATTAAAGCTCAATCGATTGGTGGCGGAGGTGGTAATGGTGGTGTAGCTATCTCTGCAAATATAGGTGTGACTGGGGTTGGCGCTTCAATTGCATTGGGTGGTAGCGGTGGCACAGGGGCTGAATCAAGTAAAGTAAATGTGACAACCTCTAAGAATACAATTATTTCTACTCATGGTGACCGTTCTACGGGTATTACAGCTCAATCTATAGGTGGTGCTGGTGGTGATGGTGGAATGGCAATTGCTGCGGGTGTATCTGTAGGGACTGCGATAAATATAGGTTTAGGTGGTTCTGGTGGTAGCGGTGCGAAATCAGGCAATGTGGAAGTAAAGAATGATGCAATTATTACAACAGAAGGTCTAGATTCCACAGGTATCTTAGCGCAATCCATTGGCGGTAGTGGTGGTACAGGTGGACTGTCTGTGGCTATAGGTGCTGGAGCAACGAGTGCATCATTTGCATTAGGTGGCAATGGTGCTGTAGGTGGAACAAGTAAAGAAGCGAAGATTACGAATACTGCTGGCATTTTGACAAAAGGTGATGGTTCTTCTGCAATTGTGAGTCAATCTATTGGTGGTGAGGGTGGTAATGCTGGTGGTTCAATAGCGGGCAGTATTGGTGGTATTAGTTTGGCACTTGGGCCTGGGGCACTTGGTGGTGTTGGTGGCAACGCTGGGAATGTCATCATCGACTCAAAAGCAAATTTAGAAACCCGAGGTCATAATGCAACAGCTGTAATTGCTCAGTCGATTGGTGGGGCTGGTGGTAATGGTGGTTTTAGTGTAGCTGCATCTGCTTCTGGTATTGCTGGAGCTTCTTTGGCATTAGGTGGAAAAGGCGGGGGCGGTGGTTCATCTAGTACAGTAGATGTGACATTGTTATCAGATGAAAGTCGAGCACTAATTGAAGAAAATACAAGGATATTAACTGAAAGTAATAACTTATCCGAAGCAGATAAGAAGCGTTTGATTACAACAACTAATCAGTCTATCGCTCAGTTGGTGAATCCGAAGTTAATTACTACCATTGGAGATAACTCTTCAGGTGTGCTTGCACAATCTATAGGGGGTTCTGGAGGGAATGGAGGTACATCAATTGCTGCTTCAGCAAATGGTAATATTACAGGTGGTGGCGCACTGAGTCTTGCATTTGGTGGAAAAGGTGGTACTGGAGGAACTGCAGGGAAAGTTAATTTAATTTCTGATCACAAAATTCAGACCCTAGGACAAAGCTCGTCAGCAATTGTTGCACAATCGATTGGTGGTTCAGGGGGGAATGGTGGGACTTCAGTTGCAGCAGCTGCATCAGGTTCTTCAGGCCCAGTATCTGTGAGTGCTTCAATTGCTATAGGTGGGCAAGCAGGTGCAGGTGCGATTGCAAATACTGTAAGTGTAACAAACTATGGTGATTTATTTACACAGGGTGATCATTCTAAAGGTATTGTTGCACAGTCCATTGGTGGTAACGGTGGTAATGGTGGTTTAGCAATTGGTGCAAGTGTTGCAGGCGGGGCGACAGGTGCTGTTGCATTGTCTTCCGCTGTTGGTGGGGATGGTGGTGCAGCAAACGTTGCAGATTCTGTAACGGTAGATAATTTCGGTGATATTACAACACAAGGTGACTTTGCACATGGTATTTTAGCTCAGTCTATCAATGGTAATGGTGGTGCTGGTGGTATTTCCGTAGGTGCTTCTATTGCGGGATCTGGAGATAAGGCGCTTGTAGCAACTGTAACTTTAGGTGGTAAAGGTGGTGATATTGCTTCTCAAACAGAATATAAAAATAAAGTAACGGTAAATAATTCAAATAATAGTATTAAAACAACAGGTAATTTTTCCGATGGTATTAGTGCACAGTCAATAGGTGGTAATGGCGGTGTCGGTGGTCTAACTGTTGGCGCTGCTGCAGCGGGTAGCGCCAATATGGCAGCAGGTATTGCTGTTGGTCTTGGCGGAGAAGGTGGTACTGGCGGAGTTGCAGGCACTGTAACTGTCCAGAATATAAATGCACTTATACAGACAGTAGGTACGTCATCACATGGTATCAATGCTCAATCGATTGGTGGTAATGGTGGCAATGGTGGTTTAGCTGTTGCGGGTAGCATTGCCATTTCAAAAGACACAGCGGCAGCATTAAGTGCAAGTGTCGGTGGTTCTGGAGGTTCTGGGAATAAAGCTTCGGACGTTACAGTTATTTCAGACAATATAAAACATGTTCAAAATAGCGTTTCTATTGCGGAACATGAAAAAGATTTAACAGCAAAGTATATATCTTCGATATTGACTCAAAATGACTCATCTAACGGTATTAATGCCCAATCGATTGGTGGTGGTGGTGGTAATGGTGGTTTAGCTGGAAGTTTTTCTATTGCTGGATCGCTTAATAATGCTGTAACAGCTGCGGTTGCAATTGGTGGTTCTGGTGGTTCTGGTGGATCGGCGAGTAATGTGAAAGTCGAAAGTTCTGACAACATCACTACATTAGGGCAAGATTCAAATGCAATTTTAGCGCAATCGATTGGTGGTGGTGGTGGTAATGGAGGTACTGCTGTAGCTGGTACCTTGACTGTGAGTGCCGGTGCTGAAGGTGGTGCATACAGCGCCAATGTAAGCTTAGGTGGTCAAGGTGGTTCAGGAAACTCAGCAGGCACCGTGAATGTTGATTCTTTAGGAACACTAATCACATTTGGTGATTCATCACATGGTGTATTGGCACAGTCTATTGGTGGTGGTGGCGGTAATGGTGGTATGAGTATTGCTGCAACACTTACTGCAAGTAGAGATTCATCAATGCAAGCGAGTATTGCAATTGGTGGAAAAGGTGGTGTCGGTGGAATGGCGAATACAGTGACTGTTTTACGTGAAGCCGAAGGTGAAATATATACATTTGGCGATTCTGCAACAGGTATAACAGCACAGTCTATTGGTGGTGGTAATGGTGGTAGTGCTATTTCATTAACAGGATCACTTTTAGATACAACATCGGTTGCATTTGCATTAGGTGGATCTGGTGGTAGAGGAAATGAAGCTGGTGAAGTTAATGTATTAAATAAATCAAATATTTATACATTGGGTGACCAAGCGCAAGCAATCAAAGCACAGTCTATTGGTGGCGGTGGTGGTAACGGTGGTTCATCGGTTGCTATTAGTGCGACTGCATTCACAAAAGACTCGGCAACTAATGTAGCAGCAAGCGTCGGTGGTTTTGGTGGAACAGGCAACCTATCTAAACTCGTTGATGTAAAAAACCAAGCTAACCTATTTACCAAAGGATATGGTTCCCAAGGCATATTGGCACAATCGATTGGTGGTGGTGGTGGTAATGGTGGTTCGAGTTATTCAGGGACATTTAATCCAGGTGGTTTCTTAAATAATGAAAGTTCTGCAACCACATTAGCAGCCTCTGTAGGTGGATTTGGTGGTTCTGGAAATAATTCAGGAGTTGTGAAGGTTGAAAGTACAGGTGAGTATATTTACACCTTAGGTGAATTTTCGAGTGCAATCCAAGCACAGTCGATAGGCGGTGGTGGTGGTAACGGTGGGAATTCAACAACTAAAGCACTTTCTCTCCAATGCGACAGTGGTTGTGATATTGATGATCCTAATGCTGAGTCTGATACAAATATTTCACTTAGTGTTGGTGGTTTTGGTGGTAATGCCAATATAGGTAATAAAGTAGAAGTTACGAACTCTTCAGAGTTACGAACCAAAGGGGATGGTTCGAATGGTATTTATGCGCAATCCATTGGTGGTGGTGGTGGAGATGGAGGTAATGCACTTGTAGATGCAAGTTCTTTCAATATCAATAGTCGCGAATCTAATTCACATTCAATGACATTGGCTGTGGGGGGCTATAAGGGAACAGCTGCAAATGCAGATGAAGTGAAAATTACCAATTCGGCATCTATTTACACTGAAGGTCTTAATGCAAAAGGTATTTTAGCGCAATCGATTGGTGGTGGCGGTGGTAATGGTGGTAATGCATTCGGTGCTACGGTTGGTGTTGGTGGTGGTGCTTTACAGCAAGAGATTGCAGTAGGTGTGAGTGCTATTGCTGGGTTATTAGGTGAAACTGTTGATACCTCGGGGATAACAGGCTCAGCAGGTGATGCTGGCACGGTAGAAATTACGACTCGACGTAGCGTATTAGCAGATGAAATTTTTAGCATTATCACCAAAGGAGCATATTCAGATGCCATCTTTGCCCAGTCTATTGGTGGCGGTGGTGGTATTGGCGGGAGTGCTTCAGGAAAATTAGCAATAGGTGGTGGAGCTGGAGCTGGAGCTGGAGGTGATGCTAAAGCTGTCACTATCAATAACCAAATTGATTTAATGACCTTAGGCGAAAGCTCACGAGGCATTATTGCCCAATCAATTGGTGGTGGTGGTGGTGCTGGAGGTAACGTTACTGGTGAATCAACGGTAGGTATTGGTGGTTCTGGTAGTAGTGCAGGTCATGGTGGAACAGTTAAGGTTATTAATGATGCCATCATAGTCACAAAAGGATATGGATCAGAAGGGATTTTGGCACAGTCTATTGGTGGCGGTGGTGGTATTGGTGGAAGTGTAGAACAAGCTACTGTCGCAATTGGTGGTGGTGCACTTGAAAATATTTTGAATCGAATTGGTGTTCCAACATTTACAGCGAATGGTGGTCATAGTGACAAGGTTACTGTGAATAATTTAGAAAATGCTGTAATTCAGACTGAATCGAATGATTCCGCAGCGATTGTTGCACAATCGATTTCTGGTGGTGGTGGTAAAGGTGGTAATGCTACAGGGACACTATCATTAGGTGGTTTTGGTTCAAATGCTGGCGAAAGTGGCGAAGTTTTCGTGACCAATGAAGCAAATTTAAAAACTAAAGGTACAAACTCAGCAGGTATTATCGCTCAATCGATAGGTGGTGGTGGTGGTATTGGTGGACATGCATCTGGAACATTAGGCATTGGTGGCTTTGGTAGTTTAGGTGGTAAATCGGGTGTCGTAACCGTACAGAACTCGGGTCAAATTTCGACTTCAAAAGTTGATTCAACAGCTATACTAGCCCAGTCTATTGCTGGTGGTGGTGGTTTAGGTGGTGGAGCTTCAGCTTCCGTTGCTATTGGTGGATTTGGTGGAGATGGTGCAGATAGTGGCAATGTAAATGTACAAAATGCCGGTAATCTATTCACCAAAGGAAGAAATGCATCTGCAATTGTTGCACAATCGATTTCAGGTGGTGGCGGTAAGGGGGGTTCTAGCGATGGTGGTGTTGTAACTAAAGAAGCCAATACTACAACCATTGAAAGTGCATATGTTGCTATTGGTGGAAATGGAGCAGGTGCAGGTGATGCAGGCGACGTGAAAGTCAATAACACTGCAGACTATATCGTGACTAATGATCATCAATCGAAAGGTATTGTTGCTCAATCGATCGCTGGTGGCGGTGGTATGGGTGGAGAAGCTAATGGTATTGATGTATCAGATATTATTAATGACAATACTCAAAATGTTTTAGCAACCTTTGATCAAGGTGCAGCAGCAGCGGGCTTAGGTAATGGTGCTATTTACAGTGTGCATAATTTATCGAATAAATTAGCATCAGGTTTGAGTAGTGCAGCAAATACAATTATTGGTGTACTTTCAACACCTTTAGAATTGTATTATAAGAATTTAGCTTCGCCTTCAAATGGTGGTTCATCAGGTAAAGTCGTACTAACGAATGCTGCTAACAGTATTATCCGTACCTCTGGAAATGGTTCTGAAGCAATGGTTGCTCAGTCTATCGCAGGTGGTGGTGGTACAACGGGCAGTGCAAAAGGATTGTTAGTGTCAGGTGCTTATAATGGTGGTGCAGGTGATTCAGACTTAATTACTGCATCTAATAGTGGAATATTACTTACAGAGGGGGAGCATTCTTCTGCCATTGTTGCACAATCAATTTCTGGCGGTGGTGGCCTAACTAGCGGTTTAGATAATATTTCATCATATGCTGTTTTAGGTGGGGAAGGTGCTTCAGGCCAGAGCGGTAAAGTCAAAGTAAACAATGACAATATTTTGTATACAGCGGGCAAATTATCATCTGCTATTGTTGCGCAATCTATTACTGGCGGTGGCGGTATTATAGGTTTAAGTCATTATCTCGAATTTGGTAATGTGGTTGATGCAAGCATAAATGATGCTGGACAAGCGAATGATGTTGAAGCAATTAGCACAGGATTTATAACCACTGAAGGTGATGGTGCAGTCGCAATCGTTGCGCAATCGATTGGCGGAGGTGGAGGTTATGCTGCTGGTGTGGATCAAGACAACTCTCCAAATAATAATGTAAGTAATACTGCGAAAGGCGATGCTGGTGATGTGATTATCAAGCTTGGCCCAATGCCAGTAGTGGCACTATCTCGGCAAACTCAACCAAACAACGATCCAGATGATGATTCCAATGATGACTCTGTTGCAATTACGCCAATTAAAAAAGTAGCCTCTATTTATACAGCGGGTAATTATGCTCACGGTATTATTGCGCAATCGCTTGCTGGCGGTGGTGGTTATGCGAACTTAATAGATAGTGATGGCAATATTAGTGGCTTTTTCTCGGGTACAGTGGGCGGTCAAGGTGAAGCAGGAAATGTTTCTATAGCACTTGATGGTCGTATCATTACATCGGGTGAAGGCTCAATAGGCGTCTTAGCTCAAAGTGCTGGTAGTCAAAATGGTAATATTGAAATAGATATTGCGAAAGATACTGTCATTATTGGTGGTAGTGGTAATGGTGCTGCCTTGGCATTATATGATGGTAAAGACAATACAGTTCTTAATAAAGGTTATCTGACAGGTACAGGAACAATTAACAGCCATTATGTAAATGATGATATTCGTTTAGAGCGAGTAGGCTATTCAGATTCATTTGCAATTATTGGTGATAACAGTAGCAATACCATTACCAATGATGGTGGTTTTATTACAGGAAGCATCTATTTACCTGATGGTTCGAGTACGTTGATCAATCAAAATAATGGTTGGGTGCTTACTGGACAACTTATGCAGTTTTCAAATGAACCAAATCCAACGTCACGTATAATGTTTAGAAATACTACACCACAAGTTGGTCAAGTTATTAATGATGCAAACTGGTCAATTGGAGGGGTGGATGAAATCAGTTCAACCCATGTGGTTGGTGATTTTACGCAGTTATCTTCAGGGGTATTCTATCTTGATTATAATGCAGATCGTAATAGCGGTAATGCTGGCGATTTAGGTCGTATGATGACGATGTCGAGTACAAATTCAACTATTGGAACATACGATACGATGGATGTGTCTGGTTCAGTGAATTTGGACGGAACAATTGCGATTAATGTGATGAATTCTGGTTTGGTTACACCAGGTGATTTTAATCTGGGTTTCATTAATGCTAATGAATTGAATCTATCAAATAGCTTGCAATTGGTGTTCTTACCATCTGCAATTTCTCGCTACAACTTGCAGAATAATGGTAATGGTGGCATGTCGCTACTATCTAACTATAATTACATTCAAGATGGTTTAACACCGAATGGTGTTCGTATGGGCGATGTTATTAATAGAATTCAAACGGTGCAAAATACACCTGCATTTGAAAGCATTGCTAATGTGATTTACTACAGCCCAGATTTAGAAACACTACAAGCTAATTATAATGCAATATCTGGTGAAGGTTCTGCTGCAATCCATCAATCAGCATTTACATTAGCAAATGATTCTGTCAATGATATTTCAACTCAAATGGATTTTTGGCGTTCTAAGTCTAACTTAGTGAAAACCAATAGTTCAGTGGCATTAACTTGTTCTAGTGAAGATGCTTTAGGTTCATCTCGTGCAGATGTGAAAAATTGCCAAGATAGCAACAAATGGCGTTTATGGGTAGCTGGTAATGATGGGCACCAAACACTGAGTGGGAAATCAAGAGATGGAATTGCAGATGTAACCTCAAATTCAAATCGTTTAATGGTCGCATTAGACTATGAAATAGATCCAAGCACTTTAATTGGTGCGGCATTTGTTGATGGTAAAGCACGTTATGAAATTAAAGATCGAGCATCAACGGGTACGGTAGATAGTACGGGTGTAACGTTCTTTGGTATTAAAGACTTTGAACAATACTACGTTAAAGGTATGTTGGGATATGACTGGTTAAAAGCAACCACAACGCGTGACATTTATCTAAAAGGGAATGATCAAGCAACTCCTCCTGTAGCAGACATTCAAAATAGAGTGGAAGTAGATTTCAAAGGTGGAATGCTGACGACGCGTTTAGAGGCTGGTTACAAATACCTTGTAGATGGTATTAATGTGACACCATTTGTGGGTGCACAATTTGCTATGACGCAATACGATGGAACAACAGAAAAAGAAACAACAGGTGCGAGTACTGATATTGGTTTGAAATATGAACGTAACCGTAACTATTCTGCTCCATTATTTGTAGGTGTTCAGTTCGATAAGAATTACGAATTGAATATGGGGGTATTACAACCGTATGCACGTTTCAGTCTAAATCATGATTTATCGACAGATCGTGAAGTTGAAGCAAGTTTTGTTTCTGCACCAGGTTACTTATTTACGATAAATGGTGGTGAGCCACAAAAAACAAGTGTAGATGTGAACTTAGGCTTTAAGATGAATACAAAAGCCAATGTATCGCTGTTTGGTCAATACAATGGCAAGTTCTCTTCATCAAGCTCAAAAACAGATCATGTGAATTTTGGTCTTGAATACACATGGTAAATTTTTTGATTTAAGCATATTGAAAAACCAGCTTCGGCTGGTTTTTTTATGTTGAATAAAACCAAGCTAAATATGAGTAAAGTTCCCCATAGTTACTATTGATGAATGAAATTAACAAAATATTGAATTGCTGTATGCCGAGCGACCTTTGCCTGAATGTGGCATTGCAAATATCCAACCTAAATAAATTCGGCACTGCACATTCAACACAAATGCTTATTCAATGGGCTGAGAGTGGACGTAATTTTTCTGTATTACTAGATTAGGTGGTCAATGAAATATTATGATTAAACTAATATTTTAGATTGGGTATGAAATATTTAAACTTTGGTATAATTAACTGTATATTTTATAAGTATTTACTGTATCTTGATAGCTCTTTTTTTTGTTTAATAATATTTGGTAATTATATGAAAAAGTTAGTTTTAGCTGGGGTAGTAGGTTTGGTTTCAGCAACAGCATTTGCAGACAAGCCATTAATCATTCAAAGCAGCACACCTGCGACTTTAGGTACTTCTCCAAATTATGTATCTAGCCAATCTCAAGTAGATGAAAACAAGTTTTCGGTAAAACTAGGTTATGCAGGAACTAAACTTGATTCTTCAAATTTAGGCAAAGCACGTCTAAATGGTTTTGAAGTTGCAGGTGCATATGACTTCAATGATTTTGGTATTTGGGCTAAATATGAAAACCAAGATGATGGTGCTGTAGATACAGATCAATATTCTGCAGGTGCTCAATACAAATTTTATAACCAAAATAATGTATATGTTTTAGGTGCAGCCGGTCTAGGTTATGCAAATATAAAAGAATCTGGTGTTGATAATGCAGTGAGCTATAAGTTTGATGCAGATTACTTATTTATTCCTGTAAGTGTTGAAGCTGGTTATATGTTTACAAATAATATAGGCGCATATGCTTCGCTTGGCTATAAATGGTTCTATAACCGTGATGTTGAATATTATGAAAATGGTGTGAAATTAGTTGATGGAAAAGAAGGTTCTGCTGATATCAATGGCGTATCTTATGGTTTTGGTGTTCGTGTAGCATTCTAATTTATTGCTTTAATAAAAAAACCGCCAATTAGGCGGTTTTTTTTATTTGGAAATATTATTGAATAGTCCAACGTCTATTTACAGATTCGCCTGCATTATTGTAATTAATGACTTTTGCATAATTTCCAACAGCAGTTGCATTTTCAGGAATATCTTTGGTCACAACGCTGCCAGCACCAATGGTTGCATTATTACCAATATTCACATGATCAATAATACAAACATTTGGACCAATATAAACATTATCGCCAATTACAGCGGCTTGTTTTCCACCATTTGCACCAATGGTTGTGAATTGAGATAAGTTCACATTGTTACCAATAATAGTTGTTGGATTCACGACCAAAGGGCCACCATGACCAATATATAAGCCATAGCCAATTTGAGTTGAGCAATGAATATCAATACCGTATTTTTTCTTTTTATAATAAAAAATTGGATAAGCTAATTTCCCCATCCACGATTTAGAACTCGCAATACGCAACCAAAAACTGAAATTAAAACCTCGATTAAAGAAGTAATTTTTAATAAAAGATTGAAGTGATGTGTTACCGCAGTATCTATAAAGATCACTAAGAATATATTGGAAGATCATTAAGTTTTCCGAAAAAGGGCAGGTACTTTTTGAATACCTATGGAAAGTTTGCCAATTTTAGAACAAATACAGATAGAATTAAAAACAAAGTACTTAAAATATAAAGAAATTTAAATTTGTATAAATATTCCACGTAATATTCTGAACTTTTTCTAGAAAAACTCAAGATGATTCTATGAGGGATGATGTTTAGAAATGTGTTGAAGACTTGTCGATTTAAGCATCAGGTTTTATATTGAATTTACAGTAGGTCGTGTATAGACGCTACAAAGAAGTTGGACGGATCATTGACAGCTCATTGCGTTTAATTAATTTAAACAAGAAATTAGCACTAGCCTTCCAACCTAAAGCTCGCAGAAATGCGAGCTTTTTTTATTTTTGAGATTTTCACATGAAGTACAACAGAGGTTAGCTTTAAAATTAGGTAGATGATGAATGTATGCATGAATTTTATTGTTAAACACATAAAAATATAGAAGTAGACTGGAGGAGGATCTACTTCTATTATTTTAATTATCATTATGAATCGGCTTAAATATAAAAGCTCTAAATTATTTGTTAGCAATTTTTACAAGAGAACCGTTTATTTACTTTAAATGAAAAATTCTCTTGTAAGTAATAACGGTCTTTAAATAGATGTAAATCTATTAAGGTGTTGAAATGGTTTTATTTTCTAAAGCTTTACGAAGATAAGGATCTAGGTCATCTTGACGCATAAGCCATTGAATATAATCGGCAGGTAAATCTGAAATTTGCGTTCCACGATGCTTACCAAAATTGATGGTACGTGGAATACGAGCATCTTCAGAAATTTCAAATAATTCTTCCATGCTGTTAATTTTTAATTGATGAACAACATGCATCAAAATATTCGCAGTTAAAATAATATCCATATCTGCACGATGCGCTTTTTTAATCATATCGCGGGCTTTTTCACTACCTTTGGTAATCATATAAATAAGTGCAGAAATATTATGAGCTTCAGCATCGGGCCAAACTTTTCGAGCTAAAGCAAGTGTGCAAATGGCTTTAATATTTGAACTATCGACACCACATTTTTCTAAGGCACGAATATCGTAATCAATATTGTGACCAATAATGTAAGTGGTGTCGGCAGGTAGTTTAAACGTGGTGTAATGTGGCTGATTGACTAAGTCAGATTCTAAAATATGATGAACTGCCATTGCCGCAAATGAAATTGGTTCATCTACAGAATACAACTGATCAAAAAGTTTAGATTTATCTAAAGTCAGTTTACCATCTTCTATTTGAATAGGTGCGTATGCAATTTCAATGGGTTGACCATTTAATGTGTGTGTTTCTGTATCGAGGATAATGGCTTGCATATCGCATTCCAAAAGAATTAGTAATTCTGTTGAATTTAACATTATCGTTTGTTCAGTGACAATTGAATGAGGGAACATTGAAACGATTTTTTATTTATATGCTGAAATAATGTTTTGATAGTCTATTTTTAATTCTGAACTAGAGATTAAACCTTTATATAGATGTAGCGGAATACCATCTTCTTTATCGACCAATTTAATGGCTTGAGTACCATCTCTATATTCAAAAATGGCACATGGCATTTTGTCTTTGTCTAAAATAATGAATCTTTTTTGTTTAATCGCGACATCAAAATCTATAAAAGTTTGTTTAAGTAATCTTAGGAATGAACTTTCATTGGTGCTGAGTAAATTTAATTCACGAATTCTATCGCTATCTGTTTGGTGAAAGCTTTTGAGTTGTAATTTTTGTTGATGAGTTAGTGGGCGATAATATGAGCGCTTCTTTTGCTGATAGGTAGGTTTGCTGATTAAGCCTCTTGTGAAAAAGCCCAATATAAAACCGAGTATTAACAGAATAAGCGCATACATGATTTTTTAATCAAAGTAAAAATTAGAATATAGCTTATGAAAACAATGACTTCAATTTTATGTTTGAATCTTTGGTCTAAACTAGAATTTTTGTCTTAAAATTGAATTTGTTTAATAAATATCTAAACAGAATAAAGCCGTTTGGGTGATTGCTCATCATTATGTTTTTTTGCAAAATTATATTTTGATGATTTAAATCAATATTTCAAAACTTCAATATCATTTCAATAAGTTGTTTTTACTTAAAATGAGATTTTTTTTGAAAACATACGTAAATTTTATGTAAAAGTGAGCAAAGTTCATTCTCAAAATTTATAAACTTCATGCTACACTATGCGCCAATCTTAGCACGGCTTAAAAGCCCTAATTTAATAGGACCTCGCTAATGTTTGCCAATATCTCAGTTGCTGAATTTGATCCAGAAATCGCGAAAGCTATTACTCAAGAAGATGCTCGCCAAGAAGCGCACATCGAGTTAATTGCTTCAGAAAACTATTGCTCACCAGCAGTAATGGAAGCTCAAGGATCAAAACTTACAAACAAATACGCAGAAGGCTACCCAGGCAAACGCTACTATGGCGGTTGTGAATACGTAGACGTTATCGAACAATTGGCAATTGACCGTGCTAAAGAACTCTTTGGTGCAGATTACGCTAACGTTCAACCACATGCAGGTTCACAAGCGAACTCGGCAGTTTACTTAGCGCTTCTTAACCCAGGCGACACAGTTTTGGGTATGAGCCTTGCTCACGGTGGTCACTTGACTCACGGTGCAAAAGTAAGCTTCTCTGGTAAAACTTACAACGCAATTCAATACGGTTTAAACCCAGAAACAGGTGAAATCGATTATGAAGAAGTTGAACGTTTAGCTGTAGAACACAAGCCACGTATGATTGTTGCAGGTTTCTCTGCGTACAGCCAAATTGTTGATTGGCAACGTTTCCGTGATATCGCGGACAAAGTTGGCGCTTACCTATTTGTAGATATGGCTCACGTAGCTGGTCTAGTTGCTGCTGGCGTTTACCCAAGCCCAGTTCAAATTGCTGACGTAACGACAACGACAACGCATAAAACGCTTCGTGGTCCACGTTCTGGTTTAATCCTTGCGAAAGCAAACGAAGAAATCGAGAAAAAATTACAGTCTGCTGTATTCCCAGGTAACCAAGGCGGTCCATTAGTACACGCTGTTGCTGCTAAAGCAATTTGCTTCAAAGAAGCAATGGCACCTGAATATAAAGCTTACCAACAACAAGTTGTTATTAATGCTCAAGCGATGGCTGAAGTATTAATTGCACGTGGTTATGAAGTTGTTTCTGGTGGTACGAAAAACCATTTATTCTTATTGTCTTTAATTAAACAAGACATTACAGGTAAAGAAGCTGATGCTTGGTTAGGTGCTGCTCACATCACTGTGAACAAAAACTCTGTACCAAACGATCCACGTTCTCCGTTTGTGACTTCAGGTATCCGTATTGGTACACCTGCTGTGACAACTCGTGGTTTTGGTGAAGCAGAAGTACGTGACCTTGCAGGTTGGATCGCTGACATCTTAGATGCGAAAGGCGATGAAGCTGTAATTAACGCTGTTAAAGCGAAAGTTGAAACTGTTTGCGCTAAATTCCCAGTTTACGCTAACTAATTTCTACTTGAGAAAAGCCCCCTCAAGGGGGCTTTTTTTATTGCTATTAAAAAATGAAAAGTTAACTCATCTTTGTTATTTCTGATATAAAAGAATGAGAGATAACAATAAATTTATTGGCTGTTATGAATTTAGCTTTATAAAATTATAGGAACATATTCAATGTCAAAACCCAATATTATTCTTTCAGAACAAGATTTACATCGTTTAGAAACCATGTTGGAACATCAAAATGAACTAACGCCAACCATGAAACATCTAGAAGATGAATTAGCACGTGCTGAAGTTGTTGCACCAAAAGATGTACCTGCCAATGTGGTGAGTATGAATGCTAAGGTTTTGATTACGCTTGCAGCATCAACAGAAGCAACCGAAGTTACTTTGGTTTACCCACATGACTTTAACGGTGAAAAAGGTCAGTTGAATGTTATTGCACCTGTAGGTGCTGCAATTTTAGGATTATCGGAAGGTCAAGAAATAGAATGGCCTCAACCAGATGGTCACATTATGAAAGTAAAAATTGAAAAAATTCTTTATCAACCTGAGCGTGAAGGTGATTATTTATAATCTGCTTTTCGGATATGTGATTAAGCCATGAAAGATCATGGCTTTTTTATGCAAAGAATATATGCAATAAAAGTATGAAGTTAAATAGAATATTTAATTGCAAAAACGCCACAAACTCATATGATAGATTCAGTACTATAAAGTGATGTATTTATGAGCATTTTGAATCATGTCGCAAATTGATATCTTAGTTCCAATAAAAGAAATTAGGGTTGATCGAAATGATGTGTTATTAATTAAGCGCAATGATTTAGTGCCACTTTTAAATGATCAATATAAACTGAATCATTATGCAGACTCGATTATTCAAGCTCAATCTGTACTATTAAACGGTGTGGATCCAGAGTTAACCTATCAACTGAGCCAAACGATTGAACAATTAATTCAGATTTTAGCGAGTTCTAAAAAGCATTTAAATAAACGTAAATTTAATGCATTGCAAAAATGGTTGGGTATAGATATAGAGTATGGTTCAAGCCAAATTGAATATTATAAAAATCTCGATTCATTGCTGGATCGAGCAAATCATTTAAGTCAAAAATTACAACTTGAAATTCAAAAATCACAAGCACGTTTTCAGCAGTTGATTGGTTTACGTGAGCAAATGTCGAAATATATTGTTGCTGCCGAAGAATTTCTAGTGGAATATCCTAGTTTTGTGACTCATGTACATCCTTTGGATCATTTTTCTGAACGATTGTCTAAGAAAATTAATACCTTGCAAACACTTCAAGTTAGTAATGATATTGCAATTACACAAATGCAATTATCACAACAGCTTTCATTTGGTTTATTAGATCGTTTTAAAGAAGCACAGCAAGTCTTAATTCCTGCTTGGCAATATCATGTCAAACAAAGCCAACAAAGTAACTCGACAATTGAACTAGAAAAGCTTGATAATAGTCGAGAAATTTTAATTAAAAACTTAAAAAAATCATTAGAGAAACCCTCTAATTCATAATGTTATTAGGTGAAATATGACAAATTCTGAAAATAAAGTTGTTGCTGTCGAAATGCCAATTGAACAAGTTGAACAAAAATTTCAGCAATTGAATTTGCAAGAAATTGGTTTACAAGTTACAGATTTCAACGAGGTACTTGCAGCGCAAAAAGAACTTTCAGATTTAAGTCACAATTCTGTTGCTGAATATGGGAAGAATATTGCAACTAAAACATCAACATATACTGATGAATTACTCAATCTTGTGCAAAATAAAGATTTAGATGCAACAGGGCAAAAGTTGAATCAAGTGGTTCAAGTTGCACAGCAATTAAATACATCGAGCATTCTAAATAAAGCTAAAAGTTCAGGCTTTTTAGGCAGTATCTTTAATAAATTGAAAGGTGCTAAACAAAATTTCGATCATCATTTTAATAGTACCAAAGAACAAATTGATGCTTTGGTCAAGGAAATTGAAACTTCACAAAATGGTTTGAAAGCACGTGTAAGCACTTTGGATAAAATGTTTGATGGTGTTCAAGATGAATATAAGCAACTTGGTATTTATGTTGCTGCGGGGAAATTGAAGGAACAAGAACTTCAACAGGAAATTGCAACGTTAACCAACCAAACTCAAAACCAAACGACCACGCAAAAAATTTATGACCTCAATCATATTGCGAATAATTTAGAAAAGCGTGTCAGTGATTTACAAATTTTACAGCAATCTGCAATGCAAACTTTGCCGATGATTCGTATTATTCAGTCGAATAACTTAATGTTGGTCGACAAGTTTTATGCAATAAAAAACATTACTTTACCTGCATGGAAAAACCAAATTAGTTTGGCAATTTCATTGCAAGAGCAAAAAAATAGCGTACAACTTGCCAATACAATTGATGATGCGACTAATGATTTACTAAAACGTAATGCAGACTTATTACATCAAAATTCTGTAGATACCGCAAAAGCGAATCAACGTTCAGTCATTGATATTGAAACGCTTGAACATGTACAAAATACGCTGATTAAAACCGTAAATGACGTGATTCAAATTCAGAAAGAAGGTGTGCAAAAACGTGAGGAAGCAAGTGATCGTTTACGTACTTTGCAGAATAATTTGAATCAATTGGTTCTTGAATCGAGTTCAAGTGACTCTAAAAAGTCTTAAAACTGTGTATTCTAAAATTGAGTTTAAGTGGTTTTTAGGGATCGGTTTTAGAATGTTTTTAGCTTGATGTTTTATAGGTCACTTTAGGAGTTTAATTTGCCTCCCTTAGATGAATATGCTTTAAATCCTCAACAGATTGAACAAGGTGTTGCTGTACTCAAAAAACGTCAAAGAAACTTGATGTTACTTACCATGGTTTCATCGACCATTTTTATTGCATCTGTTCTTTCAGTATTTGTGCAACACGATTTAATGTATGGTTTTTTAGGCTTATCGACTGAAATAAAGCAACTTCATCTTGTACCTAGTTTGAACGTAAATACTGACCATTCAACAGATTATTTCTTGAGTTTATTGTCTTGGTTTGGTTGGTTTGTACTGAAAGTTTTCGTTTCGTTTATTGGATCTTTTTTCGTTATTCATTTTTTGAAAAAAATTAGATTTTTTTATGTTCGCTTTCAATCTTTTATTTTGAAGTTTGTAGGATGGCTCATTGCATTCATTTTACTTTGGTCAAGTTTGACTTATGTGCAATACGATGGTGGCAATCAACAAGCAAATGCTATCGAAAAAATGGTTAAATATGAAAGTCATATTCAAGAAAGTGAGATTGCACAATATTTAAAAAATGCTGAACTTCCTCAAGCTGTGAATGATTATTTATTGGCGCAAACTGCTTTATTACATAAACCTGCCGATAAAGCATTGGCGATGGTTCATACGCAAAGATTAGTGAATGCTGAAAAAAGTGATAGCAAATTTTTAGAATATGGTTTTAAGCCAGAACAACTGTGGACATTGCAAAATCAGCTGTATGGAAAAACGATAACACCACTTGCAAAAAGTGTAGATCAAGAAGCGCATAAGGCTGAAATTTTTTCTAAATATGCTCAAATTTATATATATGTCATTATGAGTCTTTCATTTATTGTTAGTTTAATTTTATATGCTTTGGCATCTAGATTAAAAAAACGTACCCTTAGAATTGAACATAGAATGTTTTAATCTAAGTATTAAAAAAGCCCCGAAAGGGGCTTTTTCTTAGCTAATTTTGAGTAAATTTTGTAAGGCTGATGTTGAGCCATCAAGTTCATAAATTTCATCATCGACTAAATAATAAGGCGTAGGATGACTGGGTAAAAGGGCGATGCGCTGTTGAATATCTTGCAGTTGTTGCACGGTATCTTTGGTATGAATGTTGCGCAAAATTTTAGTTGCATCTAAGCCTGCACCATCAATGATTTCTTTCATAATTTCAGGTTTAGATATATCTAAACCACGGACGAAATTTGCGTGAAATATCGCTTGAGTGAGTGCAAATTGATCGAAGCGATGGTCAACGGCTAAAATTGCCTGATGAGCAAGTGTGCTATTTGGCATATGTTTCATATGTTCTAAATCAATCACTAAATCTTGCTCATATGCCGCAAATTTCACTTCATCAAATTTTTTGGAACTTGCATCAGTACCATATTTATCTTTCAAATATTTAAGAATATCTAAGCCATCATTTGAAATTTCTGGAAGCATTTTTACAGGTAGCAATTCAACTTGATGTAAATTTGGTTGATCCCATGTTTTTTTCAGTTGTTGAAATGCGATATAGCTAAAAGGGTAGACGACATCAAATACAAATTCAATTTTCATGATGTTCATGCTCCTTATGAAATAATCACAACTAACTTGCCAGATAAACGTCCCGATTCACTTTTTACATGTGCATCTGCGACATTTTGAAAATCATAGACTTGATCAATTACGGCTTTAATTTTTCCTGCTTCAATGAGTTGATGTACTTCATTCGTTGAGTTTTTTTGAACGCCACGCATAAAATTAAATGTTCGATTTTGCATTACACTTTGAAATTGAGCACTTTCATCTGAAACAAGCGAAACTAATGTACCGTCAGATTTTAATAAATCCCAAGAATCAATTTGAGTTTGTCCGCCAATGCTGTCAAGAATCAGGTCAAAATCTTTTGTTAATGTTGTCAGTGCTGTTTTGCTGTAATCAACAACTTCATCTGCACCTAATTGTTTTGCTAATTCAACATTACGTGTAGATACCGTTGTGGTGACATGCGCACCAAAGCTTTTTGCAATTTGTATGGCTGCTGTACCCACACCACCAGCACCTGCATGTATTAAAACTTTTTGATTATTTTGAATATTACCTACAGTTTTTAAAGCGGAATAAGCAACTTGAGAACCACTTGGTAAACTTGCTGCTTCTCTAAAGTTTAAAAATTCAGGAATGATTTGTGCGTTGTCTGCATCTATTAGGTCATATTCTGCATATGCATGTTGTGTTCGACCATATACTTTATCGCCAACTTTTAAATGTTTAACGTCATTGGCTACTTCAGTCACAATGCCCGAAAGTTCTGAACCTAAAATGAAAGGAAGTGGTAGGGGAATAAATGCTTTCATTGCACCGCTACGTAATTTCCAATCGATTGGGTTAATACCAAATGCTTTCACTTGTACAAGCACTTGTCCTGCTTGAATTTTAGGCTGATCAACATCTTGAATTTGTAGAACATCTGCTGCGCCATATTGGCTGAATTGTATTGCTTTCATTTTATTTTTTCACTCAAGGATTTAAATTTACTTTAGCTTTTACCTTTGCTGAAAGACAGGTTCAGCAATGCAAAGGACTGTTGCAAAAAAGATACTGAGTGAAAATAGATGATTTAAATTTACTATCCAAAAAACCGATTATTAGCATAAAAACAAACTGTTTCACCTATTTAATGGTTTGTTCTATGATTCTCTCATCAAATAAACATTTACTCCTTTGGAGACGTTAGCAATGTTAGATCAAAATACTTCAGCTCAATTAAAAACACTTCTTGAACGCCTTGAAAGTCCTATCGAAATTGTCGCTACTTTAAATGGCTCTGACAAATCAGACAAAATTAAAGAATTGGTTTCAGAAATCGCTGCGCTTTCTGATCAAGTGACTGCTCGTTTTGACGGTACGAATGCTCGTGCGCCAAGTTTTGGTATTGCAAAAGTAGGTGAACAACCACGTGTAAACTTTGCAGGTTTACCGATGGGTCATGAGTTCACATCTTTGATCTTGGCATTGCTACAAGTTTCAGGTTATGCACCAAAAGTATCTGACGATGTTTTAGCTTCTATCAAAGCTTTAAACTTAACAGCTGACTTTGATGTATTTGTATCTTTAAGCTGCCATAACTGCCCTGATGTTGTTCAAGCGCTTAACTTAATCGCGATCAACAACCCAGGTACAACAGCAACCATGATTGATGGTGCATTCTTCCAAGACGAAGTTGAAGAACGCAAAATCATGGCTGTTCCAATGTTATTCCAAAACGGTGAACACATTGGTCAAGGTCGTATGACTTTAGAAGAGATCATTGCAAAATTAGATACAAACTCTGCTGCAAAAGATGCTGAAAAATTAAATGCCAAAGAAGCGTTTGATGTATTGGTGATTGGTGGTGGCCCTGCAGGTAACACATCTGCAATCTATGCTGCTCGTAAAGGCATTCGTACTGGTATCGTGGCTGAACGTATGGGCGGTCAAGTGATGGATACGATGGATATCGAAAACTTCACGTCAGTTCAAAAAACACAAGGTCCTAAGTTTGCTGCTGAAATGGAAGCACACGTTCGTGAATATGGTGTAGACATCATGAACCTACAACGTGTATCTGACATTAAAGGTGCAGATCAAACAGCGAATGGCTTAGTTGAAGTCACTTTAGAAAATGGTGCCAAACTTGAATCTAAAACTGTGATTCTTTCAACAGGTGCTCGTTGGAGAGAAATGAACGTTCCGGGTGAACAAGAATATCGTACACGTGGTGTAGCTTACTGCCCACACTGTGATGGTCCATTGTTCAAAGGTAAACGTGTTGCTGTGATTGGTGGTGGTAACTCAGGTGTTGAAGCTGCGATTGACCTTGCAGGTATTGTTGAACATGTAACACTTGTTGAGTTTGATACAAAACTTCGTGCTGACCAAGTGCTTCAAGATAAATTGAACAGTTTGCCAAACACCACTGTGATTAAAAATGCATTATCTACAGAAGTGGTTGGTGATGGTTCACAAGTGACTGCACTTAAATACAAAGACCGTGCAACAGATGAAATTAAAACGGTTGAGCTTGCAGGGATCTTCGTACAAATTGGTTTGTTACCAAACACCGATTTCTTAAAAGAAACAGCTGTTGAGCTTTCAAACCGTGGTGAGATCGTGATTAACGAACGCAACGAAACCAATGTACAAGGTGTGTTTGCTGCAGGTGACTGTACAACAGTTCCGTACAAACAAATCATCATTGCAACAGGTGAAGGCGCGAAAGCATCGTTATCTGCTTTTGATTACATTATTCGTAGTGGTCTTTAAGTTTTGAAATAGGAGAGGTCAAAGCGTCCCCAAACACTTTGACCTCTTAACTGCTTAAACATATTTTTCTGTTTTGGGAACTTTGGATGCTAACACCAAAGTTCCCTTTTTTTATTTTAAGTTAGAAATTCAAGGTGTTCCCCAAACACCTTGAATTAATCCCTTATATCTTTTTGTTCTTTTGCTTTTAGTTGTTTTCCCTCTGGTTATTATCTTTTAAAGCAATATATATGCCATGCATTAAATTTATGGTGTACTGAATAAATTCAATGCCTTAAACTTAATTTCTAACTGTTCTTGTGTTTCTATATGCTCAGGATGAGGAATAATGCACTCAATTGGACATACAGAAACACAAGTTTGATGATCATAAAAACCAACACATTCAGTGCAACGATCTACATCAATTTCATAGACCTTTGAACCTTCATAAATGGCATCATTGGGACATTCGGGTAAGCACATGTCGCAATTGATACATTTGTCAGTTATGAGCAACGCCATGTTAAAATCCTAAACCGCTTGATAAGCCAAAGACGACGCTGAAATATCAGCAGTTGAATTTGGTAGGTTGCGAATAAGAAGGGCGAAGTTCATATCAACATCTGCAGGTACAGGAATATCTACGATATGACCTGAACCTTTTGCATCTTCAATGGAGTTGCCTTTCTTGTCTAAAATTTCAGTGAGGGTAAATGTAATATTGCCCGATGTTGTCATCAGCTCTAAAGAATCACCCACAACAAAGCGGTTCTTCACATCAATTTTGATGTAATTACCATTGCGTTCTAAAACTTCACCACAGAATATTTGATGATCGAAACTTGAAGAACCATTTTCATAGTTTTGATATTCAGTATGCACATGGCGACGCAAGAAACCTTCGGTATAACCACGATTTGCCAAACCTTCAAGTTGTGTCATAAGCGCAGGATCAAATGCTTTGCCTGATAGTGCATCATCAATTGCTTTGCGATAAATTTGTGCGGTACGTGCGCAGTAGAAATATGATTTTGTGCGACCTTCAATTTTTAATGAATGAATGCCCATTTTTGCTAAGCGATCAACATGTTGAACTGCACGTAAATCTTTCGAGTTCATGAAATATGTGCCGTGTTCATCTTCTTCTGCGGCAAACATATCTTCTTCATTACGTTGTAAAAGCACAGGTTCATTAAATTGATTTTGTGCCATCATGTGTTGTTCATCGGCATCTGCTTGAGAACCCGAACATCCACAACCTGAATTTTCTTCAATTTGTTTTACAGGAATCACATCACCTGTTTCATCTTCTTTAGCATCGTGAATTTGATACTCCCAACGGCATGCATTTGTACATGCGCCTTGGTTAGCATCACGTTTATTCATGTAGCCTGAAAGTAGGCAACGACCTGAATATGCCATACATAATGCGCCATGTACGAAAACTTCAATTTCCATATCGGGTACATTATTTTTAATTTCTTCAATTTCTTCGATAGATAATTCACGTGACAAAATAACGCGAGTTAAACCCATATTTTTCCAAAACTTTACTGTTGCCCAGTTTACGGCATTGGCTTGTACAGAAAGGTGAATATCAACATCTGGAAAATTTTCACGAGCCATCATAATTAAGCCAGGATCGGACATAATTAAGGCATCGGGTTGCATAGCCACAACAGGTTCTAAGTCACGAATGAAGTTTTTTAATTTTGAATTATGTGGCTGAATATTGACAACAACATAGAATTTTTTACCTAATTCATGTGCCTCTTTAATACCAATGGCTAAATTGTCATGGTCAAAAGCATTATTTCGAACACGTAGGCTGTAACGGGGTTGTCCTGCATAAACAGCATCTGCTCCATAGGCAAAAGCGTAGCGCATATTTTTAAGTGAGCCAGCAGGAGAAAGTAGTTCAGTTACGTGGGAAATGGTCATGTCTAAAAAAGGCATATAAGTAATATGGCTTAATTGTATGAATTTAGAAAAAAGATTCAACCTAGTAAAAAGCTCGGATTTATATCTTTTTAAATCATATTCTTAATTTAGTTTAAGTTTTTATTTATAGAAAATTAAAATGATTCAATGTAACATATATGGATATACGGATATTCATATATGTTGCTCATGACTCAAATAGAATTTTTTAAGTGTCTGTCAGATGAAACACGGTTATATATTCTTTTGCTCATCATTAAGCAAGGGGAAAGATGTGTGTGTGATTTGACCGCAGCTTTAGATTTAAGCCAACCTAAAATTTCGCGGCATCTTGCACTATTAAGAAGTACGAAAATTTTGCAAGATCGACGAGAAGGACAGTGGGTTTACTATCGTTTACATGACAATTTACCGACATGGTGTTTTGAAATTTTAAACATTATTTCAGCACAGAATCCGCAATTTAATAATGCAGATTTATTTAAATCGAATGTAAATAGTTGCTGTAATTAAGTGAGGTAAATACATGAATATATTGTTTTTATGTACAGGAAATAGTTGTCGAAGTATTTTGTCTGAAGCGCTATTTAATGCTCAAGCACCTGTAGGGTATTGCGCATGTAGTGCAGGGAGTCAGCCTTCTGGAAAAGTACATCCTCTTACGATTAAAACTTTAGAAAATTTGCATATAAATACTCAAAATTTAAGGAGTAAAAGTATGCAGGATTGTGAGCCGTTTAATCCTGAAATTGTGATTACAGTATGTAGTTCTGCTGCTCAAGAGACTTGCCCATTATATTTAGGGAAAGCGTTAAAAGTGCATTGGGGATTGGATGATCCTTCACATTTAGATTTACCTGAACAAGAAAAACTACAAGCATTTCAAATGACGGTTGCTCATATTCAACGACGTTTTAATGCTTTTTTTGCCCTAGATTTAGCAAAATTATCTCGTGAAGAATTGAGTAAAGAAATGCAGAAAATTGCAGAAATGATTTAACTTAAAATTAAAAATATGATGACTACAAAAAAGCTTTCGTTCTTAGATCGGTATTTAACACTTTGGATTTTTATTGCGATGGCAGTTGGTGTCGCTATTGCTGTTTTCTTTCCAAAAATATCTGGGCAAATGCAAAATATGCATGCAGGATCGGTCAATTTGCCAATAGCGATTGGTTTGATACTCATGATGTATCCGCCACTTGCGAAAGTAGATTATAAATCTTTGCCAAAAGTCTTTGAAGATAAAAGAACATTGATACTTTCACTGGTGCAAAATTGGCTTATTGCACCGTGTTTAATGTTTGCTTTGGCACTTATTTTTCTACAAAACTATCCTGAATATATGACAGGACTAATTCTTATTGGTCTTGCACGCTGTATTGCAATGGTATTGGTGTGGAATGATTTGGCATGTGGAGATAATCAATATGTTGCAGCCTTAGTCGCATTTAATAGTATCTTTCAAATTCTATTTTTTAGTAGTTATGCATGGCTTTTCTTAAGTTTTTTACCCCCGTATTTTGGTGTTGATGGTCAAATTATTCGCATTAATTTTTGGACAATTTCTAATGCAGTTTTAATCTATTTAGGGATTCCATTTTTACTTGGTTTTATTACACGATTCATTCTTGTAAAAGAAAAAGGGCTTCAATGGTACCAAGACAGCTTTATTCCTAAAATTAGTCCCATCAGTTTAATTGCATTGTTATTTACTATTGTTGCGATGTTTAGTTTAAAGGGTGCAGATGTAATTGGCTTGCCTTTTGATGTAATGCGCATTGCAATTCCCTTAACACTCTACTTTGTCATTATGTTCTTAATGAGTTTCTTTATGAGTCGGTGGATGGGGAATAATTATGCAAAAACCACCGCTATTTCATTTACTGCCGCAGGAAATAATTTCGAGCTGGCATTAGCTGTTGCCATTGCTACATTTGGCATTGCATCGCCTGTTGCATTTACCACAATTATTGGACCATTGGTTGAAGTTCCTGTGCTTATTTTATTGGTAAGCGTGTCTTTGTTATTAAAAAAGAAATATTTTTCTGAGGTTTAAATGTCATTTGAAAATATAGACTTAGATTTGCTTGAAACACCAAAATTTGAACAAATTCAAGCGAAAGTGTTGGAACATCCTCCTCGAATATTATTGCTTTATGGTTCAAACCGAGAGCGTTCATATAGTCGTTTAGCAGTACTTGAGGCAGGAAAAATTCTTGAGCATTTTGGCGCAGAAGTGAAAATTTTCCATCCTAAAGGTTTGCCTTTACCTGAAGATGCGGAAATAACACATCCAAAAGTTCAAGAGTTACATGAATTATTGGCTTGGGCAGAGGGGATGGTCTGGTGTTCTCCAGAACGTCATGGTGCAATGAGTTCCATCTTTAAAGCACAAATAGATTGGATTCCATTAGCCGCAGGTGCAATTCGTGCGACACAAGGGAAAACATTAGCACTTATGCAGGTGTGTGGTGGCTCTCAATCGTTTAATAGTTTAAATCAGATGCGTGTTTTAGGACGTTGGATGCGGATGATCACCATCCCCAATCAATCATCTATTCCAAAAGCATTTTTAGAGTTTGAGGAAGATGGACGAATGAAAGCATCTAGCTTTTATGATCGGATTGTTGATGTGATGGAAGAGTTATATAAGTTTACTTTGCTGACACGTGGTCAAACAGATTATTTAACAAATCGTTATTCTGAGCGTAAGGAATCTGCTGAAGAGTTATCGAAGCGTGTTAATCAGAAATCGATCTAACGAATTCAAGCATATCGTTATTTGTCGTATTTAGGCATTTGAAGTATCTGCTTCAAGTTGCTTTAAAATTTGACAATCATCTACGGTGGTTTGTGTAGAGCAAGATTGTCTGAGTTGTTGTAGTTGCATTTGAAATTTTTGTAATTCGGCAATTTTGCTTTCTACATGATGTAGATGTTCATCAATTAAATTATTCACTACGCAGCAATCTTGTTTTGGGTTTTGCTCAAGTTCTATTAAATAATCTATTTCTTTTAATGTCATATCTAAGGCGCGACAGCGTTTAATAAAAACAAGTCGTTTTAGGGCATCATCATGATAATAGCGATAATTATTGTCGCCACGAAAACTAGGCTGAACTAAATTTTTCTTTTCATAAAAGCGAATAGTATCTGCACTTAGTCCTGTTTTTTGGACTAAATCTTTCATTAAATATTCATTCGCAGAATTTATTGTGTTCATAGGCTTGACCTTGGAGTTACTCCATAGTTTTGAATCAGCATAATACAAAATATCTGAATATTTATAGGGGTTGTGTAAATGGCATGTTCTTGCAGTTGTGAGCCAGCACCGCAAAAGCCAAATAGTAAATTCCGTACCGCATTATGGATTGCTCTTATTATTAATGCAGCAATGTTCTTTGTTGAGTTGGCGGGTGGGGCATATGCACATTCATCTTCACTTTGGGCAGATTCCTTAGATTTCTTTGGTGATGCTGTGAATTATGGTGTATCGCTTGCTGTATTGAGTGCAAGCTTGTATTGGCGCGCAACAGTGGCTTTGGTAAAAGGCATTGTGATGGCGACTTTTGGTTTTGTTGTTATTGGTAAAGTAATTTACGCCTACGTGCTTGGAATTCCACCTGAAGCAATTACTATGGGTGCAATTGGTATTTTAGCCTTAGTTGCAAACGTGATTTCAGCTATTGTTTTATATGCGTTCAGAGATGGCGACTCGAATATGCAGTCAGTTTGGTTGTGTAGCCGTAACGATGCTATTGGTAATGTCGCAGTTATTTTAGCGGCTGTTGGTGTATTTGGTACAGGTAGCATGTTGCCCGATTTAATTGTTGCGGTCATTATGGCAGGACTTGGTTTGGTTGGTGGTTATCAGGTGATTACACGAGCGCAAAATGAAAGAAAAATGAATCAGCGCTTAGAAGTAAATTAAATTTATATTTGATGATCTAAGAAATAAAAAACCGAGCTAAAACGCTCGGTTTTTAGTTATAAAACTGTAGGCGGAAGATAAATTGTGAATTCATTTATCGGCTCAATAAGTACACTATAAGGTTCGAGTTGATCTTCAAAACTGACCAAACCCAAACGTTCCAATAGCTCAAATTTTGCATGTATAAGTTTTGCAGGTTTTGGTTTTAAACGATCGTGCCAGACTCTATAAGTTCCTAATTTGCCATCTAAGCGATGATAAAATCCTGCAAGAGGATGTGTTAAAAACACTTGATAGGTTTCTTGAGTTGGAAAGCCTTCGAATTGCCATGGATCTGTTTCAGCTTGTTCTAAATGAACTTCAGATGCAGCCCAATCGCATAACGTTTTCATTTTGTATTGCGAATAAAGACCTTTATTATTTTGAATACAGTCGAACTTAATAGATGCTTTATACCAAGGCAATTGCCATATGTATCGAGGGACAGCAACTGTCCATGAATCTAAAGTTGTGCCAATAAACCAAACACATCGTTCCTGTGTTGTTTGATCTATCACATAAACACGATAATTTGTTTGTCCCATTGTAAAATTGGGAAAAGGATAAACTGCCGAAGTAAAATCAATATCTATAAAGGGTACAACAGACATGAGCGCACAAGTTTTACCTTGGTATTCAATAGTGTCTAATTTAAAGCGCTTAGGAATGATATTTTCAAAACGAAGAGGATCAATGGCATAAGTAACTAAAGCAAAATGTTGAAGGCTACAATTCACATCTATGCCCTTAGGTTTTGGACGAGGATGTAAGTAATGTTCAAAACTAAGCGTTGGAAATGTCATGATGTCTTATATTCTTTCTATTTGTGTATTTTTCATTCTATGCAAAAACAAAAATATCGTCCAATAAAAAACCGAGCAATTCAGCTCGGTTTTCAGATTCTAAAGAATTTTATTTTTCAACGAATGCACGTTCAATCACGTAATCGCCTAGAACACCCATCTTCGGTGATTCTTTAAGACCGTGTTGGTCAAGAAGCGCAGCAACGTCATCAAGGAAAGCAGGGCTACCACAAAGCATTGCACGGTCAGTTTCAGGGTTAAAACGAGGTAAACCAATTTTCTCGAATAAATCACCTGTTTCAATAGCCGTTGTTACACGTCCTTGCGTATGGAAATCTTCACGGGTAACCGTTGGGTAGTACACTAATTTTTCTTTAGCGCCCAATTCACCAAAGAATTCGTGATTTGGGATTTCATTTTCAATTAAATCTTGATAAGCCAATTCTGAAACAAAACGCGTACCGTGAACAACAATGATTTTTTCAAAGCGTTCATAGGTTTCAGGGTCACGAATTGTAGAAAGGAAAGGCGCAAGACCAGTACCTGAAGAAAGAAGGTACAAGTTTTTACCTGGGTTTAAGTCATCTAGAACCAAAGTACCTGTAGGTTTTTTAGAAACTAAGATTTCATCGCCCACTTTAACTTTTTGTAAAATAGATGTTAAAGGACCATCTGGCACTTTAATAGAGAAGAATTCGAGTTCTTCTTCATAGTTGGCACTAGCAATAGAATAAGCACGCATTAAAGGCTTGCCATTTACTTCAAGACCAATCATTACAAATTGTCCGTTTTTAAAACGCAATGCAACATCACGAGTCGTTTTAAAAGAGAATAAAGTGTCATTCCAGTGGTGGACGTGAGTAATCTTTTCGACGTTGAAAGCAGCCATTAAAGGTCTCAATAATTATCAAATTAGAACAGCTTGCTATTCTAATCTAAAATCATTCTCGATAAACTGAATATATTTAATTGAGCTTATCAGAAAAAGTGATTATGACTGGTCTAAAAATGCCAATAATTGGTTATATGAAGTCTCCCTACACAGAAAAATTTGGTATTCCACGTCAGCCAAATTTGGTTCAAATCGAATCTTATGTAGAAATGATCGCGCCTTATAATGATTTATTGGCGTTTGAGGGGATTGAAGAATTTAGTCATCTTTGGCTCATTTGGCAGTTTCATGATAATAAAAATCAACAAGATAGCGAAAAATTTAGACCACAAGTGCGTCCACCACGCTTAGGCGGAAATAAGAAAATTGGCGTGTTTGCAACGCGGAGTATGTACAGACCTTCACCTATGGGACTGTCTGTAGTCAAACTGAATAAAGTAGAAAAAGTAGGGAAGTCCGTTCGTGTATATGTCACAGGAAGTGATTTACTCAATGACACACCTATTATAGATATTAAACCTTATATTCAATATTCAGATGCGGTTTTAGATGCAAAAAGTGGTTATGCGCAAGATGAGCCTCAACGTAAAACTGTAATTTGGAGTGCTGATGCAAAAAATCAGCAAGAAAATGCGTTAAAACAAAACAAAATTACACTGCAATTGATCAATGAGTTAGAACAAGTTCTAAGTTTAGACCCACGACCTGCATATCAGGAAGATCCAACTCGAATTTATAAAATGCGTTTTGCAACATTTGATGTGTCTTTTCAAGTCAATGATGAGCACATCATGGTCTTAAAAATTGATTGTGAGTCGACGTAAAACAAATGAAAAGCATCTGTAGAGTTTAAGAATTTGCTATAGTGGTCGCAGTTTTGGGGAAAACGTTATGACATTTAACTTTGAAATTGATACCACTTGGTGCTTAGAACAATTATTAAAAGATGGACGGATTACAGAGCGTGATCGTGGCTTAATTCAAACCACACATCGTCAAAGAAATCAGTTGAAGTGGCATGCTTTACAATGGATTGCCAATTTTAATTTGAACGATCAGGTGCATCCCCAATCAGCTTTAACGCTGAATCGTTTATGTCAGTGGCTTTCGGAAAAATCTGCACTGCCTTTTTATATTATCGATCCGCTTAAAGCAGATGTAACAGCATTAACAGCAGTGATGTCGCAAGAGTTTGCATTACGAAATCGTATTCTTGCGGTTGAAGTGAGTGCAAATGAAGTCTTAATTGCAACCGATCAGCCTTATCAAAAAGAATGGATTTCCAATTTAGAAAGCAGTTTATCACCCAAAAAAATCAAACGTGTTTTATTAAACCCAGAACAACTACAACGCTACATTATTGAATATTATCAAGTGAGCCGTGCTGTTTCAGGTTCACAAAAATCATCAGCTTATGAACGTGATAACAAAGGCGTAGAAGCACTTTTACAATTGGGCGATACACAAAACCCCGATGCAAATGATCAACACATTGTGAAATTGGTCGATTGGGTTTTACAGTTTGCTTTTGAACAAGGTGCAAGCGATATTCATTTGGAGCCACGTAAAGGCGAGGGGAAAATTCGTTTTCGTATAGATGGCGTGTTACATACGGTTTATAACATGCCTGCAAATACGCTTATGGCAGTTATTTCTCGGATTAAAATTTTAGGTCGAATGAATGTTGCGGAAAAGCGTAAACCGCAAGATGGACGCCTAAAAACTCGTACCCCAAAAGGGCAAGAAACAGAATTACGTTTAGCAACTTTACCCACTGCATTTGGTGAAAAGCTTGTTATGCGTATTTTTGACCCAGATGTTTTGGTGCGTAATTTCAAACAGCTTGGTTTTGAAGGGCATTTGCTTGAAAGTTGGAAAGCGTTAACCACACATAGTCACGGTATTATTTTAGTCACAGGACCTACAGGTTCGGGTAAAACCACCACCTTATATTCGACCTTAAAACAGCTTGCAACCGATCAAGTCAATGTATGTACTATTGAAGATCCCATTGAAATGTTAGAACCAAGTTTCAATCAAATGCAGGTGAATACAGGAATCGATTTAGGCTTCGCAGATGGTGTGCGTGCTTTAATGCGTCAAGATCCTGACATTATTATGGTTGGGGAAATACGCGACCACGATACTGCAAATATGGCAATTCAGGCGGCATTAACAGGTCATTTGGTTTTATCTACATTACATACAAACGATGCGCCATCAAGCTTAACGCGTTTGCACGATTTAGGTGTTCAGCCCTTTTTAACAGCTGCAACTATTCTAGGCGTTTTAGCACAGCGTTTAGTGCGAACACTTTGTCCACATTGTAAAACTGAAACTTTTATCAATGATCAAGAATGGAAGCATCTTGTTGCAGATTATCCAATTGCTATGCCTGAATTTGTTTTTAAAGCTGTAGGCTGTGAAGAATGTCGTCATACAGGCTATAAAGGACGAGTAGGTATTTATGAGTTCTTGCCTTTAAGCTTAGATATGAAGCATTTAATTGGTACAAATGCCACCTTAAATGATGTTCGTGCCCAAGCGAAAAAAGAGGGAATTGAACCTTTACGTGTTGCAGGTGCTAGAAAAGTGATGGCGGGTTTAACCACATTAGAAGAAGTACTTCGCGTTGTACCCTTAAATTAAAATATTTTTAATCTTAAGATTCACCTCATATTGGTTTGTTTTAATGACTTCATTGAAAAGACACAACAACATATGAGGTTGAAGATGAAAACATTAGCGAAAACAATTTTAATGGTTGCTGCAATGAGCGGTGCATCGGTTGCAATGGCGAATACAGCAGTTAATCAGCAAGCATTTAATAAAGCCGTAACAGTAAAACAAGCATTAAGTATGAAAGATGATGCAAAAGTGCAATTGAAAGGTTATGTGGTTAAATCTGTTGGTGATGAAAAATACGAATTTCGTGATCAAACAGGTTTAATTACAGTCGATATTGATGATGAACTTTGGATGGGTAAAGCAATTTCTGCGAAAACACCTGTTGTTATTATTGGTGAGATAGATATTGACTACAAACCGATGAAACGCGTTGAAATTGATGTAGATGCTGTGAAATTTTAATTTCATATATACAATAAAAAACCACATGAACGCATGTGGTTTTTTCATATAAGCTGTAACCATAAGGACATCTACTCAAACACGGCACATTTAAAATTTTATAGGGTGATTTATGCGAATTTTATTGGCGGAAGATGATCATTCACAAGCTGAAAGCATAAAAACATGGTTAGAGATGGATGGTTATACTGTCGATTGGGTAGAGCGCGGTGATTATGCAATTTTGGCAATAGAACAATATGAATATGATTGTTTGTTATTAGATCGAGGTTTACCTCAAGCAACGGGCGATGAAATTTTAAAAGTAACGCGGCAGAAAAAGTCGAATATTCCTGTGATTTTTTTAACAGCTAAAGACAGTATTCAAGACCGTGTAGATGGGTTAGATTTAGGTGCAAATGACTATTTGGTTAAACCTTTTAGTCTTGAAGAATTGTCCGCACGAGTAAGAAGCCAATTACGTCAAAAGCAAACAGTTGCAACATCGACTATTCAATTTGCAAATTTAGAACTCGATGTACAAGCTAAGCAGTTAAAACAAGATGATTGTGTCATTGATTTAACCGCGAAAGAATTTCAAATATTAAATAAACTCATGCAGAACCCAACTCATATTGTCACTCGTGAACAATTAGAGGAATCTTTATATGCATGGGGGGATGAAATAGAAAGTAATGCAATTGAAGTATTTATCTACCAAATTCGTAAAAAAATAGGCAGTCATTACATTAAAACTGTACGTGGTTTGGGCTATAGAATGAGTCAGGACGTATAAGCATGGCAACAGTACAGCGCACCGTTTCTTTGCAAAAAAAATTAGTCAAAAGCTCAATTTTAGGCTCAGTTATTGCGGGACTTATTGCGTTCTTATTATTGCTTGGTATATCAATTTATCAAACCATGAGCGTACAAGATGAGATTATGGATGAAATCTCAGATATGCTTTTAATTACAGACATCTCCAATGTTTCAGGTTCTCAGCTTGATGAACTAAGTGAAGAATTTGAAACTCAATATCAATTGAAACATCAAAATCAATTGCTCACACAATCTGAAGATTTTAATTCGGCATTTTCTAATTTATCGCAAAGCAATAAAAATAAAGATTACGATTTTATTTGGCATGACCATCAATTGTGGCGTACGTATATTCAGTCCGATCATGATATGGTGAGCTTTGTTATTCAGCCTATAAAATATCGCCTGAAAGATTTATTGAATACTTTCGTTATTTATTTAGCAATTCTTTTGTTGTTATGGGCTATTCAGTGGATTTTTATTCATTTTACGATCAAGCATCAGTTTAAAAGTTTTAACTTACTGACCAAGCAGATTTCTGAAAAAAGTGCAGATGATTTAGCACCTATTCAGCATAGACCTGTTGAATTTCAAGAACTACAACCGATGATTCATCAATTGAATCAATTATTGGCGCGCTTGCAACAATCTTTAGCCGCAGAGCAACGTTTTACCGCAGATGCTTCACATGAGTTACGTTCACCCTTATCTGCCATTCAAATGCGCTTGCAGCTTTTAAATCGAAAATATGCAGCAGATGAAGTCATTCAAAAAGACTTAAAACAAATTCAGCAAGATGTAAGTCGAGGGACTTTGGTTTTAGAAAACTTATTATTACTTGCACGCTTAGACCCGAGCAAGACCAATGATTTGCCAAAATCTAAAACAAATTTAAAGACACTCATTGAAGATGTCATTCATGCGTTAAAACCATTTATAGATGAAAAACAGATAAAAATTCACGCGGATATTTCATCTAATATTCAGCCGAACATGAATAAAGAACTTATTTTTACGTGTATTCGAAATATTGTAGACAATGCTATTCGTTATATTCCTGTGAATGGTAAAATTAATATTCAAATGAATGAGCTTAGTCATCAAGTTGAAATTATCATTATAGACAATGGAAATAGCGTTACCGATGAAACAATTCAGCGTTTAGGTGAACGGTTTTATCGCGCATTGGGAACAAAAACCACTGGCTCAGGTTTGGGGCTTTCAATTTGTCAGAAAATTATAGAGCTGCATCAAGGTCATATTGAATTTATTAAAAATGAACATTGTGGCTTAACGGTGAAAATTTACTTATCGACTTCATGAGTAATTTCACTAAATATTTATAATTTATGACTTTGTTGTATCAATCATTATTTTGAGTATGTATAAATTAAAAAAGCAGTATGCGCTGATACATACTGCTTGTTCCCACGCTTATTATTATTTTGGTGTTTATTATTTTGTGAGAATTAGACGATTATTACGTGTTAAGCGTAAGCGGTATTCTTCCCCAGCATGCATAATTCTAATTTCACGGCCTAAAGAAAATAAGTTATTTGAATGTAACATTGGTAGTGAATGAGCTGTTTCGTTACGAGTGAATAAGCTAAATGGTGCGTTCATTTTGTCAACTCCGTGGTGTGTGGTGAACGATTTAAATGATAATCATTATCGAATAGGCCTGTCAATGTATATTTAAAAAATTTATGAAATACTTTAAATCGCTTACACTTCATTACCTGAAATATAGGAAAGGATAAATTCATGTCAAAGCCTAATCTTGATGTTGCAATTGGTATTCTGGTGAATCAAAACCAAATTTTGGTTGGATGGAGAGCAGCAAATCAGCATCAAGGAAATAAACATGAATTTCCTGGTGGAAAGGTTGAAGCAGGGGAAACGCCTGTGGAAGCGTGTCGTCGTGAAATTTTTGAAGAAGTAGGCTTAAATATAAAAAGTTGGAGCCAATTCGATTTTATTCGTCATGAATATGATGATGTGATCGTGCAGCTACATTTTTTTATTAGTGATGTATCTACAGAACAAAGCCAAAAAATTGCAGCGCCGTGGATGTGGGTATCACGTGAAAAATTAGTTGAATTAAATTTCCCTAAAGCCAATGCGACCATTGTAAAGCGCCTTTATTGGCAACGCTTTATTAAAATTAGTGAAGATTTATCTGTTTTAAATGATTTGGCGAGTGATCGTTTATTGTATTGGCGTACCAATACAACAGAAAATATGAATGAGGCTTTGGCTGAATATAGCGTTGAAAAACTGGCTAAACTCATCGTGAATGTTGAGGTTTGGAATACATTGACAGATCTACATCAAAATGCAATTCAGACCATTCATCTCAAGCAAAATCAACTTTTACAGTTACATCAGAAAGATTTAATTCGCTCAAAAAGATATATTGTGGCCTGTCATAATTTAGAAGCTTTACAGCATGCAGCGCAAATTGGTTGCGATGCTGCATTTTTAAGCCCGGTATTGGCAACCCAAACACATCCCGATGCACAAGGCTTAGGATGGCAAACTTTCGCTGATATGGCGTCTCAGGTGAATATGGTGGTATATGCACTAGGTGGATTATCACCAAATCATTTAGATGAAGCCATCAAACATCATGCTTATGGTGTTGCGGGAATTAGAAGTTTTTAATCTGTATTTTTATGATTCGAAAATTGAAAATGCATTAAAGTCTAAAGTGACTTTAATGCATTTTTTGCCTCTAAAACGGCTTTTGTATTATTTTGCTTTTGCGCAGCACGTTTAATAGTCAACCAAAGTTGGCGCTTCATTGTGTTGGTTTGCGCAAAGCTCAGACCACGTCTTGCCAAAGATTCTGCATTTTTCGCATTATTTTTTTCTAAAGAAATGAGCGATAAATACAAATAAGTATCGGCAGATTGTGGGGCAAGGCGTTGAGCTTGAAGAATAAGACCTTCAGCTTTATTGAATTGACCTGCGTTATAGCTTGTTTTTGCTTGACTCATTAAACTTTTATAAGCAGGTAATGACTCACCATCTTCCAACTTTTGTTTGTTATTCGATGAGGGAGGGGCTGTATGTAATTTCTCCCGTTTAATTTCATCTAGCTCATACGTTTTAATAACGACGCCATGCTCATTTCGGTATTCTTTGACCTGAGGCTTAGATGCAGATTCAGCTTTTTTAGGCTCAGGTTTAGACGGTAAATTTTGACAACCGACTAAACCTAGAACAACACATGTAGCAATCGAAAATTTATACATTGAACAACCTTTAATTTAAAAATCCACCGCTAGAAATAACACGTCCACCATTTTCATCCGTGCTATCACTCTCGCGAATGAGATTTTCAATACTGTCAGATTCTTCAGTATTTTCATCGTTCATTTGCGTATTAGAGTTGTAAGATGCGCCCGTATCATAATAAGGCAATCCACATTCAGTTGCCTGACTTGGCGCTTTATTTCGTAGAACAGGAACATGCATTGCACCTTCGCAATTTGGTGCAGATAAATAACCCGAATAGCGATCTAACCATAACCATTGAACATCGTCAGGTTGGCGTAAATTCACAGGTTTTTGACGAAGCTGTTTCATTACATTTGACCACACAGGAAGTGCGCCTGTAGAGCCTGTTAATCCTGTAACTGCATTGTCATCTAAACCTAGCCAAACGACAGTGGCATAATTACCTGAATAGCCTGCAAACCAAGAGTCGCGGGTATCGTTTGTTGTGCCAGATTTACCTGCAAGTTTTAAAGCAGGCGATAAAGATGCATTTGCAGAACGGCCCGTACCTGAGGCAATAACTTGTTGTAAACCGTAATTCAACATATATGCAGAAGACGGATTCATGGTTTGTTGAACCGTTAAGCTGTAACGATCTAGTAAACGACCTTTTGCATCCACAACCGTACGAATAGACCTCACAGGATATTGGAAACCGCCAGTTGCGAAGTTGTTATAAATACCAAGAACTTCTAAAGGTGATAAATCTACAGCACCTAAGAACGTTGATGGATAACTTGGAATTTTATTACCATCGATACCAAATTTCATGAGTTGGTTGCGGAAACTACTTACACCAAATTCTTGACCTAAACGAACCGCAGAAAGGTTGTAAGAGTTTGCAAGCGCTTGAACCATAGGAACTACGCCATGTTCACCACCACTATAGTTTTTCGGTGTCCAATTTTTACCATTTGAAGGAATGCTAATGTAGCTGTCTTCAATTTGACTTGCCCAATTATAACGACCCGAGTCTAAAGCATTGAGGTAAATAATAGGCTTTAATAATGAGCCAACTTGGCGTTTCGCATCTAATGCACGGTTAAAGCCAGTAAAGTCTTGAGTTGAACCTACAGCAGCAACAAGTTCTCCATTTTCAGGATGCGTAATGACAACAGCACCTTGAAGATCTTTTAAGCGTTTAGGATTTCCGTTTGCTAAACGAGCAACAGAAGATTTAAACGCATTTTGAACATTGGTCTGAGCAACAGGGTCTAGCGTGGTGAAAATACGAAGACCTTGATTGGTTAAATCGCTTTCTTGGTATTCTGCACGTAATTGGCGACGCACGATGTCCATGAAATCTGGGAAGCGAGAAGGCCCTAAAGTTGGCTTATCAATGACATTGAGTGGGCGAGCAACTTCAGTTTCATATTGATCTTCGGTTAAATAGCCCATCACTAGCATATTATTTAGAACAATATTACGACGTTTAAGCGCACCTTCAGGGTTTTTCCATGGGTTAAATAAACTTGGTCCCTGAACTAAACCGACTAAATACGCTTGTTGGGCAATATTCAATTCACGAAGGGGCATACCAAAGTAAAATTGTGCTGCCAAACCATAACCATTAATAGAATAGCTACCATTTTGACCTAAATTCACTTCATTTAAGTAGGCTTCTAAAATTTCATTTTTGTCGTAGTGAAGCTCAATGAGAATAGCCATTAATGCTTCATTTACTTTACGCTTTAACGTTCTTTCAGGAGATAAATAGAAGTTTTTAACCAATTGCTGAGTGAGCGTTGATCCGCCCTGACGTTTACCACCCGTCACATTACTCACAAGTGCGCGAGCTGTACCACGAATAGAAATACCGTGATGGCTATAGAAATTGCGATCTTCTGTTGCAATTAATGCTTGAATCAGTGGTTTTGGTACTTTGTCTAATTTTGTAAGTACACGATCTTCATTGTGCTGAGGGTAAATACCACCAATGAGCATAGGCTCTAAACGTGCAATACCTGTTGAAGAGGGTTTTGTTGCACTCACTTCAGAAATATTATTTTCATTAAATGAAATTTTTAAAATTTGCTCAGGTTCAACACTATCGCCAAAATCGAAGCCACGCGTATGTACATAAACAGAATTACCTGAATTTGTGTAATTACCTGTTTTTGTATAGTTATCTGAGTTTTTATAACCCAAGAAATTTAATTCTTGAAGAAGGTCTTGCTGGCTAACGGGGGCATTGCTATAAATTTCTAAAGGACGAGCAAAAACCTTTGCAGGAATATCCCATCGATTTCCTTCGAATTTGTCACGAACAATGTTATCCATACGAATCAAGTAGATACTGAAAGCTACAAATAAGCCGATAACAACAATACAAAAAAGAAGGGCAAATATGCCAATGCCACGTTCAGACTTCATATATCAGAATTAAATATTAGTAAATTACGCTAATCATGCGAAGCTTTTAATCAATTTGCAATGATTAATATGTTTATAAACACAAAAAACTCATGTATTACTGAGATAAATTTCTCGTCCTAATTTTTTTAAATCTTCTGTGATAGTGATATTATAGATAACGAATCGTAGTGGAGCGATATCGCTGGTGCAAATTTCACATAAGAATTTTCGTAACATTGGTTTAATTGGACGTCCCGATAAATCTTCAGTTGTAGAAACTATTAGTCTTATTCATGACCATTTAATTAGTATTGGTCTACATCCAGTTTTTGACTCGGAAACTGCCGAGCTTGTATCGTATAAAAATACGCAAACTGTGAGTCGTGCTTTACTTGGTGAAGTGGTTGATTTGGTGATTGTGGTTGGTGGTGATGGTTCATTACTACATGCTGCACGTGCTTTAGTAAAATTTAATACGCCTGTGATAGGTGTAAACCGTGGTCGTTTAGGCTTTCTAACCGACATCAAACCTACTGAAGTGATCTTTAAACTCGATCAGGTTTTAAAGGGTCAATTTCAGTTAGATCGTCGTTTCCTTTTTGAAATGGAAGTGCGTTCAAAGGGTGAAATTATTTATGAAGCCATTGCACTGAATGATGTTGTTTTGCACGGTAAAACCGTACATATGATTGATTTCGATTTAAGTATCGATGGTCAGCATGTGTATCGTCAGCATAGCGATGGTTTAATTGTTTCTACGCCAACAGGTTCAACCGCATATGCTTTATCGGGCGGTGGACCAATTTTACATCCGAGTATGGATGCAATTGCACTTGTACCTATGCATCCGCATACATTGTCTTCTCGCCCCATTGTAGTGGGTGGACAAAGCGAAATTAAAATTGAAGTTCGTGAAAACCGTGTGATGCCAATGGTCAGTGCCGATGGTCAACAAAGTGTTTCATTGGGTGTAGGTGATACGTTACATATCCGTAAACATCCTTATAAATTAAATTTACTCCATCCACCAGGATACGACTTTTACATGGCTTGTCGTACCAAGTTAGGATGGAATCAAGATTTTGAATCTTTGCAACAACAGGATGAATCATGAATATTGAACAAATGCTAGCGGTACTCGATCCTGAAATTGTTGGTCGTTTAAAAACTGCAATTGAAATTGGTAAATGGCCAAATGGTGTTGTATTAACGAAAGAACAACGTCAAATTTGTATGCAAGCAGTTTACGCATGGGAAATGAAAAATCTTCCTGAAACAGAGCGTAGTGGTTATATTGATCGTGGTACGAAAGAAGAAGATGAACATTGCGATTCACATGTTGAAGAAGAGTTTAAACCGATTCGTTTTGTTTAATCAAAATCTTTGAATTGATGATTCAATTAAGCAAAAAAGCCCGATATTTAATCGGGCTTTTTTGTGAATGATGGATTTAAAAAGTGATTTTAATTAGAAAAGTAAGTTACCAAGAGTCCAGATTTTTTGCTCTTTTAAAGCGTTCCATTCTATCTTCTGCATCATAGAAATTTCTCATAATACGACCACGTTTGTTTTCTAAACTACTCAAGCTACTTTTATAGGACTTTTTAAGATCTTCTTTAATATCTTTGTTTTCTAGTAATTTTTCATAACGATCAATTTCTTTAAGTAATGATTTTTTTTCATCCTTTGCTTTGTAGTAAGCATAACTAACATCAGAATATGGTTTTAAGTATGAGTGTTCGTCGGCAGGGCAAATGGTGTAGTTGCCACTCCCGTAAAGACCTCGATCAAAAATATTTTGAGGGGTGCAGTAGAGTTTTAATCCTGCATCATAACCTGTGTCATAACGGCTTTGATTTGGGACAATATTTCCTTTGGCACATGCTTTGGTATAACGTGCAAATCTTAATTTATCGTATCCGCGTGAAGCATCGTTATAACCAACATCTTCCCAGTGAGCAACCTTACATTCCTCAATACTCATTGCTGAACAACCGCTAAGTAAAAGAATGAAGCTGAATAAAGTAATTAATTTCATTTTAAATATATAAATACGTTTTTATGAGTTTCGTTAATTATTTTAAATGTTATGTGAATTTCATAGTGATATTGATGGGCGGTTTCTACAATTTAAAAAATTAAACAAACATAATGATCGTTGAAAAATCATGCACTTTCCATTAAGGAGATTGAAAATCATTTGCATTTAATTTGAGTGATTTTCAATCCTTTTATGATTCAGTCATTCAAATAATGTATTCATTACTTAATAAAACGACTATTCCAAAGTTCTTTTGCTTTATCCATTGCATCTCCAAAATTTGAACAAGCTTGCATGGTATATAAAGCAATGCCCATGGTTTCTACAACAGCAATTTCGCCATATTCATGATGTTGTTTGCCATCCCAAACCGCTTTAAAGATATCTAAATTCAGCTCTTCTTCGGTTGGGCTACGGTTATCTGTTAATTTTGGTAATTCGTATTCGTATAATTCACCATTATGAATGCCACAAATTAAAGTTTTCGCATCTGGATTACGCTCAAACTCACCACCTTCACCTTTAATCACTGCGCTATTTTTATAGCCTAATTGAAATGCAGCTTGTTGATGTGAACTTCTATAAGCAGGATGAAAAATTGCTTGCATAGTCGCTTTTGCATTAAATGGATTAATTAAGCGTGCAAGCGTATGAATAGGTGAGCGAAGTCCCATTACATTTCTCAGGTTAATTAAATCACTTAAAATAGGCGAAATAACCTCGAGTGGTAAATAAGCAAAGTTTTTTTCTTGAAGTTGTGTTTCAACATCATCGGAATTCTGGCAAATAGGAAATTCTAAGAATTCTAAAACTTGTTCTGTATATAAACGATTTATTGTGTGCCCAGAAGCACCATGCATCACTACTTTATAGCCCTGTTTTGCAAGTGTGAGTGCTGCAAGTAAAAACCAAGGGTAGTGCTTACGTTTACCTGCATAAGATGACCAATCTAAATCGACATCCAAAGGTTTGAAGTTAAGCTGATCTTTAGTGGCTTGCACAAAGCCTGTAAGTTCATCGACAGATTCTTCTTTTACCCGAAGCAACATTAAAAATGCGCCAAGTTGAACATCTAAAACTTCATCTTTTAGAATCATTGAGAAAGCTTGATAGGCTTCATCATAAGTCAGCGAACGTGCACCATTTTTACCTTTACCAATAATACGAACAAATTGTGCAAATGGATGTTCAAAGTCTTTGTAAAGATTGCGTTTGGTATTCATGTCACTCACTATCATTCAAAAAAGCATGCTCAATATGCCATATTTTAGAAATAAAAAAAGGAAGCATGTGCTTCCTTTTTAAGAAAACTGAAAATTAGTCTAATTTTACAGATTCAGGATTTCTCATTGTTGCATCGAACGTTTCTTTATCGAGGGCATGATCCCAACGTGCAACAACAACAGCTGCACATGCATTGCCAATAAAGTTGGTTAATGCACGACATTCAGACATAAAGCGGTCGATACCTAAAATAAGTGCTAAACCAGCAACTGGAATGGTTGGAATTACAGTTAATGTTGCTGCTAATGTAATGAAGCCTGCGCCTGTTACACCTGCAGCACCTTTAGAGCTAATCATTGCAACGAGTAATAATGTAATTTGTTCACCAATTGAAAGATCAATGTTACATGCTTGGGCAATGAATAATGCAGCCATAGTCATATAAATATTTGTACCATCTAAATTAAATGAATAACCTGTAGGAATGACCATGCCTACCACCGATTTTTCACAACCTGCTTTTTCCATTTTTTGCATAAGAGACGGTAATGCTGCTTCTGATGAAGAGGTACCAAGAACTAACCATAATTCATCTTTGATATAACGAATAAGTGCAAAAATTGAAAAGCCGTTGTATTTAGCAACCAAACCTAAAACAACTACAATAAATAGAAGTGATGTGATATAGAAAGTAGAAATAAGAAGTAATAAGTTTCCAATTGTTCCAATACCATATTTACCAATGGTGAATGCCATTGCACCGAATGCACCAATCGGTGCAAATTTCATAAACATGCCAACAAGTTTAAACACAGGTACTGTAAGATTGTTTAAAAAATCAACAATAGGTTGACCTTTTTCACCTGTAGCTGCAAGTGCAAGACCAAAGCTTACGGCAACAAAGAGCACCTGTAAAATTTCGCCACTTGCAAGCGGACTGACTAATGTGGTTGGTAAGATATTCATGAGAAAATCGACGATGCCGTAACTATGTGCCTTTTCTGCAAATTCAGCGACTTTTTCGTTACCTGTGAGTGTTGTGGGATCAATATTTAAGCCAGCACCAGGTTTTACTAAATTGGCAACTATCATGCCAATAAATAGAGCGAGTGTTGAAAATGTAAGGAAATATACAAGAGATTTAATAGCAACACGACCGACTGAGACCATGTCTTTCATACCAGAAATACCAGTTACTACTGTTAGAAAAATAACAGGTGCAATGATCATTTTGACAAGCTTAATAAATGCATCACCTAAAGGTTTAAGGTCTGCTCCAACGGATGGATAAAAGTGCCCAAGTAGAATACCCAATAAAATGGCAACAATTACTTGTACGTAAAGCATTTGATAAATTTTTTGTTTTTTAGGAGGGTGTAAGCTCGATTCTGCATCAATTTGCATAAGAATTCCTTTTGATCGTTTTATTAAAGTTTTAATGATTTGATGTTTTAATTATTGTCATTTGAGTATTCATTAAATTTTTAAATGATATTCTTAAATTACAACCTATTGATTTTAAAATAAAATAATATATTTTTGTAATATGTATTTTGAATAAGTCTTAATCAAAGTAATATTCATATAATTATTTTATTCACTATTTATTCTTAATTTTTATCAATTATTTTTTTTAACTTAATGAAAAAAAAGGAATTATTTGAAAGGTGTTGTTAAGTGAAAATTATAGTCATTTTTTTAATGTGAATTAATTATCATAAATTGAATAGAATGTGATTTTATTATATTAAAAATATATTATTCAGCTTTGATCTTGATGATGATTTGTGTATCCACTATCACTTTTATACGTGGAATTAAAGTTAAGTATTTGGTCAATCATACAAGCTAAATTAGATGCGGAAACTGCAACAGTATTAAAAAGTTTTGCAACTGATATGCAAATGAAAGTTGGAGATAACTTACTTCAATTTTTTGCTGAATATAGTTATATGGCGGAATATCCGATTTCACGTTTTTTTGTAGATGCCCGTATTCAGGGTGTTTATGGTGGAACCAATGAAATTATGAAAGAAATTGTTGCGCGAAGTTTGGTTGGTCGTTAAATATTCATATTTTGTATTTCAATAAAAAGAGCTTTCGCTCTTTTTATTTTATAGACGAAGTACATTTAGGCTTTCTTTAATGAATGCATTCAAGTCGGCTTGTGAGCGAGAGGTAATATATAAATTATTGTCATTCACGACAGCTTGATCTAAATAAACTGCACCTGCCTCAATCACCTCAGATGAAATCTGTTCATGTGTGGTGAGTCTGCGACCTTTAATGACATTGGCATCTATAAGTAAAAGTGGTCCATGACAAATACAAAAAATGGGCTTATATAAATTAGCAAAATGACGAACGAAATTAATAAATCTTTCATCTAAACGAAGGTGTGATGGTGATTGCCCACCAGGAATCAGTAATGCATCAAAATCGTGTGCAGAAACATCATCAATACTTTTATCTATCGTCATACTATGTTTGTATTTTTTCCCATAAATCACATGACCTGCGTGCGTATTAATATTGGTAATAGTGTGATGTGCCGCTCTAAATGCTTCTACAGGCTCAGAATATTCATCATCTGCAAATTGATGGCTGACTAAAACAGCGATTCTTTTTGACATTATTATTCCTCGAATTGCTTAGTGCTAAACACGTTGAATCTATTTTTAGCAAAAAATGGGAATGCTTTTGTAGTAAATACGTGATTAAAGTTTTTAATGTAAAAATTATAATTATTTTTCAATAAATTAATTTTTATAAGTTGGCTTAAATCTAAGTTTTAGTCAATATGTTGAATATATTTTTTATCACATGAAATCGTCATAATTTAGATAGAGTTATCACTTAAACTTCTAATATTCATAAAACCTTTTCAATATACAAACAGCTTGATTTAATGAATGATATTGAGAGCTAAAAAGGCAATAATTGGTGAAAACTTCAACTGTGTAAATTTAAGGCTGAATAAAGCAAAGTCTTATTGCACAACAATTGAAAGCTAACTATTGTTATACTGTCGAAAACTTGTTTTTAAGGGCATCATAACAATGATCAACGACGATCAAAACACAACTACTTCTCTTGATTTAGGCAAAATTCGTGAGGATATTGATTCTGTAGACCAACAGCTTCAACAACTCATTAATCGTCGTGCAAAATTAGCTGAAGCCGTTGCTAAAGCAAAATTTGCATCTGAAGAGAAACCTTTGTTTTACCGTCCTGAACGTGAAGCGCAAGTTTTGCGTAATGTTATGGAGCGTAATGAAGGACCTTTATCTGATGCGACAATGGCGCGTTTATTCCGCGAAATTATGTCTGCATGTTTGGCTTTAGAAGCACCGCAAAGCATTGCATTTTTAGGACCTGTAGGAACTTATACGCATTCAGCGGTTCTTAAACATTTTGGTCAAGATGCTGTGGTTCGTCCATTACCAACAATTGATGAAGTATTCCGTGAAGTAGAAGCGGGAAGCGCTCATTATGGTTTAGTACCTGTAGAAAACTCATCTGAAGGTGTGGTCAACCATACTTTAGATTGTTTCAAATCTTCTCATTTAAATGTGATTGGTGAAGTTGAACTTCGTATTCATCATCAATTTTTAGTGTCTGAAAATACACGTAAAGACAGCATCAAACAAATTTATGCACATCAACAAACTTTGGCGCAATGTCGTGGTTGGTTAGATGCGCATTACCCTGGTGTTGAACGTGTTGCTTTAAGTTCGAATGCAGAGGCTGCGCGCCGTATTCGTAACGAATGGCATTCGGCTGCAATTGCATCTGAAATTGCTGCAAATATTTATAATTTAGAAACTTTGCATGGAAATATTGAAGATAACCCAGAAAATACAACACGTTTCTTGGTGATTGGTCGTGAAAAAGTGCCACAAAGTGGTAATGATAAAACATCATTATTGGTTTCGGCTCATGACCGTGCAGGTGCTTTACTTGAAATTCTTGCACCATTTGCGAAGCATAATCTTAGCTTAACCAGTATTGAAACACGTCCTGCACTCCCTGAAAAATGGGCTTATGTATTCTTTATTGACTTAGAAGGTCATATTGAACAAGACAATGTAAAAGCCGCAATTGAAGAAATTCGTCCATTGGTGAAAGAAGTGCGTGTTTTAGGTTCTTATCCAATTGCAGTTTTATAAGATTACATCTGTGGTTAATGTCTAGGGGAGATTAGCCACAACCATCACCTGAAATATTTGGAAGTGTAAAATGACGTTTGTTCCAGCCAATGAAGGCATTGCAAAGTTAAATCCGTATCAACCAGGTAAGCCAATTAGCGAGCTTGAACGTGAGTTGGGTTTAACAGATATTGTCAAATTAGCGTCAAATGAAAACCCTTTAGGTTGTTCTGATAAAGTGAAAGAAGCTGTTGCTGCTGAATTGTCGGAAATTGGACGTTATCCAGATGGTGGTGGTTTTATTTTAAAAGACCAAGTTCAAAAGCAATTTGGTGTTGCGCATAACCAAATTACTTTGGGCAATGGTTCAAACGATTTACTTGAAATTTTTGCACGTGCATTTGTATCTTCAGAAGATTCTGTTGTGTATAGCCAACATGCATTTGCTGTGTATGGTTTAGTGACTCAAGCCATTAATGCAGAAGCCATTGAAGTGCCTGCAAAAGGTTTTTCACATGACTTAGATGCAATGGCTGCAGCAATTAAAACCAATACAAAATTGATCTTTATTGCAAATCCAAACAATCCAACAGGAACTTGGTTTGAAGAAGCAGAATTTGAAGCATTCATGCAAAAAGTTCCTGCAAATGTCATTGTTGTGCTAGATGAAGCTTATGTGGAATATTTTCCTGAAAACTTCAATAGCTTAAAATTCTTAGCGAAATATCCAAACTTAATAGTTAGCCGTACCATGTCTAAATGTTTTGGTTTGGCAGCACTTCGTGTTGGTTTTGCTTTGGCTTCTGTAGAAGTGACAGATTTCTTAAACCGTATTCGTCAGCCATTTAACGTGAATCATCTTGCAATGGTTGCTGCAGTTGCTGCACTAAAAGATGAAGATTTCATTGAAAAATCACGTGTAGTGAACAAAGCAGGTATGGCGCAACTTGAAGCAGGCTTTAAAGCTTTAGGTTTAAGTTATGTGCCATCACGTGCCAACTTTATTTTAGTTGATGTTCAGGCAGATCCTGCACAAACGTTTAATGCCTTATTAAAACAAGGTGTCATTGTTCGCCCTGTTGGAATTGCAAATCATCTTCGTGTATCTATTGGTACAGAAGCTGAAAATGCAAAATTCTTAACAGCATTGGCGAAAGTACTCAGTTTAGAGGCTACAGCGTAAAATATGTCTTTGCCACTGTTTGAAAAAGTTGCGTTTATTGGACTTGGGTTAATTGGCTCAAGTCTTGCTCGTGTGATTGTTGCTGAAAAATTAGCGAATCAAATTGTTGCGTCTACACGTTCGCAAAAAACCTTAGATGATGCAAAAGCCCTTGGTTTAATTCAAGAGGGCTATACCAACCCAATTGATGCCGTTCAAGGTGCAGATTTAGTCGTTTTAGCTTTGCCTGTACGTGCAACACAAAAAGTGCTTGAAATTATTCAGCCGTATTTGTCTGCAAAAACCATTATTACCGATGTCGGTAGTACCAAGGCAAATGTGGTTGAAGCTGCAAAAGCAGTTTATGGTGATGAATTGCCTGAAGGTTTTGTTCCGGGGCATCCTATTGCAGGTTCGGAACATACAGGTGTACATGCAGGTAAAGTCGATTTATTTGCCAACCATAAAGTCATTTTAACGCCTTTACCAAGCAGCGCAAATTGGGCAATTGATAAACTTGTAACGCTGTGGCAAGCCTCAAAAGCAGAAGTGATTTGCATGGATGTTGAAAAGCACGATGAAGTGCTTGCGCATACCAGTCATCTTCCGCATTTGATGGCATTTAACTTAGTAGAACAGCTTGCTAATAGAGAAGATAACCTAGATATTTTCCGTTATGCCGCAGGTGGATTCCGTGATTTTTCTCGAATTGCGGCAAGTGATCCACAAATGTGGCATGACATATTTTTTGCCAATAAAAAAGCCATTTTAAATGCAGTAGATGGCTTTGAAAAACAATTGGCAACTATACGTAAACTTATTGAAGATGAAGACTCGCAAGCACTGATGGGCTTGTTAGGGCATGCGCAGGCCGCGCGACAGCATTTTAATCATATGCTCGCAAATAGACCATTGATGGAGAAAAAGAAAGTGACGACACAGCAATTTACAATATTACCAGGCAAGAAAAATTTCCAAGGTAAATTTAGCGTGCCAGGCGACAAATCTGTGTCACATCGTTCTATCATGTTTGGTGCTATTGCAGAAGGCACAACGCATGTCACAGGTTTTCTTGAAGGTGAAGATGCACTTGCAACACTTCAAGCATTCCGTGCGATGGGTGTGAGTATCGAAGGTCCTAAAAATGGTGAAGTGACCATTCATGGTGTGGGCATGCAAGGCTTAAAAGCTCCTGTAGGCGCACTGTATATGGGTAACTCAGGCACATCTATGCGTTTACTTTCAGGGATGTTGTCTGCACAAAAATTTGATTCTGTAATGACAGGTGATGCATCACTGACTAAACGCCCAATGGAGCGTATTGCAAAACCATTACGTGAGATGGGTGCTTTATTACAAACCACGGGTGATCGTGGGACACCGCCTGTTTCAATTACAGGTGGTCAGCAGTTAAAAGGGATTCACTACGATTTACCGATGGCTTCTGCGCAAGTGAAATCAGGTATTTTGTTGGCAGGTTTATGGGCTGAGGGTGAAACTGTTGTCACAGAGCCAGAGCCAACACGTGACCATTCAGAACGTATGCTTCGTGCATTTGGTTACGATGTCAAAACTGAAGGCAACCGTATTTCACTGCAAGGTGGTGGCAAGTTAACGGCAACTGAAATTCAAGTTCCATCAGATATTTCATCTGCTGCATTCTTTATGGTTGGCGCTGCAATTACAGAAGGTTCAGATGTAACACTTGAAGCGGTGGGCATTAACCCAACACGTACAGGTATCATCGAAATTCTGAAACAAATGGGTGCAGATATTTCAGTTGAAAATGAACGTATTGCAGGTGGTGAGCCAATTGCAGACATTCGTATTAAAGGTTCTCGTACGTTAAAAGGCATTCATATGCCTGAAGATCAAGTGCCTTTAGCGATTGATGAATTTCCTGCATTATTTGTTGCTGCTGCATGCGCAGAAGGTCAAACAGTACTGACTGGTGCTGCTGAACTTCGCGTAAAAGAATCTGACCGTATTCAAGTGATGGCAGATGGCTTGAAAATTATGGGTATTGATTGCACACCTACCGATGACGGTATCATCGTTGAAGGTAAAGGTAAGTCAGGTGAATGGGATGCTATTTTCACAGGTGGTGAAATTGAATCGCATCATGACCACCGTATTGCGATGAGCTTCTCTATGGCAGGTTTGCGTACTTCAGGTGAAATTAAAATTGTAGGTACAGAAACGGTTGCAACAAGTTTCCCTACATTTACTGAGCTTGCTACCCAAGCAGGACTTGCAATTCAAGTCACTGAATAAAACATCATCGTAAAAAACATTCAATTTGAAACAAAACAGCCAAGCTAATGCTTGGCTGTTTTGCATTTATTGCTTATGCTAAAACCATACAACAATAAAGCCTTTGGATAATGTGATGCGTAAACTAAAATTTGTGGCTAATCGTGAAATCAAAAATCAATTAAAAGATTTTAGCGAAGTTCAAACCTATGTTGCCGATTTACTTGCACATGAATTGGTGAATCATGGGTTTGAGACATTGTCACAAAGTGGGGCACAAGTGGCTGTAAGTGTAGATGATCATGCTTTACCGCTTTCAGTGAGCTGTGAATCACGTAGTGAAGATGGTCATTTGGTTTGTGAAATTTCATCTTATCCTGATGAAAATCAAGATTGGTTAGACCGTATTACAGAACAAAGTTTATTAAACCAATTGGCACAAGCAGTAGAAAGTACATTGAAAGATCACGAATCTTTGAGTGAATTTGAATGGAAAAATACGTAATTCTTTAAAGCAATATAAACGTGAGTACTAAACGGAATGTATCTGCCGAAAGTTTTTGAAGAAACAAGGACTGAAATTCTAACGAATTTAATTCAAAAACATGCTTTAGGATGTTTGGTTTTATATGCAGATGGTGAATTAGATGCAAACCATCTTCCTTTTGAATACGATGAAAAGTCACATTCATTATTTGCCCATATAGCAAAAGAAAATCCATTGTATGTCCAATTAAAACAGTCTCAGAATGTATTGGTTGTTTTTAGTATAGATCATGCTTATGTATCGCCAAATTGGTATGCTGGAAAATTAGAACATCATCGAGCTGTTCCTACATGGAATTATGTAGTGATACATGTCAAAGGGATAGCAGAAGTTATTGAGGATGAAAAAACATTAAGAGGTATTTTGGCAAGGTTAACTCGGGAACATGAAAGTAATCAGCCGAAACCTTGGAAAATGTCAGATGCACCGAAAGATTACATTCAAGATCAATTAAGCAAAATTGCTGCTATACGTGTTGAAATCTCAAGTTTAGTGGGTAAGTTTAAACTCAGCCAAAACAGAGGTGTAATTGATCGATTGAATGTCGCAGAGGCATATAAGCAAAAGAATAAAGATGATTTAGCAGGGTTTATTTTGAATAAATGAATCCATAAAAAAACCTCGCAATAAGCGAGGTTTTTTTAATTAAACTTGATTAGCCCAAAGCTAAAAAACGTGACATCGCAATACGCAATTGCTTTAAATATCCTGTAAAGAAATGATTAGCACCTGGTAACACAGTCACTAAATGACGTTGAGGCTTTGCCCATTCAACCATGTCTGCAAGCAACGTGACATCATCTGCCTCACCATGAATAAATAAGATGTCACCTTTAATTGCAGGGGTTACATAGTGGCGTACACCTGCAACTGTTGAAGTAGGTAAACCACATAAAATCATCTGTTTTGCTTGTAATTCAACAGGTAAAGTAGCATAAGCTTTTGCCATAACATGCGCGCCAAAGCTAAAACCACCCGCATAAAATGGTTTACCTACATGTTTTAAGCGCGCATATTGAATGACGTATAATGTATCTTCAGTTTCACCATGACCTTCATCATGATTACCTTCACTTAAACCAGAATCACGGAAACTAGGACGATAGACCACACAACCGCGTTCAAGATACATTTGTGCTAAAAGAGCAGGAACTTTATGGTGTGGCGTTCCACCTTGTAATGGGTGCGGGTGACAAACAACTGCGAATCCTTTCACTTCACCTTGGGGATAATCAACAAAAACTTCGATTTTACCCACAGAACCTTGAATGAAAATTTGTTCGGACATAGGATAGGGAGTGTATAGCAGAAGAAAGGCGACATTTTACCGATTATGTTTATAAAAAACACAAATTGGCATTAAAATAAACCGACTGTTATAGTCTGATTAGTTACTTTTTGACCAGGTCTTTTATGCTAGCCTTAATATCACCCGCAAAAACATTAGATTACGAAACAACCTTGCCAACAGATCAATATACAATTCCAAGGCTTTTAGATCATTCAGAATTATTAATTCAAGATTGTCAAAAATTATCTGCAACCGATATTGCAAGCTTAATGAGTGTGAGTGAAAAAATTGCAAAATTAAATGTTGATCGTTTTCAAGATTGGCAATCTGATTTTAATTTTTCAAATGCTCGCCAAGCAATTTTTGCCTTTAAAGGTGATGTATATACAGGTTTAGATGCCTATCAATTAACGGATCAGAATATTGAATTTGCACAAAATCATTTGCGAATGTTATCTGGTTTGTATGGTTTATTACGCCCGCTTGATTTAATGATGCCATATCGCTTAGAAATGGGAACGAAGCTTGCAAATGCGCGTGGTCATAACCTGTATGAATTTTGGGGACAGACCATCACCAATTTAATTAATGACGATTTAGCGAAAACTGAATCTGAAATTTTGGTGAATATCGCATCCGATGAATATTATAAATCGGTGAAAGAAAGCAAAATTAATGCAGAAATTATTAAACCTGTTTTCCTAGATCAAAAAAATGGAAAATATAAGGTAATTAGTTTCTATGCCAAAAAAGCACGTGGCTTAATGGCGCGCTATATTATTGAAAATAAAATTGAAAAAGCTGAAGATTTAAAATCATTTAATACGGATGGTTATTATTTTGATGCGGATAGTTCATTAAAAGGTGAACTTGTATTTAAACGTGATGAGCAAGTTGCCTGATTTTATATGTGTAGGAATGTTTTCATGATTGATCAGCTTCATCAATTTCAGTTGTATTGGGATGATTTTGCACATCGTTTTAACATAGAAAAAGACAGAAGCTGTACAATTTATGAATATCTTCTAAATGCGTATACGGAACCACATCGTCATTACCATACGGTACAGCATATTATTGAATGCTTAGACCATTTTCAGGAAATAAAGGCTAATTTAAATAGCCCTTTGTTGGTTGAACTTGCTATTTGGTTTCATGATGTTGTTTATGATCCTTTAGCTAAAGATAATGAATTACAAAGTGCAGAAAAAATGAAAGCATTTTTTTCTAATTTTCTTCCTGAGTGTGCAATTGATCAAATTTTTAAATGGATTCTTGCAAGCCAAAAGCATGAATCTTCTAAAGATTCAGATTTAAGTTATTTTCTAGATATTGATCTTGCTATTTTAGGATCGAATGAAAAGCGTTTTTTGGAATATGAAAAGCAGATTGGGGATGAATATATAGCTGTTAAAAAAGAAGTCTATATATTGAAAAGGGCTAAAGTTTTAGAGCATTTTTATTCCATGGAAATGATTTATAAAACACCTTTTTTTCAAGAAAAATTTGAAACCAATGCTAAATTAAATTTAGTAAGTTTACTGTGATAAGAAATGCTCAATTCATTAATCAAAGAAAACAAAAAAAGGCAAAGTGAAAACTTTGCCTTTTTTTATTCAATGACAACTTAGTGGTGGTGACCGCCAACGCCATGAACGTGACCGTGTTCTAATTCTTCAGCAGAAGCTTCACGGATTTCAACGATTTCAACTTCGAAAGTTAAATCTTGACCAGCAAGTGGGAAGTTAGCATCAACAATGATGTTGTCGCCTTCAACAGATTTAACAGTAACGATTTGAACACCGTCATCAGTTTGAGCTTGGAACTGCATGCCCGCTTGGATGTTATCAACACCTTGGAACATTTGAGCAGGAACTTCTTGAACTAGGTCTGGGTTGTATTCGCCATAACCTTCAGCAGCAGGAACGTTTACAGTGAATTTTTCACCAACAGTTTTGCCTAAAAGAGCATTTTCAAGACCAGGAATGATGTTACCTGCACCGTGCAAATAGGCAAGTGGCTCACCTTGAGATTGGTCCAGAGTTTCACCCTCTGCGTTAGTCAATGTGTAGTGGAAAGAAACCACAAGATTGTTTGCAATAGCAGTCATGTTATTGATCCAGTCAAATTTTAAGGGTACATCATAAAGCGAAAAGCTAATTATGTAGAATAGAATTGAGCAAAATTCTACATTTTTGTGATGTTTTGATATTTATATGGGCAGTTTAAACAAATTCAATGTCATTTCAATGAATAACTGACAAATTACTGTGATCTTTTACTTTAAGTGAAGAATAATCTAGCTTATTGTTTGGTTATAACACGATTAATATCAGGCACTCATCATGAAAATGTATCAAGTCGATGCTTTTACCACAGAGCTTTTTAAAGGAAATCCTGCTGCTGTTTTAGTTTTAGATTCTTGGTTAGATGAAGCTCTTATGCAAAATATTGCCTTAGAGAATAATTTGGCAGAAACAGCATTTGTAAAAGTAATTGATGATGAAAATTATGAAATTCGTTGGTTTACACCGACCACAGAAGTCGATTTTTGTGGGCATGCCACTTTAGCAAGTAGCTTTGTTTTATTTAAAGATTACACATTAAAAAAGCAAATAAAGTTCCATGTTAAACATTTAGGTATTTTTATTGTTACACAGGCGGATGACGGGAAAATCATGATGAACTTTCCTATTAGACGTGCAGAAAAGCTAGAAAAGTATCCTGAATTACTAGATCAGGCATTTTCGAAGCCATTTAAAAATGTTTATTTAAATGCGCAAGCCTACATAATTGAATATGAAAATGTACAAGACATATTAAATGAAAAGCCAAACTTAGAATTATTAAAAAATCTTGGAAAATTAAGAACAGCAATCACAGCAGATGCATCTGATTTAGATGTTGCAATCACCGCAAATTCAAGCAAATACGATTGTGTCTCACGTTATTTTGCACCTGCAAATGGCATAGATGAAGATCCTGTTACAGGCTCAATTCATACGGGAATTGCACCTATTTGGGCTGAGAAACTAGGTAAAAGTAAAATTTTGGCATATCAAGCTTCAAAAAGAGGTGGCGAGCTTTATTGCGAAATACTCGAAAATGATCGTATAGAAATTTCGGGATATGGAACATTATTTATGAAAGCGGACATTTATATTTAATTTTAGAATTCTTCAGTTAACCACCTTAAAGGTGGTTTTTTTTGCAAAACTTAACAGAGTTTATTTGACTGAAAGATATATTCTGAAGCCTGATAAAAATAAAACATCATTTTTTAAATAGGTTATTCCATGCAATTAAAACTCAAAACATTAACGGTTTCTTTATTGGCTCTAGGTTTAAGTACGGCAATATTTGCAAAACCTGTTTTACAGCAATCATATAAACAAATTGAAGAATATAAACTTGATAATGGTCTTAAAGTTATACTGTTTGAAAATAATAAAGAAAGTAAAGTCTTTATAAACATGATTTACCAAACAGGTTCTCTAAATGATCCGAATGGTAAGGGAGGCATGGCGCACTTATTAGAACATTTAGCTTTTAAAGGTACGCAGAATATTAAAGGTGACGATTTTCAAAAACGACTTGATCAATACACGTTGTCTAATAATGCTAGTACAGATTATTACGTGACTCAATATACCAACGAGGTTCGGGCAGACCAAAAAGCCATTGATGAAGTGATTTATTTAGAAGCTGAAAGAATGGATAAGCTTGTACTTCAACAAAAATTTGTGCCTTCTGAAATTGAGATTGTTAAACGTGAGCGTGAGTTGACCTCGGATCAACCATTTTCTTTGCTAATCGATAAAGTATTTAAAGCAATTTATGGCAATAAAGATTTAGGACGTGAACCTATAGGTGATTTAGGTGAATTACAATCAATTAATATGACGGAGTTAAATCAATTTTATCGGAAATGGTATGCACCAAATAATGCGGTAATGGTGATTACAGGTAATTTTGATAAAACATCTTTACTAAATGTTTTAGATCAAAAGTTTAGTACTATTCCTGCTAGAAAAATTCCAGACCAAACAGTAGTTCCAGTGGTTGATCTGACAAAGATAAAAGATCAGTATTTTAGTGTTCAAAAAGGTAGTAGCTACCAGAAAATGAATATCTATATCACACCTAGAAAACCTGAAATTGAACCTATTTTGAGCATTACACCATTATTGTTCAACATTGAGCCTAGTGGGCAATTATATAAAAATATGGTGGATACAGGGATTGTGGATGATGCTACGATGTCTGCATGGATGACACCTGATTTTAATTTGATGATTGTAAGTGCTGATTATGCACCATCACAAAATGTGAAAAAAATTGATAAATCATTAATTACAAGTGTAGAGCAATTTCAATTATTTAATGATGTAGATTTGAGCCGTGTTAAAACTGTTTTCAAAAATAGTGCAGATGCTGATTTTAAAGATGCAACAAAAATAGGTGAATTACTAAGTGATAGTGTGGCTTTGAATAAGGGAAATTGGATTCAGTATTTTCAAGATAGAGAAGTAACACAAAAATTAGATGTAAATACGATTAATCAACAATTAAGAGTTTATTTCAAGCCTGATCACCGTATTAGCTCAGAAATCACCCCAACTTCAAAATCCGAAAAAAAAGTAATGCAAGCAGATGCACATACAGTATCAGATACATTAATGAATGATGCTGATGAAAAACCTCAACCATTGAAAAATGTGACAGTTTATAAAAAAGAAAGTGCTCATTATTTACAAGACGTTATTGAACATTCCAAAGAGGCAGAATCGGAGATTGTACGAGGGAAGTTAAATAATGGTTTGCAATATGCACTTTATTCAACAAGTACATTAGATGATCAGAGCTATGCAAATTTGGTCGTAAATTTTGGTACGGCTGAAAGTTTATTCAATAAAGGTGAAGTGATTGATTTAACCGCATATTTAATGATGCGTGGTTCTGATCGTTATTCATTACAAGACATTACGGATAAATCTATTGAAGCCGATGGGGAGGTTCTAGTTGTACCCAATGGTAATTCTATCGAGTTTAGAGTTTCGGCTGATAAAGCACATTTTTCTGATTATTTAAAATTTGTTCTAGAGCTAATTAAAACTCCAACATTCGATAAATCACAATTTAATCAGATTAAAACTAAATCATTAAATCGATTAGATCGTTCTTATACAGAGCCTGAAACTGTCGCTACATTTGCTATGAGTAAATTGGTAAATCAATATCCTGAAGGCGATTTACGTGGCTTTTCTAGCCCAGAATTTAGTAAAAAATCTATTAATAAAGTCACAAATGAACAAATAAAAAGTTTCTATAAGAAATATTTTAATATGCATCATGCTCAAATTGCAGTAACAGGTGAAATTAATCCTCAACAAATTAAAGCCTTGTTAGAAACAGAGCTTTCAAGCTGGAATGGACAAGAAGACTATTATGCCCCAATTGGTGCAATATATCAGCCAGTAAAGGCACAAAAACATCATTTACTTGCAGAGCAACGAGAGTTTGGTCATTACAAAGCAAATCTAGCTATAGCGATGGGGGCTGATAGTCCTGACACACAGGCAATGTATGTATTGAGCTATATTTTGGGAGAATCACAATTATCTTCACGTTTAGGTCAAGAGTTGCGTGAAAAAAATACCTTGGTGTATGGGTTTAATGAATCTGTGACTGTTAGTGATTATGAAGACTCGGGTTATCTTGAAATTTCAGCGAATTATACTGCTGGTAAATCTGAATTGGTTTCACGTGCCGTTTATAAAGTTCTCAATGATTTGTTGAAGAATGGTGTCACCGAACAAGAAGTTGAAGCAGCAAAAGCCGATTTATTAAAACAAAGTGCTACGGGTTTAGAAAATGCATCGAATATTCATGAATTATTAGCACCTCAACTCAAGCACAATCGTAATATGTCTTATTTGCAAAGCAAGTATCAACATATTGCTAAAGTGACTAAAGCGGATGTTGATGCTGTTATTCAAAAATACATTAAGCTTGATCAGTTAGTCGAGGTTATGGCAGATCAATATGGTAAAGATGTGAAATAAAAAGAATAAATTTCATGTTTTTATTGGTTGTTAAACTGTGAAAAATAAAGATTGTTAACTGAGAATTGTTTACAATTAAAATATTGGTCAGATTGGAATTAGGTCTCTATTTTCGATTCTGACCATTTTTACAGTTTAAATTTGATTATTGATTTAAATTATTGTTTTTTTAATAAAATAAAAAAGATTGCATTTTAATTGTGTCTTGAATGACGTATTTAAAAAGAGATTAATCTTTTGGAGTGATTATGCTTTTTCGCTTTAACCAATGTGTTGTTTCATTTTTTCTTTTGGGAATAGGTTCATCTGTTTTTGCTCAACCTGTATTGTTTAAAGCAGAACAGAAAATTGAAGAATACACCTTAGATAATGGTTTTCGTGTCATCCTTGCACAAAATGATAAAGAAAATAAAGTGTATATGAACACGATTTATCGCACTGGTTCTTTGAATGATCCTAAAGGTAAAGGTGGTTTAGCACATTTATTAGAGCATTTAGCTTTTAAAGGCACGCAAAATATAAAAGGCGAAGAATTTCAACGTCGTTTAAATCAGTACACTTTATCGAATAATGCAAGTACAGATTATTATGCAACTCAATATATCAATATTATTCGTCCAGAACAAAAAGCAATAAACGAAATTATTCATCTTGAAGCTGAGCGCATGGATAAACTTGTTCTACAAGAAAAGTTTGTCCCTTCAGAAATTGCGATTGTAAAACGTGAACGTGAAGTGCGTTTAGATCAACCATTTTCTGTTTTACTAGATCAAGTGTTTAAAACTGCTTATGGAAATCAACATTTAGGGCGTTTACCTATTGGTGATTTAAATGAATTACAGTCGATTAAAATGAGCGAGTTGAATACTTTTTATAGAAATTGGTATGCGCCAAATAATGCCATTATGGTCATTTCAGGTAAATTTGATAAAGCTGAAGTTTTAAAGCAAATTGATCAAAGTTTTAGTTCAATTCAAACTCGAAAAATTCCAAAACAAGCGACCGTGCCAGCATTAGACAGCACAAAAATTCAAAATAAAGTATTTAAGGTTCAAAAAGGCAGTGACCTTGCAAAATTTAATATTTATTTAACAGGAGCAAATGAAAATGTGAAAACAGCATTGGCAATGTCTCCAACTTTATATACTTTACAACCAAGTGGGCATTTATATCAGAGTATTGTAGAAACTGGCATTGCGACAGCTGCGCAATCTACAACATGGTTAGATAAAGATTTTAATATGGTGTTTATGGGGGCAGTTTATGCACCTAACCATAATGAAAAAACAGTTCAAAACTCATTAAATACAGGTGTTGAACAGAATAAGCCATTTACAGAGGCTGAGTTAAATCGTATTAAAAAAATGACGATTAACCAAGCAGAGAGCGTTAAAAATAACGCATCTGCATTAGGTTCACGTTTAGGTGATTATGCCATTGCTTATGATGGTGATTGGACTCGATATTTTAAAGATTTGACAGATGTTCAAAACTTAAAAGTAAATGATGTTAATCAGGTGTATAAAGGATTCTTGTCACCTAAAAATCGAATTATTGGTGATATTCAACCGACACCAGAAGATCAGAAAAAAGCACTCACTTTAGATGTAAATGAAACAGATACAAAAACTTTAGATGCTTCTAACGAAAAGCCAGAACCATTAAAAGATATATCAACCTATAAAAAAGAAGTAAGTGCTTTTGTTGATTCATCTAAAAAACATATTGAAAGTACAGAAAAGAAAATTGAGCGTGGTGAGTTTAAAAATGGTGTGAAATATGCACTTTATTCTACATCTACTCGTGACGATAAAACTTATGCCAGCATTAATGTAGATTTTGGTACGGCAGAATCTTTATTTAATAAAGGTCAAGTTATCGATTTAATGGCATATCTCATGCTACGAGGATCGGATAAATATAGCTTACAAGATATTGCTGATAAATCGATTGAAGCAGGTGGTGGTGTTTCAGCATCGGGGAGTGGTAATGGTGTAAACATTCAAATTGTTGCGAAGAAAGAGAAATTTGAAGAGTTCTTTAAATTTGCAATTGAATTGATGAAAGCTCCTAAGTTTGAACAAACCCAATTCGATTTAATTAAATCGCAATCGCTTTCAAGTTTAGACCGTCCATATACAGAACCTGATATGGTTTCTGCTTTAACAATCACAAGAATTGTAGAGAAGAACCAACCCGGTGATTTACGTTATCATTTCGAACCTGAGTTTGCTAAAAAGCAATTACAAGAAGCGAGCAATGAGCAAGTAAAAGCATTGTATCAACAGTTTTTTGCGATGAATCATTCACAAATTGCAATTACTGGTGATTTTGATGCGAAGAAAATCAAGAAATTATTAAAGTCTGAATTTTCTAAGTGGAATGGTAAAGAAGCTTATGAAAAATTGCAGAGTCCGTATTCCACCTATCCTGCACAAAAACATCATATGCTTGCAGAGCAACGTAAATTTGGCAGTTATGTCAGCGTAATGCCATTTCCAGTAGGCGCTGATAATCCTGATCGACCTGCGCTTGTTGTGTTTGGAAATATTTTAGGTGTATCGCAATTATCTTCTCGTTTAGCTCAAGAATTACGTGAAAAAAATGCACTTGTTTATGGTTTTGGCAGCACTTTGAACTTCAGTGACCAAATTGAAAGTGGTGCATTAGGCATCAGTGCAAATTACACAGCAGGAAAGGCGACACAAGTTTCACAAGCTGTTCATAAAGTTCTCAATGATTTATTGAAAAATGGTGTAACGGAACAAGAGGTTGAAGCAGCAAAAGCAGATATCTTTAAAAAACGTGTTACAGCGTTGGAAGATGAACGTCGTATTCATGGCATGCTTACTTCACAATTAGAGCGTGGACGCGATTTATATGCGCGTGAAAAGCAAGATCAAGGTTTTGCTCAAGTGACTAAAGCAGATGTAGATGCTGTTATTAAAAAATATATTAAGCTCGATCAATTTGTTGAAGTGATGTCCGACCAATATGGTAAAGCAGCAAAATAAATTGTTCATCGATCATTATAGAAACAAATAAAAAAAGCCCGAAAGGGCTTTTTTTATGACATAGCATTTAAATATTAATGCTTGTGATCATGTTCGTGATTGTGCTTATTGGCATGAAATTCTTCGTTATGACGGAAACGTAAGTAGTTTTCAAACTGTTCACAATATTCATCGTAGTTATCTTCCAACATCATTTGAAATTGCTGAAGAATATAAGACATCACTTGGTCTCTGGCATCGCGCATTTCGTTGCCATCTTTGAAATTGTTGGCAGCAACCCAAGTGTTAAAACGAGCTGTACCAAAAAGCATTGCAGCACTCACTTGACCGCGCTTTTCAGTTGGCTTTTCTTGAGTTCCTTTTTCTACACGGCAAAACTCATTTGCTTGTTTGATAAATTCATCAGCACGTTCAAAGAAAATAGCATTCAAAGCTTCTTCTTCAGTAACATCCGTCGCTTCGATCTTTTGAACCATGAGCTTTTCCTAGTATAAAAATCTAATGCTGCATTATAGGCAAAGGCTTGCAGAAACGGAACCTTTCGCTTAATCTAAAAATAGCCTAAGCATTATTATGGAATATTCAATGCAAGATGCCATTGCGGTTCAACGTTTAAAAAGTGATATCGCTTTATTGCGCCAAAATACTTGGCCACCTACAAATTTAGCCAATGTAGAAGGGCTGCCTATTTATTATGGAACAAAGGCAGAAGTTGATGAATATTACAATCAATGGACAGGTTTAATAGAAAGGGCACAAGACTTATTTCAGCCATTTATGGAAGATGAAGTTCTCGATGAAATTCATTTGCCTAGTCACTTAAATTTACCACTGTTTTATTTTCATGTAGATCGAATTCGCATTAATAAAACACGTGCAAAAGAGTCAAAAACTTTTCGTGGTATTGCAAGCCTTATTGAAAAGTGTGGGCAATTTGAACCAGAACAAATACAAGCAATGTCGCAATGGTTGGACAGTGATGATACTACTGCTTTGGTTGCGCATCGTGAGTTTATTGATTTAAGAACTTATGTGTTTCAGCATGGGCAAAGTGATTACACACGCACACGGTTTTATGTGAATGGAATTGTATTAAGTACGGAAGATGACTTTAAATTGGTCGATGCTCGAGAGAAACCACGTAAGCAACGTAGCGATAGTTATAACGACCCATTGGCAGATAACAATACGTGGAAAGTTTTTGGGAAATATCGTTAAGTAAAATGACATAAACTTGTGGAATATTGGTTAAATAGTAAACGTGGAGCACTAAAAATTATTTTTAAAGCCCAACTTGGTTGAGTTGGGCTCTTATAGTTGGGATAAGCTTATGATTTATATTGAATGAAAATTTAATTTAGAATTTAGCTAAACCACTTAATTCCAAATTTATTTTTCTTAGAAAATAAAAAGCCGAGTTAATAAATTAATTCAGTTTTAAATTGAATATTAGATCTCTTGCTTTGGTTGAAATTTAAACAGCGTTAAGCTATATTTTATAAAGTTTTGGCTAATGCAAAATTAGATAAAGCCATACTTTTCGCAAGAGATCTAATCTCTTTTAATTTGACCGCTAACAATTGATCTAATAACTAACCTTAGAATCATCCACCATGCATAAATACTGCCTAATGATATTGAGTCATTGTCATTTAATAAACCATGTGCAACATTATTGCGCAGGTTATAACCTAATGCTTCAGTAAAAATACTTTTTAATTCAAAACTAAGGCTTTTACCGAAAATTTGTTCTGTTTCTGGAAGATCCATTAACGTGCTCAATCCATTTTCATTTTCTATACCTTCTTTATCAATATTAGTTGTTATGCAGCCTGCTTCTTTTAATTTTGATCTCACTATGTGTTCAACTTGTGGACATAGAAGATGGATTGCAAGGCCAAAATCCTCCTCAAAACCTAACCATAGAGCATTCCCTAATAAAAAAACTCTATCTGTTGGAACAAGAGGAGATTGATTACACAAAGAAATTATTAATTCTTTAGTTACTCTATGCTCTTTAAGTAATTGTCTCAATGCAGGAAGAATTTGACTTTGTACAGTAAGATCAAGGTGAATAGAGAATTGACTTTGCATTTGTTTATATAAAACTGCTTGATTAGCTAGATCGTCTTCACCAGCATTGAGATTCATACTTGGTGTTTTTGCAATAATACGTCCATCTCCACTTAAATGACGTCCACCGAATAAACTCCCCAAAATACTATGCTTTAAAGTTTCCTTTGAATTCTTTAATAGTTGCTCATATTTAGTAGGATGAGTGACACCAGTAAAATATAACAAAGCATCTTGAGGAGTGGACTTTCCTTTTACGTGTTCTATAGATACTTCAACTAACTCAGAAACATCAACAGTTGGTGATTTCAAAGATATCATTTCATCTAAAGAAGCTTGCCCTGAAGATATTATCTTCATACGAACGGCTATTATTTTATTTTCAATATTATATCTATCTCTTTCTTTGGTAGGAATTCGACGATATGCTTGAATAGCATTCTCATAGAATCCATTTGCAACTAGATTACTATGAGTACTTCGAATATCAGCTTCATTTTCATAACACTCGGCTATGCCAATAAGCGACTCTAAATAGTTTTCTTTCTCGTTACATTGCTTATTTTTTTTTGCGGATAACTCAAAATATGAAATAGCCGAATGAAAGTCTCTATTGTTTTTTAATTTTTGTGCTTTTTCATAGAGATTCTGGGCTATTTGAGGTCTTAAATCTTCATCTATTCTTAATTTATCTAATAAATCTGCAAGCCATAATTGCATATACTTACTGTCTGAATATTCCTTAAGAAAAGCTGCAAAAAGTAAGCTTTTGATTTTTTCTAAACGTTTCCAATCCTTAATTTGTATAGCTAAACGTGCAGCACGTTCAAAGCACTTCTTAATATCTCTATGCCAAGATTGATCATCAATGTCATGCATAAGATACGTATCAATTGCTATTTTTGCATGATGGATTTTTTTAGGTCTAAGCAATAACCATAATAAATCTGCAATTCTTGCCTTTAAATATGGTTCACTTATATCATTTAAGATTTGCTCGAAAAAAAATAATTCATCTTTAGTAAAGTCTTCTGGAATTGCGGATCTTCTTGCCATTTGGAAATCTTCAAAAATAGGCTTAAATGGCTCATTTAGGCTATCTGATATAAGCATCATTGAAGAAGCTTTAGACAATAGTTCAAGAATCTTCTGACTATCAGTTTTTTCTGCATCCAACATTTTCTTTGCTGATGCTTGTAAACTCATTGTTATAACCGAATAACCCTGATGATCACCTTCAGGAATATCAAGTTCCCAATTATATTCTAAAAAATTCTCACGATTCAGATATAAATTTCCTTGCACGTTATCCATAACACTTCTCTATTTCTCAAAAAAAACCATTTTCTATTTAACCTAAAACCTCTTATGCGAAATCTAAATTTAAAAGAAAGCGAGGAATTCATCCTCGCTTTTTTATTCTAAATCAATTATTTCAAGAATTTACGGCTCACCATAAATTGTTCTGTTGCTTCTAGTAAACGCTCTGCATAAACTTCTTGCTTGGCTGTAAGCCAACCTAAAACAAACCAATCGCTTGCTTCTAATTCTGTTTGTTGAATGTATAAAGCCGAAGAAGATAAAACCAAATATTCATGTGCTGCCAGTTGAGCATCATTTAAAGCTTTGCTGTATTTTTGCAAATTTTTAACATCATAAATATTGGTTAAAATTGGAAAGCTAAATTTCAATTCACTAATATGCGTTGCAAGTAAATCTAAGCTTTCAAAATTACTAATCTCCGCCTGACTCAAACTTTCTTGCAAAATTTTATACTGATGTTGCAACGTATTTTGTGCAAAAGCTTTTAAATCTTGCTTTTGAGATACTTCACTTGTTTCTAAACTAAAGGTTAACAGCTCAAGAAAGTGATGAACATTTTGTGTCGATTTAACTAAATTATTCAGCTTTTCTTTGGCATAAAGAATATCTTTTTCCAAATTTGAAGAAGTATTTGGATTTTGTAGAAATGTGCCCAAAGTATCTTGCATATGTTGTAAATGCTGTAAATTTTCAAATTGCTGTTTAAAAGCATTCAGCTGATTTGTCCATTTATTTGAAAGAGAAGGGCTCCAATCTTTAAAAATATGCAAACTTAAATACAAATGATTTAACGCAGTTTGCGCTTGCTCAATATGTGACTTTTCCGCAAGTAATGCAGAAATAGCGGCAATGTTTGGTAGTAAATGTTGAAGTTGTTGAGAAATTAACAAGCGTAGATTTATATCAGCACTGTCTTTTTTACTGAGTTGAAATTCTTTAGCGTATTGTGCGGGGCTAACAATTTGTTGTTGTGCAAGTAAATTGCCAATTTCGGCTTTGCTTCGTACATCTAACCAAAGTTGATATTTCTTAACCCACTCAAAACTAAAAGCAAGTAAGCTTTTAATAGAACCATCTTTCAGTTCAAATTCAACTTCATGAACGGGAGATTCCCCATGTTCAGCACGAATTGTACCAATGTCCAGACTGACTTCAATATGCGTATCTTCAAATGGAATTACACGTGAAGTTCGTTCAATATCCGTTTCAAATTGCAGTTTAAGCGCATCAAAATTTTGTCCTAAAGCATTGGTTAAAATTTTTGTTGCTTCAGCATCATCTTTATAAATGTCTAAATTCAATTCAGGTGGAATCTCAGATTCGCCTAAATCATAATTATGTTCAAAGCGTTGAATATGACTTTTTCCCGCAGCTTTAAGGGTTTGAATCCAACGTGTTCCTTCTAGGCGAAGACGTAATGCTGCATGATTTTGTGCAAGTAAACGATCTTCCGTATCAAAATATTTTGCTTTTAATTGAATGATTTCTGACTTTTTAGGATCTAAAGCTTTAAGTAAAGCATTTCGTCTTGATTCATGAATTTGAAATTTTAATTCAACTTCGGTCATAAGTTTTGTCCTAGTTTTAATCTCAATGTGTGAGATGAGTCAGTTCACGTGAATATGCGTTATTAAAGTTATGTATAGCGCAAAAATAATGTTGTATATGTTCAGCCTTGATTGTATCGAAAATCTATTTTGATGTAAGACTTGACGAATCTAGATTACAAAGAAGTGGCTTTAATTTAAGCGAAAAATGGTTTAACGTGATTAAAACGTATCAGGAAGATATTAGTGAATATAAAGATGGATCAAAATTTTAATATCAATATTCAGCCAGAATTGAAATTACCCATTCGTAATTATCATGAATTTTATCGCTTCTACTTAACCGAGCATCGAAATATCATGAGTCGACGTTTACACGTTGCAGGTAGTTGCATTGGGTTGTATTTTTTTAGCAAAGCCATTCGACAGCGTCAGGCTAAATATTTTGTTTATGGTTTAGTTTCAGGTTATGCCTGCGCTTGGATTGGGCATTTTGTTTTTGAAAAAAATAAACCTGCAAGTTTTAAACAACCTATTTATAGCTTTATTTCAGACTGGAAAATGTTCTCGGATGTATTAAGAGGTAACTTAAGTTTAAGAGATAGAGCATTTGATAAAATTAAGAGTTAATGTAAATATTCGAAAAATATAGCAATAATTATATTTATTTTTATGATTAATATGAAAAAATTGAAATAAAAGCTCTAATATTTTAAAAAAATAGGGTAGAGTGGTGAAACACTAATTTATTTTTAATGTTAAATATCCAGTTTCCAAACCTAGAGCGACCTCTCTAGGTTTTTTTTATGCCAAAAGTTTATAAAGCATCAATAATTCAATAGAAAAATAATGAATTGCTACATGTTTAAATGATTTATCTCATAGGGTTGTGAGATAATTCGGCATAAGACAAATTTCGGCAGATGTGATGCGCGGTTTATATTTAATTACTAACGATGATCCAATTGAGCTTTTGTTAGCAAAGCTTGAAGGTGCAATGGCAACTTATGAAGTGGCTGTCTTACAGTATCGTCGTAAGAATGTTCAAAAAGAAGCACAAGCCTATGAAATTGGCTATATGAAGCATTTATGTGCCCAATACAAAGTACCTTTTGTCATCAATGATGATTTAGATACTGCAGTTGAATATGGCGTAGGGGTACATTTAGGGCAAGATGATGGCTCAATTGCAGAAGCAGTAGCACGTTTACCAAAAAATGTTCTGATTGGTCGTAGCTGTAATAATTCTATTGAATTGGCAGAACAAGCCATTGCCGATGGAGCAAACTATGTTGCTTTTGGTGCAATTTATGCCACTGATACAAAACCTGAAGCGGGTAATATCGGTCTTGAAACTTTAAAACAAGCAAAAGCGAAGTTGAATGTGCCTATTTGTGCAATTGGTGGTTTGACCGTTGAAAACGGTGCTGAAGTGATTGCTGCGGGTGCAGATTTATGTGCGGTGATTAGTGATGTTTTAGGTCGTTCAATGTCTACGGTTGGTCAACGTGTATATGATTGGTCAGAACTATTTGCTGAACAAGCTTAATTTTTTTATTTTTTGAGTTGAGTGATTTTCATGAGTTTATCTCCAAAGCAAGAACAATTGTTCAAACAAGCAAGCAAACATATTCCAGGTGGTGTGAATTCACCTGTACGTGCATTTAATGGTGTAGGTGGTACGCCAGTATTTATTGAAAAAGCGCAAGGCGCTTATTTGTACGATGTAGATGGCAAACGCTATGTAGATTATGTCGGTTCATGGGGTCCAATGATTTTGGGTCATGCACATCCTGAAATTATTAAAGCCGTTCAAACTGCTGCTGTAGATGGTTTAAGTTTTGGTGCGCCAACGGTACACGAAACAACTTTAGCGGACATTATTTGTGAAATTATGCCGTCTATTGAATTGGTTCGTATGACCAACTCAGGCACAGAAGCAACAATGACAGCAATTCGTCTTGCACGTGGTTATACGGGGCGTGACAAAATTGTTAAGTTTGAAGGATGCTATCACGGTCATTCAGACTCGTTACTTGTGAAAGCAGGTTCTGGTCTATTGACAAGTGGTGAGGGCGAAGCGACTTCAGCAGGTGTTCCTGCCGATTTTGCAAAACATACGCTTACGCTTCCGTACAACGATATTGCAACTTTAAAAGAATGTTTTGCTAAATTTGGTTCTGAAATTGCAGGGGTCATTGTTGAACCTGTTGCAGGCAACATGAATCTTGTAAAACCAATTGATGGTTTCTTACAAGCTATTCGCGATGTATGTGATGAACATGGTTCAGTCTTCATTATTGATGAAGTAATGACAGGTTTCCGTGTGGGGCTAGGTGGTGCGCAGGCTCATTACGGCGTAACACCTGATTTAACGACTTTAGGTAAAATCATTGGTGCAGGCTTACCTGTGGGTGCATTTGGTGGTAAACGTGAAGTGATGGAATGTATCGCGCCGCTTGGTAAAGTGTATCAAGCAGGGACATTGTCGGGTAATCCACTTGCAATGCGTGCGGGTATTGAGATGTTTAAACATCTACGTGCTGAAGGTTTCTATGAAAACTTAACCGCTAAACTTGCAACATTACTTGCAGGCTTAGAAGCAGCAGCAAAAGATGCAGGTGTACCATTTAAGACTCAACAAGTGGGTGGTATGTTTGGTATGTACTTCACCGACCAAGAAGACATCACAAGCTTTGATTCAATGTTGAAATGTGATGTTGAAGCATTCCGTCAATTCTTCCACGGGATGTTGTCACGTGGTGTAAACCTTGCCCCATCTGCCTTTGAAGCAGGCTTCTTCTCAGCAGCACATTCAGATGAAGATATTGAATATACTATTCAAATGGCGAAAGAAGTTTTTGCAGAAATAAACAACAAATAGGCTAGAAATTAGCTAAACTAAAGCCCGTAGTTGATATGCTACGGGCTTTTTTATTGAGCAAATTTTAGAATAAATTAAGGACATTTTATGAAAACTACACATTATTTAACTTTAGCAGATGCAGAATTCTTATTAGATCAAGCACAAAAATATGCTATTGAGCATTCATTTAATGTCAGTATTGCTGTTGTTGATGCGACGGGTAGTTTATTGACATTCAAACGTATGGATGGCGCAGCACCCATTAGTGCGACAGTAAGTTTAGAGAAAGCAAAGTGTTCTGCTATTAGTCATAAACCTTCAAAAGCATTTGAAGATATGATTAAAAATGGTCGTGGTGGTTTCCTTTCAATTTCAAACTTTGTGGGTTTGTTAGAAGGTGGTTTGCCAATTGTTTATGAGGGACAAGTGGTTGGCGCTGTGGGTGTTTCAGGTGTTCAAGCATTCCAAGATGCAGAAATTGCTCAACATGCCATTGAGAAATTTTTAGCTCAAGTGAATTAATTCAAAAAAGCGATAGATAGAAAAGTAGAAATTTATTATAAATTACATCTATCTATCGCTTAAATTTTATATAAAATAATAACTTAGATAATTTTTTTTGTTTTTTAATTTCTGGGGGAAATATGGGGGCGAATAATAAAAATTCATTCTTTAGTCAATTTGGTGGAATGATCATTGCTGTTGGTGTCATGGTGCTTTTATTCTATAAAGATGATTTAAAAAGAATTAAAGAAAATCATCAGCAAATTCCCAATCAACAAAGTATTGAAAATACAAATGTTAATGGTTTGAAAGAAATCGAAGATTTTAGTCAGCAACAAAAAATATTAGAAAGCCAATATGCACGACCGTTTGTACAAAACACCATGAACAACTTTCCTTTAGATGGTTCTGTAAAAGGTTCTCTCACTTTCACAACTAAAGACAAAGATGCTGTTTTTCTAGTAAGAGATAAGATGACAAATACATTACATGTTGTGGTTCAACTACCCAAATATAGTAAAGCGGAAACACTTGCTCCTTTAGGTGAGTATACAATTGAATATGCAACGGGTGATGGGGAGTGGCAGGGTTTAGATAGATTTTGGGGGTATTCAACGCAATTTTATAAAAGTAATCATCAACATGTTATTTATAGAACGGATCATGGAAATGGCTATACCACTTATAGTACGGGAATCACTTTAAATACTATGACAGGTTAGACACCTGAAAAGATTAATAAAGATCAATTTATACAGCCTTAATAAAATCATGTGATTAAATTGAGCGAAATAAATATTTTTTTGTTTGATCATATTTTTATGGTTGAAAACTACCTCAAAAAATCTTTCATTTGTATAATTCTTTAAATCACATGAAATTGCTCTTCAATGTTCTATCCACTCCCAAAGAAAATTCAACTCGACGCGAGCCAAGCCAAATGGGCATTATCATCTACAGAAAGTGTTTTACTTCTTTTGGGTTTAAATGAATTACAGCAAGAAAATGATTTTCAAAATTCAGAATTAAATCAGCATTTCAATGTGTTGATGAAAAAAGCCAAAGCTTTAGATATTCCAGTCGTATCTTTAAGCGCAAATGAAATGATGCAAGGCATGATGTTGTTGGGCGAACAACTTAGTCTAAGAAAACAGCTTATCGTGACAGGTAAAATTTCAGCGCAAGCCAAACAATTACTCGAATATCTAAATTCAGTCACTGAAAATATTTGTGTAATAGATGATGCAATTTTGCTTACGAATATTGAACAACATATTCAATGGATTGAAAGCATTTCAAAGCAAAAAATCCATCATATAAACACGTATAATTTATTGCGTTTGTGGTCATTAAGTGCGCCTAAAGAATTTATTCTGTCGAGCAAAGGTATTTTATTGGCAATTGCCGAAGCCTTAGATATAGAGCCTTTAGAAATAGATCCGAATCAATATTTAAGCAGTTATGGGTTAAACTCTGTTTCTATAGTCAGTTTGGTTGAATTGTGGCGCGTAAATGGTTCAAATATTCGTTACGAAGATTTTAAACCTGACTTAACGCTTGCAAGCCTAATGAATTATTTAGTGAATCCGCATTAAAAAAACACAAATTGAAAATTTAATTTGGCTAAATCGGAAATTTCGTCGGTTATTAACGCTTTGAACATTGTATTTTATAGTTAAGATTCTTATCATTGCTCGCTTGTTTTCGTGATCAGCTTGGAATTGAAACTTGAGTAATTTTCTAACCGAACACCTGATTCATCGTGATGAAGATTTCATGGTGATTCATAAGCCAGAAGGGATACTCACTGTTCCTGGGAAAACACCAGATTTACAAGATTGTGTGATCAATCGTTTACTTGCAGTAGAACCGAATACTTTGCTTATTCATCGTTTAGATCGAGATACTTCAGGTATTTTAGTCTTTGGTTTATCGAAATTCGGACAAAACCGCATTTCACGCCAATTTCAAGAACGTCAAACTTCAAAAATTTATCAAGCCATTGTTGCAGGTCATTTAGAAGATGAGGGAACGGTAGATGTTCCAGTCATTTATGATCCATCTAGACCGCCATTGCATATTGCAGAACCATCTCATAATAAACCTGCTTTAACACATTGGCAGGCAACTGAACATTTTCAAATTCAAGGACAAGATGTAACGCGCGTTCAACTTACGCCAATTACAGGTCGTTCTCATCAACTCCGTGTACATATGCAATATTTAGGTCATCCAATTATTGGAGATACCTTATATGCAACGCCAGAGCAACAACAGCTTTCGCCACGTTTATGTTTACATGCGGAAAAATTAAGCTTTCATCATCCTAAAACAGAACAATCTGTTGAGTTTTATTGTGCAGTCCCTTTTTAGGGTGAAAGTGTTTCAAGAGATTTAATTTAGCTCACTTTTTGGTGGGCTTTATGTCAAAATATATTGCTTAAAGGTGTTGTTTTTTGGTCAAATGCTAATCAATGGTATTGAATGAAAAACACATCCTAACTTCTTAGATAAAGGTGGAAAAAATTGCAGCAGTTTGCTATTGGTCAACGTTGGCTTTCAGACACAGAAACAGAACTTGGTTTAGGAGTTCTTATTGATGTAGATGAGCGATCGGTCAGCATTTTATTCCCCAAAAGTGATGAAACTCGTGTGTATGCACGGAGCAATGCGCCTTTATCTCGTATTATCTTTAAAGCTAAAGATGAAGTGATGGATCAAGAAGGCACAACGTGGATTGTGGATTCTCTTGAAGATCGTAATGGTGTCATTCGTTATAATGTGAATCGTACGCTTGAAGATGGAACGGAAGAACGTAAGTCTTTAAATGAAACACGTATTGGTGCAAGCATTCAGTTATCTAAGCCTTTAGAGCGCTTACTTGCAAGCCAAATCGATTATAAAGAATGGTACGACTTACGAATTGAATCTTTATTGATGCAAGCGAACATGAAATCTAGCCCATTACGCGGCATGATTGGTTCACGTGTTGGTCTTATTCCGCATCAACTTTATATTGCACATGAAGTGGGTCAGCGTTTTGCACCACGTGTTTTACTTGCAGATGAAGTAGGCTTGGGTAAAACCATTGAAGCAGGTCTAATCATTCATCAACAACTTAAAACAGGTCGTTCTGAACGTATCCTGATTTTAGTGCCAGATTCACTGCAATATCAGTGGATGATTGAAATGCGTCGTCGTTTCAATCTTCAATTTTCATTGTTCGATTTAACACGTACTGCGTCTATTAAAGAACATGACCCAGATTTAAACCCATTCTTGACAGAACAATGCATTATCGCAAGTGTCGATTTAATGATTGACCATGACGATTTGCGTGAGCAAGCAATGGAAGCAGGTTTTGACCTTCTTGTTGTCGATGAAGCACATCATTTGATGTGGAGCGAAGAAGATGGTGGTAACGATCGTTACGACTTAGTTGAAGAACTTGCTCAACAAACTGCGGGTGTATTACTTCTTACTGCAACACCTGAACAACTTGGTGTGGAATCACACTTTGCTCGTTTACGTTTACTCGATCCGCAACGTTTTAATTCTCTAGATCGCTTCTTAGATGAAGAAGAGCAATATCAACAAACAGCGAAAATTGCTGAAGTGTTGATGTCTGATCTTGCTTTAGAAGAAGCACATTTGGTTGCACTTGAAGCATTGTTGGGTCGTCGCATTGAAGATAACCCTGAACAACGTTTCCGTGCGATTCATGAATTATTAGATCGTCATGGCACAGGTCGTGTTTTATTCCGTAATACACGTGAAGCAATTCAAGGCTTCCCTGGTCGTGATTGTCAGCCAGCACCTTTACCTGCACCAGAAAAATGGTCTAAAGATGGTAAATTACGTGAACAAATGTGGCCTGAAGAAGCACAATTAGACGGTGCTTGGATGGAAACTGATCCACGTGTTTCGTGGATTATGGAAATGCTTCGTACGCAGTTAAAGCACAAAAAAGTGTTGCTTATTGCACGTAGTGGCCCAGTCGTTGAAGCTTTAGAAAATGCACTTCGTATTCATGCGGGTATTCGTACTGCAATGTTCCATGAAGGCATGAGTCTTTTAGAGCGTGACCAAGCTGCTGCATATTTCGCAGAAGACTCGTATGGCGCTCAAATTCTATTATGTTCGGAAATTGGTTCAGAAGGTCGTAACTTCCAATTTGCATCTGACTTAATTTTATTCGACTTACCTGCAAACCCAGATGTACTTGAACAACGTATTGGTCGTTTAGACCGTATTGGTCAAGAAAACCGTATTCAAATTCATGTGCCTTATTTGTTAGGTACAGCACAAGAACGTATGTTCCGTTGGTACAACGAAGCTTTAAATATCTTTGGTAATATTTCACCAACGGCGCAAACACTACAAGAAAACTTTATTGTAGATTTAAAAGATTGTTTGCTTGCAGATATGGGGCAAAAGTTTGAAGAGTTACTTGAAGCGGTTGTGGTTCAGCGTGAAGCTTTAGAAGCTGAACTTCAAAATGGTCGTGACCGTTTGCTTGAATATAACTCTTGCCGTCCAATTGTTGCACAAGAAATTGTGACTGCACTTGAAGATTATGATGACAATACAACTTTGCCGATGTTTATGAAGCGCTTTATGGCATCTACAAACATCGATTTTGATGAGCAAAGCAACGGTACGGTTATCATCAAACCAACAGACCAAATGCAAGTTCAAGGAATTACACTTGATGAAGAGGGTATGACGGCTACGTTCTACCGTGATCAAGCGCAAATTCGTGAAGATGCACAATACTTAACGCTAGAACATCCATTTACTGAAAGCGTAATGGAAATGATCAGCACACAAGGTTTTGGTAGTACAAACGTTGCTGTACTTAAATCTGCGGCTTTACCGCAAGGTTCGGTACTTATTGAAGTATGGTTCAAGGTAGATGTTGTTGCGCCAAAAGCATTGAATTTGCCATCAAGCTTACCGCAACAATTGGTACGTGTATTATTAAGTGAAAAAGGTCAGGATTTATCGCAAAAAATTGCACCTGAAATTTTAAAACCTTATTTACATCATTTAGATGGTAATAGCTGCCGTCAAGTTGTGAAAGCGCGTCATGAAATTATTGAAACACGCTATGCTCAAGCATTAGAAATTGCAAAATCAGCTTTGCCGAACTTCAAGCAACAAGCGAAAGAAGTGTATGGTAATAAATGGCAATATGAAATTGACCGTTTAACTTACTTAAAACAATTTAATCCAAGCATTCGTGAAGATGAAATTGCACGTCTACAAAAATTCCAAAAAGAAGGAATTAGCTTGTTAGATGGTTTAGCGGTAACACCAGAAGCTATTCAAGTGATGGTTGTTGTAAAACCATAAGTAAAATAAAGAGTTTAAAAAAAGCACCTTCGGGTGCTTTTTTATTGAAAAGTATAAATTATGTCCAATAACCACGAATCGGTTTTGCAGCCAAAGCTAATACAAAAACGAGGCAGATCTCAATCGATACAGCCCAGTAAATATGTCCAATAATTTCGCTCCATAATTCAGCTGAGTTTAAATTCCATAGCCAACCTTTTTCACCATTTGCATAAATAGGATTTCGAAAACCTAGAGCAGGAATAAGAAAGCCATGCATGACAACAGTAATAATAAGACCGTATAGCGCACCATAAGCCATACGAATTTTAGGCCAATAAGCTGAAATTAAAATATATATAAACACAAAGGCAAAGCTAAATAACCAATGATATAAAGTGACTGCACCAGAAATAGTATGTCCTTGATAGATATAATCTAAGCTATTTGAATGGAAACCTAAGGGACCAAGCCAAGCATCTATATGTGCAGCAGGAGGGGAAATATCACCTTGCATACGAGGGGGCATATTAACTTCGCTACCCCATTTCACCAATGAACTTATAATTCCGCCAATTAATGTGCCAAGTATTAAAATTTTAAGATTATTTTTATTTAAGATCATTGTTATATCCTTCTTATTTAATGTTATTTATTAAGGTTTTTTCATTTTATGATTGATAAAAGAGGTTTACTGTTCTTAGAATTATAGAATATGAGTGATGACACTGAGTTGTGAAAATGTAATTCAGCACATGTTTATCTGATTCATATATGTAATAAAAAACCCGCGAAGAACGCGGGTTTTTTTAAATCTGTTGTTAATCCAGATTATTTTTCAGCAGCAATTGAAGCAATCGCAGCGTCTACGCCTTCAATTGAATCAGCAGCTTTTTTGATACGAGCAAGTGCATCAACAAGAACTTCGTCAGCAGTTGCATAAGAAATACGCATGAAACCGCCTAAACCAAATGCATCGCCAGGAACTACAGCAACACCAGTTTCTTCCAATAACCATTCAGAGAATTCTGTGCAAGATTTTAAACCTTTCGCACGAATTAACGGACGGATATTTGCGTATGCATAGAATGCACCATCAGCAGGTAAGCAAGAAATACCGTTGATTGCATTTAAGCCATTTACAACTAAGTCATGACGACGTTTGAATGCTTCAATCATTGGCTCAAGAACATCTTGAGGACCATTCAATGCAGCTTCAGCAGCAACTTGCGAAATTGAAGTTGGGTTTGAAGTAGATTGAGATTGGATTTTTTTCATTGCACCAATAAGTTTTGCAGGACCCGCTGCATAGCCAATACGCCAGCCAGTCATTGCATAGGCTTTTGATACACCGTTAAGAACGATTGTACGGTCGTAAAGGTCTGGTGCAACAGTTGCGATGTTGTAGAATTCATCATCCCAACGGATTGGTTCGTACATATCATCAGAAGCGATATAAACTTCTGGGTATTTACGAAGAACTTCAGCCAAAGCTTCTAATTCAGCTTTCGTGTAGATCATACCAGTCGGGTTAGAAGGGCTGTTTAAAACAACCAAACGTGTTTTGTCAGTAATTGCAGCTTCTAATTGAGCTGGTGTGATTTTGAAGCGTTGTTCTTCACCACATTTTACAATAACAGGCACGCCTTCAGCGATGATTACCATATCTGGATAGCTTACCCAGAATGGAGCAGGAATAATAACTTCATCACCTTTGTTTAACAAAGCTAAAGCTAAGTTAAAGAATGATTGTTTACCACCACAAGAAACCAAAATTTGGTTTGCAGCATAGTCAAGGTTATTGTCACGTTTAAATTTAGCAATAATTGCTTTTTTAAGACCTGGCGTACCGTCAACAGCCGTGTATTTTGTGAAACCATTATTGATTGCTGCAATTGCTGCATCTTTGATGTGTTGCGGTGTATCGAAATCCGGTTCACCCGCACCTAAGCCAATAACATTTTTACCCGCAGCTTTTAATTCAGCAGCTTTATTGGTAACAGCTAGTGTAGGGGACGGTTTGATGGCATTTACACGATCAGAGAGACGTACGTCCACGGCAGTATTCCTTCTTATGGGGTTTAAAAAATATAAAGCATATTATCTTATCCTAAAATGAAGCCATTAGGCGTACATAATTTTTACAAAATCATAAAAAAATTAAAAATATGATGAACTTCGTTGAAGTCTAAGGAAATGATTGTGGCTTTTAGGGGGAAGGGGTCGCACAGTTTTTAAAAATTCCGTACAATATGTACAGTTATAATTGAGTGAATCTAATGAGCACCCAAAATACTCCCAAGAAAAAGCCCATGGTAAAGCTACCTTTTCCTATCAAAGAAGCGAATGACGCTAAAAATGCAGATGAAGAAGTAGAGGATTTACGTCCAAAACCGCAACCTTATGCAGATCGTACGTGGATGCCTCCGCGTGGGACACGTCGTTCAATGGGTAAACGCTAATTAAAAATAGGTGCTATAAGCACCTATTTTTATATTCAATTTTCAAACACTTTCTTTTTCATGTTTCAGAGAGAGGTAAAATGCTCTTTTCTGTAAGTACATCGCTTTGTCTGCACGTTTTAGCATATCTTCTATGCGTTCATTGTTCTGAGATGACGCTGAACCAATTGCAAAATTAATCTTTTGGGTTGAGTAAAATTGATTATCTATATGAATGAGTTCATGTAACGCATCTAGACTACTTTGTAATGCCGCTTCATCAGCACCGGGTAGAAGTACAACAAACTCATCACCACCAATACGTGATGCGCTATAAAGTGTATTGTGAATGAGTTGAGTTAAGATTGCGCCTGTACGTCTTAATAAGTCATCACCAACATCGTGTCCTTGAGTATCATTTATTTCTTTTAACCCATTCATATCAATATAAATACAAGAAACAGGTCGAAGCGTACTGCGTTCAATTCGGTTTATTTCAGAACTATAAAATGAGCGATTATAAAGTTTGGTGAGCACATCATGTTTGCCTAAATATTCTAAATAATTTTCAGCTTTTTTACGTGCAGTAATATCAGTAAGCGCAAGTTGCGCCATACTCCAATTATCTTCAAAACCTGGGAAAATGGTAAATTGCAGTAGAACGTGTCTAATACTTCCATCTAGCGCATAATTTACAGCTTCACATTGGTGGTGAATATTACCTTTCCATAATTCAATGAGTTGCCCGCGGAAGGTGTTTAATGTTTCATGACCAAATACGGTATAAATATTTTGTAGTAAATGATCTTTAGATGAAGCACCAAATAAATTAAGTGTCGCTTGGTTTACATCAATAATTGAAATATCACGTAGACATTCAATAATAAAATCATTGTGTACATCTAAAAACGTTACAAAGTCTTCTATACCAATTGCTTTTAAATGATCAAGACGGGTTTTGATACGGCTAAAATCTTCTACCCATAAAGATGTTGGCGAATAGGTGAAACGTGCTTCTGCAATCGAACGACTGTGAGCTTCTAAACGACAAGCATCCTGATAAGAGGTAATGTTTTCTGTACTCAGTAAAATCAGAGATAAATTATCTTCATGACCTGGTAAAACAGTTCCTCTTAAATGAATATCAAGGCGCTTTCCTGTTAATGAATAATTGACCGCTGTATTGGAAAAATGTGCTTGATTATTCCACAAAGCTAGTAAGTCGTGTATGTGGCTTTCTGCCATATCATTGCTAAAAATTTGACTTAAATTTTCACGAAGATGATCTACATTTTTTGCTTCAAAAAGCTCTAAAGTTTTATGATTTACTTTAAGGACTTTGATTAAATTTGCACAGTGTAAAACTCTAGACATATCTTCTCTTAAGAAGTCCTCTAAGTTTTCTACCCCATCATTTTTCCAAATATCAAATTGATTTTTGACTTCGCTAAAATCTTCAAGCCAAAAAGGAATTGGTGATAAATCAAAAATTGAAGAATCGAGAATCTCCATTTATAAATACCTAATATTTTTATACGTTTTAATAACGTGAAATATATCACTAAAAAATTAAAAAGAACAAATGAATAATGATATGGACTCTATAAAATATCTATGATTTTTATTGTCTTAATCGATTTTTAAACTGCATACCTATTATAAGGTGGTATGCAGTTTGTCTTGGTATTTTATTTTTATGTAAATTAAAAATTATTTTTTTGCTTTATGAGCTGGGCGTGGAGGTGCAATTTCGTGAATACCCGTCCAAGCATCAATAAAATCAGATTCATTGATATTATAAAGTTCAAGCGTTGCCAATACAGCGCCACCAATAATAAAACGTGCTTCTAGAGCGTCAGGGAATTGAATCGCTTTTGCCTTTAGATTATGCAAAATATCTTCAATTTCAAAGCTACGATCACGACCATTACTGTCATTTGGGTACATTTGCGTATTCACGATAATTTTCGCTAGGCTGATTTCATTGTCAGATAAATCTAACTGATCAAGCATCGAGTTATCTTCTTGTGCTGAAAAAATACGTTCTTCATTAAAAAGCGTATGTAAGAATTTTTGATTAAGCTTTGGGAGTGTTTTTTCTACAAATGGTCGAAAAGATGCAGGGAAAATTACGTTGTGGCTAATGCCTTTAAACATAGGTGCAATTTCTTCAACGGTATAGCCTGCAATACCGCATCCAATAGAAGTTAAGAAGTATTTATTTTTAGGATGATTTTTACAGTAGATTTTAAAATCATCAATATAGTGTTGAATTTGTGACAGTGGCATTTGCTGTAAATGCTCATTCATGGTTGGAATAGCAAAACTTTGTCCAGACCATCCACGACCAACGCCTTTTAGTGCGCCAAAATTTTCCAAAGCTATTTTTGCAGCGCCAGAGCTATGTTCACCTGCCATATTGCTACCGAATACAAACGTCGTATGTTCCGCTAAGTTTTTGACAATGCTTTCATCGTGATATTGGTAAGTCATGGCATGCTACTGTATCTAGATTCTTCACTTCATGTTGCCTTTGAATAGCGGAGTGGTCAAGAAAAAATTGGTGGAATGATTAGAATAAAAAACTTTAAATTTTGTGAAATGTGAATGTTATTTATCGATGTGAAAATGATGAAAAAATAAGGATTATTCAATGTTCTTGGTTTGAATCTGCTAAAATCTTTTCTTTAAAAATATATGGGTAATAGATCAAGTGAGTGACCATCAACCTTTCGAATTAGTAACCAACTATGCGCCTGCAGGTGATCAGCCGCAAGCGATTGAAAAGCTAGTCCGTGGTGTTGAGCAAGGTCTTCATGATCAATTGCTACTAGGTGTTACAGGCTCGGGTAAAACCTATACCATGGCAAATGTGATTGCTCAAACGCAACGACCGACTATTGTCATGGCGCATAACAAAACGTTAGCTGCACAACTTTATGGTGAATTTAAAGCATTTTTCCCCAATAATGCGGTTGAATATTTCGTGAGTTATTACGATTATTATCAACCTGAAGCGTATGTGCCATCTTCAGATACGTTCATTGAAAAAGATTCATCTATTAATGATCATATTGATCAAATGCGTCTTTCTGCGACACGTTCATTATTAGAACGTCGTGATGCCATTATTATTGCATCGGTTTCTGCAATTTACGGTTTGGGTGATCCGAATGCTTATATGAGTATGTTATTGCATGTAGTGCAGGGCGATTTTTTGAATCGAGATGACATTATTCGTCGTTTGGTTGAAATGCAATATTCAAGAAATGAACTTGAATTTTTACGTGGTACTTACCGTATTCGTGGGGAAATTATAGATATTTTCCCTGCGGAATCTGAACAACACGCCATTCGTATTGAACTGTTTGATGATGAGGTCGATTCAATTCGTTGGTTTGATCCAATTACAGGAAAAATGGTACGGAAAGTGCCACGCGTAACCATTTATCCAAAAAGTCATTATGTAACACCAAAAGATAACTTAGAACGTGCCATTGGAACGATTAAGACGGAACTCAAAGAGCGCTTAGTTTTTTTCCGTGAAAATGACAAGTTGCTTGAAGCACAGCGTATTGAGCAACGTACCCGTTATGATCTAGAAATGATGCAGCAATTGGGTTATACCAACGGCATTGAAAACTATTCACGTCATCTTTCAGGTCGACCATCGGGCGAAGCACCACCTACATTATTTGATTATATTCCCGATGATGCATTACTCATCATTGATGAATCTCACGTGACTGTTCCACAAATTGGTGCCATGTATAAAGGCGACCGTTCACGTAAAGAGAACTTGGTAAATTATGGCTTTCGTTTGCCAAGTGCTTTGGATAACCGTCCAATGCAATTTGAGGAATGGGAACGCATTATTCCAACGACTATTTATGTGAGTGCAACGCCTGCACGTTATGAGCTAGAAAAGTCTGAGCAAATTGTTGAACAGGTTGTGCGTCCAACAGGTTTGTTAGACCCCATAATTGAAATTAGACCTGTTTTAACCCAAGTTGATGATGTACTTTCTGAAATTAATATTCGTGCAGCTTTAAATGAACGTGTTCTTGTCACGACATTGACAAAAAGAATGGCAGAAGATTTAACATCTTATTTAAAAGAATATGGTGTAAAAGTGGCATATCTTCATTCAGATATTGATACGGTTGAACGGGTAAAAATTATTCATGATCTACGCATGGGCGTTCATGATGTACTGATTGGTATTAATCTTTTGCGTGAAGGTCTAGATATGCCTGAAGTTTCTTTAGTGGCTATTTTAGATGCAGATAAAGAAGGTTTCTTACGCTCAGAAAGATCTTTAATTCAAACCATTGGTCGTGCCGCGCGTAATTTGAAAGGTAAAGCAATTTTATATGCAGACCGTATTACCGATTCAATGCAAAAAGCCATTGATGAAACGGATCGACGTCGTGCGAAGCAAGAAGAATTTAACAAAGAACATGGAATCACACCACGGAGCGCTGTTCGCCAAGTCATTAAAGAAATTGATACAGGTGAAGTGCTTGATGATGATCAAATAGAACGTCAAATTTCAGATCAAGATAAAGCAATTTCAGCAGATGAAAGACATTTAATGTCAGATCCGAAACTTTTTGCAAAACATCTAACCAAACTTGAAAAAGAAATGATTAAAGCATCGAAAGAGTTACAGTTTGAGCAAGCTGCTCGTTTGCGTGATGAGATATTGAGGTTAAAAGCAAATATGTTGCAGGTCATGTAAATGATTGAATTTTCTATTACATTTCGCAACATTTATTGTTTAAAAAACAAGCTATCTTAATAATGATCTCATTTTGAATTTAACCAAAGGTGTATTTATGACAAAAGGAAGCGTTACAAACGCAAGTTATAAACTTGCGAAAATTGCACTTGGTGGTGCTGTTTTAATAGGTTTGGGTATGGCAACAATGGCATATGCGCAACCAAAGCCATTAAGCACTGTAGAAAAGGTTGAGTTAGATAAGTATTTAGGTGTTTGGTATGAGGTTGCTCGAAAACCTTTATCTTTCCAGAAAAAATGTGCACGTGATATTTCAGCGCGTTATACCTTAAATGAAAATGGTAATGTTGTTGTAGATAACCGTTGTTACGACAAAGAAGGTCAATTAAGTAAATCTTTAGGTGAGGCTTATGTGCAAAATGCACCTTTTAATTCGAAATTAAAAGTAAGTTTCTTACCAGAAGCAATCCGTTGGTTACCTGTAGGCCGTGGTGATTATTGGATTCTAAAATTAGATGAAGACTACAAAACTGTACTTGTTGGTGAGCCAAACCGTAAATATATGTGGGTACTTTCACGTGATACGGAAGTTAAGCCAGAAGTATTAAATGAATATTTAGATTATGCAAAATCTGTAGGTTATGATTTATCAGACTTGATTCAAACACCACATACTAAAAAAGATTAAGTCTTTATATGAAAAAGCCATGTTTTTACATGGCTTTTTTTATTGGATGTTTAAATTATTTATAGTGATGATAAAGATTTAGTCCATTGAAATGGATATACTGACTAAGAAAGGAATTTAGATCATAATATTAAGTGAATAGGGGTGTGATATGTACAAAGGTGTAGCATTGTCTGTTTTGGCATCTATTACTTTTGGCATATTGTATTTTTATACAGAATTTTTAAAACCTCTGAATAGCGAAGAAACATTCGCATGGCGCATGCTCGCAACGATCCCATTTTTAACTTTGTTAATGTGGTCGATGGGTGATTTAAAACTTATTGCAGACATTCTAAAACGTGCTTTAAAACAACCTGCATTTATTCTTTGGCTTATTTTAAGTTCCATATTATGTACCACCCAGTTATGGCTCTTTTTATGGGGACCAATTAATGGGCGAGGCTTACAGGTTTCTTTAGGTTATTTTCTTTTGCCTTTGGTGATGGTGCTTATAGGCTGTGTTTTATATAAAGAAAAACTATCAAAATGGCAGATTGCAGCAATTGTACTTGCTGTTTTAGGTGTTGGACATGAAATATGGCGTATAGGATCTATAGCTTGGGAAACAGCTTATGTTGCTCTTGCTTATCCATTATATTTCTTTTTACGCCGTGTATTTAAAACCGATAATTTAGGCGGTTTTTGGTGGGATTTAGCATTAATAATCCCAGTTTCAATTTATCTTGCATTTATTTATAGTGATACAGTTTCACTTATTGCAGTGTTTCCACATCTTATTTTGGCAGTAATTGGGTTGGGTTTTTTAAGTGCATTAGGTTTGGGGAGTTATATCCTTGCAAGTCGTTATTTACCTTTTGTTATTTTTGGATTATTGAGTTATTTGGAACCAGTTCTTCTCGCTTTTGCATCTATACTGCTAGGTGAGCGTGTGAGTGCTACGGAGTGGTTCACATATATTCCAATTTGGTGCGCTGTATTGTTACTTGTTATCGAGGGTACATTGCATTTAATGAAACAAAAGAATAAGCAAGACGAACTGAAAATAAATGCAAATAACTTAGAAAAAAGAATAGGTCGAGATGAATAGTTAAAAATGTAAGTAAATATTTTATTGCAAATAACTTAGCCTGAAAATTGCTTTAAATTAAACCGAATTAATTCTATTTAATCAGATATTTTTTATGTGAAATATAAAAAACATATCAAAAATAAGTTATTATTCATTAAAATAATATATTTAAATCAGTTGTCTACAAAATCAGGGGACTTGGTATGCAAGCGAATGCTATTCCATATCAAATACGTGCAAAACTTTTGCAATTAGAACCAAGTCTAGATGTAGATTGGCATCTTGCATTACTTGAAGTGCTTCAAGATGCAGATTTACAACTTTGTGATGATATTGATAATCAAATATTAAAACCGAAAGAAATTTATTGGAATAGGGTTGCGAATACTTTTGAGTATAAAGCCAATACGAGTTTAGCAATTTTACGTCATCGTTTAACTCATCCTAAAATGGGCGAGTTTGCTAAAACATTAAGTGAGTCTTTAGAGAGTTTAAAAGAGCTTAGCGATAGTCTGCAAATTGCGGATTATTTAGAAAATGCAATTGAGCAGATTAATCAAATACAAGTTGAAGAAGATTTTGTGCTTCAGCGTGAAAAAATACTGATTCATCGTACATTTTTACTCAATGCTGCCAAAATTATTAGAAGAATAAAAATAGATGAACCACGCGGTTTAAGAAAGCTGACAGAAGATGAAATTAAAGGTTTTATTGTTGAAGTTTATATCAAACAACAATTGCTCGATTATTGGCATAAGCCCTTATTAAAAAAAGATTCTAAGCTGAATAAACTTCCTGTTTTTAGGTATTTAATTTTACGTGAACAGAAAGTTCGACATTTTCATATTGTAAAAACATCTGAGTTGATTTACTTGGTTGCACCCGTTATGCATGCAGAGCATAACCCATACTCAATTCGACGCTTTTTAATAGAAGAGCAGGGTGCACTTCCAGATCAAATATTCTTAAATGCTATTGTGTTGGATTTATCTCAAACAGATGAAATTGAATATATAGAACATCTAAAAGATTTAATTAAGCGAATGGTGACCATTCAAAGCCAAATTAACTTAGATGTGATTGATGTAGTTCATCAATTAGAAGAAATTTACGAAGACAAACTGATTCCTTTATTAATTGAACCTGTTCAGTTTGTTGCGAAAAATGCCGATGTCGTTGCGCAAATGCACTTAAAGAAATTTGAAAATGTGCTCACAGGTGAGTTTTTTGCATTAATGCATGTGGCATCTAAAAAGCATTTATCACATATAGAAGAGTTTGATTACTTATATTTAAATGGGCATAGATTGTTGTCAGAATTGCTGGCTTATTATCGTGAATTTAAAGCGCAGCCTTCTTTGGTTTTTAACCACTATGTGCAAATGTTTGAATATAAATTATTTGCCTATGTGAAATTGCTCGAAAAACGCAAACAAGAATGTTTTGTTCCACTGAATGAAAATGATTGGAACTTTATGCATGAACGTTCTATGCAACCAATTAAAGCATTACAAGCAACTATTAGTCAGAATTTAGTCGATTATCGTGAACTTACAATGTTTATGAATAAGTTAAAACGAGAACAAGCGACAAAACAGACTTCTTTGTTAAAACGAATATTGAAGTCAGATCAGGCAGAAAATGATTTATTAGATGCACAAAAATCTGCAATAGAATTAAAACGTAAAATTTTCATGAATATTCTAGAAATCCCTCGATCATATCCAAATGCGAGTGTATTTATAGAATTTGAAAGTATGCATAATTTTACCGATAAACAACGTCATTATGCATTTCCGTGTGGCGATAATGGTTTAACGCGTTTACCTGTTTTATTGGGTGTGCCAGATACCTATACAGAATTTGATGTTGAAGAATTTAATGCCATTATTCAATACGATTTGAACTTTTCGGCATCTTCAAGAGCAGAAAAAATTAATTTAGACGATCATTCACCTATTTCATACAGCACTTGATGTTCAAAATTGAGTGTAAAATCAACATTTGAAAAATAACCTTTTTAAACCGCTAACTATCAGATTTTGCGGTTTTATTTTTGAAATCATAAAAATAATTACAACTATTTCATAATTTTATAGTGAATATACAAGAAAATAGTACAGTCTTATTCAGCTTTTGATACAAAGTTGCCTCTAATTCCATTACAATTATGGGGTTTTGAAATTTATGATTTACCATTAATTAGAGGACGTATCTGTGAGCAAAGACAGTATCATTGCCCTACATGCAGAGCACCAAGGTCGCTGGAAAAACCGTGAAGAACTTGCGGAACGTATGATTGCCCTCGTAGGTCAGTTATATCGTGAAAAAAATATCGTAGTTACAGTTTACGGTCGTTCTTTAATTAACCGTTCTGTAATCCAGATTTTAAAAGCGCATCGTCGTACTCGTGTATTAGATGTAGAGCTTTCTGCGGTTCATACTTATCCAATTCTTGAAGCTTTGGCTAAAATTGAAAATATTGGTTCAGCAGAAGTTGACTTAGGTAAACTTGCAGTTGAATTTAATGCGAAAGGTGGCGACATCAATGCATTTGTTGCAGATGCTGTTAAACCTTTAGAAGGTAATGATTCAGCTGTAGAACATAGAGATGTTGTTCTTTATGGTTTCGGTCGTATTGGTCGTATCTTAGCACGTTTAATCATCAGCCAATCTGGTTTGGGTCGTGGTTTAAACCTTAAAGCAATTGTTGTTCGTAAATCATCTGATGGTGATTTAGAAAAACGTGCTTCACTTCTTCGTCGTGACTCAATTCATGGCCCATTTGCAGGTACAATTTCTGTAGATGAAGAAAACGAAGCAATTATTGCGAACGGTAACTTCATTAAAGTGATCTATGCATCTAACCCATCTGAAGTTGATTACACGACTTATGGTATTAACAATGCATTAGTAATTGATAATACGGGTAAATGGCGTGATTCAGAAGGTCTTGCTCAACACCTTAAATGCCCAGGCGCTGCACGTGTTATTTTAACTGCACCTGGTAAAGGTGAAATGAAGAACGTTGTGTACGGTGTGAACCAAACTGACATCTTAGATGAAGATACAATCATCTCTGCTGCGAGCTGTACTACAAACGCAATTACACCAACACTTAAAGTGTTAAACGACAAATACACAGTGATTAATGGTCACGTTGAAACAGTTCACTCGTTTACAAACGATCAAAACTTAATCGACAACTACCATAAAGCTGACCGTCGTGGTCGTGCTGCAACGTTGAACATGGTTATTACTGAAACTGGTGCTGCTAAAGCTGTTGCTAAAGCGCTTCCTGTTCTTCAAGGTAAATTAACAGGTAACTCTGTACGTGTTCCTACACCAAACGTATCTTTGGCTATTCTTAACCTTACTTTAGGTCAAGATGTAGATCGTGATGAAGTGAACGAATATATTCGTCAAATTTCAATCAATTCTAAGCTACAAGGTCAAATTGGTTATACAAACTCTACAGAGGTTGTATCTTCTGACTTTATCGGTTCACGTACTGCAGGTGTATTTGATGCGCAAGCAACAATCACTTCAGGTAACCGTTTAACTGCTTATGTTTGGTACGATAACGAAGTAGGTTATAGCTGCCAAGTATTACGTATTGCTGAACAAATGGGCGGCGTAAGCTACCTTAAAGTTCCTGCTGAAACAAATGCATAATTTGTTTTAAGTTAAAAAAAGAGCCTCATTTGAGGCTCTTTTTTTTATGAAGAGTAAATAATTAAAGCAAAAATTTAATCGTATTTTCAAGTGATGTGGTTGGACGATTTAATAAAGTTTCTAAATCTTTACGGTCGCTTAGTAGTGCACCATTTACTGCTTCTACATCTGCTTCCACTACAACATTGACTAAACCTTCAGGTAAACCTGCTTGTAAAAGACCTTGTGTATAATCTTCCGCAGATAAATTGGTATAAACCACAGTTTTATTACTTAGGTCAGAAATGGTTTTTGCTAAAGTTTCTAAAGTGAACGAGGTGGAACTTGCTAATTCATAAGTTTTATTTTTATGCCCATCACTCAGTAAAACATTTACCGCTGCTTCTGCGTAATCTGTGCGTGGAGCTGCGCTAATCAAGGCATCTTGTGCTGCACCATATAAAATGCCAGTTTCAATGTTGTGAGCTAAACCTGCTAAATAGTTTTCGCTATACCAGTTGTTTCTTAAGAAGGTATAACTTAATCCACTTTCTTTAATCAATTGTTCAGTTTCACGGTGTTCTTGAGCTAGCCCTAATGGGGAGCTATCGGCACGCAGCAGGCTTGTATAAGCAATATATGGAATTTTAGCTTCAACTGCCGCATCTATAACAGCTTTGTGCTGTGGTGTACGACGACCAATTTCATTCGCTGAAATAAGTAAAATTTTATCAATACCTTGTAGAGCGGGAACAAGCGTAGTGGGTGTGTCGTAATCGAAATGACGAACTTCGATTCCTTTTGCTTTTAGATTTTCTGCCTTGTCTACATTACGGACTAGAGCAACAATATTTTCTGCTTGGGTTTTATTTAATAAATGTTGAATAACGAATTGACCGAGTTGACCCGTTGCGCCTGTAATTGCAATTTTCATTTTAATCTCGCTTTTTTCTGATGAATAAATAAACTTGATGGTTAAATCATAATCTGTTAACTTACTAAAAGAAAGTACGTACTAAAAAGTAAGTCTATTACTAAATGGAAGGATTTTTATGTCAAGTTATGAAACAAGTAAAGTTTTAGGACAAGTTTTATCTACAGATTGTCCTGCTAGAGAAATATTAGAACATCTTACTAATAAGTGGTCTGTTTTAGTTTTGCGTTGTTTAAGTGGTGGTGTGCATCGTTTTAGTGAATTAAACCAGCGTATAGAAGGTATTAGTGAAAAGATGCTTTCTCAAACTTTAAAAATGTTAGAACAAGATGGTTTTATTTTACGTACGGTTTATCCTGTTGTGCCACCAAAAGTAGAATATCAGCTAACAATTTTAGGTTCAGATGCTGCAAGTAAAGTGAATTATGTGATTGATTGGATTGAGAAAAGTTTACCTGAAATTATTGAAAATAAAGCGCGTGTGAATGGCAAAAACTAAACTGACGTAAAGAGGTAATTTAAATGAAAATGTACCAAGTCGATGCGTTTAGTCATGAGCTTTTTAAGGGTAATCCTGCTGCCGTTTTATTATTAGATGAGTGGTTAGAAGATGCTTTAATGCAAAATATTGCTTTAGAGAATAATCTTTCAGAAACAAGTTTTGCTAAAAAAATAGATAATGAAAATTATGAAATTCGTTGGTTTTCACCTGTAAAAGAAGTTCAGTTTTGTGGCTATGGAACATTAGCAACAAGTTTTGTGATTTTTAATGATCACCAACAGATTAATTCAATTACATTTCACGTAAAAGACATGGGTGAGTTTTTTGTAGAGAGGTTGGTGGGTGGTCAAATTTCACTCAACCTTCCTGCTCAAATTCCCCAAAAATTAGAACAAGCACCTGATTTATTAATAAAGGCACTAAATTCAGAGATTCTAGAAGTTTATGAAAACCCGCAAGCATATATTGCCGTATATAAAGATGCAGCATCAATTTTAGCCGAAAATCCAGATTTTAATTTAATTAAAAACCTAGGCGGTAAGCGAGTAGCAATTACAGCGATCAATGATTTGGCATTAGCAGAGTTTAAAAATTACGACATTATTTCTAGGTATTTCACACCATCAATGGGAATTGATGAAGATCCTGTAACGGGTTCATTGCATACATCTTTAATGCCGTTATGGAAAGAAAAAACGGGTAAATCAGAAATTACAGCTTATCAGGCTTCTAGTCGTGGTGGGGTGTTGTATTGCCGATTATTAGGCAATGATCGAGTTGAGATCACAGGTACTTGCCGACTTTATATGGAGGCAATATTAAATCTTAATCACTTAAAATATAAATGAACCATTCAAAATGAATAATATTTAATGAATAGGTGAAAATTACTATTCGAGAAATTCTTTAAAATGTGGCAGAATATGGGGTTTTAAAGTTTTTAGAGGATTGGCAATATGCGCTTTGTTGATGAAGCAGTCATTACCGTAGAGGCTGGCGACGGTGGCAATGGCGTAGCCAGTTTTCGCCGTGAAAAGTTCGTACCATTTGGTGGTCCAGATGGTGGTGATGGTGGTCGTGGTGGCAGCATTCATATTCAAGCTGGCGACGACACAACTACCCTTGTAGATTATCGTTATACCCGTAGATACCGCGCAGAACGTGGTAAAAATGGTCGTGGCGCAAACTGTGCAGGCCGTGGTGGTGAATCAGTATTTCTAAAAGTTCCAATTGGAACAACTATTGTTGATGTAGAGTCTGGTGATATTATTGGCGATTTGGTCGAAAACGGTCAAAGCGTAATGGTTGCATTGGGCGGAGATGGTGGTTTAGGTAATACACACTTCAAATCATCAACAAACCGTTCACCACGTAAGTGTACACACGGAACAAAAGGTGAATTCCGTGAAGTGCGTTTAGAACTTAAAGTATTGGCGGATGTTGGCTTGTTGGGTATGCCTAATGCAGGTAAATCTACCTTTATTCGTGCAGTTTCTGCTGCAAAACCAAAAGTTGCAGATTATCCATTTACCACAATGGTTCCAAACCTTGGTGTGGTAGATGCTGACCGTTATCGCTCATTTGTAATGGCGGATATTCCAGGTCTAATTGAAGGTGCATCTGAAGGTGCAGGTTTAGGTATTCGTTTCCTTAAACATTTGGCACGTACTCGTATCTTGTTGCACATTGTTGATGTTCAACCAATTGATGGTTCAGACCCAGCTTATAACGCAAAAGCAATTTTGAAAGAGTTAACAAACTTCTCACCAACACTTGCAAAACTACAAGTGGTATTGGTCTTGAATAAAGTCGATCAATTGGCTGAAGAAACGCGTGAAGAGTGGTGTAATCACATTCTTGAAGAATTACAGTGGGACGGCCCTGTCTTTAAGACTTCTGGCTTAACGGCTGAAGGCACGAAAGACGTGGTTTACTACTTAATGGATCAGATTGAAGAACAACGTGAACGCGAAGTTGAAGATCCAGAATATGCAGCAGAAATGAAAGCATTCCGTGATCAGCTTGAAGCTGAAACACGTGAACAAACGCTTGCTGCTAAAGAAGCGTATCGCGAAATGCGTCGTCAACAACGTCTTGCTGGTATTTTGGGTGATGACGATGAAGATGATGAAGACGACGATAACGATGTAGAAGTGCATTACGTACGTTAAGCTCTAAAGAGTTAATGAGGACACGATGATAGAAGTGGTAGATGGGCAGCGTCAGCTTAAGGGTTGTAAAAGAATCGTTGTTAAAATCGGATCATCTTTACTCACAGCAAACGGGCAAGGTCTAGATATAAATGCAATTTCGCATTGGGCGAAACAAATTGCAGATCTACACAATGCAGGACACGAGATCATTCTTGTGTCATCGGGTGCTGTGGCTGAAGGTATGGTTCGAATGAAACTTGAGAATCGACCCACCGATCTACCCAGTCTTCAGGCGTGTGCTGCCATTGGTCAAATGGGTTTAATCCAAACTTGGTCTAGCATCCTTGCGCAATTGAATATTCAAACTGCACAAGTGCTTTTAACCCATGATGACTTGGCAGATCGTCGACGCTATTTAAATTCTTGTGATGCATTGCAACACTTAATTGATTGGCGTGTGATTCCTGTGATCAATGAAAATGACACAGTATCTACAGATGAAATTCGCTTTGGTGATAACGATACTTTGGCTGCAATGGTGGCAGGTCAGGTGCATGGTGATTTACTCATCATTTTAACTGACCAACAAGGTATGTTTGATTCAGATCCACGCTCGAATCCTAATGCTAAACTTTTTGACACAGTTCGCGCCTTAGATGAAAGTCTGTTCGATATGGCAGGTGGTGGCGGTAAGTTTGGTCGTGGTGGTATGTTGACCAAAGTTCGTGCTGCACGTTTAGCTGCAAAATCGGGTTGTCCAACACTCATTGCAAGTGGCGAAAGTGAGCGTGTGCTTTCACGGTTAATGTCTGGTGAGCTATTAGGAACATTATTTATTGCAGATAATGATCGTATGACAGCACATCAACAATGGCTTGCTGCGCACTTACAAACGGCAGGTCGTTTGGTGATTGATCATGGCGCTGTAAAAGCCATTAAAGAAAACCACCGTAGTTTGTTGCCTGTGGGTGTAAAAGCGGTGGAAGGGCACTTTGAGCGTGGTGATGTGGTTGAATGTGTAGATGTCGATGGTGGGCGCGTTGCGGTTGGTCGTGTGAATTTTAGTTCACGTTCAGCTGAAATCGTAAAAGGCTTATCTTCAGATAAAGTTCATCAGGTTTTAGGTGAAGCACGTTCTCTTGAGATGATTCATCGAAATCATATGGCAATTTATTAATTAGTTTTTTGATAGATACTGAAAGGCTTAATTCTGTAAAGAGTTAAGCCTTTTTTGTTATTGGTTAATTTTATTAAAACTACATCTCAAATTAAATCTTATAAAAATTAAATGAATATATTCTAAATAATTTCTTATGAAATGACTGTGCCACTTGGTTGTGGGATTTTAAATTCGAATCTGTATTTCGATGTTGATAATAAAACAACGAGATGTGTTTGTAATTTCTGCTTTAGCTTCCTCTTTAATTTTATATTGTTCATCATGAATTAAATTTTTTATTAAATATTATGTTTTAAATTAAATATTTATGCTCTTAAAATCGTCTGGTTTTTAATTTATTTACGGAGATTAAAATAGAATAAGCTTATACATTCTTCACTAAATTATAGCATAAAAATATCAAATTTTTTTACTAATAATCGTGTCATATGGCATCCTTTTTAGTGAATTATTCATGTAAAAAGAACTTATATTAAAGCCAGATAGTTAATTAAAACTTAAGAGTGTGGATAAGGGAAATTAGATGAATCAACATCAATTAGGACCATTTGAAGTCATTGAAAGTCAAGATAATAAGCATTTACCTATTTTTGAAAATACGGTTTTAGCCTACAAGGGGAAGCAAGAGTCTGAGGATGGTTCAAGAAATGATTTACCAGAAAATTACCCATATAAAACAAGAATGACGCGGCAAACGTATGAAGCTCAAAAAAAATTATTACAAATAGAGTTATTGAAAGTTCAAAGTTGGGTTAAAGAAACTGGACAAAAAATTGTGTGTTTATTCGAGGGGCGTGATGCTGCAGGTAAGGGTGGCACAATTAAGCGTTACATGGAACATTTAAATCCGCGTGGAGCTCGCGTTGTTGCTTTAGATAAGCCCAATAATTTAGAAAAAGGTCAGTGGTATTTCCAACGCTATCTGAAAGAGTTACCAACAGCGGGTGAAATGGTTTTCTTTGACCGCTCTTGGTATAACCGAGCAGGCGTTGAACGTGTTATGGGTTTTTGTGAGCCACATGAATATCTTCAATTCATGAGACAAACTCCTGAAGTTGAACGTATGTTGGTAAATTCAGGTATTCATTTGTTTAAATTTTGGTTTTCGGTGAGTCGTGAAGAGCAATTAAGACGATTTATTGCACGTCGTGATGATCCGTTGAAGCATTGGAAATTGTCACCCATTGATATTCAGTCTCTTGATCGTTGGGATGAATATACTGAAGCCAAAAATCAAATGTTCTTTCATACGCATACAGCCGATGCGCCTTGGACAATTATTAAATCTGATGATAAAAAACGTGCACGTTTGAATTGTATTCGTTATTTTTTACAGCAATTAGATTATCCAAATAAAGATTTGAATATGCATACCAAAGTGGATTCATTGATTGTAAAGGTGCCGAACCACTTATTTAAAAATGGCTTTGAAACCAAAGATGACTAATAAATAAAAAGCTCCTTAGGGAGCTTTTTTTAGGAATAGGGGTGATCAATCACTGTAATTAGGTGATTAACCATAATTTAAATATATGCTGATTGATTACTTTCTCTTATTGGATTAAACCTTTATTAATTAAAAAGGCGAATACTTTGCGGTGAACTATCATCACCCATGCCATAAGGCGATCTTTATATATATTCCAAAGCTTCAAACCTGAAATATTAACAATAAAAGCAAAGAAGAAGGCACCAAACATATCTATCGGGAAATGAACACCTACATAAACACGCGCCCATGCCACAAGCCAAGCAACCGCAATCAGTAATTTACCGAATTGTCGTTGCGATGAAAAATAGTATGAGAAAGCGAGTCCGCTCAAAATACTCATGTGATTACTAGGAAATGAGCCTGTAGGAGCGTGTACTAGAATGGTTTCACCAACATCCATGACAAATGGTCTTGGCGTATTTAAAACATAAGATAAAAGTTCACTAATAAATAATGTAATTGTTGTGAAAATAAAAGCCTTTAAAATATTCTTTTTAATTTTATTATTGCCAATAAACCAAGCAAGAATAAACATGATAAATAGAATATATATCAAGTCATGTGCAATAAAAGTTGCATATGACATCATGAAATTAGATGCATTTTCAGGAACATTAAAAATATGAAATAAATAGAGATTTAGATTTTGTATAAGCATTGGTTATAAAGAGTAAGGTCAAACTCGAAGTGTTACTTTAGTTGTTTTAAAATTAAAATTAAATAGAGTTATTGTTGGAGTTGTTTTAATAATATTCATATAAAATTAGATCAAAACTGCAAGTGACTCATGCAGTTTTGATACAATATTGATTACTTTAATTGAATAGATCCGTTCGCATTGACAGTAATTTGAGATTCACCACTCGCCACCTCCTGTTCAGGAATAACATCTGCGCTTGCAGCTTTCATTATTGCCATAAGAGGCACAGGTCTATTGCTATAACTATTTGTATTTAAATTAATATTGATAAGTTGATAGCTTGATTTATTCCATGCTTGAGCTAAAGATTGTGCACGTTGTTGGAAGTTCTTCGATGCCTCAACCATCAGTTCATTTTCTACTTTTTTACGCTGACTATCTGAAACATTAAAATTGATCGATTGCGTTTGGAAGTTTTGTTGTAGTTCACTAATGAGTTGGCTTGCAGCTTTAAAGTCTTTACTTTCCAAACGAATTTCAGCACGTCCGCGCCATTCTTTTACTTTGCGATTATCATTATCATAAACTGGATAGGTGCTTTGTGAACCTGTTTCAAACTTTATTTGAGAATACTTTTTAGCAGTATTTATTGCTTGCGTCATCAGCTGATTAATTTCAGATGCAAGTTGAGCAGGTTGTTTATTTGATTTTTCTATATATAAAACAGCGGTCATTTCATCGTTTGAAATTTCACGAGATGCTTCTGCTTGAATATTGAGTACATTGTAGTTTAAAGCATTATTATCTTGTGCAAATGCAGGTGCAGAAATGGCAGTAGTTAATGCAAGTGCTAAAGTGGTGTAAAAATAACGCATATTTATTCCTAATTTTTAGCTGTAGTTATATGGTTTATAGCATAAAATTTTTTTATGTTTGATTTATGCATAAACTGTAGTTTGTATGTAAAAAGTATTTTTATTGCTCGTAAATTCCATTTAATAAAAGCATTAAATTTTAGTATCTTAGGGAGTTATTTAAAATTGATTGTTCGTATTGGAAATATATAACAAAAAATAGGCTTTTCTTTCATTTGTCATAGGCTAAGATGATAATTCACTCTATCGGTTAGACTAAGATAACTTTCCGATAAAATTAGGATAACTTTATTTCTTAAAAGTGTTTATTTTTTAGAAAAATTAGGTATTATCCGCCCTCTAGTTACGATGCACAAAAAAACGTACGAACTAGAACCATAAAGCACCGAGTCAAAAGACCGCAAGTCACCCGACTTATTTCTTTTAACCCATATCAGAGATGGTAATTCGATATGAGCGTTTCTTCAGTAAATCCTGCCCCTAAGTCTACTAACGAATACTATTTAACTCGCCAAAGTCAAATGGAATCTAATGTTCGTAGCTATCCACGTAAACTTCCACTTGCGATAGCAAAAGCCTTAGGCTGCTGGGTTACCGATGTTGAAGGTACAGAGTACCTCGATTGTTTAGCTGGGGCAGGGACATTGGCATTAGGCCATAATCACCCTGCGGTCATTCAAAGTATCCAAGACACACTTGCAAGCGGTTTACCGTTGCATACTTTGGATTTAACAACACCTTTAAAAGATGCTTTCACTGAAGCACTACTTGAGCAATTACCTGGTGGTAAGGCTGAGTATTGCCTACAGTTCTGTGGCCCGTCTGGTGCAGATGGTACAGAAGCAGCAATTAAATTAGCAAAAACTTACACTGGTCGTAGTTCTGTAATCAGCTTCTCAGGTGGTTACCATGGTATGACTCACGGCTCTTTAGCAATGACAGGTAACTTGTCTGCTAAAAATGCTGTGAATGGCTTAATGCCGGGTGTTCAATTTATGCCGTATCCGCATGAATACCGTTGCCCATTGGGTATTGGTGGTGAAGCGGGTGTTGATGCATTAACTTATTTCTTCGAAAACTTCATTGAAGACGTTGAAAGCGGTGTAACTAAACCAGCAGCTGTAATTCTTGAAGCAATTCAAGGTGAAGGCGGTGTGGTAACAGCACCGGTTAAATGGTTGAAGAAAATCCGTGAAGTGACTGAAAAGCACAACATCGTGTTGATTCTTGATGAAGTTCAAGCGGGCTTTGCACGTTCAGGTAAAATGTTTGCCTTTGAACATGCAGGTATTGAACCTGATGTTGTGGTGATGTCTAAAGCGGTAGGTGGCAGCTTACCTCTAGCAGTGCTTGGTATTAAACGTAAGTTTGATGCTTGGCAGCCAGCGGGTCACACGGGTACATTCCGTGGTAACCAATTGGCTATGGGTACTGGTCTTGCAACAATCAAAACCATTAAAGAACAAAACTTGGCTCAAAATGCGCAAGAGCGTGGTGATTTCTTACAAGCTGAATTTAAAAAATTAGCAGTAGAATTCCCATGTATCGGCAACGTACGTGGTCGTGGTTTGATGCTTGGTGTTGAAATTGTTGATGAACGTCAACCGGCGGATCACATGGGCTCATTGCCAGGTGATGGTCAATTGGCAGCAGCAATTCAAGCGGCATGCTTCGACAACAAATTGTTGCTCGAAAAAGGCGGTCGTAACGGTACAGTGATTCGTCTACTTTGCCCACTGATTATCACGCATGACGAATGTGTTGAAGCTGTTGCTCGCTTTAAGAAAGCAATCGCTGAAGCGCTTGTTGCAACTCGAGGCGCGTAAGACATGGTTGATTTTGCAGAACATCGTAAAGCGTTATTCTGCAATGATGCACAATCCATTGCTGACTATCAGTCAGTAATGGGCGAGGCGGTAAAAGCCGTTTCTGCATGGTTGCAAAATGACAAAATGTACACGGGCGGTAGCATCAAAGAGCTTCGCTCTGCAATCGCGTTCAATCCTTCTAAAGAAGGTATGGGGGTACAGAAGTCTCTTGATCGTATGGTTGAGCTTTTCTTAAATAAAAGCTTAAAAGTACATCATCCACACTCGTTAGCGCATTTGCATTGCCCAACAATGGTCACTAGCCAAATCGCAGAAGTGTTGATTAACGCGACCAACCAATCAATGGACTCATGGGATCAAAGCCCGGCTGGTTCTTTGATGGAAGTTCAGTTAATCGACTGGCTTCGCCAAAAAGTGGGCTACGGTGCAGGTCAAGCAGGTGTGTTCACCTCTGGCGGTACGCAGTCTAACTTGATGGGCGTTTTGCTTGCGCGTGATGCGTGCATCGCGAAAAACTGGAAAGACGAAAACGGCAATCCGTGGTCTGTTCAGCGTGATGGCGTACCTAATGAGGCTATGCGTAACGTTAAAGTCATCTGTTCTGAAAATGCGCATTTCTCTGTGCAAAAGAACATGGCAATGATGGGCATGGGCTTCCAATCTGTAGTGACTGTTCCAGTGAACGACAACGCACAGATGGATGTGGTTGCTTTAGAGCAAACCATGGCGCACCTTCAAGCTGAAGGCAAAATCGTGGCATGTGTGGTTGCAACTGCGGGCACAACTGACGCGGGCGCGATTGATCCACTGAAAGAAATTCGTGAAATCACCAACAAGTATGGCGCGTGGATGCACATCGACGCAGCATGGGGTGGTGCTTTAATTTTATCGAATGATTTCCGTGACATGTTAGATGGTATCGAACTTTCTGACTCAATCACGCTTGATTTCCACAAGCATTATTTCCAAACGATTTCTTGTGGCGCATTCTTGCTGAAAGATGAAGCGAACTATCGTTTCATGCATTATGAAGCGGAGTACTTAAACTCAGCTTATGATGAAGAGCATGGTGTACCAAACCTTGTGTCTAAGTCTCTACAAACAACTCGTCGTTTCGATGCGTTGAAATTGTGGATGACAGTTGAAGCATTGGGTGAAGAACTTTACGGTTCGATGATCGATCACGGTGTTGGTTTAACACGTGATGTTGCAGCGTATATCGAAGCAACAGATGGTCTAGAAATGTTGGTTGATCCACAATTCGCATCTGTGTTGTTCCGTGTAATTCCTGAGGGTTACCCTACAGAATTACTCGATACACTGAACCAAAACGTAGCAGACGAATTGTTTGCCCGTGGTGAAGCAAATATTGGTGTAACCAAAGTTGGTCAAAATCAATCATTGAAAATGACCACTTTAAGCCCAGTTGCAACTTTAGATAACGTGAAGAATTTGCTTGCACTAGTGCTTGCAGAAGCGGATCGTATTAAAGATGCAATCGCAGACGGTACATATACACCTGCAATTGATTAATCATTTGCTTGTGTAAAAAAGGCGCTCTATAGAGCGCCTTTTTTAATTGATAGCTTAAATAGAAAAAAGAATAAGAGGTGTCAATGTAAATGGATTAAATGTGATGTAGTATGTAATTTATATATTTTTGTTGTATTATTCATCAATAATTAATGAGTTAATAAATCATTTATTAAAACTAAAACTATGAAGTTGTAAACAATCTATAAGATTGGAGATAAAAATGAAATTGAATAAAATAATCACAAAAACCCTTTTACTTTCTGCAATGGTTTGCGGGCATGTCAATGCAGCGGATCTTATTATTAAAAATGCAACGATATTCGATGGTACGGGTTCAGACCTAATTAAAAATGCAAATGTCATTATTGAAAATGGCAAAGTTAAGGCCATTGAAACAGGAAAAATAAAGGAAAAAGCAAAGCAAATTATCGATGCTAAAGGCAAAACAGTTATGCCGGGTTTAATTAACGCGCATTTACATTTGTTTTGGGATTTTTATGATATGCCTCCGCAAATGCCAGCGAGAAGTGAAGTAACCGCACAAGCTTTTATTAATGGAGATTTGACCACGTAGATTACGTGGACATTTAGAAAATGGTTTTACATCTACGTTTTCACCTATCGATTTTCAACCTTATATTTATCAAGTAAGAGATAAAATAAAGAAAGGTGAGATTATTGGTCCACGTATATTTGTGGCGGGTGCTGTTCTTTTAAATGCAGGTAGCTATTATGCTTGTGGTGATCTAAAAGATGAGGAGCTAAAATGGTGTAATGACCATGTACGCTTACCTATGGATACACCGGCACAAGCTCGTGCTTCTGTACAAGAATTGGTAAAAAATAAATCAGATGTGGTTGTATTTGATGGTGTCACCAATCAAACAGTCATCAATAAAGAAGTTATCAAAACAATTGTAGATGAAGCGCATAAAAATAATCTTAAAGTTCTTGTGCATAATACAAATGCAAAAGATGTAAATACAATGTTAGATGCAGGTGTTGATGGGACTTTACTGAAACGACTTGGTGAGCAACGTACGCCAATTGCAGTTACGCTAGGTTTCTTGGAGCGATATAGCCAAATCCTAAAAAC
>NZ_LWRV01000090.1 GCF_009372215.1 Acinetobacter portensis | reverse complement strand
AATCTTTGTGCAACAAAGCCCTTCACAATATGACATTTATTTCTTAAATATTAATCAGGTATCTTAGAAAATCACAAAAACTCTTCCAACACCGAATTTAAAAATATATGTCCTTGCTCCGTACATGAAATTCGCTGTTCATCATTCACCATCAATTTACGCTCACGCAATGATGTAAGTAGTTCAGATAAATCATCCAAACTATACCCTGTACGTTCAGCATAAAGTTTTGCATCTACCCCATTGTTTAAACGTAGTGCATTCATCATAAATTCAAAAGGCATATCGTTCTTTTCAATACGCTTAAATTGCAAATTTTCCGCAGGAACTTTAGCTAAATAATCTTTCGGCAACCGCGTTTTTTGGAATCGATAAACACCATCTTTTTGTGTGATCTTTCCATGTGCACCTGCACCAATTGCCAAATAATCGCCAAACTTCCAATAATTTAAATTATGTGCAGATGGCTTTTCTTTACGCCATGCCGAAACTTCATAATTCACAAAACCATTGGCTTTTAAATACGCTTCACCCTGCTCTTGAATATCTTCCAAAACATCATCTACAGGTAAAATAGGCTGAGTTCGGAAAAATACCGTATTCGGTTCAATCGTCAATTGATACCAAGACACATGCGTTGCGCCACTTTCAACGGCCAATTTTAAATCTAGCAATGCTTGTTCTAAAGTTTGCTCAGGTAAACCATGCATTAAGTCCACATTTACACGCTCAAAACCTGCTTCTTTGGCATGTTTAATTGCAGAAATTGCATCATCATTCGAGTGAATACGACCTAATTTTTGCAAATGATCGGTATTAAAACTTTGCACACCAATCGAAAGGCGGTTAATTCCTGCTTCTAAATAACCTGCAAAAGGATCGTGTTCAACCGTTCCCGGGTTCGCCTCTAAAGTAATTTCACAGCCATCTTCAAAAGGAAGTAATGCTTTTAATTGTGCAAATAACCATTGATAAGCTTTTGCAGAAATTAAAGATGGCGTACCTCCTCCAATAAACACACTGTGAATTTCACGCCCTTGAGCAAAATCTAATTGAGTTTTGAAATCTTCAACCAAAGCATTTAAGTATTCTTGTTCTAAGTCTAAAGACAATTTTCCATCGGGTACTGCATGCGAATTAAAGTCGCAGTATGGGCATTTACGCACACACCAAGGCATATGAATATATAAAGACAATGGAACAATTGCAGGATTTAGCTCAGACAAGGAGATGACTCAAAAATAAGACTTTGCAAATTTTAACATGAGAGATTCTATTGCTCATGAAATATATTGGCATTTACTTTAAACTGATGAAAATTACATAAAAATAGACGACTAAAAATGATGAAAATATCGAGTCAGCTTATTTTATTACTTCCTCTAGTATTAGGTATTGGCGTTGCTTTGACTTTTCAAACCGCAATTAATACCCAACTGAGGGAATATGTACAATCTCCTTTACAAGCTGCCCTTTTCTCATTTTTGATTGGTACAATACTGCTTTGCTTTTTAGTGTTCGTTCAAAATTCAGCCAAGCCCGATTTTAGTCACATGATGACTATGCCTTGGTATTTATGGATGGGTGGATTTTTAGGTGTTTATGCTATCAGCATGAGCCTATTTGCTGCTCCTAAATTAGGTTTACTCACACTTTCAGGCTTAATTATTTTTGGTCAAATTATAACGTCTATGATTTTAGACCAGTTCGGATTATTGGGCGTAGAAAAAACGCCTATTAATTGGCAACGCTTTTTAGGTGGTGTAGTGATTTTCATTGGTGTGCTTCTCACTCTACAACGCTAATATTTTAATACTAAGCACCAAATGAGTTTTTTAGTGTCTAAAGTTACAAGTACAGGTTACGAGTTAAAACAATTATTTAAGTTAATGATCCCCATTTTGATCACTCAATTTGCCCAAGCAGGTTTTGGTCTAATTGATACCATTATGGCGGGACATCTTTCTGCAAATGATTTGGCTGCAATTGCCGTTGGCGTAGGTTTATGGATTCCAATAATGCTCCTTTTTAGTGGCATTATGATTGCAACAACGCCTTTGGTTGCCGAAGCACAAGGTGCTAGAACACCTGAAAAAATTGCAACGATTGCAAGACAATCATTATGGATCGCACTTATTTTAGGAATAATTGCAGGTTTAATTCTACAGACAATGCCATTCCTATTACCGCTGTTTGGCGTACCTGATGTATTACTTCCGAAAGCAAGTTTATTCTTACACGCCATTGGTTTAGGTATGCCTGCAATCACTATGTATGCCGCACTTCGTGGTTATTCAGAAGCATTAGGTCACCCTCGCCCCGTAACAGTCATTAGCTTAGTTGCATTGGTTGTGCTTATTCCATTGAACTTGGTATTTATGTACGGTTTAGGACCAATTCCTGAATTAGGTTCCGCTGGTTGTGGTTTTGCTACCTCTATTTTACAGTGGTTGATGTTCATTGCTTTAGCGCTTTATATTTTTAAAGCATCGGCTTACCAAAAATCTCAACCTTTTTCCCTATTTGAAAAAATAGATTTTTATTGGGTAAAACGAATTCTTGCGCTTGGACTTCCTATTGGTTTAGCCATTTTCTTTGAAGTCAGTATTTTTAGTACCGCAGCTATTGTTCTCAGCCCATTGGGTGAAGTGACCGTTGCAGCGCATCAAATTGCAATTTCTATTACCTCACAATTGTTCATGATTCCAATGTCGCTTGCTATTGCGCTAACCATTCGTATTGGCACTTACTATGGTGAAAGAAATATAATAGCAATGCGTAAAGTCCAAGTTTTAGGTCTAGCAACAGGCACAATTCTTGCGCTCGTTTCAATGAGCTTACTTTGGTTCTTCCGCCCTGAAATTGTATCTTTTTACACAAGTGATTATGACGTAACACAAATTGCGGTTTACCTTGTGTTATTTGCCATCGCCTATCAACTCATGGATTCATGGCAAGTGAGTGCAGCAGGTTGTTTACGTGGTATGCAAGATACCAAAGGACCAATGTGGATTACCATGCTTGCCTATTGGGTTATTGCTTTCCCTGTGGGTATCTATTTAGCACGCTTTACAGAAATGGGTGCGGCAGGTGTTTGGGTTGGTCTTATTGTTGGATTAAGCGTTGCCTGCGTATTACTCCTTACTCGCTTATATTTCAATAATCAACGACTTGCACAAAATTTTTATAACCAAAACTTGATGTAATAAAAAAAGCCGAATTCATTTTCGGCTTTTTTATATCTAGACGATAAAAACACATGAAATCTCCATAGTCTTAACAAAATAAAGTAGGCTTTTTAGCATTCTAGACTTATCATCAAAGTCATCCTATAAAAATGATCTTAAGGAAAATCGAATGGCTAAATCGGCTAGTACGCCCGGTCGTCGCTTTATGAAACTTGCAAGCATGACGGCAAGTATTGCGACTAAAACTGTATCCAACTCGATTAAAAATCTTAGAGCAGATGAAGATCAAAAAAATGCATCTAGAAGCCAAATGTTTCAAGAAATTGGACTTCAAATTGCCGACACTTTAGGGGAAATGAAAGGTGCGGTCATGAAAGTTGGGCAAATCGCATCTCAATATAAAGATATTTTTCCGCCTGAAGTTGCACGTGCTATTTCAAAATTACAAAGACAAGCACCTGCAATGCCTTTTGCCGAAATTAAAGCACAAGTCGAAAAAGAACTTGGTAAGCCAATCAATCAAATTTTCAAACATTTCGAAGAAATTCCTTTTGCCGCGGCATCTATTGGGCAAGTTCATAAAGCGACACTTCCTTCGGGCGAAAACGTTGTCGTGAAAGTTCAATATCCGGGCGTAGATGAAGCCTGCGAAAGTGATTTGAAACAAGTTCGTTTAGCACTGCGTTTAATGGGTGTTTTAAAAATTGACCGTAAACTTCAAGAGCAGCTATTTAAAGAAATTCAAGAAAGTTTAGATAACGAATTGAATTATCAAATTGAAGCACAAAACTTAGATGTTGCTCGAACTTTCCATGAATCTTTAGATAGCAAAATTATTATTCCACGTGTATTTAAAGACTTTTCATCTCGTCATATTTTGACTTTAAGTTTAGAACAAGGTGAAAGTATTGAAACCGCAAGTACATGGTCACAAGAAACCCGCAATGAATTAGGTCGTCGTTTATTTAAAGCCATTGGACGGGAAATTTTCTATTTAAAACGCTTTCACTGCGACCCTCACCCCGGCAACTTTGCTTTTCGCGAAGATGGTTCTGTCATTGTGTATGACTACGGTGGTGTTAAAACCCTTTCTACAGAAGTGATTGACCACTTTAAGCAACTGATTAATGCAGCACGTGAAAGCAATATTCCTGAAATGGAACAGAAATTGGATGATCTACATTCCTTGACTGAACTTGGAAAATTTCCCGAAGTACTCTATCAAGAATGGCTTGAAGTGCTGATGCGACCACTTACAACACAATATGATTTTGCTGAAAATTCTGCGCATCATGATGGTGTAGAACTGGTTAAACGCTCTTTAAAATATTGGGATGTTTTCAAACCTTCACCCGATACCTTAATGGTAAACCGAACAGTTTCAGGTCAATATTGGAATCTTATTCACTTAAAAGTGAATGACAATTTAACCGATGTATTCGATGAGCTTGTTCCACCACGTCATTAATATAAAAACCTAAACTCACTTACATTTTGTAATGTGAGTTTATTTGCAATAACAATTGTTATGTTATAACATAATATATACTAAGTAATGGAAGATAAATCATGCGTCCTAATATCCATCCTGAATATAGAGAAGTTCTTTTCCACGATACCAATGCAAATGCCTTTTTTATTATTGGTAGTACATTGCAAACAACCCAAGCGAAAGAGCATGAAGGTAAAATGTACCCTTATGTAACCTTGGATATTTCAAGTGCATCTCACCCGTTCTATACAGGTGAACAACGTCAAACAAGTAATGAAGGTCGTGTTGCGAACTTCAATAAACGCTTTGCACGTTTCAAACGATAACAAGATTTTCAGATAATTTTAAGAAAACAAATATAAAGTCCTTCTATTCCCAAGCCTAAGTGACACTCCAGAACTTAGGCTTTTTTTATTTTAATATTCTAAATTTTGAATTACTTGTTTTGTAAAATCATTTGAAATACATAAAAACCAATCGCAAGTACCATCACACCTAAAATTAAACTACTCATTGCATAAGCCAAAGCCATTGGAACTTGACCTTGTTTTATTAATTGAAATGTTTCTAAACCAAAACTTGAGAATGTAGTAAATCCACCTAAAACACCCACCATTAAAAGTAAGCGTGCTTCATTTTGAAGAATTGAAAATTTTTGACTAAATGCAAAAAATACGCCTGCAAGAAAACAGCCAAGTAAGTTCACTGACCACGTTGTCCAAGGAAATAATCCTGTAGGTTTCGCAAACCATACGCCTGCGCCGTAGCGAAATGTTGCACCAATTGCACCACCAAGCGCGACCAATAACCAATTCATGTAAATTCCAATATGGGTTAAAAACAATATATAAAATATCCTTACAGATATTTTAAATTTATTTATAGCACTAAAACTTGGTTTGAGTATTCAAATTTAGCTTAAAAAATTGCTATAGTCGGCAAGCTTTTACACTATTTCCTAAGGATAAAATCAATCATGGCTCAAGATTTATTGGCTCAGCTTCAAGCAGGCACAGCAAAATTTTCTGATGTAATCGCATTTATTGAAGCACGTTATAACCATACACCTACAGCATTTAAAAATGGTGCTCAAGCCAATGCTGCTACAGAAAACCAAGGTAGCGCCAAAGTATTTTCTTTTGCTCAACTATATAGTTTAAACCAAGAGCAAACTTTAAGCTTATTTGCAGAACATTATGCTTCTGTTCTTGCAACACCTGAAGCAACAGATCACCAAAATATTCGTCAATTTATGATTCATGGTTGGGATGGTGTTGCTTTTGAAGGGAAAGCTTTAATAGCAAAGTGACAGTTCATAAAAAAACCTAGCAATTAAAAAGTTGTTAGGTTTTCTAGATTTTTTCATCACAGCTTTACTTCACATATTGCCAAACATCTGGACCCACATAGTGCTCATCTATACGGTAGCCTTGTGCTCTTGCTTCCTGTTCATCCATTGCTCTTGACTCTTTTTTTCGTTTTTCTTCTTTTTCAAAAGCCTGTCTTAATTCTTCTGCACTCATGCTATAAGGGTCAACATTATTTGCTATATCACTCATTGAGTTTCGATAATCATAACGAATGGTGTCAAAACTATAACGCACCAAATACTGCTCTTTGCCATCCTCAGTTACTTTTTTTTGTTCTATACTAATATTTAAAAGTAGCCCATTGGCATACAGGCGGTAACCAAATGAATTGCCCACGCTAGTGCTAATAACTTTTTTCCATTCCTCATAGCTAAAAATATAACTCGGGTCTAGTACATAGCCCCACTCCATTAAATAACGAAAATTATCTTCCTTTGAAATTCGAGGGTTATATTCTGCTATATACAGCTTCCATCCTGCTTTATTTACACGTTGCATTAAATTCACATAGCCTTGGTAAGCCTGATTGGGCGTAACGAACTCTTCTTTGTTTAGACCTGCATTAATCATCATACCTTCTATGCCATCTTCCTGATGAAAGGAAGTGCCCAAGACTGAAAATACATGGTCAATGACTAAACTACTTGCACCATTTTCTATTTGAATTTGACCTAGGTTGGGGGGTGAAAAGTCTAATTCTCGAAAACTCGCCACAGGGTGATGGTCTACTTGTCCCAAATTATATTTAGCAAAATCCTGAAATCCTTGTGGACCAAAATGTAAAATATAAGGCAAGGTGTGGGTTTGAGGTTGTTGTGCACATGCGCAAACCAATATGCTCAAACACACAAGCAAAGCGAATGAAAATAATAATTTTTTCATTTGTGTTTACTTCACATACTGCCAAACATCAGGACCCACATAGTGTTCATCTATACGGTAGCCCTGTGCTTTTGCCTCTTGTTCATCCATTGCTCTTGACTCTTTCTTTCGCTTAACTTCTTTTTCAAAAGCCTGTCTTAATTCTTCTGCACTCATGCTATAAGGGTCAATATTATTTGCTGTATCACTCATCAAATTTCGTTGAGTATACCGAATGGTGTCAAAACTATAACGCACCAAGTATTGTTCTTTGCCATCCTCAGTTACATTTTTTTGTTCAATACTAATACTCAAAAGAAGACCATGGGCATAAAGAAGATAGCCAAACGAGTTGCCCACGCTGGTGCTGATTACTTTTTTCCATTCCTCATAGCTAAAAATATAACTCGGGTCTATTACCTCCCCCCACTCCTTCAGATAACGAAAATTGTCCTCTTTCAATATTCTAGGGTCACTTTCATAAAAATAATTTTTCCATCCTGCTTTATTTACACGTTGCATTAAGTTCACATAGCCTTGGTAAGCCTGATTGGGTGTTACAAACTCTTCTTTATTTAAACCTGCATCAATATCTATACCTTCTATGCCATCTTCCTGATGAAACGATGTACCCAACACATGAAAAACATGGTCAATGACTAAACTACTTGCACCATTTTCTATTTGAACTTGCCCTAAATTCGGTGGTGAAAAACGAAGAGACCTAAAGCTTGCTACTGGATGATTATCTGTATCCCCCAAATTATATTTAGCAAAGTCCTGAAACCCTTGTGGACCAAAATGTAAAATATAAGGCTGTTGCTTCATGGTATTATTCTCTGTACTTTGTGCATTGGGTTGGCAACCTAAAACAAGGAAGCCAAATAGAAAAACAAAAATGCTATAAAAAACATGCTTAAATTTTGCCATCGTTACTGTCCCTACCCACTTTAAATTCCGCTTTGCTATTGCCCCACCCTGCAATTATGCCAAGCTCCTTTTCTAGAAATTCACGCCCTGTCTCACTCAACATTAAACGATGGTATTTTTTTGCTGCTTCTGCAATCCATTCCATACGGCTGTCGTAGTCGTGAACTTGGGTATGTGCCATAGGTGTGCTATAGACAGACTCTGGCAATTTATCGAGTATGCCCTTATGCCGCCCAACATATACTTGTCTTTGGTCTTGTGGGTTATAGGCACTCGGTAATGTACGAGTAGAGTCCCTTACGGGTTTTACGGCATCAACACTATAGTCACTAGAAAGCACCAAGGTACTATCGGGCAGTTTGGTATAGCTTTGTAAGGTGGCTTGCGCTTGTACTTTCCATTCGATCCAAACCAACTCTTGTAAAATATTACGTTGCTCTTGTACGGCAATAGCCATTAAATGCTTAAACAAATCATTTTTAGCTTTTAAAAAATTATCTCCTCTTGGCTTTCCTTTTCTTTTAAATACACTCTCAATTGTTGGTAGGTAGCCAAAAGCCTCCTCAATTTCAGAGGTACTTTGAAGGTGTTTAATAATCGGCAAGCATTTAGACCAAGGGAGGTTTCTGACCTCTTCCTTAATATGGGTAAATTTAGAAACATGGCGCAACTCTCTACAGTCAGCAAACGATTTTGCAGACATACTCCACGCATAGTGCCACGGCGCAATATCCATAAATAACCACAAGTTGCCTTTTGCAAAGGAATGTACAGGGTCACGAACTATGCCTAAAGGAATCCACTTATATCCCCATGCAGTAAGCCCATGTTTAAAAATAGCCGCCACTGTTTTTGAAGCAAATGCACCTAAACCCATCCAGTAATAACGACCAATAAATTGTTTATTGCCGTAAATTTCTCGTTCTAGGTAAATTTTGGCATAAACTGAAGCTATTCTTCTTGCTCTAGCTTCATATCCAGGCTCAAGTTTGTAGTGGTTTTTCCTTGGGTCTTCTAAATTAGAAACACGCTTCATTGCTTCTTGTTGGTGTATTTCCCAATAGGTTAGGCAGTCACATTGAACCGTTTTGCAACTGTTATCGGTTCTATTGGTTATACCTGTCCAGTCCAAATTTGACATTATTCTTGCTCGCCATCTTCTTCTTTTTCTAAAGACATCCACTGAATGCCTATTTCTAACTCTTGTTCAGCATCTGTATGTATTTGCTCTGAAAGTCCTTCATCATCTGTAAGTGCTGTAAAACTTTGTTCATTATTTGAAATTTGGTAAGCAATATTAGACATAGCTTCACCAGAGGGTAAAACGAGCTTAAATTTTTCATTATATGGATCGTACGATGGAAAACCTTTTAAATCGATCCCTCGCTCTAAGCTTGCAGGACCATTCAATTCATGCTGTTGAGCCTGATAAACAATTTTACCGTTGGTTGTTATTGTTATACCTGTTTTAGTAATTGATATTTGAGAACCACCTGCCATTTTTATTGTTCCATTTTTTATTTTGTGATTATACTAACACTATTTAATTATATTGATAATAAAAACACAATATGACCATGATTCTAGCCACTCATTTGAGTGATTTCGTACTTATCGCATCCGACAGAAGAGCAATGGCTTGCGACCTACAAACGGGGGAATTGCAAATCTCTCATGACAATGAAATCAAAATTAAGTTATGGCATAACGGTGCAATTGCAGGCGCGGGAGAAAAAGTTTTTTTAGATCGTGTTGCTCAATATTTTAAAAATACTGACCCTCAAAAAAAACAATTTAATGAACTTCACGCTATTTATAATGAACTTCAAATTAGATTAAATGAAGGTGTGCCAAAACTATGCCTAGCCAATAATTCAATTATATTTTCATTATTTAACGGCAAAGAAACACATTTATACTCCATTCAAACTGAAAATTTTTTTCAAACATTTAAAGAAAATGGAGTTGAAATAATTCAACCACAACTCAAGATCATAGCGCCTACAGATGTTGATGTGGCTTGCTTTAATATCCCACCCAATATGAGCAATTTACAAGAGTTTCAACAGAATCTAAAAAGTCGTACTGAATTTAAAGATGATATGCAATTCATTACACATTATATTATTGAGTTAAAAAAATCTTTGCTCATCAAGCAAGTATTGACCCAAGTGTCACAGCTTCTTTTGATGTATTTTTTCAATCTTGTTCAACAGGTGAAAGTATTGCTTTGCATATTGATAACCATCTTTTAGGGAGGTCTGTTCCGCAAAATTTAAATTATTGGGATCGTTTTTAATCCCAAAATTTCTAAATTTAAACTTTTTCAATCCACTGAATTGAACTTACACGAAAGACTTCACAAGCACCATCACCTGTATCAGTTGGGCTTAAAGATGATGTCCAAACCAAGTCTTTATCTTTAATTTCAACAAGCTCACCTTTCAAGCGAACTAAATCGCCACGTTTCACTTGCTTAATTTCTTTGGCAATTTCTGGATTTGCAGGAATGATGTGCATATTCGACACCATTTGCATTGCTAACTCTTTTGGAACAGGAACTTTATCCATTTTCCAATTTAAAAAGCGATCAAACTGTCTGACATAAATTTGGCTTGCAATTTCAGACTGAGCAAATAAGCCCCAGCTCACGGCATAATCGATAGGTGAAAATTTTGCTTGAGCATCATCTGTATAAATTTTTGAACCCAAAATTCGGAAATCACCTTTAAAATCTTTCAATGGTGCAATAGATTGCGTACTTTCTACAGGTGCTAAACCTTTGGCGATGTTATATTCCGTAGATGCATGCGTTGTCATCTGTAGCCCAGAACCTACAAGCAACATCCCCAACAATAAACGTTTCATTATAAATACCTCGCCATTTTTCAATTATTTGCACAACACAATATGAACTTATTTAAACTGTTCATTTTATTGTCTTTGCATTTCTATCATTTTTATCTTAAACCTAGATTAAGGATAAATTTTATATTTTTCGTAACAATAAGAATCTTTTGAGTTGGATGATGATTTCAAGTAAATATTAATGTTCTTTCATCCATCATTTTTTGATTCCAAGATTTAGTTAAAAGTAGATAATATGCAACTAATAATTAATCTTGAAAATCTATTCGAATGGTTTCAAAGCGGACACGTCCCTCTTTAATGGCTTGTTCAATGGCTTGCTGACCTTTGGTTAATCTTGCTCCACCACTTTTAATATCAATTAAAACCACTTCTATATCTTCAGCATCGCCATCGCCATCGCGGAAATCTGTATACCCATCAAAAACCACATAATCGACAGGATCACCTAAAAATTTTGCATCGCTAGGTAAATATTGAAATTCAGGCATAATTGGTGCAAGTTGTTCTGCCATTTTACCTTTAAGAACAGCACGACTAGTATTCACACTTCGTTTTTGCGCATGAACTAAAGCGTGTTGATGTTCTAATTCCAACTCTGCAATATATTGTTCATATTCTGCTTTAATACGTCCATTTCTTGAATTACTTAAAATAATGGTGGTGAGGATAATCCCTACACTTGCACCAATCAACATTGCCATCCATATGGACATTACACTTTCCTAGTTCTTAAATAAGCAAATAAGTAAGACTGCATACAACTTTTGTTTTGTGTCATATTTCAGCCAATAAACAATGATATGCTAGCTGTGAGCGGAATTACATCTTTCTTTATTAGTTGGGTCATGAAAACAATATTAGTTGCAAACCAAAAAGGCGGCTGCGGTAAAACACTTACAGCAATTAGTTTAGCTTCAGCTTTAGCTCAGAAAGGCTATCGTGTAGCACTTGCAGATGCAGACAATCAAAAATCTGCTTTGCAATGGCTAAAACAACGTCCAAAAACAGCAGCACCTATTGAAACCTTAGATTGGCGTCATGAAAAATCAATTGGTGATGCCCCGAAGAATATTGAATATTTAATTATTGATGCACCAGGTGCACTTTCTGGTGAGCATGCTGAACAACTTATAAGTGAAGCACATGCCATTATTACCCCGCTACAACCTTCTTTTTTTGATATCGACAGCACACGTCGTTTTCTCAAACATCTGCAAGATATTAAACGTATTCGCAAAGGTAAAGTGCAAATTTTATTACTTGCTAACCGCGTGAAACCCAATGGTATAAATTCAAAAGAAATGCAGGACTTTTTTAGCAAAGTTGAACAAAAACCTATTACATGGATTTCAGAACGTGCCGCTTATGGACAACTGGCGATGCAAGGTTTAAGCATTTTTGACAAAACACAAAAGAATTTCATAGAAATTCAAAAACAGTGGCAGCCTATTTTAAAAGCCATTATTGAAGATCCGAGTGAGTGGTTTTAAACAAAATTTAGTACACAAGTAAATGAATTAAAATCACACTGTAAACGTTATTCACTAGAACTTACTCAGTGCGCATTTGCGGAAGTTTTTTTTTGAGTTAATATGGCTTATGAATTAAGGAATAACCTAGTGAATTCAACACAAAAATACGCACCTACAATACAAAAATTTTTGTTATTCGGACTTTTTTTCATTCTGCTCTATTTAGGCTTCGATGTTCTAAAATACTTTATTGTACCTGTGCTTTGGGCTGCAATTATTGCCTATATGACATGGCCTTTATATCAAAGAATTCTGAATTTTTGTGGTAGAAACAGACCAACCTTAAGCGCAACTATTATGATTATTTTAGTGGTGCTTGTGATTGGTATTCCTGTTATTTGCGCTATTTTCTTACTTCAGCACGAAGGTCGAAACTTATACTTCTCACTACAAAAGCAGGTATTCTCGGGTCACTTAAGTGTGCCCGATTTTGTTCGCGAACTTCCTTTAATTGGCAAAGAAATTTCACGTACACTAAATGATATTAACCAAGACCCAAACAGCATTATTCAAAATGTTTCGGCTTGGATACAAGGGCATTTAAATTACGGAAAAGCAGTACTCAATGAAGTGAGTAAAAACATCTTCAAACTGTGTTTTGCTGTGATGTCTTTATTCTTTTTCTACCGAGACGGTCAAACCATTTTGAACCAAGTGCGTCAAGCTTTTGAGAAAGTTGTTGGCCCACAAATTCACCATTATATTTCAACAATTTCAGACACAACTCGTGCTGTTGTTTATGGTGTAGGTTTAACTGCTGTCGCTCAATCACTTTTAGCAGGCGTAAGTTACTTTGCTGCAGGTGTTCCTAACCCAATGGTACTCACCATTGTCACGTTCTTATTTGCACTCATTCCATTTGGCCCTCCTGTTGCTTATACCTCGGTTTCACTGTGGCTATTTTCACAAGGACAAACCGTTGAAGCCATTGGTGTTATGGCATGGGGCGTTTGTGTCGTAAGTACTGCAGATAATGTGATTCGCCCATTGGTCATTTCAGGCGCAACACAAATTCCATTCTTGCTGATTATGTTTGGTGTATTGGGTGGTTTAGCAAGTTTTGGTATGGTCGGTTTATTTATTGGCCCCGTGATACTTGCGGTGCTTTTAGCCATTTGGCGTGAATGGTTACATGAGGCTCAACCTGAGCCCATTATGATGCCCAAAGGCACATTGGTATATGATCTTGAAGATGACAGTTTACAAGAGCACAAAGAACCCAAAGCCTAAACATATGCCAATTTAATTTTTAAAAGAGCCATTTTTTGGCTCTTTTTTTATAAATGTTATTCATAACTCATCTTTACCAAAAATAAAAATGTGGATAAGTTCCAGTTTATGCACAGAGCTCAAATGACAAATCTATTCAGATTTATAAACTGTTTAAATTGACAGCAAAGCAAAAAAAGTTCACTTTAAAATTCACCATAAAAATTTATTTAGATGATGTCTGTGAATCATTTTAGCTCATGGTTTCAAGCCTTTAAAACAAATGCAATTCTGGTCTATTGCTTACAAATTTGTATTGTTTTAACAGGCACAACACTTGGTCTTTTCTACTTGGGTTATCAGGAACTGATTGTTCCCGTTACCCTTGGTGCAATTGCGACTGCACTTACAGATTTTGATGATCGGCTCAGTATTCGTTTACGCAATTTACTGTATGTCTGCGTGCTATTTTTTGGTGTCAGCACCATCTTAGATTTTTTACATCCTTATAAATTCTATTTCATTTTATTTTTATCACTTTCTAGTGCTGTTCTTATTTTACTTAGCGCACTTGGACAGCGTTATGCGACCATCTCTTTTGGGACAATTTTACTTTCTATTTACACCATGTTTGGCTTGGGTGAATATTCGGAATGGTACTTCCAACCCACCTGTTTTGTGATGGGCACACTCTGGTATGGACTTACCGCAATTGTATTTTATTTAATAAAACCCACCCTTGCGGTACAAGATAATTTAAGCCAAAACTTCGAAAAAATAGCGGAACTTCTTTTTGCAAAAGCCAAACTTTTCGACCCAGACAATACTCAAAATGTAGAATCTCTTTTATATGAATTATCTTTAAAAAATAGTGACGTTGTACAAGCGCTTAATAAAACTAAAACATCATTACTCACCCGTTTAAAAGCCTCAAGGGCAAATCAAAATACAATTTACTGGCTCAATTTATACTTTTTAGCACAAGATATTCACGAACAAGCGAGCTCAAATTATTTACATTATGAACATATTCACAAAAATTTTAGCCGTACAGATTTAATCTTTAGAATTCAAAAAAATATTCGTTTACATGCCATTAGTTGCCAAGAACTTGCGCAATGTATTTTGCACAATAAAACCTATGAACCAAGCCAAGAACGCATACAAGCTTTACACTATTTAAAAAGCTCTATGCACGATTGGATTGCCAATAATCCGAACAATATTGATGTTAAAAATTTACAATTAATTCTCACCAATTTAGAAACCTTTTTAGAGCGTTTTACTGGGCTTAAAAACTTACAAACACAACAAGAATCGCACTATCAACAGCATGTAGATAATTTGAATTTACTTGATGATGATATTCAAGACATACACGATTTATGGCTGAAGTTAAAACAACATTTAACCCCTCAATCTGCGCTATTTCGTCATGCGGTACGTATCGCCTTTGTATTTGCTGTGGGGTATTCCATTTCACTTTTACCCTTTGCAAAGAACGGTTATTGGATTTTACTGACCAGTTTATTCGTGTGCCAAATGCGCTACTTTGCCACCAAAAGCCGTTTAAAAATGCGAACTTTAGGCACGCTTTTAGGGGTACTTTTTGGCATTCCAATTTTGTATTTTGTGCCAAGTATTGAGGGACAATTACTTTTAACCATTATTTTTGGCGTATGCTTTTTCTATTTAAGTGCAAAAAAATATGCTGTGGCAACACTCATGGCAACCTTAATGGTTTTACTGATTTTTAACTTAAAAGGTGCAGGTTATGCCATTATTTTACCGCGCATTATCGATACGCTTTTAGGCTGTTTTATTGCATGGTTTGCGGTAAGTACCATTTGGCCAGATTGGGATTTCCGCAATATTTCCAACACCATCAAAAAAAGCAGCAAAGCAACTTTAGATTATTTAGATGCTGTGGTGAAACAATATCAATTTGGCAAAAATAACAGTATTGAATACCGTAAAGCACGTCGTTCTGCACACAATGCACAAACTGAACTTTCCACCATGATTTCAAGTTTAAGTACAGAACCCAACCCGAACCCTGAACTCATTCATCATGCCTTTCGTTATTTAGTTTATAGCCACAGCCAACTCAGCTATGTTTCTGCTTTAGGCAGTCATAGAGAACATGTTGAAGACGCTCAAGTCCTTACACTTATGCAATGGACGCAAAAAACTTTAGAAGCGGTATTACTTCATCAAGAGGCTATTTCTGAGCAGATGATTCAGCTTAAATTAGATGAAATTTCTAAGCTCAATAACCAAGATGCTTTGTCCGATGACCTACTTTTGGTATTAAAACAAATGAGTTTATTACTCGAAACTTTGCCTGAATTAATATCACTTAAAACAACCCTATTAAAATTAGAGATTAAATAGAGCATTCATCATTTTTTAAATATAGATTTTAGTCATGAACTTGAATGATATTTCCCTTGAAAATCTTTACAGATTTCTTGTATTTCTCATTCAATCATTCATCTTTCTGCTATACACTCCAAGTTCATTCTCATTGGCTTAATAGTGAACATGAATATTAAAACTCTACGTTTTGTGGGTGTATTGGAAGGTATTTCCTTCTTACTTCTTCTTTTCATTGCAATGCCTGTTAAATACATGTTGGATAATCCAATTCTTGTGAAATATGTAGGTATGGGGCACGGCGTACTTTTCGTTTTATTTCTTGCTGTTTTATTTGTCGTTTGTGAAAAGCAAAAATGGTCAATTAAGATGTTTATTTTAGGTTTAATTGCATCAATTTTGCCATTTGGTCCTTTTGTATTTGACCGTAAGTTAAAGACTTTAGAAAAATCATAATCATGTGATGTTTTCAAAATAAAAAACCTCCACATTTGGAGGTTTTTACTTATAGATTAAATAATTTAAAACTGCCCATTTTCAACGCGCTCTTGCATCACTTTTTTCAAATGCAAACGTGGCAAAGTAAACCAAAAAGCAATGAATGCAAAACAGGTTAAGCTATATGCCCAAATGTGGAAACTTTCAAATAATATTCGTCCAAGCTCTAAAAATATAAAGAAGCTCATCATCATCAGTACGGAAACTGCTGCAGCAACTGTCCCTTTTGATACTTCAGAGGACATGAGTGCAAAGCGATAAAGCACAGAGAAACTAATGCCCTCGCCAAAACTAATTAACGTCATTCCGACAATGAGGCTATGCACAAAGTAGTCTTGCCAAATTGATCCGAGTATTAAAATGAATGTGCCTAAAAACATGAGTGGTAAACCCATCATCGCAGTTTTGCCTAAAGCATATTTATCGATGATTTTAAGTAGCACTAAATTTCCCGCAATTAATCCACCTAATATTGGAAATTGAGCAAGCCCATATTCCATGCTACTTAAACCTAAATATTCCACAAGCATAACGGGTGAAAGTGCAATCCACAGCATTAATGGCATTGCGACCAAAGGTAATGCCAAGGTTAAGGCAAGAAATCTTTTATTTTTAAAGACTTGTTTGAAGTCATCTAAAATATAAGTCAGTGGCTGTTTTGGTCTGCTGACTTTTACATCTGGCATTTTTGCTTTTAAGCCAAACCAACTTATAAGCGTGATGATTGCTATGCCAATAAAGCCCCAATGCCAAGATATATGGTCAATCATAAATGCGCCCAATACAGGACCTAAAAGCGGTGCAAGTAAGGATACGTTTGCCATAAGTGCCATAACTTTTATGGCATCTCGTTCTTCGAAGTTTTCTTGGATTGCTGCATAACCTACTGCGCCAATGACCGACAAGCCAAAGCCTTGTAAAAAGCGTAGTACTAAAAAGCTTTCGATATTGGTTGTTAGTAAAATAAGTAAGCAGCTTAATGCGAAAAATAGTACGCCACCCAATAGGACTTTTTTACGTCCTAAGCGGTCTGAAAGTGGCCCGAGTAGCCAAGCAACACATGCCCCACCCAGTAGGTAGAATGACATGGAAGATGGTGCCCATGTGCTACTTACGCCAAAGTCTTTGGTAATAGCGAGCATGGCAGGTTGGACTAAGTCGTTACCGATATAGACGGAGAATTCGAAAAGTACCAATGCCAACGGGAACATAAATGTGGCACGGTTTAGTTTTACTGTTTGTATATTTTGCATTTATTTCTTCGTGTGGTTATTGGTTTGTCTGAACCACATTTATTTTGGGGGAGATAAGCTTCTGCCCAATGACAAACTCTGAGTTTTTGAATTTAAGTTTTTTGGAGATTTGCCTATTTTAGGCTTTGAAAAACATCGTATTCACGTGATGTCTATTTCATTAGTTTTTGCTGTGAGATTTGTTTGCTCATGCCAATACACCTTGGGATGAGTGGGTGTATTGTAGCAGAGCGATGATTTATTGTCTTTATGCGGTTTGTTCAGGAATGGTTTCTAAAATTTAACTTCGGGATTCTTTTCAAAAATAAGCCATTTATTTTTCATCCATTTTTCAACTTTGTCTTTACCTAAAATAGCTAATAGATTATTTAACAACGGCTTTGTTGCACAAACC
>NZ_LWRV01000089.1 GCF_009372215.1 Acinetobacter portensis | reverse complement strand
TTAATTCTAAAACACCCCCTGCAAATGCAGGGGGTGTTTTTTTATGCATATAAAATTAGAAATATAAGAAACCTTAAGCTGAGTCCTTTGTAGTAAATATTTTTAGCGTATAAATCGATTCTTAGAACTTAATATTGGTATATTTTTCATCTAATTTGTATAAAAAATATTAAAAACATGTTATAAAAAATTAAAACGGCATAAATATTGCTTAAAGTAAAAGCTATAAATAGAGTAGGGTTATATGAAGTTATCGCTTGGGATGAGAGTTGCAAATTCATTATCTTTAACACCTCAATTGCAACAAGCTATTCGATTACTTCAACTATCTAGTTTGGAACTAGAACAAGAAATTCAAATTCAACTTGATAGTAATCCGTTGTTAGAAAAAATAGAAGAGCTGGAAAATATAGAAAGCTTAGATGCTATTGAAGATCAAGAAGAAAAAGACTTAACAAATGAGTTAAATGCTGATTATTTACCAGATGATCTTCCTGTAGATACCGATTGGGATGATATTTACACGCATCAACCAACAAGTCTTGGTGCTATTGATTTTGAAGAGCGTGAAGATAATCGACAAGGTAGCTTAACTTTACAAGAACATATGCTTGAGCAAATTAATTTACTTCATTTCTCACTGATAGATAAATTAATTGCACATTGTATTGTTGATTCTTTAGATGAAAAAGGTTTTTTAGATTGTGATATTTCAGAGATTACCACATCTGTACAACATCTTTTAGAATCAATGAATTATGATGATGAAGTGGAAGATGCAGAGGTATTAGCCGTACTAAAGTCGATTCAACGTTTGGATCCTATTGGTATTGCATCTAGAAATCTTGCGGAATGTCTATTGTTGCAATTAGAAAGCTTAGCCGTGCATACCTTATATAGAAATGAGGCTATGCTGTTAATAAATCATTATGAGTTATTGATTTCAAATGATTTAGCTAAGTTAATGAAACAAACAGGATTAAGTAAAGATCAACTAAAATCAGCAATTTCATTATTAAAAAGTTTAAAAGCTTATCCTGGTGCCGATTTTGAAAATAAAGATTTAGATTATCAAATTCCGGATGTTGTTGTTCAAAAGAAAAATGATCATTGGTTTGTGCAGCTAAATCCTGATGTTATGCCGAAACTACGCGTTAATTCTTTTTATTCTAATATGATTAAACGTGCCGACCAAAGTGATGATAATCAGTATTTAAGAAATCATATGTTAGAAGCAAAAAACTTTATAAAAAGTGTGGATGAACGACATAAAACTTTATTAAAGGTTGCAACGTGTATTGTTGAGCATCAACGGAATTTTTTTGAAATTGGTGCTGAGGGAATGAAGCCTCTAGTTTTACGAGAAATTGCTGAAGAAGTCGAATTACATGAATCGACAATTTCACGAGTAACCACCAATAAGTATATGCTGACACCTCGTGGGCTTTTTGAATTGAAATATTTTTTCTCGAGTCATGTAGGAACGAGTAGCGGTGGAGAAGCATCATCTATTGCAATTCGAGCGAAAATTAAAAAGCTTATTTCAGAAGAAAATTCACGTAAGCCATTGTCAGATAATGTGATTGCAAATATGTTGAATGCTGATGGTATTGAGGTTGCAAGACGAACGGTCGCGAAATATCGCGAATCGTTACATATTCCTTCATCTTCTGAGAGAAAAGTCTTGATCTAAAATTTAAAATCTGACTATTCTAGAGATTCATTATGACGACATAATGAATCTCTTTTTTATTTAAGGATTAGTTAGAATGATTTGATTTTTATTTGTAAGAACTTTTTCTTTCACTTTATTGAATCGTTCTAATTATGACTTTTCGACTCTTAAAAAAAGGTGAGGGATAGTGCTATGCAAATTACAATTCGTGGTCATCATTTAACAATCACCGATGCAATAGAAAAAGATATCCGTTGTAAATTCAAGGATATGACGAAGCATTTAGATCAAATCAATAGCATGCAAGTTAAGCTATCTAAAGATCACCAAGTTGATAAACATTCAAAACGTGGTAGTTTAAATCATATTGCAGAAGCCATTATTCGATTGCCGGGTATTGAGTTGTTTGCGCAAGCATCTGCTGATGATATGTATACTTCAATTAAAAAATTAACTGAAAAATTGAAGCGCCAACTCGATAAACATCGAAAAATGCAACTCGTTTATCAGCCTTTAGCTGTATAGTTTAATCTTTAAACGGAAAGAGGTTTCAAATAACCTCTTTTTTTATTGGTATAATGCAACAGCAGATGAATTATTTTTTATATTTATAGTAAAATGGCGGGTTTTACACCGTCGGTCCTATAAGAGGTCTTTGTGATGAATAGTGAACAGCTCACTGATATTTTAAAAGCTGCTTTTCCAGAGGCTGAAGTTGCTGTAAGTGGGCAGGGCGGAAAATTTGATCTTCGTATTGTAGATGAACAATTTGAAGGCAAACGTCCCGTTGCTCGTCAACAATCTGTTTATGCACCGTTAAATTCATATATTGCCAGTGGTGAAGTACACGCAGTTACTATTCGCGCAATGACTAAAGAAGAATGGCGTAAAGCAAGCTTATTCGGAGCTTAATACATTGGATAAATTTTTAATTCAGGGCGGCATTAAGCTCGAAGGTGAAGTGCGTATTTCTGGTGCAAAAAATGCAGCATTACCACTTTTAGCAGCAATGATCCTTGCGGATACACCAACTACACTTACAAATGTACCAGATCTAAAAGATGTGAATACATTGGTGAAGTTGATTGCAGGTCTTGGTATCACCATGAAATATGAAGGTGATACGGTAGTTGCAGATACATCTACCTTAGACAATCAGTTTGCACCATATGAGCTTGTGAAAACAATGCGCGCATCTATTTTGGTGCTTGGTCCATTGTTGGCGCGTTATGGTAGTGCGCAGGTTTCGTTACCTGGTGGTTGCGCTATTGGTTCTCGTCCAGTCGATCAACATCTTAAAGCTTTAGAAGCGTTGGGTGCTGAAATTGAAGTTGAAAATGGTTATGTACATGCCAAAGTTGACGGACGTTTAAAAGGTGGCGAAGTTGTTTTTGATATGGTTACCGTTGGTGGCACAGAAAACATCTTAACTGCTGCGGTTTTAGCGGATGGTGTAACAACTATTCGTAATGCTGCACGTGAACCTGAAATTACAGATCTTGCAAACATGCTTATTGCGATGGGTGCAAAAATTGAAGGTCTAGATACAGATACTTTAGTGGTTACAGGCGTTGACAGCTTACATGGCTGTGAATATGCCGTTGTTGCTGACCGTATTGAAACAGGTTCATATTTAGCTGCTGCTGCTATTACGGGCGGTCGTGTTAAAACAACACATACTGATCCAACATTAATGGAAGCTGTACTCGAAAAGTTTGAAGAAATGGGTGCAGAAGTGACCCGTGGTGATGACTGGATCGAGCTAGATATGATGGGTAAACGTCCGAAAGCAGTGAGCTTCCGTACTTTGCCACATCCTGAATTCCCTACAGATATGCAAGCACAGATCATGGCGGTTAACGCGATTGGTCGTGGTTTTGCGACAGTTTCAGAAACGATTTTCGAAAATCGTTTTATGCATGTACCTGAGTTAGCACGAATGGGCGCAAACATTCAGGTTGAAGGTAATGATGCTGTGATCACAGGTGTAGAAAAACTTTCTGCAGCCCCTGTAATGGCAACAGATTTACGTGCTTCATTCTCTTTGGTATTGGCTGCATTAGCTGCTGAAGGTGAAACGATCATTGATCGTATTTATCATATCGACCGTGGATATGAAAATATTGAAGCAAAATTACAAGGTATTGGTGCCCAAATTAAGCGAGTAGATTAATGAGCGATATGAGAAACGATGATCCTAATTTTGATGTAATGGGAAATTTTGATCATGGTTTAACTTTAGCATTAAGTAAAGGACGTATCTTAAAAGAGACTTTACCATTGCTAGAAACAGCAGGGATTAACTTATTAGAAGATCCAGATAAATCGCGTAAGTTAATTTTTCCTACAACACATAAACATGTACGTATTTTAATTTTACGTGCATCAGACGTACCGACTTATGTTGAAAATGGTGCTGCTGATATTGGTGTTGCGGGTAAAGATGTATTGATGGAACACGGTGCGCAAAACGTATATGAACCATTAGACTTAAAAATTGCTGTTTGTAAATTAATGACAGCAGGTAAGGTTGGAATGGAACGTCCGAAAGGTCGTTTAAAAATTGCCACTAAATATGTAAATTTAACGCGTCAATATTATGCAAGCTTAGGTGAGCAAGTTGATGTGATTAAACTTTATGGTTCTATGGAGCTTGCTCCACTTGTTGGTTTGGGTGATTACATTGTCGATGTTGTAGACACTGGTAATACACTTCGTGCCAACGGTTTAGAGCCACTTGAAGAAATTTGCCAAGTATCTTCACGTTTAATTGTGAATAAAGCGAGCTTTAAGCGTAAGCAAGCTTTGTTGAACCCAATTCTTGCACAACTTGAAAAAGCTGTGGAAGAGCGTGAAGCGAAAAAATAAGTTTTGAACTTTTTTGAAGAACCGCCTGAAAGGGCGGTTTTTTTATAGTATCAGTCTAATGGTCTGATAATTTCAAAATTAATATTTATTGAGTCTGCTTTATGAACTTTGAATAAAGCATTTTTAAAGGCGTATGTACGATTTGGTTTATAATCTAAAGAAACTTCTTGTTTAAAAGAGGGTCTAATATAGCCATTATTTGTAAACTCATTATATACAAAACGAATTTGTCCATTAGAGACACCTGCATATGTAATGGTTGCACTTGGAGTTATAGAGCCATAACGATCGTTTAAAAATTGAAATTTTGTGCTTTTTATTCCTTTGATTGGTTCAAGTAATTTTATTTGATAAAAATTAGGATCGTTAATCGTATTCCAATTCCAAAACATATCAGTAGCTTCAGCTTTATTCTTTGGAACAAATAATCCTATGTAAGCTTTAGCTGACCTTTCCGATGTTTCTACACTTTCTCTTGCTTTGTAATATGAACCCTCTTCATTTGTATGGTAAAGAAAAAAATCTGCTGGTTTTAGGTGGTAGGTAACTATTTTCCTTCTATGTTTTGCTAGAATTTCGTGCTGTTCATAAATATTAAATGCTTCATATTTTATAGTAGTAGCTTCTTTTCTATACTCTCCAGCTGTTAGTATTTCCTCGCCAACTCGAACTGTATTTTTATATTTAGGAATGAGTATTTTTCCAGGTGTTTTTGTGGCAACAATATTTCGGGGAATGTGTATAGTTTTGATTTCTGTAGAGCAAGCTGAAATAAGAAATAAGCTTGAAATTAAAATGGATTTTTTAAACATTTAATTACCCCGACACCAAACTCTAAAATTTGAGCAGTATCTTAGGTTATTTAAATCATAATTGCATTGATGCCTTTATCTCATTTTAAAGAAATTATTTATTAATAAGCTCCATAGCAAATTCTTATAAAAAACCTTTTATTAACATTATTAGTAGCCCCACAAATGCTTTAAAACAAGGTAAACTAAATCTTTCCTAACTATCCGTGTGGGTAAATTGATGCGACGTTTATCGACTCAAGAGCCGAACTTTAAGCAAGTATTTAAAGACTTGTTAGCTTTTGAAACTGTGAGTGACCCAGAGCTTTTAAAAACTGTAGACCAAATTATTGCAGATGTACGCCAACATGGTGATGCACATGTACTTAAACTCACTCAACAATTCGATCGACATCCAGCACATCAATTTTCAGAATTAGAACTCACTCAAGAAGAGTTAAAAACTGCATTTGATGGTTTAACCACAGAAATTCGTGAAGCTTTAGAACTTGCTGCACACCGTGTACGTGAATTTCACCAAGCACAAAAGCAAGATGGTTGGACTTATGTAGATGCTTTGGGTAATACCTTAGGTCAAAAAGTTACACCACTTGATCGTGTGGGTATTTACGTGCCGGGTGGTTTGGCTTCATATCCATCTTCAGTGCTCATGAACGCAATTCCTGCACATGTTGCAGGCGTGCCCGAAATTATTATGGTTGTTCCTGCACCAAATGGTGAATTGAATCCATTGGTATTGGCGGCAGCACATTTAGCAGGCGTACACCGTGTATTCACCATTGGTGGGGCGCAAGCCGTTGCAGCATTGGCATATGGCACAGAAACGATTCCTGCTGTAGATAAAATTACAGGGCCGGGGAACCGCTTTGTTGCGGCAGCAAAACGTGCAGTGTTTGGTCAAGTCGGCATTGACATGATTGCAGGTCCTTCTGAAATTTTAGTTTATGCTGAAGGTAAAAATAATGCTGAATGGTTGGCGATGGATTTACTGTCTCAAGCAGAGCATGACACCGTTGCACAAGCTGTATTTATTACACCAGATGAACAACTTTTAAATGATGTAGAACAAGCCATTGAAAAGCATCTAGAAGCTTTACCAAAAGCTGAAATTGCACGTACATCTATTGCCAATCGTGGCGCATTGGTTCTTGTGAAAGACCGTGCAGAAGGTGCAGAGCTGATTAACCAAGTTGCGCCTGAACATTTAATGTTGTGTTTAGATGAAGCTGAAGAAATGTCTGAAGATATTCGCCATGCAGGTGCAATCTTCATGGGACGTTATACACCTGAAGCCATTGGCGATTACTGTGCAGGTCCAAACCATGTATTGCCAACATCAGGTACAGCACGTTTCTCATCACCGTTAGGTGTATATGATTTCCAAAAGCGCTCAAGCTTAATCATGTGCTCTGAACAAGGTGTGAAAACTTTAGCAAAAACAGCAGATATTCTTGCACAACAAGAAAACTTAGATGCACATGCACGTTCTGCACGTTATCGTTATCAAGATTAATTTGTTTGGATCATCTTTTAGATAAATTTTTTGATTAGAGAAAAATCTAAAACTAGATGAAGTTAGTTTAGAAATGAATTGTTCCTCTCCCTGTGGGAGAGGTTAGGAGAGGGAGTTTTTGACCTCACCCTAACCCTCTCCTAAAAGGAGAGGGAATATTGAGATAGAAAAATGAATATTAGCTCTGAACAAATGCGTTTTTGGAGTCCTGATGTACGTGAATTAGAACCGTACACACCGGGCGAACAGCCAAAAATCCAAAACTTATTAAAACTCAATACAAATGAAAACCCGTATCCACCATCTCCGAAAGTGGTTGCTGCGGTGCAAGCTGTATTGGAAAATAATGCGGATGTATTGCGTTTATATCCAGACCCTGATGCTTCAGCATTGAAACAAGCCATTGCAAAACAGCAAAATGTTGCTGTGGAACATGTATTTGTTGGTAATGGTTCAGATGAAGTTTTAGCACATATTTTTAAAGCTTTTTTTGTGCAAGATAAACCAATTCTATATCCAGATATTACCTACAGTTTTTATCCTGTATATAGTCAATTTTTTGGTCTTTCTGCAAAAACTAAAATTTTGCCGTTAAATGATGATTTTGAAATTGTCGTTGAGGATTATAAACAGCCAAATGGCGGTATTATCATTACCAACCCGAATGCACCAACAAGTATTGCATTGGGGCTTTCTGCAATTGAAGAAGTACTTCAAGCCAACCCTAATTCAGTGGTTGTCATTGATGAAGCTTATGTCGATTTTGGTGCGGAATCTGCGGTGAGTTTAGTTGAAAAATACGAGAACTTAGTGGTTTGCCAAACGACATCTAAATCACGTTCATTAGCAGGTTTACGTGTAGGTTTTGCGATTGCACAACCACATTTAATTGCGGCGCTTGAGGCGGTAAAAAATAGCTTTAACTCATATCCGATTGATCGTTTTGCGATTGCTGCTGCGGTTGCATCTTTTGAAGATCAAGCGTATTTCGAAGAGCAAAATCAAAAAGTGATTGCGAGCCGTGAAAAGCTTGTGGCTCAATTGGCTGATATTGGTTTTAAAGTATTGCCTTCAAGTGCTAACTTTATTTTTGCATCTTTACCAAGTAAAGATGCAGGTGAATTAGCTGCTGAATTACGTGAACGTGGCATTATCGTGCGTTACTTTAATAAACCTCGTATCAATCAGTTCTTGCGCATTACGATTGGTACAGATGAGCAAAATCAACGTTTAGTTGATACATTGAAAAACGATATTTTGTTGTAATCTATTCAGAATAGAACAGAATATAAATCCACACTAACCCTCTTTTGATAAAGGAGGGGACTCCTCCCTTTAAAAAAGGGAGGTTGGGAGGGATTAAAAAAAGCGACTCAAATGAGTCGCTTTTTTTATTGATGTTTATAGAATGTATTCAGTAACTTGAGTAAGGCATCGACTTTATCGAAACACTCTTGATATTCGGCATCGCAATTTGAGGCAATGGTAATACCACCACCTGCCCATAATGAAATATCTTCCTGATATTTTTGAATTGAACGAATTAGAATGTTCCAAGAACCTGTACCATCCGAATTGAAATATCCCATTGAACCGCAATAAGCGCCACGAGCACCTTGTTCAAGTTCGTTAATAATTTGCATGGCACGAATTTTGGGTGCGCCTGTAATTGAGCCACCAGGCAGCGCAGACATCAATACATCAAAAGGTTGTACATTTTCTTTTAATGTTGCCTCAATTTCGCTGACCATATGATGAACTTGATTAAAGCTTTCAATATTGAATAATTTTGGCGTTTTGACTGAACCTGTTTCTGCATAAACACTTAAATCATTACGTAATAAATCCACAATCATGACATTTTCAGCCTGATCTTTTTCGGAGTTTTTTAAAGTATTTTTAGATTGTTCATCTAAAACAGCATCTTCAAAACGTGGCATTGTGCCTTTAATGGGCTTAGTTACTATTTTTCTATTGGTTTCAAAATCGATAAATAGTTCAGGTGAACAGCTCAATACTTCAAATGATTCGACACGTAAATAACCAGCATAAGGTGCATTGGTCAAAGTCCAAAATTGGTCGGATGTTGAAAGCAATGAACCTTTTGCTTTGGTGGTAAATTCTTGCGTTAAGTTAATTTGATAGCAATCGCCTGCGACAATATAGTCTTGAACATGTTGAAAAGCTTGCTGATATTGTTGTTTCGACCAACGGCTTTTACATTTTTCTGCTAGTGCTAATGTCTCTGAACTTTGATGGTTTTGAGTTAAATTTTCAATTTGTTGAAAGATAGATTGGGCATCAATATGGTCACTATTGAAATACCAAGTTTGGTTTTCATAGCTTAAATAACTTGAAAATTGTCCTAAAAAAAGACTCGGTTGATTTTTTCTTTGGGCATGAACTTGCTGATTTGCGGCAAAATCATAACTGACAAAACCCATCGTTAATATTTTATTTTTTGAATTTAATGATGATGTTAAAAAGTCGGAAAGTTGCTGATAATCTTCTAGTTTTTCATATGTGTTGAATGTTGTTTGCTGAAAAAATTCAGTTTTTTTTGCATGTATAAGAACATACCGATCTGCTAAAAATCCTATAAGAGGTTGGTTGTTATTATTTAGAAAAACAACATGATGAAATGGCTGTAAAGACTCTAGAAGCTTTTGATAAGAAAGATCTTGTTGAGATAAAGCTTGTTTAAAAGTAGGAGAGTTCATCATATACAGCAAAAGCACATCATTGAATTTCACCCATATTTTACATGAAACCAAGAGCTAGACACGACAAAAGCGACGTGAATCGAGTTTAGATTTATAGCAATAAAAGAAAAGCCCATCGATTAGATGAGCTTGAATATGCTGAATTAAGTTTGAAGCTTAACCTGTATGGTCTAAACGTGAACCTAAAGTTTCTAAATGCTTTGGAAAAATATTGGTTTTTCGATCTTCAAAATAATGGCGAAGTGTTCTTTCTACGCTAGGAAATGCAAGATCATCCCAAGGAATTTCATCTTCACTAAATAGGCGAGATTCGATGGTTTCTTCACCTGCACCAAATTTTCCATCAATAATATTGGCTTTAAATAAAACGTAAATTTGTCCAATACGTGGAATGTTATACATGCAATAAAGCTGTTCGATATCAATTTCAGCTTCGGCTTCTTCACGTGTTTCGCGAGCCGAACCTTGTTCCATGGTTTCAAACAATTCCATATAACCTGCAGGTAAAGTCCATAAACCATAACGTGGTTCAATGGCACGTCTACAAAGCAGGACTTTATTTTCCCAAAGTGCAAGTGCACCACAAATCACTTTAGGATTAACATAATGAATAGTTCCACATTGCGTACAAACACGACGAAGCTGATGGTCACCTAAAGGGATTTTTTCAGTTGTTTTATGTCCACAATTGCCGCAGAAGTTCATATTCATCATCAATGATAAAGGTGCTTTCAGAATAACTGAATTTTAGGACTTTGGCATCATCTCTATTTCATTGAATGGAAATTCAGCTATGATGATGTAAAGACAAAAGGATAAAAATATGGATTATGGTTCATTGACCCAATTATTACAGCAAAGATTGCGTTTCGAAGCGAAAGCGAAAGAAGCTCAAGCAGCTGTATTAATTGCGATTACCAATGAGGCAGATCCGAAAGTTTTATTAACGCGTCGTTCAATTATGATGAACAGCCATGCAGGTGAGGTTTCATTCCCTGGTGGAAAGCGTGATCCGCAAGATACCAGTAACATTGTGGTTGCTTTAAGAGAAGCACAAGAAGAAACCGCATTAAACCCTTTTGATGTTCAGCTGATTGGCGATTTGCCAATGCAAAAGTCAAAAAATGGATTAACTGTAAAACCGATTGTTGGATTAATCCCGCCACATATAGAACTTCAACCACAGCCCACAGAAATTGATCGTATTTTTTTTGCATCTTTAAAAAGTTTAATGAATGCACCAACCATTCCTTATGAAGTTCAATATGCTGAACAAAAGTTATATTTTCCAAGCATGCAAGTAGAAGATGAAGTGGTTTGGGGTTTAACCGCACGTATGCTGGTTTCACTGTTTCAAAATGGTTTAGATTATAAAAAAGATTGGCCACTTTTACTTAACTCGCCTAATTTTAATCTTAAATAAAGCACCTTATTTCAGGAAGAAATCATGTTGTACAAATTTCAAGGACATCAACCTCAAGCCACACATTTACCATGGGATGGATGGGTCGCAGATAATGCAACGGTATTGGGGCAAGTTGAATTAGGTAAAGAAGTCAGCGTTTGGTTTGGTGCAGTCATTCGTGGCGATAATAGTAAAATTAAAATAGGTGATTTTACCAATGTTCAAGAAAATGCAGTTTTACATACCGATGCAGGTATAGAAATGCATATTGGACATTATGTAACGATAGGGCATCAGGCGATGTTGCATGGTTGTACGATTGGCGATAACAGCTTAATTGGAATTAATGCTGTGATATTAAACAATGCCGTGATTGGTAAAAATTGTATTATTGGTGCAAATGCTTTGATTCCTGAAGGTAAAATTATTCTAGATAATTCGGTTGTGATGGGGTCACCGGGGAAAGTGGTCAAAACATTAGATGAAACAGGCGAAAAAATGTTGAAGAAAAGTGCCTTGCACTATGCAGAACATTTTAAAAAATTTGTGAAATTGGAAGAAGTTAGCCTTTAAGTTAACTCAATTAAGTATTTACTGACGCATTAAAATTTAAGCGAGTTTTAAGTATCATCGCTTAGAATCTCTCGCGAAGCTTGAATGAGTGGAGTATTATAGCCACTATATTTATCAGATTTATTCTTAAGGTCTTGCATGAAATTGCTGGCATTGGAAACTGCCAATGAGCAGTGTTCCGTTTCAATTGTAGATGAAACACAAGCGCTATTTTTCCAATTAGATACAAGAGCAAAAGCACAAACGCAAACCATCTTACCGATGATTGAGCAAGGTTTTGCACAAACGGAAATTCAAACTTCCGATCTAACAGCAATTGCCTTTAGTCGTGGACCGGGTTCATTTAGTGGTGTGCGTATTAATGCCGCTGTGACTCAAGCTCTAGCTTGGTCAAATGACATTCCTGTAATTCCTGTATCGACATTGCAAGCTTTAGCGCAAAATGCATATCGTGAAGCAGGTTTAACAGAAGTAACAGCTGTTCTCGATGCACGTATGAATGAAGTTTATATTGCAAGTTTTAAGCTTGATGAAAACAACATTATGCAAGCTGTAGATGAAGAGCAATTGTTGAGCTATGAAAAAGCACAAAATGTTGTGAAATATCAAGTTATAGGCTCAGGTTCAGGCTTGGTGAATGCAGAACAAATACAGTACAAAGGCTTAAGTGCAACAGCAGAAGATATTGCTACTATTGCCCGCGAATTGGCGAAACATGAGAAATGGTTAGATGCAGAACTTGCATTACCCGTATATTTACGTGATGACGCTTGGAAAAAAATCCCAGAACAGGGCAAATAATTAGGATTTTCTATGGATCTTTTACTGCTGTTGAAAGCAGCGATCATGGGTATTGTAGAAGGGATTACCGAATTTTTACCTATTTCAAGTACAGGACATTTAATTCTTGCATCAGAATTAATGAATTTCTGGACCAAAGAAAAAAGTGATGTATTCGTAATTGCTATTCAAATGGGCGCAATTGCCGCTGTTATTTACGAATATTGGGCGCGTCTTTGGGGAGCTGCAACAGGGCTCATTACAGGCGAAGAAAAAGGTCGTCGCTTAGGTCTTGGTTTAATCTTCGCTTCTATTCCAATTATGCTTGTGGGGCTGACTTTTGGTCAGACAGTAAAAGCGCTTTTATTTAATGATGTTGCCGTCGCAATTGGCTTAATTGTGGGTGGTTTCATTATTATGTGGATTGAAAAAAATCCACCTGTGGTTCGCGCAAAAGAAGTTGAAGATTTAAGTTATAAAGACGCAATTTGGATTGGTTTAATTCAAGTTCTATCTTTAATTCCGGGAACGTCACGTTCAGGTGCAACTATTATTGGCGCAATGTTCTTGGGTGTATCTCGTAAAGCAGCAACTGAATTTTCATTCTTTTTGGGTATCCCTGTTATTGTTGGGGCAGGTCTATTAGACCTTTACCAAAGTTATGATGTGTTTCAAACGCATCAAGATTGGATTGTGCTTGCGGTAGGTTTATTGGTTTCGTTTATCTCTGCACTTGTACTGATTCGAGTTTTAGTGGCTTATGTGGCTAAACGAGATTTCATGGTCTTTGCGTGGTATCGCATTTTCTCAGGTTTGTTGATCTTACTCTTTGCATTTACAGGCTGGAAATTATGGTAAATGAAATTCGCTTATATGCTGAGCAAGAATTTCAAGAGAAAGCACAACAGTACGCTGTTGTGCTTTCTTCTCGTGGAGTATTGGTAAACATTGAGCTCATTGAAAAATTAAACGCTCGATTTTTACGTTTAAACCCAGAGCTAGCTTTATGTGTAGATGATTCAGGTTTGTGGTTGTGTGCCAACGGCATGAAAATGCAGCCCGATTGGAAAGCAGAAGTAGGTCGCTTAAAACGTGCATCTTTAAAATCTGAGATGATTGCTCGCGCATGTAACTTAGGTGAAAAACCTAAATTGGTAGATGCAACAGCAGGACTTGGGCACGATAGTTTGCTTATGGCGCAGTTAGGCGCAGAGGTTACTTTAGTTGAACGTCATCCTATATTGTTTACGTTACTTGAAGATGCACACCGAATAGCCATGCAAGATGCTTTTTTAAGTAAGGCTGTAAGTCGTATTCATTTGGTATTTTCAGACTCTGCCGATTATTTGAAGCAACAAGCTGAATTAAAAAATGTGGCTGATGTTGTTTATTTAGATCCAATGTTTCCACAACGTGATCAAAATCAGCAAGCAGAAAAGAAACAAGCACAAGTGAAGAAACAAATGCAGTTGTTGCATTTAATTTTACCTGAAGATGGTGAAATGGATTTAGGCGATAATTTGCTTGAATTGGCACAAAAAATTGCAAAACGAGTTGTCGTAAAACGACCAAGGCTTGCGGTATTTTTAGCAAATCAAGAACCAAATCATCAGTGGCAAGGTGATGCTTGTCGTTTCGATGCGTATTTTCAACATGATCTTGCTTAGTATTTTGGTAATTACTCAAAAAAACTGCAAAGATTTGAGATATAGTGAAAAAACGTCATTGATAAAAAAATTATCAGGCATAAACTTATTATTCAAATTACGGTCTATAACTACACGTTGAACCTATGATTGATTTCAAACCCTCCATAAACTTTTGGCATGATCTAAAAAGCAATCAAACTGCAGGGTTATGGTTATTCTTAGGTTCAAGACGCTCATTACAAATTGTGCGCCCATCCGTTTTTCAGCTCATTTTTTGGGGCATATTAGGTGGTGCAGCAAATACCTTATTTAGTTGGTTAAGTGCGGGTGAAATTGGTGACTTTAATCCTCAAGGGTTAGTCAGTTATGCGCTTTGGCCATTCATTGCACTTATAGTAGGTATCTTTTTATCTCAACGTGTAAATAACCCTCGCTTACTGCTTGTGCCTGCCTTACTTTGGTTGGTTCTAGATACACACATCGCACTATTACAAAGCCTTATTCAATATTTAGGCATGGTCGATATTTTGCCATATGCATTATATGACTATTTGCCGATCTTATTTATGGTGCTGTTTGTTTGGCAAAGTTTGGCTGTGGTTTGGGTTTTTTCACGTGAATTAAAATGGCCTTGGTGGGAACGAGCACTGATTATTGCGGCAACCTTATTTACTCTGGTTGTATGGCAAATGTCGGTAAAAAGTCAGCCTATTTGGAAGGTTGAAGATGTTCCACCATCTTTTAGTGAAGAAGCTTTTTATACACAAAACAAAATTCTGAATAAAGCACTTGAAGGTATTGAATTTGGTGAGTTTGTACAATCACATTGGTACTTTTTAGGTGTGGCAGGTGCAAGTTATCAAGACGTATTTATGTCTGAAGTTGAGCGCATAAAAGAACAATTTGATACACGTTTTGGTACTTTTTCACGTTCGATGATTCTTGTGAATAATCCAATGACAAGAAATGTTATTCCTGTTGCCTCAAGAACAAGTATAGAAATGGCACTGCGCCGTATGGGACAGCAGATGAATCGTGAAAGTGATGTACTATTTTTATATATGACATCTCACGGATTGCCAAATCAGTTTGAAATAGAAAATGCACCATTAGACTTAAAACAAGTCGATCCAAAATGGTTAAAAGATACTTTAGATAAATCTGGAATCCGTTGGCGCGTAATTGTTATTTCTGCATGTTATTCAGGAAGTTTTGTTTCTGAACTGCAAGATGAAAATACTTTAATTATTACTGCATCTGCTGCAGATCGAGCATCCTTCGGTTGTTCAAATGAAGCGGATTATACTTATTTTGGTCGCGCGTTCTTTGATCAGGCAATGCGTGAACAACATTCGATGTTTGATGCATTTAATCAAGCAAAAGATACAGTTGCAAAGTGGGAAACGGCACAAGGATTTGAGCCATCTGAACCTCAATGGGCAATTGGTAAGAATATGGAATTGATGTTGCCACAATTAGAACAACGTTTATTTCCACAAGTGAATTCAGTGAAACCTGTAACAAAAGTGGAAGAGCCACTGAATATTCATTAATTAAAAAAGGGGAAGCGTAATGGAATTAATCCAAAATAATAGATGTTTTAATGGCGAACAACGCATTTATAAGATTAATTCTGAAAGCCTTAAAGGCGAAAGTAAATTTGGTATTTATCTTCCTAAAAAAGCTTTGGATGGAGATGCTTGTCCCGCATTATTTTATTTAGCAGGCTTAACCTGTACAGAAGAAACATTTGCAATTAAGGCTCATGCTCAGCAATTGGCGGCACAACTCGGACTGATTTTAATTACTCCGGATACTTCGCCACGTGGTGAAAATGTTGAACAAGGTGATCATTGGGATATTGGTCAGGGGGCTGGTTTTTATATTAATGCAACTCGAATACCTTGGGCTGAACATTTCAATATGGAAGCTTTTGTCGCAGAAGAACTCTATGATTTAGTGCAAAAAGAATTTTTAGTTGAAGATGGAAAAGTTGGAATTTTCGGTCATAGTATGGGTGGGCATGGTGCTTTGACACTTGCACTGAAATATCCAGAAAAATTTAAATCCGTTTCTGCATTTGCACCTATTTGTGCACCAAGCCAATGCCCTTGGGGTGAAAAAGCATTTTCTAATTATTTGGGCAATGATAAATCTGAATGGTTAAAACATGATGCAACCGCATTATTGGAAAGCAAAGGCGCTATATTTAAAGAAATATTAATTGATCAAGGTTTAAAAGATCAGTTTTATTCGCAGCTTCATCCTGCTTTATTTGAACAAGCTTGCCAAAAGGTTAGGCAGAAACTCACCTTACGAGAACATGAAGGCTATGATCACGGTTATTATTTCATCCAAAGTTTCATTGCTGATCATTTGAATTTTCACATGCTTCAGCTACAAGCATAGAGAACTTACAAATCTCATATTGGTAACTTTTCTATGATTCATAGATAATGCGTTTTATCTTTTATAAGATTTAACGCATTTTTTTTGATCTATATCATTAGATTATTTTCTAATAACAAGGCTAAAAACAACTGGATATTTCATGCAAACACCAGATACCAATTTAATGCATCAAACTTTTTCAGAACCACCATTTCCACCAGAACTTCCACCTTTAGAACAACATGAAGTGAAAAGTTGGAAGAAAATTCATTCTTTTTATTTTCATGGAAATGCATCTGAGTATTTTGGTATCTGGATTGTAAATATCTTACTTACGATTATTACTTTAGGTTTATATGCACCATGGGCAAAAGTGCGTCGTTTACGCTACTTTTATGGAAATACTGAATTTTTTCAACGTCGTTTCGACTTTACAGGTATACCAAGAAAAATTTTGATTGGTCGCTTAATTGCTTTAGCCCTTTATATTGGTTTTAGTGTGATTTCCAATTATTCAGTGAAAGTATCATTAATTGGACTGGCGATTATTTATTTTGTTGTACCTTGGCTGATTCGTGCCACTCTTCGTTTTAAAGCACGAAATAGTAAATTTGGTAATAGCCGATTCTATTTTTCAGGTACAAATAAAGAAATATATTGGGTTTTCTTTAAATCTATTTTACTAACGATTTTCACAGGTGGCTTATTCTATCCTGTAACCATTTGGTTGTTTAAACGATATACCTTAGACCATTTATATGTAGGGCAATTAAAGTTTAAATTACGTGCCGAATGGTCTGCATTTATGAGGGCCTTCTATTATCCAGTTTTAGCATTTATTGCTTTAATTGGTGTTTATGGCATTGTACTTTGGTTTTTTGCAGGTTCATTGGCAAATCTTGGTGCTGAGGAAATGAGCGTTATTTTTGGTGTAATGTACCTCATTGGATTGTTACTGATTTGGCCTTTAATCTCTGCGCGTATATTCATCGTAACTTGGAATAATATCACTCTTAGTCGCAGTGAATTTAATACCAATTGCAATCAATGGCACTACGTGTGGATTATCGTGAGCAATTGGTTCTTAAAAATTATCACTATAGGGTTTATGTCACCTTGGGCTGCTATTCGTCTTTATAAATATCAAGTTGAATCGCTTAGTCTGAACTTGAAAAATGACCCAGATTCAATGCTTAATCGTGTTCAAGAAGATCACAGTGCCATTGCTGAAGAAATTAGTGATGTGTTCGATTTTGATATTTCACTATAACGGAAGCCGGTAATGAAAACGTCGAATGTAGATGTTGTATTTTATGATGGTTTTAGCTCCAAGCCACATAATGCAAAAGTTTATGCTGTAGATAAAAATACTGTATTGGTACGTTATGGCGATCAACTTGAATTCGAGCGCCAATATTTATACACAGATATGACATTAATTGGCGCGCTTGGAAAAATACATCCTGTTATAGAGTTAAAAGATGATGCTCGAATAGAGTTTCAAGATGTATTGCCTGAATGGTTTCAGTTAAGTGCAAAAAAAAATTATCACTCTATTTGGAAGCTTGAAAAGTCACCCAGCTTAATTTTATTTAGTATGGTATTTGTCGCAGCACTCATTTTCGCAACAGTAAAATGGGGTGTTCCAATGGCATCTTATTATGTTGCGAAGCATTTGCCAGTAGACACACTGAAAACTATTGGTGATGAAGCAGAGCAATATATTATATCTGCAACAGGTGAAACAAAATTATCTAATTCTCGGCAAAGGCAAATTGTAGATCGGTATAACAGCATTATTGCCGATGGCAAACCCGCTAAAATTATTTTTAGAGCAGGTGGGAGTATTGGTGCGAATGCTTTAGCTATTCCAAATAATACAATTATCATCACAGATGAATTGGTGAAGCTTTCTGAAAGTGATGAAGAAATTATTGGTGTATTGGCACATGAACAAGGGCATTTAATTCAAAAACATAGTTTGCAACAAACTTTATCTAGCTTAGGTTTTAGTGTGATTTTAATTGCAATAACAGGAGATGGTTCAGACCTTGTGACAACGGTTCCTGTTGCATTAATTGGTGCTAAATACTCACGTGATTTTGAGTCTGAAGCAGATAGTTATGCTTTAAACACTATGCAGAAGCATCATATCCCAACCATTCATTTTGCAAACTTTTTACAGCGTTTAGAAGAGAGTGCTAAAAAAGATTTATCTAAGGATGGAAAAGACGTTCAGGGCTCACCTGTACTAGACTTTTTACAAAGTCATCCTGCAACGAAGGAACGTGTTCAAGCTGTGAAAGACTTCGAACTAAAGCATCAAAAATAGTAGGTAATACCAAAATCATGCAACAAAAAAGGGAAGTAAATACTTCCCTTTTTTCATTATTTTTGATGATAAATATATAAATTAACTACGCGCCCAATCGGCATTGAGCTCTTCTTGCCCCATACGCACTAAATGATCAACAACCACTTGTTCCAACTTAATTTGATCGACGTCATCTGTTTTAAAGTCAATTTCAACATGAAGATGATCTGTTTTAGGAATTAGTGAAACAGTTGCAGAGGGCATGAAAATTTCATAATTAGTTTCTGTGCTTGCAACGTCAAATTTGTGTTTCCAATGATTAAGTAAGCGCTTGGCAATTTTTGCAGACTGTTCAGTTTTAATATCTGAGATGCTTTTCATGTTTTATTGCCTATTTTTAACTTAAATATAAAAACATAATAGAGAAAAAAATAAACAAGAACAATTCTCATTGTGAAACATTCTGTGATAAAAATAGAACGCTGATGATTCATGACTAGCTAAGAAATCAAAGGCACGAAGCAAGCGACAATTTGTTATAATAGATAGATCAATCCAAATACCAGCAAGGTTCCCTTACATGTCCAAGCCATATTTAATTGCGCCATCAATCTTATCTGCAGATTTTGCACGTTTAGGCGAAGAAGTCGAAAATGTGATTGCTGCGGGTGCAGATGTCGTTCATTTTGATGTTATGGATAATCACTATGTACCTAACCTGACTTTTGGTGCTGGTGTATGTAAGGCATTAAAAAAATATGGCATTAAAGCACCTATCGATGTGCATTTAATGGTTTCACCTGTAGATCGTATGATTGGTGATTTCTTAGATGCAGGTGCAGATATTATTACTTTCCATCCAGAAGCTTCAGATCATATTGACCGTTCATTACAGTTAATTAAAGCGGGTGGAGCAAAAGCTGGTTTAGTATTTAATCCTGCAACACCATTACACTATTTAGATTATGTACTTGATAAAGTAGACCAAGTTTTATTAATGAGCGTTAACCCTGGTTTTGGTGGTCAGAAATTTATTCCAATGACATTAGAAAAATTACGCGAAGCACGCAAAATTATTGATGCATCTGGTCGTGATATTCGCTTAGAAGTGGATGGTGGTGTGACTCCTGCAAATATTCGTGAAATTGCAGAAGCGGGTGCAGATATGTTTGTTGCAGGTTCGGCAATTTTTGGTAAGCCAGATTATCAAGCTGTAATTAACGAAATGCGTTCTGAACTTGCAAAAGTAGGTTCTGTAGAAGTATAAGACGATTTTGAATAAGTTATCTGCACGCTGTGGATAACTTTGTTTATAACTGTATGGATATCTGTGTTTATAACTATATGGATAACTCGTTTATTTTATAAACACTTGTGCATCAATAGGTTGTGATTTATACAAAAAATGTCTAAAAAGGATTCAATTGAATCCTTTTTTTTAGTTTTAAAAGACTATTCTGTGTTGCTTGTTTATTGATCTTTAGTTTGAAAATTGAGTGGCGAATAAATAGCTTTATTGTTTTAATCGATATTTTTTAAATTGTTGCTGTATTGTTAATTATAAATTTAAAAAATTGTGTATAAAACAACACTCCGTTATTCTCGAACGCGAATGAGGAACAACATTCAGTGAATAGACCTGATTAATTTACAAAGGCTATGCTCATGCAGTTCATGAAAAGTAAAAGCATTACATTTGTGTTACTTGTAACTTTGGTTATGAGTTGGACAGGTATTGCCTTTGCTTTCGTGCCTGCAACTACAAATGTTCATCACTTAACTATTCAAATGAAAACTATGCAAGAACATAGTTCAATGCATAAAGGTGATACAAGTGAACATTGCTTGACTCAGGTTAAAGCATCTCAAAAACACGTCATGCAACATGATATGCAGAGTACGAATGCACATTGTGAACAAAGCACAGTAAGTGATTCAGACACCCAAAGTTCACATCAGCTTTGTAAAGATTGCTCTATTGGCCAATGTCAAAGTTCGATTTGTAGTGTGAATCTTTTAGAGTCGAATACATTAAGCCTTTCGACGTTTAATTCTAAAAATATATTTAATTCGGTCTATGGAATATTTCATTCTTCCGACTTTAAACAAGATATTCTGCGCCCTCCACAAGCTTAATCCTGATTTTTAGAAATTTTATTTTTCAAAATTCAAGGATAAGTCATGTCTTTTAAGTTACCTCAACACCTCGTTATTGTGGTGGGTTTGTTATCATCAACTTTTGCTTTTTCAGCGGTAAAGGAATATCACCTTACTGTAGATGAGCAGCCCGTTAATATCACAGGAAAAACAGTTAAGCGTATTACCGTAAATGGTCAATTCCCCGCACCAAATTTAGAATTTGAAGAGGGTGATGATGCTGTTATTCATGTGCATAATAATCTAAAAAAACAAGATACATCTGTGCATTGGCATGGCTTATTATTGCCTGGTTTAATGGATGGCGTACCTGGTTTTAATCAGTTTAAGTCGATAAAACCCAATGGTGATTTCACCTATAAATTTAAAGTTCGTCAGAATGGAACTTATTGGTATCACGCACATTCCAAAGGGCAAGAGCAAGATGGCTTATATGGTTCTTTGGTCATCTATCCTAAAAATAGAAAGCCATTGGTTGAACATGAAAAAGTAGATCGTGATTATGTGGTCATGCTGTCAGATTTTCATGAGTCTTCAAGTGCGCAAATTATGGCGAACTTAAAAAAATCTTCCGATTTTTATCAAAATAAGCGTGAAACCTTAAAAGATGTTTTGACTCAAGTTAAAAAGGATGGCTTAAAAAGCACATGGCAAGATCGTTCCATGTGGAATCAAATGCGCATGCTCAAAACAGATTTGTCTGATGTTACAGGCTATACATTTTTAGTGAATGGCAAAACGCCTGAACAAAATTGGACAGGCATGTTTAAGCCAAATGAAAAAGTACGTTTAAGGATTATTAATGCATCGGCAATGTCTTTTTATGATGTGCGTATTCCAAATTTAAAAATGACTGTTGTAAGTGCAGATGGTCAGCCTGTTCAACCTGTCAATGTAGATGAGTTCCGTATTGGTACTGCGGAAACCTATGATGTCATTGTTCAGCCAAAACAAGACCATTATCAATTACAAGCCGAATCGATTGATCGTACAGGTTTTGCACTTGCATCTCTTCAAAATGAGCAAGCTAAAGTACCTGAAAAAGTACAAATTCCGCAAACACGACCACGCGCATTATTAACCATGGATGATATGGGGCATGGCTCTATGCGTGGTATGCAATCAAATGATGCATCTGCAATGGATATGTCATCTATGCAAATGAAAGCTGGTGACATGGATCATTCGAAGATGAAACATGAGATGACGTCCGATCAGAAAATGGATATGTCATCTGATGATCAAGCCAAAACTGTACAGGGTTGGGCAAATGCATCTACACCAAAAGGTGATAAAGCATTGCAATATAGCGACTTAAAATCATTAACACCGCAAAAAGATTTACGTGAAGCGACACGTGAATTAGAAATTCATTTGGGCGGAACAATGGAACGCTATATTTGGACAATCAATGGTAAAAAGTTCAATGAAGCCAAGCCTTTAAAAGTGAAATATGGCGAAAAAATTCGGTTGAAATTTGTCAATGACAGCATGATGGCGCATCCAATGCATCTACACGGTATGTTTATGCAATTGGAAAATGGTCAAGCTAAATCTGATTTACCTAATAAACATACAATTGTCGTACCACCAGGGAAAACAATCACCGCTTTATTAACTGCCGATGAGTTAGGCGAATGGGCGATTCATTGCCATCTGCTTTATCACATGAGTGCAGGCATGATGAGTAAATTAATTGTAGCAAATGTGGATGAAGATTCGAAAACAGTGGTAAATAAGCCAAAAACAACAATAAAGCCTGTGAATCTTCATCAGAGTACAACAACAGAGGGAGGTCAACATGAACATCATTAATGTGAACAAGCATGTTTTAGGCATATCAATTTTATTGGCAAGTGGGCAAATCTTTGCTCAGGCAGAAAATGAAATGTTTACTCAACAACATGACCATTCATTGATGCAGCCTACGGTAAAACATGAACCTCCTTCACATGAAGATCATCTTCAAGAACATGGTGGAGAAATTTATCAATCAAGTGAATTTACGACAAAATGGTTGAACGATGATGCGGGGCAAGGTGTTTGGCAAACCCAATTGGAAAGTCGTATTGGTACAGATGAAAATAAACTGTTTATTCAATTAAATGCTGAAAAAACAGAGTCTGAAGATACCAAGTACGATGGTAAATTCATGTATAGCCGTGCGATGGTCGATTTTTGGGATATTCAAGCGGGTATTCGATATATCCACGATGCGGAAAAAGTAGAGGAAAAAGATCAAACTTATGCCGCATTTGGTTTAAATGGTTTAGCCCCTTATTTCTTTGATACAGACATTTATATGTACGTGGGTAAAGATCAACAAGTGTTTGCGAGTTTGGAAACTGATCGTGATTTTTTAATTACGCAAAAGTTGATTCTTAAACCTTATTTAGATGCAGAAGTTGTCATGAGTGATGAATCTAAATATGCCAAGTCTAAAGGATTAACAAACTTAACTTTAGGATTGGAAACACGTTATGAAATAACCAAAAATATCATGCCATATATTGATGTTTCGTACGGTTATGAAAAAGGGGTAAAAGAAACGAATTGGCAAGATGAATCATCTTCTGAAACGAAATGGTTATATGGCGCTGGAATTCAGTTTAACTTTTAAGCTTGTGCGCCATACTGTTTAATTAAATAGTATGGCGTTTCATTTGAATTAGAACGAATGTTGTTAAATGGTCAAAAATTGTAAAATAAAGATTAATAAAACTGAGCAATAATTTATACTTAGAGCATTCAAAGGGACGACCCCTTATTTAGAAGATCACCAACGTATTTTCTAATAAGTATGACAAGTCAGGACGACCTGACATCTACAACTTTTGTGGAGACAGGCACATGGCTTGGATTACATTATTATTAGCAGGACTTTTTGAAATTGTTTGGGCTTACTCAATGAAGCTTTCAGATGGTTTTACCAAAGTTACGCCTACAATTGTTACCATCGCTTTTATGATTTTAAGTTTTGGCTTACTTTCATATGCAATGCGAACGCTTCCTTTAGGTACCGCTTATACAATTTGGACAGGAATTGGGGCAATTGGTTCATTTCTTGTCGGTATCTTTATTTTAGGTGAACCTGCAACAGCAATGCGTATGCTTGCTGCAGTATTGATTATTTCAGGTTTAGTTTTAATGAAAGTTTCATCTTCATAAGTTTTAAAACAGATATTCCAAAAATTCGTTAAGAGGAAACTTTTAGAGAATTTTTTTATAAAATAAATAGGAAATTATTTATTACATCTCGATGTTAAATTTTCCTAGACTGAGACTTGCCGAAAGAGCAGGCTTAAACTAAGAATAATGTGAGAAGTCACTAGGAAGTAACAATGCAACTTTATTTTAAAGAAATGAAATCACCAGTTGGTCATTTGAAATTAGTTGCACATGATCAGGCTTTGGTTGCTGTGCTTTGGGAAAATGAAAAATTAAATCGTGTGAAATTGGCAGAATTAAAACAAGATTATTCACATCCTATTTTGCAAAAAACAGAACAACAATTATTGGAATATTTTTCAGGACAGCGAAAAATATTTGATTTAGCTTTAGATTTTTACGGAACTGAATTCCAAAAATCTGTGTGGAATGCGCTACTTCAAATTCCATTTGGAGAAACGCGCAGTTATAAGCAAATTGCAGAATCAATTGGTAATGTAAAAGCGGTGCGAGCAGTTGGTGCTGCAAATGGGAAAAACCCAATTTCAATTATTGCGCCATGTCATCGGGTGATTGGTGTAAATGGGAAGCTTGTTGGCTTTGCAGGTGGATTGGAAAATAAGAATATTTTGTTGAGTTTAGAATCTAAATAAATGATATAACACCAATATTGATCATTAAATATTGGGGAATATTTTGATTTCTGCGCTCATGCCATTACTTTGGATGGCAATTGGTTTTTCGGTATTCATTACTTTAATTAAAATTTTAAAACCAAAAATCAAAGGAAACGTGGGCGAATTTGCTGTTCAAATGCATGTAAAACTTTATTTGAATGAAAACTACGTTCTTTTAAATGACTGTACTTTACCCGATGATCTTTCGGGAACAACGCAAATAGATCATATTCTTTTAAGTCCGTATGGAATATTTGTCATTGAAACTAAAAACTATAAAGGCTGGATTTTTGGTGGTGAACATCAAAAAATGTGGACGCAGAAAATATTTAAAAATAGTTATAAATTTCAAAACCCAATTCATCAAAACTATAAACATATAAAAGTTTTGGAGCAAGTTTTAGAAGATGTTGTTGATCTGAACCTTATTCATTCAGCAATTGTTTTTATGCCCGATTGTGAGTTTAAAACTCAAATGCCACCTAATGTATTTAAAGGTGCAGCTTGGGTTGATTATGTAAAAAACTATTCGGAAGTCGTGATTTCGCCAATGAAGCTTAAGCGTATTCAACGTCGTATAGAAAAAGAAGTTTTAGAAAAATCTTGGAAAACAAATCATCTTCATGTGAATAATCTTAGAAATAAAAGAGAGGGTTCATAAACAGAAGGTTTTTATATACAAAAAAGTGCTAAACAATCTATAAAAAGTTCAATTGCAGTAAATAGGACAGGTAAATAGATTAATTGCTTTATATCAGTGATTCTTAGAGATGCTTATCAAAAAAATCGCTATGAAATATGTAAAAAACGCATTTTGTTGATAGATTAAATATCGTTATGCTGTGCGACGATATAATAGAAACTACTAGCTGTACGCCATGTATTTATATACTGATTTTGATCAGCAACTGATCAACGAACGTGTTGCACAGTTCCGTGACCAAACGGAACGTTATTTAGCGGGTAAATTAACGGAAGATGAATACCGTCCGCTACGTTTACAAAATGGATTATACGTACAACGTTATGCGCCAATGTTGCGTGTAGCTGTGCCTTACGGTCTTATGAACTCAAAACAATTACGTAAAGTTGCGCAATTGGCAAAAGAGTATGACCGTGGCTATGCACACGTTTCTACACGTCAGAATATTCAGTTTAACTGGCCTGCGCTAGAAAATGTGCCTGAAATGTTGGCAGAGCTTGCAACAGTACAAATGCATGCGATTCAAACATCAGGTAACTGTATTCGTAATACAACAACTGACCAATATGCAGGTGTGGTTGCAGGTGAAATTGCAGATCCACGTCCTACGTGTGAATTGATTCGTCAGTGGTCTACATTCCATCCTGAGTTTGCTTTCTTGCCACGTAAGTTCAAAATTGCAGTTTCTGCACTTGAAGAAACGGATCGTGCTGCAACGTCATTCCATGATATTGGTGTTTACATTGTTCGTAATGAAGCAGGCGAAATTGGCTACAAAATTAAAGTGGGTGGCGGTTTAGGTCGTACCCCAATTATTGGTAGTTTCATTCGTGAATTCTTACCACGTGAAGATTTAATTGCTTATTTAGAAGCGGTTCTTCGTGTATATAACTTACATGGTCGCCGTGATAACAAATACAAAGCACGTATTAAAATTTTGGTAAAAGCTTTAACGCCTGCAGTATTTGCAGAAAAAGTTGAAGCTGAATTTGCACACACAATTCAAACTTTAAAAATTCAGCCTGAAATCTTGAAAAAATTAGACGAAGAATTTACTCCGTTTGATTATCAAGATTATGACGATGAAGACTTCTCTGAATTGTTTGCTGCACATCCTAAATTCAAGCAATGGTTTAATATCAACACCAATGCGCACAAGGTGAAAGGCTATCGTATTGTTACGATTTCACTGAAACGTACGGGTATTGCACCGGGTGATATGAGCACTGAAGAAATGAACTTAATTGCAGATCTTGCAGATAAGTACACATTTGGTGAGCTTCGCACGACGCATGAACAAAATATTTCATTGGTCGATATTCCACAAAAAGATTTATTTGCGGTATGGCAAACGCTTGAAGCAAACAACTTGGCACGTGCGCATATTGGTTTCATTACCGATATTATTTGCTGCCCAGGTGGTGACTTCTGTTCATTGGCAAATGCGAAATCTATTCCAATTTCAGAAGCAATTTCACGCCGTTTCGATGACTTAGATACCATTTACAACTTAGGTAAATTAGATCTAAACATCTCAGGTTGTATGAATGCGTGTGGTCATCACCACGTTGGTAATATTGGTATTTTGGGCGTAGATAAAAAAGGCGCAGAATTCTACCAAATTACTTTAGGTGGTAATGCCGACCATGATGCTTCAATTGGTGACATTTTAGGGCCATCATTTGCTGCAGATCGTGTGCCTGATGTTGTAGAAGAAATTCTGAATACTTATCTTGATTTACGTCAAGAAGGTGAAGAGTTTGTAGAAACGTATCGTCGTGTTGGCATTCAACCATTTAAGGAGCGTGCATATGCTTAATACCGCACTTCAAGTGCTCTCTAAAGATGGCACGATTGCAGACAATACGTACCAATTGATTGGTGAAGATGGTGTATTACCGCGAGGTGATGTGGTTTTAACTGTTGAGCAGTTAGATCAAATTGCCAATGTTTCAGGTAAAAAAGCATTGTACTTAACGGTTGATGCTTCACCTGAAACCAATGAATTTCCGCTAGATCAGTTAGATGCGATTTTTATTGAATTTGCAGGCTTTAATGATGGTCGTGGATATTCATTTGCTGCATTGTTGCGTCGCCAAGGTTACCAAGGTGAATTACGTGCAACAGGTGATGTATTTAAAGATGTTTTGAACTACATGAAGCGTTCAGGTTTCGATACTTTTGTTGTGAAAGAAGGTAAAGATGTTGCTGAAGCTGCTGCAGGTTTGAATGATTTTACACATCCTTATCAAGCATCGACTGCTGTTGTGAATGCAGGTTATCAAACAGGTTCGCAAAAGTAATTCGACTGAAATAAAAAAGCCTCCCAAGTGGAGGCTTTTTTATTTAGCTAACCCTCCTTTAATAAAGGAGGGAGAAAGTCTCCCTTTTTAAAGGGAGATTTAGAGGGATTGTTTTAAGTTAATCTCCCCAAACCCCTCTTTGTAAAAAGAGGGGCTTTAAAGCACTAAATCAACTCAATCGCCACAGCAGTCGCTTCACCACCACCAATACAAAGCGCAGCAATACCACGCTTGCCACCTGTGCGTTTTAAAGCATGAATTAAAGTTAAAATAATACGTGAGCCTGTAGAGCCAACAGGGTGACCTAAGGCACATGCACCACCATGAATATTCACTTTTTCAGCATCTAATTTAAAATCATCAATTGGGCACATGGTGACCATTGCAAATGCTTCATTAATTTCCCAAAGATCAACATCTTGTGCATTCCAACCTGTTCTATCTAAAACTTTTTGAATTGCACCAACAGGGGCAATGGTAAATTCAGAAGGATGTTGAGAATTTGAAGCATAAGCGATTACTTTTGCCAAAGGCTTTAATCCTTTAGCAGATGCGGTATCAGCTGACGTTATAACAAGCGCAGAAGCACCATCTGAAATTGAACTTGCATTGGCTGCTGTAATTGTTCCATCTTTCGCAAAAGCAGGGCGTAAAGTTGGAATCTTTTCAATATTGGCATTAAACGGTTGTTCATCTTTATCGATAACAACATCGCCTTTACGTGTAGACACGGTTACAGGCGTAATTTCATCTGCAAAATAGCCTTCAGTAATCGCTGTTTGCGCACGCTTAAGTGAGCGAATAGCAAAATCATCCATTTGTTCACGCGTGTAGTTACGGCTATTTGCCATATCTTGTGCAAATGAACCCATCAAACGACCTGTTTCAGCATCTTCTAAGCCATCTAAGAACATGTGATCTTTAATTTCACCGTGACCCATGCGGAATCCACCACGCGCTTTAGGTAAAACATAAGGCGCATTGGTCATAGACTCCATGCCACCTGCGACGATAATCTCAGCAGATCCTGCTTTAATCATATCAGCAGCTTGCATTACGGCTTTCATACCTGAACCGCATAGTTTGTTGATTGTTACCGCGCCTGTAGAATCAGGAATACCTGCTTGACGCATTGCTTGACGAGCAGGGCCTTGTTTTAAACCCGCAGGAAGAACACAACCCATAATAACTTCTTCGATATCTGATGGTTGTAGTCCTGAGCGAACAATCGCAGCTTTAATAGTTACCGCACCAAGTTCAGGTGCTGTAACTGACGATAAGCTCCCTTGAAAACCACCCATAGCTGTACGTGCGCCATTTACAATTACGATATCTGTCATTGTTGTTTCTCCGTTTAGGTTCTAATTTATATTTCCAACTTCAAGCAGTATATAAAAAAAAGATGACGAATAAAGTGAAAAACAACTTATCCTTTAGACGCATCAGTTCTAACAATTTTGTGTGGTCTCTATTCGAATATGCCCCATTTTGCTCAAAACAAACCGCTTGTTGGGTAAGTCTTGAAATGAGCAGTAGAAAAAACTGCCATTGGAACCAATGGGTAAGCCATTGTGTTTTGTCATAAATGTGAGTGATGGTGATGAAAGGGTACCGCGCCAATCTAAAGAGCCATATTTTAGGTTGGTTTTTTCATGCAGAATAATTTTTTCATTGTCATCAACTTGTTTATTTTGGTTCTTATCTAAAAAAATAATGATTCCAATATGCCACTGAGATTTATGACATTGTTCACCATTTTCACTGGGACAAATAACGACATTTGAACGATATGTTGCCGCATGATTTTTAGCCATAGATATACTTGAAATAAATAGGTTTTGGGTTTTTGTTGATTCAGCTTGCGCCATGTGTTTATGGAAATAAGGAATCGTATAGAAATAAATAATCGAAATTATTACGATACATATCACGATTTCTAAAAATGAAAATCCTAAATATTTTTTATAAAACATAATGTTATAGATTTCTTTGAAAATATTAATGTGTTTTTAATGATTAAAGTATTGTTTTTAAATATATTTTTTGATAAAAATAATAGTTACTTAACTTTTAATAAAAATGTTAGAATAAAAGACAAGTGAAAATAAGCTATTTACTTGTAAAATTGGATAAATAATTACCGAATTACAACGGAAATTGTAAGTAATTTTGTCATAATTTGTTCGATTTACTGAATCAAGCACTTGGAAAACATGAAAAGTGTTTGTATGATGCACGTGAATAGCTTAAAAAAACAACTGGGGTATAAAAGCCTATCTCAGGATAGATATAATTTAGGCTTAAACTTGAACAACAATTGTTTATCTCTGGAGGATAAATCCATGAAAATGAGTCGTATTGCACTAGCAATGCTCGTTGCTGCTCCGTTAGCTGCTGCAAATGCAGGCGTAACTGTTACTCCATTAATGCTTGGTTACACATTCCAAGACACTAAAAACAACAATGGTAAAGATCATTTAAGCGCTGCTGATGCGGCTGGCTTAAAAGATGATTTATTCGCTGGTGCTGCTATTGGTGTTGAATTAACTCCATGGTTAGGTTTTGAAGCTGAATATAACCAAGTTAAGGGTGACCTTGAAGGCGCAGCTTTATCTAACGCTGAATACAAACAAACTCAAATCAACGGTAACTTCTATGTTACTTCTGATTTAATCACTAAAAACTACGATAGCAAAATCAAGCCTTACGTATTAGCGGGTGCTGGTCACTACAAATACAAATTTGATGGTGCAACTGAACAACAGTTAGGTCGTCAAGGTCGTGGTCTTAAAGAAGAAGGTACTTTAGGTAACGTTGGTGTTGGTGCTTTCTGGCGCTTAAATGACGTTTTATCTCTTCGTACTGAAGCTCGTGGTACTTACAACTTCGACGAATCTTTCTGGAACTACACAGCTTTAGCTGGTCTTAACGTAGTTTTAGGCGGTCACTTGAAACCTGCTGCTGCTGTTGCTGTTGCTCCAATTGCTCCAGTTGCTCCAGTTCAACCACAAGAGTTGACTGAAGACCTAAGCATGGAACTTCGTGTTTTCTTTGATACAAACAAATCAAACATCAAAGATCAATACAAGCCAGAAATTGCTAAAGTTGCTGAAAAGTTAGTTGAATATCCAAACGCTACTGCTCGCATCGAAGGTCACACAGATAACACTGGTCCATTAGCGTTGAACCAACGTTTATCTTTGGCTCGTGCTAACTCTGTTAAAACTTCTCTTGTAAATGAATACAACGTTGATCCAGCTCGTTTGACTACTCAAGGTTTCGCTTGGGATCAACCGATTGCTGACAACAAAACTAAAGAAGGTCGTGCTATGAACCGTCGTGTATTCGCGACTATTTCTGGTAGCCGTACTGTAACAGCTGAGTAATATCACGCTGTAAAAAACGACTCTTCGGAGTCGTTTTTTTTTTGCTTAAAAAAATTAAGCCATTGAAATTTTGAAAATTATTAAAAGCATGATATATTTTTTTTGAGTATTAATTAACCAACTAAAAGAAGAGTATTAATATGAATAAGAATGTATTAGCTGCGATAATCTGTAGTTTTGCTTTGATGGGGTGTGCAACTAAATCTGTTAATCAGGACTCATCCAATCAAAATACAGCTACTCAAAATACTTTGAATGAATTGAAAAATGGTGTTTCAATTCATTTTGCAAATAACTCAAGCCAAATTGATTCTGAATATCACCCTTATATTTCTGCAGCGGCTTCGGGTTTAGCGCAAAACTCAACTTTTAAATTAAAACTCGATGGTTATACAGATGGCTCTGGTTCTGTTGCTACAAATCGTCGATTATCTATTGCTCGTGCTAATTCGGTGGCAAATGCATTGGTTACAGAACATGGAGTCAATTCGGAACAATTACAGATGAAAGGTTTTGGTTCTTCTCAGCCGATTGCTTCAAATGCTACAGTTGAAGGGCGGGCGATGAATAGACGTGTAACAATGACATTGCTGACGCCATAAACATATATTTACGTTATTGAGATAATAAAAAAACAGCCAATTGGCTGTTTTTTTATTTGCATATATTATTCGCGATCAAGATTGGCAGGTTGAACATCCATTTCATTATATGGAACAACCTTAGTTTTAAACTTCCATTTATAACCCAGCCAAATGACAAGGAATAATGGAATACTAATATATGTAGATAGTAATCCTAACCAATCAATTTTCCCGCCAATGAGTGCTTCATAATTTTGTCCAAGAATAATAATTGAACATAAAATGAAAGCAAACCACGGTGCAAATGGGAAGAACTTCGCTTTATATGCTAAATCTTCTAGTTTATAGCCTTGAGCAAGATAACCTTTACGGAAGCGGTAATGAGAAATTGCAATACCTAGCCAAACGATGAAACCACACATCCCCGACATATTGAGCAACCAGTTAAATACGGCTTGTTCACCAATAAAGGTTGTAAGGAAACACAATGCTGCAACAGCAGTTGTTGCGTAAAGTGCATTCATTGGAACGCCGCGCATATCTAACTTAGCAAACCATTTTGGTGCGCGTCCTTCTCTCGCCATACTAAATAGCATGCGTGTAGAAGAATACATTCCAGAGTTACCAGCTGATAGGATTGCAGTTAAAATCACAGCATTCATTAAGCTCGCTGCAAAGGCAAAACCAGCTTGTTCATACAACAATGTGAATGGAGAAAGTGCAATATCTTCACTTGCAGCAGCTTGTAATAAGCGAGGATCATCGTAGGCAACAAGAGTTCCAATGATGAAAATACACACGATATAGAACAATAAAATACGCCAGAAAATTTGCTTAATCGCGATAGGAATGGTTTTTTTCGGGTCTTTAGATTCACCAGCAGCAACACCAACCATTTCTGTTCCTTGGAACGAGAATCCGGCAATCATTGCAACACCAATAAGGGCTTGGAATCCACCAACAAAAGGTGCATCACCTTTCGTCCAATTTGCGAAAGTATGCATGCCTGGTGTAAGCATGATTTTAGCAATCATTGCGATACCAATAATAATGAATACAATAATCGCAAGGACTTTAACAAGGGAGAAGAAGAACTCACTTTCACCAAAGCCTTTAACGGTTAATGCATTAATTGCAAAAAGAATCGCAAGGAAAATGGCACTCCAATAGAAACCAGGAATATCTGGGAACCAGAATTTCATGATAAATTGGACAGCAACCAACTCGAATGCAACAGTAATTGCCCAGTTGTACCAATAGTTCCAACCTAATGCAAAACCAAAACCGCCTTCGACGTATTTAGTACCATAAGTAAAAAATGCACCTGCAGTAGGGTTGTGTGTTGCTAATTCACCAAGGCTTGTCATCAAGAAATAAATCATGATGCCAATTAGGCTATAGGCAAGTAATGCACCGCCTGGACCTGCATTTGCAATTGTTGCGCCAGATGCTAAAAATAAACCAGTCCCAATAGAACCGCCAATGGCGATCATATTCAGATGGCGAGCACCAAGCTTACGCTTGAGCTGCTGTGTTTGACCTGTTTCGCTCATTTCAATTCCTTATGATTTCTTTTGAGTGTTAGCGAATAACACCTTAAAGCCTTGTTGGTCGGCTTTTGTTGTACATTGACCAAAATTTTGCTCAATGAGAATAGGGTAGTTTAGGAAGCGGTTTGCAACAATCCATAACTCTCCACCAGATTTTAAATGGCGACGAGCAGTTTTACATAGATTTTCACTGGTATTGTAATCGGTCTTAATTCCTTGATGGAATGGGGGATTACTTACAATCGCATGTAAAAATAGAGGAGCATCCTCAATTCCTGTTACTGCTTTAATCTCAAGCTGTTCCGTTTCTAAATTATTTTTATCAAATGTCATACGAGTAGATTCTAATGCAAAAGCATCTACATCCATCGCAAAAATACGATTTTTCGGATTTAGCTTGGCCAAATATGCACTAATGACACCTGCGCCACAGCCAAAATCGGCAATTTTACCTGAAGTGACTTTTGATAAATGTGGCAATAATACAGCTGTACCAATATCTAGGCTTTTTTGACTAAACACGCCTGGGAGGGCGGAAATGGTCAAATCACCATTTGGTGTTGGTACTTTATATTCTTGTGCCCAGTCTGCCAATGGTTTTGCGATTACTGGTTTTTCAATGGTCATTTGCCACATTTGGCAATGACGTGCACTATCTAACTTTAATGCAGGGCCAAAAGGAAGGAGCTGTTTTGCTGCACGCTCAACCCCTCCTTTTTTCTCGCCTACTAAAAAGATAGATGCGCCAGTCGTTAAACGGCTAACCACATTATGTAAGATGTAATTCAGCAACTCTTTCGACTTTGGAACAAATACAATTGCTTGATCAAACGTACTTTCAGGAATATCAACACCAAAATGAACATTGGCTTGCTGATTTTGAAAGTATTGGTACTCATTGAAGTTCCAAGTCCAAATAATGGGCTCGATTTCTTTATCTAAATTCGAAAGCAAATCATCTGTGGGAGCGTTAACCAGTAATACACGGCCAGAAAGATATTCGTGCTGTCGAATGACAACTTCACTTCTAGGATCCATTTTCTCTCTCCATTGAACAACTATGCCCAGACAACGCTGGGCAAAGTTGATGCTGAAATGAAATTATTTCTTCGTTTCAGGAAGAATAATATTTAATAACAAAGCTGCAATACCGCCTGTCGCAACACCAGAACTAAAGATGTTACGGAATAATTCAGGAAGATGCTCTAAGATTTGTGGAACTTGTGCCACACCTAAGCCTAGAGCTAATGAAATTGCAATAATAAGTAGTGCACGACGATCTAATTGAACGCCTGCAAGAATGTTAATTCCTGAAGCTGCAACAGCACCGAACATCACCATAACAGCACCACCAAGCACAGCTTGAGGTACAGCTTGAATAATACCAGCAACAGCAGGGAATAAACCTAATAAGATTAATAATACCGCAATCCAAATACCAACATAACGACTTGCAACACCGGTTAACTGAATTACACCATTATTTTGGGCAAATACAGAACTTGGGAAAGTATTGAAAATACCTGCAAGGAATGAATTTGCACCATTGACTAAAACACCGCCCTTAATACGTTCCATCCATTTAGAACCATCTACAGGTTGGTTAGATAGCTTAGATGTTGCTGTAATATCACCAATGGCTTCTAATGATGTCACAATATAAATGAATGCCATTGGAATAAATAAACTCCAAGAGAAGCTTAAACCAAAGTGCATAGGTGTTGGAATTTGAATTAAAGGAGCTTCAGTTAAACCTGAAAAGTTTAAATGTCCCATAAAACCAGCAAGAATATAACCAGCAACCAGTGCGATTAAAATAGCTGAGCTTTTGACCCAAGTAACACGAATACGATTAAGAATAATAATAAGCGCAAGTACAGTACAAGACATAATAAGGTTATCTGCATTGGCGAAAGTTTTATCGCTCATCGCTTGATAACCACCACCCATACTAATTAGACCTTCTTTAATAAGCGTTAAGCCAATAAGAAGAACCACGATACCTGTTACCAATGGCGTAATTAATTTTTTAACCCAAGGTAAAATACGTGAAACACCCATTTCAATGAATGAACCTGCAATAACAACACCAAAAATAGCAGCCATTACAGACTCGACAGGTGTACCTGCCGCAACCATTGCTGAACCAATACCAATAATTGGTCCAATAAAATTAAAACTTGTGCCTTGAACAATGAGTAAACCTGCACCAAACGGGCCAACTTTTTTACATTGAAGAAAGGTTGCAATGCCTGAAATGACCAAAGACATCGATAAAATCATGTTTGTATCTTCTTTAGATACCCCCAAAGCTAAACAAATAAGTAAGCCTGGTGTCACAATTGGGACAATAATTGCAAGAAGATGTTGGAACGCAGCAAGAAAAGCGATGAATGGTTTAGGTCGATCATTTAGACCGTAGACTAAATCGAGTTGATCTTTTTGATCAGAAGAATGATTTAAATCGGACATGAATCAAGGCAAATAGTGGCAAGATGACGCTATTCTAATCGAGTTAGACAGCATAACAAAACCAAATAACGATGGATTTTGAAAAAAAAACGTTAATGTCAATAAACTGTCACTATAAAAAGTTTATATTTTTCTGTATAATTTGCCCTCAAATTACATATGCATTGAATTTACATGTCAGATATTAAAACTCTCCGTAACATCGCCATTATTGCGCACGTCGATCATGGTAAAACAACTCTTGTAGACAAACTTTTACAGCAATCAGGTGCTCTTGGTGATCGCGCGGGTGAGATCGAGCGTGTCATGGATTCAGGCGCTATTGAAAGCGAACGTGGTATTACCATTCTTGCAAAAAATACTGCAATTAAATGGACTGATGCACGTACAAACACTGAATACCGCATTAACATCGTGGACACCCCGGGACATGCTGACTTCGGTGGTGAAGTTGAACGTGTAATGTCGATGGTTGACTGCGTATTGCTTCTTGTCGATTCTCAAGAAGGTCCAATGCCACAAACTCGTTTCGTAACGCAAAAAGCGTTCGCACGTGGTTTGAAACCAATCGTTATTATTAACAAAGTAGACAAGCCAAGTGCGCGTCCAGACTGGGTTATTGACCAAGTATTTGATTTGTTTGACAACCTTGGTGGTACTGACGAACAGTTAGACTTCCCAGTTGTATACGCTTCTGGTTTACGTGGTGTAGCTGGTCCTTCTCCAGAAGAACTTGCTGAAGACATGACTCCATTGTTCCAAACAATCGTAGACATCGTTGAACCGCCTGCAGTTGACGTTGATGGTCCATTCCAAATGCAAGTGTCTTCACTTGACTATAACAGCTTCGTTGGTGTTATCGGTGTTGGTCGTATTCAACGTGGTTCAGTTAAATTGAATACACAAGTGACTGTAATCGATAAAGAAGGTAAAACACGTAACGGTCGTATCTTAAAAATCATGGGTTACCATGGTCTAGATCGTGTTGATGTTGAAGAAGCATCTGCAGGTGATATCGTTTGTGTAACAGGTATCGATGCACTTAATATTTCTGACACAATCTGTGATCCGAAAGCAGTTGAAGCTCTTCCTGCACTTTCTGTAGATGAACCTACAGTGACAATGACATTCCAAGTAAACAACTCACCGTTTGCTGGTAAAGAAGGTAAATTCGTAACTTCACGTAACATTCGTGAACGTCTTGACCGCGAATTAATTCACAACGTAGCACTTCGAGTTGAAGATACTGACAGTCCAGACCGTTTCAAAGTATCTGGTCGTGGTGAACTTCACCTTTCAGTTCTTATTGAAAATATGCGTCGTGAAGGCTTCGAGATGGGTGTATCTCGTCCTCAAGTAATTTTGAAAGAAGTTGATGGCGAAAAACAAGAGCCATACGAAAACGTTACTTTTGACGTTGAAGAACAACACCAAGGTTCTGTAATGGAACAAATGGGTCACCGTAAAGGTGAAATGACAAATATGGAAGTTGACGGTAAAGGCCGTATCCGTATTGAAGCAACTGTTCCTTCACGTGGTTTGATTGGTTTCCGTTCTGAGTTCTTAACAATGACTTCAGGTACAGGGATCATGACATCTAGCTTCTCGCATTACGGTCCTATGAAACAAGGTACTGTTGCGAAACGTCAAAATGGTGTGTTGATTTCTATGGTTCAAGGCGTATGCTTGGGCTATGCATTGTTCACACTTCAAGACCGTGGTCGTCTATTTGCTAAGCCACAGTTAGAAGTTTACGAAGGTATGATTATTGGTATTAACTCTCGTTCAGATGATATGACAGTTAACCCAACTAAAGCGAAACAGTTAACGAACGTACGTGCATCTGGTACTGACGAAGCGTTAACGCTAGTTCCTGCAATTGAATACACGCTTGAACAAGCGCTTGAATTCATTGAAGATGATGAGTTAGTTGAAGTAACACCTAAGTCAATCCGTATCCGTAAGCGTCACTTGACTGAGAACGAACGTAAACGTAACCGTTCTGGTAAGTAATTAATCCTTTTATTAGGATTTGAAAAAACCGCTAACATAAGTTAGCGGTTTTTTTGTTAAAAAATAATAAAAATAATAAAAAAACCAAGCGAATTAGACGGAAATGATTTTAATGATAATGTATGCTTAGTCACATTAATTTTGATAACAAAAATTTGGAGAAAATATGAGTGTTATTCAAGAATTCAAAGAGTTTGCTGTAAAAGGCAATGTAATGGATTTAGCTGTTGGTGTCATTATTGGTGGTGCTTTCGGTAAAATTATCGATTCAGCTGTTGCTGATTTAATTATGCCATTAATTACATGGATTTTGGGTGGGGATGTTGATTACTCAAACTGGTTCTTAGTCTTGGGTGATAATCCAAGTAATGTTACAAATTTAGCTGCTGCGAAAGAAGCTGGTTTAAATGTATTTGCTTACGGTAATTTCTTAACAATCCTAATTAACTTTATTTTACTCGCTTGGGTTGTATTTTGGTTAGTGAAGTTAATGAATAAGATGCGTCGTGAGAAAGCAGCAGAAGAACCAGCTCCAACAGCGACGCCTGAAGATATTGAGTTACTTCGTGAAATTCGTGATGAATTAAAACGTAAAGGTTAATTCTAAAAGAATAAAAAAACGGCACAAATTGTGCCGTTTTTTATGGAATCCCTCTTGTGAAGCAGTGCTTCTCACATTTGTAAAGGGGAACCTCTTCCTTTATCAAAGGGAGGTTGGGAGGGAGGTTTTACCTCTCACCTTGCGCAGCAGTGCTGCTCATCTCCTAAAAGGAGAGGGAATCGTAAAGGGATTAGAAATCCATTCGAAATTTGATTTCTAACAAATGCCAACCAAATTGGCTTTTAATCGGACCATGTAATTCACGTTCAGCTAAAGTGAATACGGCTTTATCAATAGGCCCGACCAATTGACCTTTTTTAATATCACCTAGTTCGCCACCTTTTTTTGCAGATGGGCAGGTTGAATGCTGTTTGGCAATTTTTGAAAAATCTGCACCATCCTTAATTTTCTTTTTTAGCTGTTCTGCAAGTTCTTTATCTTTCACCAAAATATGACGGACGATGGCAGACTTCATGCTTTTTTTCCTTTCATTGCTTTCTGACTCGTTATTTTAACCTTTTTCAATGGCTGACATTGAGGACAAAATGCACTTGCACGTTGTCCAAGTTTAATATTTTCTAAGGTGGTTTCGCAGTTCACACACATTTCACCAACTCGGCCATAAGCCAATAAAGTTTGTTGGAAGTAGCCATTTTCACCCATTGCATTGGTGTAATCACGTAATGTAGAGCCACCTAAATCGATGGCTTGTTTTAATATGCGCTTAATTTCAATGACCAATTTTTCAATTTGATGATGTGTAAGAGATGAAGCGGGCTGTGCAGGATGAATACCTAAATTAAATAAACTTTCAGTCGCATAGATATTTCCAACACCAACCACAACATGATTATCCATAATCGTAACTTTAATAGCGGTACTTTTACTTTTTAATTTAGAAGCTAAATATTCTGCATTAAAAGCATCACTTAAAGGTTCAGGACCTAAAGTGTCAATCAGCTTTGTTTGTGATTGATCATCTAGCCATAAAATACAACCAAAACGACGTGGATCGTGATAACGAAGTTCCATATCTTCAAATTGAATAATAAGATGATCATGTTTGCGAAGTTCATCTGTCGGTTCGCACATACGAAAACTTCCAGACATACCTAAATGCCAAAGCATTGAATCGTGCTCAAATTCAGCCAAAATATATTTGGAACGTCTAGAAAGTTTAAGAAGTTTTTGTCCAACGAGTTTTTGAATATCATTGGGAATGGGCCATCTTAAGCTTGATTGATGAACAGTCACACGAATGACTTTTTCATTTAAAAGAGGCAATAAACTTGTTTTTGTGGTTTCAACTTCAGGTAATTCAGGCATCTGATATTAAATATATGAGGATGTGACTAATATCGGGTTATCGCTTTCAGATTACAAGCTTAATTTAGATGTGCTTAAAAGAAAGTATTCATAAGTACTTAAATTATAGTAATAAATGCATAAATATATATAAAATTATACTTATTTAGCTATTCTGATTAATCGTTAAAAATAATATCAAAATTTACTAACATATTGAAAATAATATATAAATTATATTTATCATCATTTGTTTTAGTCTTTTTAGTGATTATATAAATAAAAGTATGTAAACGAATAAAAATAATGCTGAGAAAAATGAATAAAAGTTAGGTAGTTTTCACATGAATTTTGCAAATATTAGTTGTTTGTAAACAGGTATTTACCCAATCAGGTTTCAATCATGAAGAAAATTAGTTTAGCCATTTTACCAGCTGTTTTGATGTCAGTTATGGTACAAGCTCACTCAGAAGATGCTTTTGATCCGAAAGGTCAGTATATGTTTGGCGATTGGTCGGGTAAACGTACCGAACTTGCGCAAAAAGGGGTGAAGTTCGAAGCAAATATAGCAACCGATACCGCTTACTTAGCCGAAGGTGGGCGTAATGAACATGCTGATCCTACTATTGCGGGTCAATTGTGGTTAGGTACAGCGCTAGATATGGAAAAATTAGCGGGTTGGAATGGCGTAAGCATTCGTGCAGTAATGACGGCACGTCAAGGTCAAAGTACAACCGTAAATGATTTACAAGATAATTCAGCGCCGCAATTAGCCAATGTTCAAGCAAACTTTGGCCGTGGTAATCAACAGTCTCGTTTGACAGAATTATCGATTGAAAAAAATTTTAAAGAACAAGGTCTGAGTATTAAAGTGGGTCGCTTAGGTTTAGGCATGGACTTTAATGTCATGGCTTGTGATTTCCAAAGTAATGCATTTTGTGCTGCTCAAATGGGGAAATGGCAAGGTGGAATTTGGATGAATACGCCTGTTGCACAGTGGGGCGGACGTGTTAAATATCAAGTTAATCCTGAAGTATTTGCACAAGTGGGCGTATATGAATTTAACCCAGATAATGGTAATGCAAAAGCTGAAGGACAGGGTTGGAGCTTAGATACAGATAATGCCGATGGTGTAACCATTCCTGTAGAAGTCGTATGGCAACCAAAATCATTCATTAATGGTTTAGCGGGTAGCTACCGTGTTGGTGCTATGTACAACACAGCAGATAACCCTGCAAACCAAAAAGATATTAAAACAGGCGCACCTGAAGATCGTACATTTGGTGGTTGGTTGGCAATTGAACAACAGCTCACATCTACAGGTTCGGGTAAACAAGGTTTACATAGTTTTGCTAACTTCACTTGGCATGATCGCATAACGAATAAAGTGGATAATTCACAACAAATTGGTTTGAAATATGTAGGGGTATCTGCCGCATTACCAAATGATTATGTCGGTCTTGGTGTAAACCGTGTTCACGTGAATAATCGTGTTGCAGATGTAAAACCACAATTTAATGCGAGCGCAGAATATAATATTGAATTGAACTATAGCTACAACCCAACAAAATGGTTGATGTTGCGTCCAAACTTACAATATGTGATTAACCCTGGTTCTACAAACAATGTGGATGATGCATTTGTATTAGGTTTAAGCACTAAATTTATTTTCTAAAGAATAAAAAAATCTTTAAATAAACAGGTTCTTCGGAGCCTGTTTTTTGTTTTCTGAGCTAGAATAAAATTTGAAAAAAATGAATGATTAAAAAATGAGGGGATTTGAGTGTCTTTATTATTTCAGCCGATTCAATTTGGAAAACTAAGTTTAAGCAATAAAATTATTATTGCCCCAATGTGCCAATATTCAGCAAACAATAATGGCGAAGTGACTTTTTGGCATGAACAGCAATGGGCAAAATATGCATTATCGGGTGCAGGTTTAACCATTATTGAAGCTACAGCTGTACAACCTGAAGGGCGTATTAGTCATGCAGATTTAGGTTTGTGGAATGATGATCAAGCTGAGAGAATGAAAGGGGTTTTAAATAAAATAAAAGCAATTTCACCTGCACCTTTTGCTATTCAACTTGCACATGCAGGACGCAAAGCATCTAGTGATTTACCTTGGACAGGCAAAGGGCAATTAAACCCTCAAGATACTTTAGGATGGCAAACCGTTTCAGCAAGCGATTTGGCTTTTAATGAAGCGGATCATGTGCCACATGCATTAACAATTGATGAGATTCAAACCGTCATTGCAGATTTTGCACAAGCGGCAAAAAGAGCGGTAGATGTTGGTTTTGATTTAATCGAAATACATGCAGCACATGGCTATTTATTGCATCAATTTTTATCGCCACTTTCAAATAAGCGTACAGATGAATATGGTGGAAATTTTGAAAACCGAATTCGTCTTACTGTAGAAATATTTGAAGCCATTAAAAAAGCTGTTCCACAAGATTTTCCAATTGGTATTCGTATTTCCGCCACAGACTGGATGGATGGTGTGGATAGTTGGAATGTGGAATCTTCAGTTGAATTATCTAAAAAATTAGAAGCTTTAGGCGCTGTATATATTCATGTTTCGAGTGGTGGTTTAGACGCTAAACAGAACATAGATATTCATAGTTGCTATCAAGTGCCATTTGCACATGCGATTAAGCAAGCCGTTAATATTCCTGTCATTGCTGTTGGTCTGATTGAAGAACCAATGCAAGCAGAAGGAGTGTTACAATATGAGCAAGCCGATGCCATTGGTATTGCGCGTGGAATTTTGTATCAACCGAATTGGCCTTGGCAAGCAGCAGCCGAATTAGGCGCGAAAATTGCAGTATCTCCACAATATTTAAGATGCCAACCTCACGGTTTAAAAGATTTATTTACTTCATTTTAGTATTGAAACATCACTTTAGTTTTAAACGCCACTACGTTTTAGGACAGAATGTTTCTGTCCTAAAATTTTAATATTTGGAAAGGATATTATTTTCATGATCTTTACGATAATCGGACCTATTTTCTTACTTCTAGCTTTAGGTTATTTGTCTGTAAAGTTGAATTTATTATCGGAGTTGCAAATTGCAGCGGTGGGTGCTTTTGTTATTAAAGTTGCATTACCTGCTTTGTTGTTGCAGTCACTTTCTGCCAAAGATTTACATGAAATTTGGTTTCCAGAATATTTTGCGGTGTATGGCGGTGCAACTTTTTTACTCTATATTGCTGCCTTTTTCATTCTTTCTCATTATTTTAAAAATACTAAATCTGAAACCGCCGTATTGTCTTTGGGCGCATCCATGTCGAATACGGGTTTAATTGGTGCAGCAGTATTGACCTTGTTAATGGGGCAAAAGGCGATGACTTATATATCGCTTGTTGTGATTATTGAAAGTGTATTCTTAATTCCTGCTGTTCTGGTTTTAGCTGAACTCAATATGAAGAAGAGTGGCAATGTAAATTTATTCGCCATTATTAAAAATACCGTACTGACTTTAGTGAAAAATCCCATTTTTATGGGGGTTGTATTTGGTATTATTTTCGCTGCGTTTAAAATTAAAATTCCACATCAGCTTGATCAGGTTTTATTAATGCTTGGGCAAACAGCATCACCATTGGCATTATTTGCAATTGGTGGTGGTATTGTGGGTTTAAGCCTGAAATATGTGAATCTTCAAAGTGTTTATTTGGTTATTTCAAGCAATCTTATTTTCCCATTATTGGTCTTTTTAGGTCTGACGTATTTAACAGATGTAAGCCAAGAAATGATATATACAGGAACTATTATTGCATCTTTACCTATGCCAACAATTTTCGCCATGTTGGGACAAGCTTATGGTTTAAGTGAAAAAACATTAACACCGTTACTCATGAGTACCATTGTGGGTTTCATTGTAATGAGTGGTTTAATTGCGATGTGGTGGTCTTAAATTAAAATTACAGATCTTTCTTGTTTTTGGTCGTGTAAATCTAGTGCTTTAAGTTAAACTTAGCATTGTAAATATAAGTGAAGAAGTGAGTTTTTAAGATGTTTATCAAAGGTATTAAACGCAGCTACGATAAAATTAATGCCGATGAAAGTATCGCAGATGAAGATAAAATTGATGCTTTATTAAAAATACTAGGCAAAGATTATTTGGTGAGTTCTGAAGATCGTGTTTATGTTTTTCAAAAAGATGATTTAATTGTAAAATTTGATGCAAAACATGCACGTGCTTACCATTTTAAAGATTATGTGACGAAGGATATGAATAAACTATTTCATGGTTTCTAATCGATTATTCATCAATAAAAAACCCTTAAACTAAAATCGTTTAAGGGTTTTTTTTAACTCAAAGAATGGAAACAATTAAGTTTCGTCTATTATTTCTTTGGTGTAGCAGGCGCTTTAGTTTGTTGAGCCATTAAATTTGTTACTGCATCTAAAGCTTCTTTAGCATGAGGTACATTTTTCTCTGCAAGCATACCAAAGATTTTTTTCGCTTCAGGTAGATTTTGTTGAACCAATTTACCTGTCGCTAAAATGTTACCTACTTCCATAAGTGCAGGCACATAACCTTTTTGAGCAAGTGCTTGAATGCTATTTAAACCTGCTTTCACAGTTGCCTCTTTCTTTTCTTTCAGACCTGTATTGATGTCGTATAAAGCACGAAGATGAACGGCTTGCGGATTGCCTTTTTTCACAAGTGGATCAATCAGTTTAAGTGCTTTCTTTGTTGAAGCATCTTTATTTTCACCAAAATAAAGAGCAGCTAAGTCTACATTCGCTTCTTCAATACCTTGTTTAGCTGCTTTTTCTAAGTAGCTTTTTGCTGTGTTTGGTTCTGGCTTAACGCCTAAACCACCTGAAAGATAAGTTTTACCTAATAGATAGTTTGCAGTTGGGTAGCCTTTATCGGCAGATTGTTTGAATAGCTCAAGTGCTTTAGCATCATTTTTTGTTGTGCCTTGACCTGCTTGAGTTAAGAAAGCAAGATCATAAATTGCTTGTGCATTACCTGTTTGAGCAAGTTTGTCTAATTCTTTATATGCATCATTAAAATTCTTAGCTTTTACTAATGTTTCAATTTTAGCAAATGCAGGGTCTACTTGTGGAGCGTTGGCTGCAAGTGCAAATTGTGATGAAACAGCGATTAAACTTGCTAGAAGTATTTTTTTCATAAAATTAAAAACCTTAAATTAACGACAAATATCCAAGCTAAGTATTTGATATAAAAAGAGGGTATAGCGTTTAAATAAAAATGAATAATAAAAAGTATTCAGTGAAGAATTACTTTAGAGATATCTACCAAGTTAAATTAATGCGAAAAACTTAAAAGATTATTAATGTTATGTTTCTTAGCGTATGTTTAGCTTAAATGTTTTTACATTGTGTCCAATGTACAAGAATTAATAACAGCCCTTGAAAAATAAGGCAAAAAAAACCTCCTTTTGCAAGGAGGTTTGATTTTTCTACATATTTTGAAACATTTAGGCTTATGACTGAGGACGTGCAACATCACCATTTAATGCTTCAGGCAGGTCTAAAACAGTTAAACCTAATTCAACTAAAACCTCAGGCTTTGCAATTACCAACGCTTTATAACCACCATCTACACCAATGCTGTTTACTACAGTTGTGTTTGGGCTAAGTTGAGTCGCAGATGCAGGAACATCGCCCGTACCTTGAACCAAATGTAACCAACTTTTTGGTTTTGCCTTAAACCAAAGACGCGCCACAATTTCTTGACCCAAATAACAACCTTTGTCGTAATGAACACCTTCACGTTGATGTAAACGCATTTCTTGCGGTTGAAATAGAGCAGAAGTTGCTGTTTCAATCCATGCTTGACCCGATTCAATGGCTTGTAATTGCCAAGCAATCACATCTGTTTCTGCTGTAGCAAATACAGTGTGATTTCCCTCAATACTTGGGTAAACCACACCTGTATCTTCAAGTTTCATTTTAGAAAAAGCACCAAACTTTTTAATATGTTTAGAAAGTTCTTCGGCTAAATCTGTCGTGGTGATGATATCAAAGCTTTCAGATGTATTTTTCTTTAACCAAAAGCCAAATTGAATACGACCTTTTAAATTACAAATTCCTGTGTATCGTGTTGTACCTTCAGCCAATTTTTCTGCATTCAATGTCACCTGACCTTGAAGGAATTTTTGTGCATCTACACCGTTTAAAGTGAAAGAGGAGAATGTCAGTACGCTCATTTTTTAATCTCTACAACAGTATCTAATACTAAAGAATGAGGTCTATTTTCCGCTATTTTTTGAAAAAAATCACATTTAACATGTCTATTCTTGTCATGAACTTAGAAAATAATAGAAAAACGCAGATTTTTAGACCTAACTTTATGAAAAATAACAAATTTGGGAAATGGTGTTTTGACAGTGTACTATGCCTTCGATGGAATGAAAAACAAGCAACAACAAAAGTTGATAAAAGATTGAATTGAAGGCAGGTAAGCTATGAATAACAACTTCCGTAAACCACTGCAAGGCACCCAGCTAGAATATTTTGATGTACGTGAAGCCGTAGAGAATATTCAGCAAGGCGCATATGAAAAACTTCCATACACATCAAAAGTTCTTGCAGAACAATTGGTTCGTCGTTGTGACTCTGAAATTTTAGAGCAATCTTTAAAAGAACTCATTTACCGTAAACAAGATCATGATTTCCCTTGGTATCCTGCACGTGTGGTGTGCCACGATATTTTAGGACAAACGGCTTTGGTCGATTTAGCAGGCTTGCGAGATGCCATTGCGGAACAAGGTGGCGATCCATCTAAAGTCAATCCTGTTGTGCCGACACAACTTATTGTCGATCACTCTTTGGCTGTGGAATATGGCGGTTTCGACCCAGATGCTTTCGAGAAAAACCGTGCGGTGGAAGACCGTCGAAATGAAGACCGTTTTCACTTTATTGAATGGACAAAAACCGCATTTGAAAATGTAGATGTGATTCCTGCGGGGAACGGCATCATGCATCAAATTAATTTAGAAAAAATGTCACCTGTCATTCAAAACCGTGGTGGCGTTGCATATCCAGATACTTGTGTAGGTACAGATTCACACACACCACATACAGATGCATTGGGCGTTATTTCAATTGGTGTTGGTGGTTTAGAAGCTGAAAACGTGATGCTTGGTCGTGCATCTTGGATGCGTTTACCTGACATTATTGGGGTAGAACTTGTAGGACAACGCCAAGCAGGCATTACCGCAACAGATATCGTATTGGCATTGACTGAGTTCTTGCGTAAAGAACGTGTAGTTGGTGCATATTTAGAATTCTTTGGCGAAGGTGCAGATAGCATGTCTGTGGGTGATCGAGCGACTATTTCAAATATGACTCCTGAATATGGCGCAACTGCGGCAATGTTCTATATCGATCAAAACACCATTGATTATTTAACGCTTACAGGTCGTGAGCCTGAACAAGTGAAGCTTGTTGAAACTTATGCCAAAGAAATTGGTCTTTGGGCGAGCGATATGACAGGCGCGGAATATCCACGTGTGCTTCGTTTCGATTTATCGACTGTTACACGAAACATTGCAGGGCCATCGAATCCGCATGCACGTGTTTCAACAGCAGACTTAAAAGCCAAAGGCATTGCAGGCGTTGTCGAAAATCGTACCGATGGTTTAATGCCTGATGGTGCGGTCATTATTGCTGCCATTACGTCTTGTACCAATACATCTAACCCACGAAACACCGTTGCAGCAGGCTTACTTGCACGTAAAGCCAATGAACTTGGTTTAGTGCGTAAACCTTGGGTGAAATCATCTTTTGCACCAGGATCAAAAGCTGCGGCTTTATATTTAGAAGAAGCAGGTGTTTTAAAAGATTTAGAACAACTTGGTTTTGGCATTGTGGCGTATGCATGTACCACGTGTAACGGTATGTCGGGTGCGTTAGATCCTAAAATCCAACAAGAAATTATAGACCGAGATTTATACGCAACTGCGGTACTTTCGGGCAACCGTAACTTTGATGGTCGAATTCATCCTTATGCGAAGCAAGCATTTTTAGCATCTCCGCCATTAGTTGTTGCTTATGCCATTGCGGGAACCATTCGTTTTGACATTGAAAAAGATGCGTTAGGAAACGATAAAGATGGCAATCCAATTTATTTAAAAGATATTTGGCCGTCTGATGAAGAAATTGATGCGCTTGTAAAAGTAGCGGTGAAACCTGAACAATTTAAGAAAATTTATATTCCAATGTTCGATTTGGGTGTCAATGAAAAATCGGCAAGTCCTTTATATGATTGGCGTGCGCAAAGTACTTATATTCGTCGTCCGCCATATTGGGAAGGGGCTTTGGCTGCACCACGTACTTTAAGCCAAATGCGTCCGTTGGCTATTTTGGGCGATAACATCACCACAGATCATTTATCTCCATCGAATGCGATTGTTTTAGACAGTGCTTCGGGTGAATATTTGAAAAAGATGGGCGTGCCTGAGGAAGATTTTAACTCTTATGCAACGCACCGAGGCGATCATTTAACCACGCAACGTGCGACTTTTGCCAATCCGAAGTTGTTTAATGAGATGGTGGTTCGTTCGGACGGCACAATTAAGCAAGGTTCGAAAGCACGTGTTGAGCCTGAAGGCGAAGTGATGCGCATGTGGGAAGCGATTGAAACCTACATGAACCGTAAACAGCCTTTGATTATTATTGCAGGGAAAGATTACGGACAAGGTTCTAGTCGTGATTGGGCGGCTAAAGGTGTTCGCCTTGCAGGTGTTGAAGCGATTGTTGCTGAAGGTTTTGAGCGTATTCACCGTACCAATTTGGTAGGTATGGGTGTGTTACCGCTTGAGTTTAAAGCAGGAATTGACCGTAAAACGTTGAAGTTGGATGGTACGGAGTTGTATAGCGTTATGGGGAATATTGCACCTCGTTCGACTTTAACTTTGGTGGTGGAACGTGCCACGGTGGATGGTTTGAATGAAATTTTGGAAATTCCTGTAACGTGTCGTTTAGATACGGAAGAAGAAGTTCATGTGTATGAAGCGGGTGGGGTGTTGCAACGCTTTGCGCAGGATTTCTTGGAAGGGAATGTTTAAGAATCTCCCCTAACCCTGAGCCATATATGGCGCAAGGGAAAGAGGGGAACTCCCTCCTTTTATAAAGGTAAAGTTATTGATATTGTTATAAAAACACCCTACTGTTGAGTGGGGTTTTTTCTTGGGAAATAAAAAATGAATGCAAAAGAAATTGGTAGAAGAGCGGGGCGTATTTTTGCTTTTTCTTTGCCTGATAATTGGTCTTTACGTTCGCAAGAGGATCAGGAAGATTATGGTATTGATGCAGAAATAGAAATAATAACTCCCCAAGATAAAGCCACAGGATTAATATTTAAAGCACAAATTAAAGGTCAGAAGACGGTTACTTTAATTGAAGATGGAAAAAAGGTTTCATTTAGCCTTTCCTTAGAGCGTTTGCAATATTATATGTCTCATGTGGAAATAGCTGTCATTCTATTCGTCGTCGACGTTACTAAAGAGGTTGTATATTGGCATAGCTTGCAAGATGATGATGAATTGCGGAAAAGGATGAAAGAAGCATTAGTTAAAGAACAAGATTCAATAACTATTCATTTACTTACATCTAATATTCTTCAACGAGATAATGTAAAAGAGCTTGGTAAAGCGATTAATATTAATATTGATTGGCTACGTTTAAGTGCATTACGAAAAATTAATTATTCAGATATTTTTCAGACATCTACGGATCAAACAGTTCAAAGTTGGTTAGAGCAAGCTAAAACTCAAAGTTTTCATGCATATATGACTCAGTTTGAAAGATTATATACAGAAAAAAAATTTGATGAACTACTTGAGCTCATACACAAAATTTTTCCTGCTCAAACAGAAAAAAATGAGCTAAGATTTTATGCAGGATTATATGCTGAAAAAATTTGTGAACAGCAATTAGGTGTAATGTCTGAAGAATATTATGAATCAAGTTTCGATATTTATCAGCAAATTTTATTCTTGGTTAGGCATAATAAATTTAATAAATATTTTCAACTTTACTCGATATTACTATTCCGTAGTTGGCTTTTAAGAAAACAGATTCAAGTAGATTATCATCAATTTATTTCGTCTAAGCTCACCAAAGACAATCCATTAGCAGCTTGGGTAGTAGACTCAGTTAGAGCAAAATTTTCATTAAAATTGACTTTAAATTTAGTTAAAACAATTCGATTAGTGAACAATTCTATTAAACAAGAAAATCCAAATGTCTTTTTAGATATTTTTCCAAAATTAGGCACTTCAATTTCAATTCTTATCTACAAACTACGTGATGAAAGTCAAGCTGAAGCTGTGGATGTCTTAGAAAATTGGATGAGTTATTGTATTGATTTAGGTTTGAAAATTGCACTTAATTCTAAAGAGGAGAGAGTTTATATACTTTTTTTACATTTATTCGTACAGCTTAAGGTGTATTCAATAGATACAGTTCATCATATTGATAGTGCAATTGAAATGTTAAGTTGCATTACAAAAGAGGAATTAAAATGTTGGATGATACAAAATCTTGAAAAAACAAAAGAAAGATATACATCTTCAATAAGTGAATATGATTTAACTCCTGAAGAGGAGCTTGAGATTTTTAGGAGTCTAGCTAAAAATTTAGGATTTGATTATGAAGATTCTGAAAATGAATTTGGGCGCATAATTAAGCAGGGAATAGAGGATTATAATCCAGAGCGGATTTTGAGAGATTGTGAAAATTTATTGGTATTTAATTCCTCTGCTTTAGGAGTTCCTGCCCAAATGGTAGGTATCCCATCGGCAACAATGAAAATTATTCATTGTTTAGAAGAGGGATATACAGGTGGAGGATGGGTGTTAGATACTGTATATGGAGGTGTTGATGGTATTGAGGGTACAGGATTTAAAAATATAAATTGTTTAAATTGCTCAAAAAAAAATCCAAGAAATTCTGATTGGAAATGGAATAGTCGTTGGCAAGCAGAAATTTATAGAGAGCATGCTGAATTATTTAAAAAGTTAGATTTTTAACTCCTTCGCCTTTCTGACATCATCATTAGACTAAATGGCTAATTAAAAATCATAATTGTTCGGTTATAGTGGTCACACCATTTCTAAAAACAAGGAGAGCAAAAATGGTTCAAGCTGGTCAAAAACCTGGCACAGGCTTCTATTTTTGTGTGCAATGCGGACACCGCACCTACTTAGAAATTGGTACAGACCGATTACCCCCGTGTACCAAATGCCATGGCGTTCAATTTAACAATAAGAACACCTAAGCAACACACATAAAACAGCACTCACTGTTTTAAATAAAAGCCCTATCACCCGATGGGGCTTTTTTGATAACGTATAACAACAGCAAAATAAAAACAAAGGAACACCACATGGAAACCATACTCGGCTTATGTATAGGCATTGGACTTAGCGCAGCATGCGGATTTCGCGTATTCGTACCACTATTAGTTATGAGCATTGCATCACTTGTAGGATGGTTCGAACCCATGAAAGGCTTCGAATGGCTCGCAATGCCATCGGTATGTATCGCACTTGCAGTTGCAACAGTCTGTGAAATAGCCGCTTACTACATACCGTGGGTAGACAACATGCTAGACAGCATAGCAACCCCCGCAGCCATGATTGCAGGCACACTTACCACAATGGCAGTCAGTTCAGGTGAAATGTCACAGTTCGCAAGTTGGGCATCGGCAATAATTGTTGGTGGTGGAACGGCAGGCGCAGTACAAATGAGTACCGTAGCGGTTCGTGGCGTATCTACCGCAACAACAGGAGGTGTGGCAAATCCATTGGTTTCAACAGGCGAATGGATTGGCGCAATTCTATTGTCAATTTTGTCATTCCTTGTGCCTGTATTGGTGGTTATTCTTATCATTGTACTGGCTATATTTGCAGTAAGATGGTTCCGAAATAAAAAGACCAATATTGAACATGAACCGATAACTTAATATGAATAAACGTAGAAAAATACAATTTATTTGAGGCTTAATCACTCAAAATCAAAAAGACCAAGCCGTTTAAAAAACAGCCGAAATAGTGTTTGATTTTTATGCATAAAAGGCATATTTTTAGTGTGTGATTAATAAAACCATAATTATTTTATGGGATTTGTATCTATTTGTTCGTATTTGAACTTTTTAAGTTTTGGGGGCTAAAAATGCAAATGATAAAATTTATAGTCGATGAAAAACCTGCTGCAAATGGCGTAAATAAAATACATAATGGAACAACAGGTTGTGAAGATTTACCTAAGTTTCAAGATCAAATACTGATAGGGTATTTTGCAAATTTCGAGCTTGCCTATAAACGTGCAAGAATGAATTGGCCAAGAGAGAAAGTTGAAGCTTGTGAAAAGTGTTGTAATTTATAAATAAACTACATATTGAAACCCACCAAAGTGTGGGTTTTATTTATATTAAATTGACTTGGTATATTGAAAGAATTTTAATGATAAAAATTACAGCAGGCATTTTAATTTCATCTGCTATTTTTGCAGGACAAATGGCATTTGCAGAAACATCTCAGCAAAAACAGCAAACGCTTAGTCCCGAAGAAATTAAACTTCAAAAAGATAAAATTAAATACAAAGCCTATATTCCCCAAAGCTATACCTTATTTGAAGCCATAGAAGGCGATTTAAACAAAGACGGTCAAAAAGACTTGGTTCTTATTGTGAAAGGAACAGACTCAAAGCAATGGATTGATGATGAATATAGAGGAAGACTTGACCGAAACCGCCGTGGAATTTTGGTATTTTTGAATCAAAATGGTAGCTATAAAAAAGTAGTGCAAAACCTCAGTAGTTTTTCATCTGAAAATGAAGATGGTGGGGTGTATTTTGCACCCGAGCTGAGTGTAGAAATTGCTAAAAATAAACTTTTTGTAAATTATGGACATGGTCGTTATGGATGGTGGGGCTATAGTTTTAGACTAGAAAATAATGATATGCGCTTAATTGGTTATGAAAACTCAAGTAATCATGGTCCTTATATTTCAAGCGAAACGAGTGTTAATTTATTAACAGGAAAAAAGCTTTATCGTAAAAATATGAATGAAGATGATGAAGAAAATCCACGTTTTAAAGAAACATGGTCTAAAGTAAGTTTAGCCCCCATTTATTTATCTAAAATTAAAGACTTTGATGAATTACTTGTAGATTAAATTTGTACGTATCATCTAAAGAGAAATTAAATAAATGGCTTAAAAATTGCTTTGTAAAAAGTGTATTTGGCTTTTAACAATTCAGTATATTTTAACGAAAATAGTAGATAAAAATGGAAAATGTAGAAACTTTAGAAAAAGCACCTTTACCCAAAAAAGCGCATTTACTTGCAGGTTGGTCACTTTTACTTATTTTAGTTGGTGGGGCAATTGGTGGAGCTTTTGCCGGACTTGCTTATGTAATCAATATTAAAATTTATCAGTCTTCATTAAGTAAAATGCAGAAAATTTTGGCAAATTTACTCTGTGGTATGTCGGCTATAAGCTTGTGGTGGTTTATTGCAACATGGGTACAAAGTACAATTTCTTAAAAAATGAATAAGATTGATTTTCTACAAAAAATCTTCATTCAATATATGTAAATGTAGAGTGTAAAAATTCCTGAATAAGCATCATTAAACAGATAGAAAAATCTTAATTTGATGCTTATTGGGAAATATTTTCTATTATTTAATAATTGGTGAAAATATTTTTTATGAATTAAAAAAAATAGCGCATCTTAGGAAATTTATTTCAAGCACCTTTGGCTACTATATATCTCAAGGGTGTGACGGGAATCGAAAAGAGTAGCATGCTGTGAGCGGCGCAAAACGCGAGTGCAGTACTTACCCAAAAGGTCTCGATTCGACTTAGGACGCTATAGATCACAAGTTTATAGGCTATAAGATCATAATTTACAAAGTCATGATAGTTGAAGTAAACAAACACTGTTTTTCCCAACACCCTAAAAAATTTTCAGAATAAAATACAAAAATAATTTTTCAATTGACCATTCTAAACTCATCAAACTCTCTTCAAATTAAGTAATTAAATAAAAGCCCTCACGGATGAGAGCTTTTGAATAAACCTTTTTAGAATTTATTTTTGGTAGTACCAAGCAACACAAGCATCTGCCAAAATTTGTGTAGTATCAAAACATACATTTAAAATGGGTGAGTTGATTGCATGTAATCCTAAAGGAATTTCTGTACACGCCAAAATAATCGAGTTTGCACCTTGGTCTATTAAACGCTGACTTAAATCTTGAAAAACAACACCTGCTTTTTCCGCTTCATTACGTTTTACCGCATAAACAGCAGGCATAAATTCTTCTTCAATTTCTTGGTCAGAATTGATGACAAAAGGAATGTCATATTTGCTCAATTCACGCTGATATAACTCAGTTGAAAGTGCGCCTTTGGTTGCTAAAATTCCAACTTTATCGCCAGTTTTATAGCTTTTTAAAATCTGTTGTACGGTAATTTCAACCATATTTAAGATTTCAAGCGCAGTTTGCTGTTGTAAATCTGCGTGCCAAAAATGCGCCGTGTTACAAGGAATAGCGATTTTAGATACGCCACTGCGTTCTAAAATTTTTAAACCATGTAGCATTGCATTGAGCGGGCTTTCACCACGTTTTTTTAAAGCAAGTTGTCGGTCAGGAATTCCCCCATGATTCCAAACAATTGTTGGAATATGCTCCTGATCTTTCGTTGCAGGGCTTGCATCGAGCAGGCGCTGTTGAAAATCAACTGCTGCACCTGGCCCCATGCCACCCAATATACCTAATGTAGGAAGTTCTGAAAAATCAGTCATCTTACAAACGGTATGCATCTTGGTTTGAGAAAGTAGAACGGTAGCCAAATAGACCAACTGAACCACCTGTATGAAGGAAAATCACTTTGTCATCTTTAGTGAAATGACCTTGGCGAATAAGACCCACTAAGCCTGCAAAACCTTTACCTGAGTAAACAGGGTCAAGCAAAATACCTTCTGTGCGAGCAAGTAGTTCTACAGCTTCGACCATACTATCTGTTGGAATGCCGTAGCCATCGCCTACATAGTCGCTGTTTGCTAAAACTTTTTCACGTGCAACTAAGTCTGCATTTAAACCTAAATGTTCTAAAGTTGCGCGTGCAAGTTTATAGACATTTTCTTCTTGTTTAGATTTTTCAGCACGAACTGAAATACCTAAAACAGGTAGGTTTGAGTTTGTTGCTGCAATGCCTGCCAATAAACCTGCTTGAGTACCTGTACTGCCTGTTGCATGTACAAGGTGAGTTGGTACAAGTTGAATTTGGTTGAGTTGGTTGATGAGTTCAATTGCTGTAGATACATAACCTAAAGCACCAATAGCATTTGAACCACCGCCTGGAATGATATAAGGGCGTTCACCTTGTGCTTCTAGTTCTTTGGCTTTTGCTTCTAAAGCCGCAGCCATGTCTGTGCCACCTGAAACAACTTCAATAGATGTTGCACCTAAAATTTCATCAAGCAGTAAATTACCGTTGTTGTAGTATTCAGAAGCGCCATCGCCAACACGTTGCTCTAAAATAACAGATGCTTTTAAGCCAAATTTGTTTGCAGCAGCAATGGTTTGACGGACGTGGTTAGATTGAGTTGCACCTTGAGTCAGTACGTGTGTCGCACCTTTTGCAATTGCATCGCCAATTAAGAACTCTAATTTACGTGTTTTGTTACCACCTGTTGCAAGACCAGTTGCATCGTCACGTTTAATATAAATTTCAGGACCACCTAACGCTTTAGTTAGGTTTGGTAAAAACTCAAGAGGAGTAGGCGCGTGAACAAGTTTAACGCGTGGTAAATGACTTAATAACATAGCAGTGTCCTGTGGTCTTAGTGTACGTAATCAATCATGCGACTTACTTCTTTACGCATGATTTCTAAAATATGTTTTTTGGTTTCAATAAATTCTTGCTGTGGCGTAATGTTTTCAATAGTACGAGCACGTGGCAAATTGACTTGAATATCTTCTGCAATACGCCCAGGGTGTCCCGCCATTAAAATAATGCGATCTGCCAAAAGTAGTGATTCATCGATATCGTGAGTGACAAACAAAACGGTGGTTTTATTGTCTTGCCAAAGTTTGGTTAATGTTTCCTGCATCAGAATTCGTGTTTGTGCATCGAGTGCGCCAAAAGGTTCATCCATGAGCAGAATTTTAGGTTTCATCACCCATGCACGGGCAAGGGCAACACGTTGTTTCATGCCACCTGAAATTTGCCAAATACGGTGATTTTCAAACTTCTTTAAACCTGTTTTTTCAAGATAATATTCGGTTTGTTCCGTAATATGTTTTGCATCTGCTTTTGATTGTTTCAGTGGAAATTGAATGTTTTCTTTCACCGTTAGCCATGGGAAAAGTTGTGCTTGTTGGAATACAACAGCGCGGTCAATTCCCGGACCTGAAATGCTTTGACCATCGACAAAAATATTGCCTTGGGTCGGGTGTTCAAAACCAGCAAGCAAATTCAAAATAGTCGATTTACCGCAACCTGATGGCCCAAGTAAGCAAACGAATTGACCTTCAGAAATCTGTAAATTGATATCTTCAAGAACGGTGTTTTCTGTTTTGTTTTGCTTAAATGTTTTTTGAACATTATTCAGCTGAATAAATGATTGAGTCATTATGCTTTTCCTGTCCAAGGTGCCCATTTTTGTTGTGCTTTCACAATCAGCCAATCTAAAATAAAGCCAATTGTGCCAAGTAAAATAATGCCAACAATCACCACATCAGTTCTTAAATAAGAACCTGCATTAATGATCATCCAACCTAAACCTGAAGTTGCTGCAACCATTTCAGCTGCAATAAGTGATGTCCAGCCAATACCAATAGACAAGCGAATTGTGGTAAAAATTTCAGGAAGTGAAGACGGTAAAATCACACGAAATAAAATTGATGTTTTACCTAAGCCCATTGTTTGTGCAGCTTGAATAAGACCATGTGACACGTTTTGACTTGCGGCTGTTGCACCTACAATGACACTTAAAAATGTGGCAATAAAAATAAGGAAGAATTTAGATTCTTCGCCAATACCAAGCCAAACAACAACAAGTGGAATAAGGGCAATTTTAGGAATTGGGCGTAAGAATTGTACGAAAGGATCTAAAATAGCATTCAGTACAGGACTACGACCCATCAATAAACCTAAAGGAACACCAATAATGATGGCCACGAAAAATGCAAAAAATGCACGAGCCGTACTCACTAGAATGTGTTGATAAAACGGAGCATCTCGGTAACCGTTTTGGAATAAATCTAAAACTGTATCTACAATTTGAAGTGGAGAGGGCAATAAAATGGGTGACACAAGTTTGAATGTACACGCAAGTTGCCAAAGAAATACAAAAGTGATGAGTGACAATGCACTGATCACTTTTGCTTTAAACGGGTTCAACTGAATCATCCTATAACCTTATTTTGTCGCTTCAATAAGGTATTTGCTGTTGATGTTTGGCGCATAGCTCTTAGGTACATCGGACTGTTTTAACTCGCCAATCCCAACTAAAAACTTAGAAATATCGAGTGCTGCTTTGGCAATACCTGAATTTTCATCATTTGGTGTAGCACCTAAGTATTTCTCAGTTGCTTGATCTTTCAATGGAATATAGTCAATACCTGCAAGTGTTGTTTCAACTTGTTCATATGGAAGACTTAAGTATTTAGAAATTTTTTCAGAAGCAGCTTTAGGGTCTTGTTTATATTCATCTACTTGTTCTTGATAAGCTTTTAAGAACTTAATTACAAGATCAGGATGTTTCTCAGCAAATTCTTTGCGAACAGCAAAGTTGTTATAAACTAAAATACCTTGTTCATTGAGCGTTGTTGTACGGTAAATTTCTTTACCACCTTGTTTTTCTAGCTGTTGAGTAAATGGTCCCCAAACATAGGCAGCATCGATGTCACCACGTGTCCATGCCGATACAATTTCAGCAGGTTTAAGTGGTAATAATTGAATTTTTGATTTATCAATTTTTTCCAATGCTAAGGCTTGTTCTAAAGCATATTGCGCTGTTGAGTTTGCAGGGAAAGCCACTTTTTTACCGACTAAGTCTTGTAAGCCTTTAATTTCAGGACGAACGATTAAGCGTTCTGCGCTAGAAATAAGACCTTCTAAACCAATGACTTCAATTGGTAATCCACGTGTGATGCCTGCAACGGCTGGGCTTGAGCCAAAACGTGCAATATCAATTTCATTTGCAGCGAAATAGTTAATTACGTCTGCACCTGAAGCAAATTCAACCCATTTGATTTTAGTACCTAGTGCTTTTTCAAAATCACCATCTGCTTTACCTAAAACCCAAACACGAGGACCACCACCCCATGCAAAACGCACTTCTTTTGGTAATTCTGCAGATGTCGTAGGAGCAGATGCATCTGCTTTAGTTTCAGTGTTTTGTTGTGCGTTGTTGCCACAGCCAACTAAAAGTGCTGAGCTTAGAATTCCCACAGACAAAGCTAAATTTTTTAAATTAAGATGAGTTGTATTAAGCATCTCTATTTCCAGTATTTTTGAAATTTTCTCGATCTTAATGAGATATTGTGATTAATAAAAATATGAAAAAATGGAATAGATATATTAAAAAATGAAGTTATATATATGAATAAAAACGAATTATTTATATGTAAAAGCGTAATAAATTTACTATATGGTTAAAAGCCTTACTGTGGTGCACTTTTAATATTGATTTGACCAATAAGCTGAATAAAAAATAATCCAAAAGTATATTTATAATAAATTCGCATTTGATAAAAATAAATAAAATTGAGTGTTCATTTTTATCAAGTTTAGAGGCTGACGGATATGAAGAGAACACCAACTATACGATGAAATACTTTTGATTATTATCAATTATTTATGATAAAAATAAGGGTGTAAAAATCTAATTCTAAGACGTCAGGAGATGCGTAATGATGACTAAGCTTGAAAGAATGCTTTCAGGGCGCGCATTCACTCGACGACTTATTATCATTTTATCCATACTTGTTATGGGATGGATTGACCTTGCAACAGGTTATGAATACTCCTTTGCTGTTTTTTATTTAATTCCTGTCTCTATTGCAGCTTGGTACGACACACCCAAAGTTACCATATTCACAATATTAGCAGCAGGTTGTACGTGGTTATATGCAGACTTTGGTTCGGGACATCAATATACACAGTCTTTTACACCGTATTGGAATGCATTTGTGCGTTTAGCCTTTTTTAGTGTTGTGGCTGTTTTGCTGTTTAAGGTTCGTAGCAATTTAATTGAAATGACCAAAATGGCAATGAAAGATAGTTTAACGGCTTTAAGCAATTCCCGTGCATTTCAAATGCAATATGATGATATTCGACGTAAATCACATAAATCTTCACAGACTTTTGCTGTTGGGGTAATTGACCTAGATGGCTTTAAAAAAGTAAATGATTCGTTGGGACATACAAAAGGTGATGATGTACTCGTAGAATTTGCTCAAGTTTTGAAAAATTCTACAAGAAGTTCAGATGTTGTTGCACGTATGGGCGGTGATGAATTTATTATTATTCTTAAAAATACAGATGCTAAAGGCGCTGAAGACTATGCCATGCGTTTACGTAGAAAGTTTGAGGAAAGTGGTTTAAAAGCTCAATGTGGTGTCGATTTTAGTATGGGCATTAGTATATTTGAGCATCTTCCTGAAAACTTAGATGATGCAACACACCAAGCAGATTTATTGATGTATAAAGCTAAAGAACTTGGCAAATCTCAAACCACAATTCAATTGGCTTAATAACAGTTATAGCTGAAAGATTGACAGCCGAAAAGCATCTTGCTACTTTGCGTTTTTTCCTCCCGATGCTGTAATTTCATGCCTTTAGACGACAAATTTGTATATATGCCTCCGCAAGAACCACTTTCTATTGTCTATGAAGATGATGATTTGGTGGTGATTGAAAAGCCTGCGGAATTGTTGTCTGTTCCTGGGCGATTACCTGAACATCATGACAGTGCTTATTTACGTGTTTTGGAGAAATATCCAAATGCGAAAATCACGCATCGTCTAGATATGGCGACCTCGGGCATTTTAATGTTTGCCAAACATCGTGATGCTGAAGTTGCTATTAGTAAGATGTTTCAAGCGAGAACTGTAACGAAGAACTATATTGCTTTGGTTCAAGGGAAACTTGAAGGTGAGGGAAGTGTAGACGTTCCTTTAATTACAGATTGGGAAAATCGTCCGCGTCAGATGGTGCATTTTGAGTTAGGGAAATCTGCAAAAACGCTGTATCAAGCCTTGGAATATAATGTAGAAGAAGATATTACGCGTGTTTTATTGACACCAATTACAGGGCGTTCACATCAACTGCGTGTGCATATGATGCATATTGGTCACCCGATTACAGGCGATAAAATTTATCATCCTGAGCCTGAACGAAGTGTATTAAATAGAATGGCATTACATGCAAGTTATTTGGCTTTTACTCAGCCTTTGAGTGGAAAGGAAGTTGAAATTAAAGGGAATGTACCTTTTTAGATTTTTTGTGAATGAATGTGAAAAGTGTGATGTATTTTACATTTATAAGCAAACACATTAAGTTAGTGAGGAATAAAATGTAAGCAGAAAATATAACAATGACCCATCAAATCACAATTAAAGGCGAAGCTTTGCCTGTAAGTATGTTTGGAACCCCATATTTTTGGTTCGACTCTTTAACGGGCGTAGAAAAAATAAATGAACTCTTTGAATACCAACTGATAGTAAAAATACGAGATGAATACGGTAATCCTGCCCACGGATATATGGGATTAGAAGGCTATATTTCACCAGAACAAGCAAAAAACAGTGGCACACCCGCATCAGACTTAAACCTGCAAAGTTTAATAGGTACAGAACTTACGATCTGTATGCGCCTAGATGGCTTAAAACTCGATATCTCCCAACTGAGCCAAATTAACAACTTCAGCCAAGACCACACCTACCAAAACAGTATCAATGGGGCAAGATACTTTAGAGGCATGGTGAATAAAGTCGAAGTACTTCCAGTCCGCAACCGGCATGCCTGCTATAAAATCACCCTCGTACCATGGCTGTGGCTCCTGACAAAAACCACGAACTACCGTATTTACCAAGATGAATCAGTCACCACGATTCTTGAAGACATATTACAAAAATATCCATACCCCGTTGAATACCGCATTAGTGGCAACTTCATAGGACTTGACTACCAAGTCCAATATGGAGAGAGCGACTTTGACTTCATTAGCCGACTTATGCAAGAACACGGAATAAACTACCACTTCGAACACAGCCACAACGAACTCACCCTCGTGATTTCCGACCACAACTCCTCCTTTAAACCCATGCAAGCCGAAGGCTACCAAAAGCTAGACATTTACCCACCAAACCAACGCTTTCCCAATAAAGCCGAATACATCGAGTTTTTTGAACCCGCCCAACAATTGGTGAGTGGCAAAGTCTATCTAGGCGACTACCAATTCAAAACCCCACAACTCAAACAAATTGCAGAAGAACAATTTATGTGGGAACACCTGCATGCAGAAAACGAAATATACGAATGGAACCAAGGGGACTATTTCGATGCCAAAGAAGGCGGACAAGACAAAGCACGACAATACATAGAACGCGTTTATCAACACGGCTATAGAGCCCAAGGCAAAGGACACCTCAAAGGCCTACAAACAGGCTTCAAGTTTGAGCTGAATAACCATCCCAACAGCCAATCGAATGGCGGCTGGATTGTGCTAGGAACCCAAACCACCATCCAAGACATCAGCCAAGAACAAAACAGCAACCAATACTACGACTCCCAAGTCGAATTTATAGTACAACCCGATGAACAAGTACTCCGCCCAGAACGCAGTATTAACAAACCCATAGGCAGAGCACAAACTGCAATTGTTGTTGGACCCGAAGGCGAAGAAATCTATACCGATAAATATGGACGAGTAAGAGTTAAGTTCCACTGGGACAGAACCAACAAAGATGACATCCATAATTCATACAATAACAAGAAACCCGAAAAGCGAGATAAAACCAACACCTGTTGGTTACGCGTATCTACCGCATGGGCAGGACATAACTACGGCACGATTCATATTCCACGTATAGGACATGAAGTCATTATTGACTTCTTTAATGGTGATCCTGATATGCCATTTATATCTGGACGCTTAACTAATCCCGACAACATGCCCGTATGGAATTTACCATCACAACAAGCACTTAGCGGTATTAAATCCAAAGAATTTAAAGGCAGTGGATCGAATCAATTGGTGATGGATGACACGCCAGGTAACTTACAACTGCACCTAAAAAGTGACCATCAATCGAGTGAGCTGAATCTAGGACACATTATCCGTATCCCCGACTCAAGCGGAAGAAAGGACTTTCGAGGAGAGGGTTTTGAGTTAAGAACAGATGGGCATGGGGTGGTGCGTGCAGCGAAAGGGTTAATTATTTCAACTTATGCACGTATAAAAGCAGATAAGTATATTAAAGATATTAAAGAGGTAACTACGCGATTAAAAAATGCAGTCGATCTTCACAAGATGCAAATTCAATCTGCATTGGCACATAAAGCCGACCCAAGAGCAGAGGCGGAATTGGCAGGTGATGAGTTAAAACAACAGTTAGAAAATATAGAAGGTGATAACACTAAAAAACAGCCTGAAGTACAAACCGAAGAAATTGTAATTGGTTCAAATGCAGGTATTGCGGTTACTTCTGAAAAAACAACGCATATAGAAAGTAGAGAACATATTGCACTCACCTCACAAAAAGACATAAGCCTTGTTAGTGGTAAAAATTTATTTGCGAGTGTTGTGAATGGTATTTCTATGTTTGCACAGAATTGTGGTGCACGTTTGGTTGCTGCTCGAGGAAAACTTGAGTTAATTGCACAAAGTGATGATGTTGAAATAATAGGTGATAAAAAAGTCAAAATTTTAAGTGTGAAAAATAAAGTTGAAATTGCCGCTGCAGAGGAAATATTGCTTTATGTAGGTGGTAATTATATAAAAATAACAAAAAATGGAATAGAGCATGGTACTAAAGGAACGTGGGCTGCATATGCTAGCGAGCATAAAATGGAGCCACAAAAAACCACAACCTATAATTTGCCTGCATTCCAAGCCTCGCATGATGAAGCTTTTCGTATTTTAGATCAGAGAGGAAATCCCTTAGTTGGTATTAAATACAAAATTGTGATTGGCGATGATGAACAGGTGTTTAGAGGGGTAACAGATGAAAAAGGGTTTACTAACCGTGTAAATACGAACTTTGAAGGTAAGACCGTTAAGATTTTACAAGATTTTGATAAGAATGTTGAAGATAAAGAAGACTTAGAAGAAGAAAAAGGAGAAAGCGAGAATGGTGGAAATTGAAGCAAAACCAGATGAGCAAGTTTTAGCAACAAGCAAAACTACGACTCCAGGTGCGACTTATACAGATGCGGAACTTGAACAATTAACCGTTCATGTGTTTTTTGATGGCACAGGAAATAACCGTTTTAATACTGCTACATATAGAGAAAATAAAGATAAAGCAAAAGAAGGAAGCGTGAGTTATGAAAATTATTATTCAAACATTGCCTTGTTATTTATGGCAATGCAAGAGTTTGATGATGTAAAAAAATTATATATAGAGGGTTCTGGTACGACGAGAGATGAAGAAGATGATACAGCTGGTTTAGGTTTTTCAAAGGGGAAATCAGGAAGAACGACAAGGGTAGAGAGTGCTTTAGCTCAATTAGAAAAAATTTTAGAAGGGGTTTCTAAAGAAAAAGTGATATTGAATGTTTATGGCTTTAGCCGTGGTGCAGCTTGGGCACGGCACTTTTGTTATTTGGTGAAATCGGAAAAATATAAAGATTGGAATGTATGCAAAATTAATTTTGTGGGTATTTATGATACCGTTTCTTCCGATGGATTAGCGCATTATAACGATGTAAAAGAAAGTGGTTTAGATATTGGTATAGCGCAGGAGATTAATTATATTGCGCATATTACTGCGCAAAATGATTATAGAAAACATTTCCCATTAACGCCAATTCATGCCGCACTTCATGATGGTATAGGTTTTGAATGTAGTTTTCCTGGAGCGCATTCGGATATAGGTGGTGGATATAATGAAAGATATCCAGAGAAAGATCGCTTTTTGGGTTATGTAGAAGATGGGGAAGCTGGAGTACAGGGAAAATTAATAAATACATGGTTCGGTTTACATATGAATCATAAAGAATATATCGACTTTAATTGGTTTATTAAAAAAGGCTATTATCGACCCAATCAAATTGAGTATAAACCTACTTTAGGACAGGGAACAAAAATTTATGCGACTAGGGAGGTAGAATATCATTATCAATTTATTACCTGTGATGCAATGTATGAAATAGCTAAAGATAAAGCAAATTACATACGTTTAAATGATACAGATTTTGAAGAAGGCTTTAATGAAATGAAAAAAAATGACTATTTAAGTCGTTTTCATGAAGGCGCTTTGGCATATGTGAAGGTAGCCTATCCAAATAAAAAAGGTGGGCATCAGGTTCCGTTACTACCTTCAGAGGAGGATATGCAGGAAATTTATAATCGTTATATTCATAGTTCATTAACTTATGATGCTATTGATAATAGAGGAACAATTTTAAGTAAAACTAAAAAAGCAGATGGAAATTTAGATTATAGTAACCCCAAGCGACCAGAGGTAGAGAAAGGTTATAAGTACCAAGAGACTCCAATACAAAATCAAGAGGGCGTTTCTACATGAAAAAACAATCTATTTTCACTTTTGTAGTCTTTTTAATTCTTATTTTAAATATAGGTGAAAATATGGCGCATGCTGAAACATATGGGGTATATATCGGATATCCTACGGGTTATTTCTCAGAATTTAATAATCAACATTCTGTACTATTGAATGAAAAAAACCAAATTATTACCCGTTTTGGTGGACGCAATGCAACAACAGGGCAATTAGGTTATGGTGTACAAAATTCTTCAAATAGTATTAAAGAAATTCCTTCAAAAATAAAAGTCATGTGGTTTTCTTTGACAGAAAATCAATTTTGGCGGGGGGAATTTGAACTCCCTAAAAAAGAATTAAACATACTATTAAATAAAGAAAAAGTCTTAGATGTTTTTTCCAGTCGTAAAGGACGTATTAACGATAAATATGATGAAATTATTGTTAATGTAGCACCAAAGGGTAAAGTATATATATATGTGGGGGGTTGCTAAAAAATTAGTGGGTACCTACCAAGCAGAAGCAATTGATTATGAGTGGGAGCAACATGCACGTGATACTTGGTTGTTAAGCTCACGAAGTGTCATTAAACCCCGTGAAGAATACCCACAAGCAATACTTAAAAATAATAAAAAGTTTATAGATGATTTACCCAAAACTTATAATGAAGAGTATTTTAGACCAGTGTCTTGGACACTTTCCTTGAAAGGTCAAGAGGAGTTAATTGCATATGCAACAAACACGATAAATGGTGAATATACTCATGTATTAAAAGATGTAAATCAAGAAATTATAAAGTCACTTCCTAAAAGAATACTCTTCGATTTTGTTCATGATAAAAAAGTGAGACGATTAAATATTATCTTTAAACAGCCTTATGAATTTTTTAAAGAACATTTTGATTATAGAAGTAAAGTTAAAATTATAATTGATATGCCAAACGATAAACATTTATCTGTTTATTTTCAACAAGGTGAAAAGATTGTCGAATTTAAAAATATTCGTGCTCAGGAATTTAATCGTTAATTTTTAAAAGTTGTAAAGTTTTAGGCTTTGCAACTTATTTTTAATAGAAGAAAATAATAATGACAATATGTACTTCACAATGGATAACAATATTATTTGCTTTATGTATGGTAAACGTAAGTTGTGCTAAAACGCAGGAACAACAGACTATGCGTATTTACCCAGCAAAGGCTTTATATTTTCATTATTACCAAATAGATATTCCACAAGACATAACGGTGGATGATAGCCAAATTGAGGGTGAATTTTGGGGCAATCGTTTTTTTGCTTACCCTATAACGTCACAACAAGCTTTTGATGAGTTGGTGAATGAACGTATAAATGTATTTAAAAACCATAAAATTTCCGAAAAGGCCCTTGCTTATGGGCGAGAGAGTTATCAAACTTATGCGGATGAGGACGTTAAAAAAATGTATCCACCGTTAAATATGACCACCGCCTTATATGAGGCTATTCGTTATGATGCACAGCATTATAAAATTATCGCCAATTCTTTAAATAGTTTAGATACCAGTTTTACTTCTACACTCTACACTCTACACAATACTATATATATGTGCCGGAACGGCATCAATATATTATGACACGGCAGAATATGCAGCCTGCTTCACTCATTGTAAGTAGAGACCAATATAAAAGTGGAAAAACCTTTTTAACAGAAGTACTGAGTACTAATAAAAACCTATTGAGTAATAAAAACTATATGGCGGTCGGTCCAGTGGTGTGGATGAAGCCCGACTCGCATCCAAACATAGAATATAGAATGGAGTCAAAAGTTGTGCCCATGTCTTTACATTTAGATGTAGGTGCAAGAAAAGACAAAGGTGATACTAAGGACGAACTAGAAGATGCTATAGCACGACTAAAAAGGTTAAGTGAAGGAACATATAAAAAGTTATATAGCAGTAGTAGAGACCTAGCAGGTATGAAAGGAATCGAGCGTTGTTATATTGTGCCTGCAGCCAAGTTTAATCCATATAGTTATGTGTGGTGTGCATGGGGTACAGATGGAGAAAAAGAAGATATTAATAAACCTGCGGTACGTTTAACCATGAAATATAAAGTGGGTTCATCAAGTACTGACATTCAATATGCAATGGATGCGTGGAAGCAATTGATGGATAGTTTTAAACGAAGAACTACAAGTTGAAATAAGAAAATCTCCAAAATGAAACATATATAGGCTAATCTAGAACATAGAAATATATGTTTAAAATAAGGAAAAACAATGTCACGCGATTATCAACAATTTCCAGATGATGACAACGGCAACGTACTTTGGCAAATGGCTGAAGATGGTGATGACCTAACAGTTGCACATGAAATTGAATACTCAATTGCATTTAAAAGCCAAGAACTTGCAGAAAAATGCGCACTATTCTTACTTCAAGAAGAACAAAAAATCTCATTGTTTCAAGATGAAGAAAGTAACGAATGGTTTATTACCATTTATGTTTACATGGAACCAGACTATTCAGATATTGTAGACTTAGAAGAATGGTTCACTAAAATTGGCACAGAATATAATGGCGAATACGATGGATGGGGCTGTATGGCTTACGTCTACGATGATGAGGACGAAGATTTAGATGCAGAACAACCTGCATAAAAAATTCAAAAAAAAGCATGCTATTGAGCATGCTTTTTTTATTGCTGACCCAATTGAGAAATAAAAACCATACTTAAAACATGGCTTTTGGCTACATCAACGAAATATAAAAATGTTATAGTGTGTTTTTATATTTTGTCTTTTTTTCTTGAGATTTTTTATGTCTTTACCTAATTGTCCAAAATGCCAATCAGAATACACATACGAAGATGGCGAACTACTTATTTGTCCTGAATGTTCACATGAATGGAAAGATGGCGAAACTTCAGAAGCGGAAACTAACGCTATTATTAAAGATGCAAACGGCAACGTACTTGCAGATGGCGACACAGTAACAGTGATTAAAGACCTTAAAATTAAAGGCTCATCATCTGTGGTGAAAGTAGGTACAAAAGTAAAAAATATTCGCTTGTTACCAGATGCTGCCGATGGACACGATATCGATTGTAAAGTTGATGGTGTAGGCGCAATGAAATTGAAATCTGAATACGTGAAAAAAGCTTAAACGTATTTGAAAGAAAAAAGCACCGTATTTTTACTGTGCTTTTTTCTTGCCTGAAATATATAAAAATCAAACAAATAAACAGCTTCAGGCTGTATCAAGAAAACGAACGTGATATAACAATAAAAACATTTTGAAGATTTTTCTATGCCTCACATCCATCTTGAATATTCAGACAATATTGAAAACTTAGAAGTAAAACCACTTTTACTTTCATTAAATAAAGCATTAATTAACGGTGGTTATGCTCAAGCAGGTTTGGACATTAAAAGTCGTGCAACATGCCAAAAAGACTATGTGATTGGAGATAATGAACCCAATCAGGCTTATATTCATTTGAAGTTGTCACTGCTTACAGGTCGATCTGTGGAATTACGACAAGAAATTTCGGCATGTTTACTGAATGTACTTACAGATAATGCACCAAAGCAAGAAAAAGTGACGGTTCAACTCTGTGTGGAAGTACTGGAAATGCAACGTGAAATTTATGCGAAAAAAATAATAAGTTCAAACTAAATAATCCAAGGTAAAACTTCTGAGTAAGTTTTACCTTTCTTATGATGTAAATATCTTAAAAATTTAATAAAGTTCATTCGAAATAGGTACTTATTTTTAAGTTAAGTACTTTTTTATTTTTTAAAAGTCATTTATATTTCATATAAGTAGAATAAAATTTACCCAATATATTTTAAATACACATAAATAAGAGCAATTAGAAGAGGTGTGGTATGTCAGGATGGTTCGAGATTAGTCAGGCAAAAGACGGACAATATCGTTTTGTTCTAAAAGCAGGGAATGGTGAAACAATCCTAACCAGTGAATTATATAAAGCTAAACCTTCGGCTCAAGTTGGTATTGAATCTGTTCAGAAAAATTGTACAGATGATTCACGCTATGAAAGACTGACTGCTAAAAATGGGAAACCCTATTTCAATTTAAAAGCAGCAAATCATCAGGTTATTGGAACAAGTCAGTTATATGCGAGTGAACAGTCACGAGAAAAAGGCATAGATTCTGTGAAAAATAATGGTGTTAAAACTGTCGTTAAAGATCAAACCGTATAGTTATTATTTGACGGAAAAAAGCATGCTTAGGCATGCTTTTTTATTTTCACTTAGATTTTTTGAAAATACTTAATAAATTTTATAAAGATAAAAATCTAGTCATTTATTTAGCGATTATTTAAAGCATAATTTAAATAATGAATATTAAGTGAAAATTGAAATATGGCATTTACAGATTTTTATAGATTAAGTTCACATGCTGTTATTTTAAATGAAAACAATGAAGTTTTACTTCTAAAAGCGACTTATGCCAATTGTGCATGGGGGCTACCTGGTGGTGGTTTAGATATAGGGGAGACTATCCATGAAGCGCTTATTCGTGAATGCAAAGAAGAATTAGGTTGTGATATTTCCATCGATTATTTGTCAGGTGTCTATTTTCATTCTGCTGTAATTTCGCATGCTTTTATATTTAGATGTCATCTATCTAAAAACTCAAATATTCAATTAAGTTCAGAACATTCTGAATTTAAATGGTTTTCGATAGATGAATTAAGTCCAATTCAAAAGCAACGTGTTGAAGATTGTCTTACTTTTAATGGTGAAGTGAAAAGTAGAGCTTTTTAAGAATTTAAATCAGAAAATATTTATGTGATTTATCATTTTTGTGATTATAATCTGTTTGAAAAACAATCAAAGAGAACAACAATGAAAGGCATTATTTTAGATTATTCAATTCAAGACAATACTGGAATAATTAGTGGCGATGACCAAAATCGTTATTCATTTTCAGGTAGTTCTTGGAATGAACAAATTGCACCCATCAAAGGACAGCAAGTTGACTTTCAAGTAACAGGAGAAGGAAGTGCTGTAGAAATTTACTTGATTGGTGGACAGCGTAATACCTTTACTCAAGCTGGGGAAAAAAGCAAAATTATTGCTGCTGTACTGGCATTTTTCTTAGGTGGATTTGGTGTTCATAAGTTTTATTTAGGACAAATAGGTTGGGGCATTGTTTATTTATTATTCTGCTGGACATTTATTCCATCTATCGTCGCATTTATTGAATTCATTATTTACTTATGTACAAGCGATGAAGATTTTGCGAAAAAGTATGGTTGATTTTTATTCATGAAAAATAGAGGGTGTTGTTATACATCTTCTATTTTTAAGATAAAAATAATACAAATAAAAGCATAATTAGGTTTAGTGAAAACAAAAAATATAGAGGTAGAAATTACGTGATTAATTTTTATGTGTAGATATGTAAATAGAGCATTTTTTTAGATCTAAAAAGTATACTTTATTAAGGCTATTCATAAAAATGATATTCTTAAACAAATCATATCCTATTGATTTTTTAAACAATAATGAACAGTTGTGCAAAAAATAAAGAATAGGAGTAACATAACGACACTAAAAACGTGAAAAAGGTAGTACATTTTATGTATTGTTCACCTCTCTCAAAATTGGTTTTAACCACATTTGCAAGCCTTACATTGGGCATTTCAGCGACACATGCCGCTGATGCTTTTAGCACAGAAAGTCCGTGGATGTTTGGTGACTGGAATGGTCAAAGAACAGATCTTCAAAATAAAGGTTACGACTTCAGCTTTGGTTACACAGGCGAGTTAGCAAACCTTATTGATGCTAAAAAATCTTCTAGTCATGGTACAGAATACGCAGATCAATTTGCGATTGGTGCACATTTAGACTTAGAAAAAATTGCAGGTTGGAAAGACACCGAAGCACAAATTACGGTAACAGAACGTAATGGTCGCTCACTTTCTCAAACTTCAGATGCCTTAGATGGTCATTTGAGTTCTTCACAAGAAGTGTGGGGACGTGGTCAAACTTGGCGTTTAACTGATTTTTGGATTAAGAAAAAATTCTTAGACCAAAAATTAGACGTTAAAGTGGGTCGTTTTGGCGAAGGTGAAGATTTCAATAGCTTCGATTGCGATTTCCAAAACTTAGCACTTTGTGGTTCACAAGTGGGTAACTGGGTAGGTGACCAATGGTACAACTGGCCAGTATCACAATGGGCTGCACGTGTGAAATACAACATCACACCTGAGGTTTATGCTCAAGTAGGTGCTTATGAATATAACCCTGAAAACCTTAAACGTGGTAAGGGTTTCAACCTAAGTACAGATGGTTCTAAAGGTGCGATGATTCCTGTGGAAGTTGTTTGGACTCCTAAATTAGGTTCAGAGAAACTTTCTGGTGAATACCGTGCAGGTTATTACTACAGCACAGCTGATGCTGATGTAATTGCTAGCACGACTGGTGAAACAGGTCATCATCAAGGTGGTTGGGTTGTTGCGAAGCAACAATTGACTGCACATAAAGGTGATGCTTCTCGTGGTTTAACTGGTTTTGTGAACTTAACGGTTCATGATTCTAAAACCAATGAAAAATCAGATATGCAAAACATTGGTCTTGTTTACAAAGGTGCAATGGATGCTCGTCCTAAAGATGAGATTGCTGTTGGTTTAGCTCGTATTAACATGAACAACGACTTAAATGATGGTCGTAGTGAAGAATACGATGCAGAAATATATTACGGAATTCATGCGGCAAATTGGTTAACAATTCGTCCAAATGTTCAATATATTCGTCATGTAGGCGCATATAAAAATGGTGAAAATGCTTGGGTTGGTGGTATTAAATTCCAAACAGCATTTTAGTTTTTAGACTTATAAATATTTGCACGTAATGATTGAGTATTTTGATGCATAAAGAAATTATGCATGCTCTGAATGGTGTAAATATTTAAGGTCTGTGAACTGTAAAGGTGCTCATTTATTTAAAGTTAAATCTTTATCTCCCTAAGTAAATGAGCGTTAACAGAATCTTAAAATAGGTGGTCAATATGAGTACTCCATCTTCAGGTTCAGTTCTAAAAACGATTTTAGCCGTTGTTGCTATTATTTTCGGTTTAGTACTGCTGATTGGAGGGGTATATCTTGCAACACTAGGTGGGTCTTGGTACTACATCATTGCAGGTATATTCTTCATTGCTACAGCAATTTTATTGCAAAAATTAAAAAGCACTGCGCTTATTGTTTATTCGGCACTTGTACTTGGTACAGTGGTATGGGGGCTTTGGGAAGTTGGTTCTGACTTCTTCGCACTTGCGCCTCGTTTAGACATTTTAGGTGTATTTGGGCTTTTATTATTAATTCCTGCGGTTACGCGTGGTTTTGATAATACGAAAACAGCTAAAACAGTATTGACTGGTACTTTGGCAATTACGATTGCAGTTATGGTCTATTCAGTTTTTAACGATCCACAAGAAATCCGTGGTGAGTTATCAACTAAACAACCTGCTAAATCGGAAGTGACTCCGGGTATTGCAGATGGCGATTGGCCTGCTTATGGTCGTACGCAATCTGGTTTACGTTATTCTCCATTAACTCAAATTAATTCTGAAAACGTAAAAGACCTGAAAGTTGCTTGGGAATATCATACGGGTGAGTTCAAAACTGAAAATGACTCGGGTGAAACAACCAATCAGGTAACGCCAATTAAAGTCGGTGATAACATGTACATGTGTACAACTCACCAAAAATTGACAGCACTTGATCCTGCAACAGGTAAAGCAAAATGGACTTACGATCCTAAGTTAAACGCAGATCATACGTATCAGCATTTAACTTGTCGTGGTGTTTCATATTTTGACGTAAACAATACTGTTGGCTTCGAAACTAGCTTAGCTTCAAAGAAAACAACATCTGCTGAATGTCCTCAGAAAGTCATTCTTCCTGTGAATGATGGTCGTCTTGTTGCGGTAAACCCACAAACAGGTAAGCCATGTTCAGACTTTGGTAAAAATGGTGAAGTTGATCTTCAAAAAGATATGCCGTATCCGTATCCGGGTGGTTATATCCCAACATCACCACCTGTTGTAACAGGTACAACCATCATTATTGCGGGTTCTACTACAGATAACTATTCTACTGAAGAGCCATCTGGTGTAATTCGTGGTTATGACGTAAATACAGGTGAACTTCTTTGGGTATTTGATACAGGTGCGGAAGATCCAAATAAAATTCCTGCTCCAGGTCAAAAATTTGTTCAAAACTCACCAAATGCTTGGGCACCTTTAGCGTATGACGCTAAATTGGACATCGTATATGTTCCAACAGGTGTAGGTACTCCTGATATTTGGGGTGGTAACCGTACTAAGTTGCACGAGCGTTATGCGAACTCAATGTTAGCAATCAATGCGACTACAGGTAAGTTGGTTTGGAACTTCCAAACAACGCATCATGACCTTTGGGATATGGATGTACCGTCACAACCATCATTGGCTGATATTAAAGACAAAGATGGCAAAACTGTTCCTGCTATTTATGTATTGACTAAAACAGGTAATGCTTTTGTTTTAGATCGTCGTAATGGTAAAGCAATTGTGCCAATTACAGAGAAACCTGTTCCACAATCTGTGAAACGTGGTCCTCAAACGAAAGGTGAGTGGTATTCTAAAACTCAACCATTCTCTGACTTCGATATGGCGCCTAAAGAGAAATTGACTGACAAACAAATGTGGGGTGCCACTATGTTTGACCAATTGATCTGTCGTGTATCTTTCCATAAATTGAACTACGATGGCATTTATACGCCACCATCTGAAAATGGTACTTTGGTATTCCCAGGTAACTTAGGTGTGTTCGAATGGGGCGGTATGTCTGTTAACCCAGACCGTCAAATTGCTGTAATGAACCCAATTGGCTTGCCATTTGTGTCTAAGCTTATCCCTCAAGATGCAAACCGTCCTAAAACTGCAAAAGGTGCGGGTACTGAAGCGGGTGTTCAACCAATGTATGGCGTGCCTTACGGTGTTGAAATTAGCGCGTTCTTATCTCCATTTGGTTTACCGTGTAAACAACCAGGTTGGGGCTTTGTTGCGGGTGTAGATTTAAATACACACGAAACAGTTTGGAAACGTCGTATTGGTACAATTCGTGACAGTATGCCGGGTATTCCATTACCTCCATTCAAAATGGGCGTTCCAATGTTGGGTGGTTCTATCTCAACTGCGGGTAACGTGATGTTTGTTGGCGCAACTCAAGATAACTATATCCGTGCAATCAACGTTACAAATGGTGATGAGCTTTGGAAAGGTCGTCTTCCTGCGGGTGGTCAAGCGACACCAATGACTTACGAAGCAAATGGTAAACAATACGTTGTTATCATGGCGGGTGGTCACGGATCGTTTGGTACCAAAATGGGTGACTCTGTAGTTGCTTATGCACTTCCAGATGCTAAATAAAGAATGGTTTAGTTCATGTAAAAAAGCCTGATTCGTCAGGCTTTTTTATGCAATATGTAGTGAAGTTAAATTAAAAAATGAATGATTTTTAAAGTTTGTCATATATCGCTAGATTGAAGATAAATTTATCGAAAAGTAATCTATTAGAAATTATTACGGCACTTTGAGTATCAAGCACAATACACAATAAAGAAAAGGGTGGTGTTTCCAAAAGTAT
>NZ_LWRV01000088.1 GCF_009372215.1 Acinetobacter portensis | reverse complement strand
CATCGCCAGCTCATTAATTCTAAAACACCCCCTGTCTTATAACAGGGGGTGTTTTTTTATGTATATAAAATTAGAAATGTGAAAAATAAGAGATGTTAATGGAATTATAGCTAGAGCCTTAAAATTAGAAAATCATCATAAAAAAATCCCGAATAAATCGGGATTTCTAATCGAATTTATAGGCTAAGCGTTATTTAACTGCCTTCTTGCATGTTTAATGGTCAGGTTTTTTTATGCAAGGGGGAAAGAAAAAGAAATTATTCACATAATATATAAATTTTTATTTAAAAGTAAAATTAATACTAGATTTTTCAACATAACTAGCATATTGATATATAAATGATTTAGAAAATTTAAAAAGGGGTAAAAATGAAAGATCTGAAAAAAAAGTTACTATTAACTGCTGGATTAATGCTTGTGGGAGAGTTATCAATGGCATGCACACGTGTTGTTTATTTAGGTGATGAACAGAATGTGATGACAGCACGTTCAATGGATTGGAAAGCAGATGTTGGCTCAAATATATGGGTATTGCCAAACAATGTTAGCCGAGATGGGGCAGCAGGGAAAAAATCTATTAAATGGGTATCTAAATATGGCAGTGTGGTGACGACAGGTTATGATATTGCAACTACAGATGGGTTAAATGAAAAAGGTTTAGCTGCTAATTTATTGTGGTTAGTTGAGTCGGAATACCCAAATGTAGATAAGAATAATAAACCTACAATTAGTATTTCTTTATGGGCACAATATATTCTAGATAATTTCGCAACTGTAGATGAGGCAGTTCGTGCTTTAGAAAAAGAACCTTTCATTGTTGTTTCAGATGCTGTCCCTGGGGAAGCGAGATTAACCACGTTACATTTATCAATTTCAGATGCTTCTGGCGATAGTGCAATTATTGAATATGTCAAAGGTAAGCAAGTAATACATCATGACCGTAAATATCAAGTTATGACAAATTCTCCATTATTTGAAAAGCAACTTGCTTTAGATGAATATTGGAAACAAATTGGGGGAACTACAATGCTTCCTGGTACAAATAGAGCTGCAGATCGTTTTGCACGAGCATCTTTTTATATCAATGCCATCCCGAAAAAAGCGACACCAGAGCATTCGTTAGCAAGTGTGTTTAGCGTTATCAGAAATGTTTCAGTACCTTTTGGATTGAATACAGAGGAAGAACCGAATATATCTTCGACTCGTTGGAGAACAGTAGTAGATCATAAGCGTAAATTATACTTTTTCGAATCTGCAGTATCTCCTAATACATTTTGGATTGATTTGAAAGATATTAACTTTAGTGCAACCCAGCCACTAAAATTAGATTTAGGCAAAGATCAAACGATTACTTATGCAGGCAAAGCAAATAGTTCGTTAAAGGCAACGCCAGCATTTAAATTTTTAGGTATTAATTAAGATATTGGAATTTTGAATGAATAAAAATATATGGGTATTAGCTGGAATGGTATTTTTAGGTGCCTGTACAACATTGCCACAAGAGAATGTTGGAACAAAAGGGTTGCCATTGTGTACAGATAACGAGCTTTGTCCTTTAATGACAGTAAGTTGGAATGATCAGAGGAAAGATAATTTTCAAGTTAAAGTCAGTTTAGATAGTATTTATCAATATTATGACATTCAAAAAGTGACGTTTAGTAATGATGAGAAATCATATAGTTTCAATCCTGAAACTAAGACCACTCAAGAGTTAATTTTAAATTTACGTCATTCGAAAAACAGTATTGTTGTTCCTAAAAACTTAATGGCAGATCTAAAATCGGATCGTATTTCAATTAATATACATACAGACCAAGGTGTAATTTCAAGATTTGTTTATAAGGATGGTGTTGAATCTTCAATTTATAAACAATTTACAAGTGTATATAATCCCTAGATTAAATAGAGCACCTTCGGGTGCTTTTTTTAATAATTTGAATGGTCTAGCAATAACACCTATGGTTTTGGGGTTTAAATTATTGAGTGAATATTTAAATAATATATGTAATCGATGTTCATTATTTTAATTAATTTGAAGTGTGATATTGGAAAATTTTTAATTTAATATAAGCTAGGCAATATTCATTTTAATTGTTTATCTAAATTATGGCTAAAAATCCACAACAAACTTCAGCATTGGCTGAACTCATTGCAGAACAAAAGCTTCTATGTGAAGAATTTGGGTCTGCTTACATAGAAGTCAGTGGAGACGATGTCATTGCCGTTGCTGTTCAAACATTAAATAAAGATCCGTTGGTGGGCATTCGTAAAAAAACAGAAACTGAAGATAATGTTAGTTGGTATATTTACGGTGGAGAACTTGAAGACGGTACAGATCATTTTGAAACAATGACTGTTCGTGAATTACAAGAAATTGCACCAGACGTTCTTCCATATTTAGCTTTAGACGTTGGTTATCGCTTTATGATAGATGGTGATGACTATGAGGACGTTTGGAAAGAGGGTGATGAGGCTTAAGATATATGAAACTTTACTTTAAGTTTCTTATAATTGTGTTTAGTTTTTTTGCATCATTTACGTATGCAGAGAAACTGACGCAAGAAAAATACGATTTTTTATTGAATGAGTACATGACTATTATTCAAAATTCAAAAGCGATTTTGGATGATGATATGAGTCAGGCAACATCAAAAGAAAAGAGTAAAGTATTTTGTGAACGTATTAAGGCGTATGAGAATATTAAAAAAATATCTGAGCAGAATAAACAATTAGAAAATGCTTCTAATATGTGGATTGCATCGAATTATTATTTAGATAGACAGAACAAAAGTCTGCAATTGAGTGGAATTTCTGAGTCGACTTTTTGTAAAATCAAATAGCCTAAGTAAATTGTGGTAATTCAATCGTCACAAGATAACCGCTAAAATTATTTTATTTAAGCAGGTATCAAAATAAGAAAACTCATAATTAAGTTTTAAATCTAATCTTTAATAAAGCTATTTTAGTTATAAGTATACAAGGCAATATTGGGGCAAGATCTAAGCGCTTGCTTAGATCTTTTAATTCAAAGAAAATACTAATTCGTTAAAGATAGCATGAAGTTTTTAATAATTTGATTTGCAGCAGGTTCAAGTTGCGGTGCAAAAGTTTGATTATCTTCCCGTAATTTTCCGATATTAATATCAGCATGTCTTAACTCACAGGTATGCCCAATGAGCCATTTTTCCATGCTATCTGCTGATGCTTCAATGTGAAACTGCAGGGCAAGAATGTGTTTACCAATTGAAAAAGCTTGGTTCGGATAAACCTCTGTACTTGCGAGTAATTTTGCATTTTTAGGTAAATCGAATGTATCGCCATGCCAATGTAAAACATCTATATTTTGAAGTAGATTGAGTGGATTAGAAATTTCATTGGATAAGGTTAATTTACTCCAACCGATTTCCTTGTTTGAACCTGCATAAACTTTTGCACCTAAAGCGTGTGCAATGAGTTGTGCACCTAAACAAATTCCAATTGTTGGTAAATTATTATTTAAACGAACTTTTAGTAAGTCTATTTCTTTTTGTATGAAAGGGTAGTCTTTAGTTTCATTTACCCCAATTGGACCGCCTAAAATAATGGTTAATCCCTTGTGCTCATATGCCTTTGTGAGATCATCAATACCTGCTTCAAAATAGCGGACACGGAATCCGAGTTGATAAAATGTATCTTCTAAACAACCTAAATCCTCAAAAGCAACATGTTGAATGGCATAAATGGTATCTGGGAAATCACGCATAAAATTAGATATTTTGAATAATAGAAACGCTTTCAGATTATATGATCTAAAGTTATTTTTCTATGTGTGAATTAACTCAATTATTTAGATGCTTTATAATTTTTTTATAAATTTTAGTCAGAATATATTTCTAAGCACTAATATTCTTTTAAGATAAAATAAATGCTGTAAAGTGGTTTTAAAACAGCATCAATATACATCGAAGATGGATCTTAAAATGTTGAATCAAGTTCAAGTTAGAGCTGCAAAAATAGAAGATATAAATAGTATTGCTTCATTGCTTGCACAAATGGGATACCCGCAAGATTTGTCCATATTAGAACCTAAAATTAAGCGACTAATTGAGGATGGAAATGAGTTGTTATTAGTTGCTCATATTCAAAATCAAGTCTGTGCCTTTATTTCCATGCATTATGTACCCCAGTTGGCGGTTGAAGGTGATTATGCTCGTATTAGCTATTTCTGTGTTGATGAAAAATTCAGAAGTTTAAAAATAGGGAAAATATTATTAAGTCATGTGGAGCAACTCGCTCAAGCACGTAGATGTGATCGGGTAGAACTCAGAAGTGCCAATTATAGAAAAGATGCTCATCGTTTTTATTTAGCAAATAATTATCTAGATTCACCTAAGTTTTTTATTAAAAAATTTGATTATTCAGATGTTGCGTCACAAAAAAGCGAACCGTAGTCCGCTTTTAAAAATCTAAAATAACAGTTTTGGTTTTTCATGTATTTCTACACTTTCAATGATGTGATCGTCTTTTAGATGAACACCCGAAATGGAGTGTTTTTTTGAGTTTATCATGAGGCCCATTAAACGTTGAGTTGCAATTTCAATACTCAAGCCAGCAGGTCTTATATTTGAAATACAATTACGAGTTGAATCTAAATTTCCTTTTTTCGCACCCCATGTGTAGTAAATCCCCATACTATCAGGCGAGCTTAAGCCAGGTCTTTCGCCAATCATCATAACAAGCATGGGAATGTCTAAAAGTTCAACGACATGATCACCTAAAGCAACGCGACTTCCTGTTGCTATAATAATGGGGGCTAAACTCCATCCTTGTTTTTCAAATTGTTGTTTTAACGCTATAGCCATTGAAAATGCATTTTCCTCTATGGCTAGAGCAGATAACCCATCTCCAATCACAATACAAACATCAAACTTTTGCCGATTATCTCGTTTGTATTGTTTGCACTTTTCAACTGATTCATCATTCAAAATTCGACCTAAATCTGGACGTTTAAGAAAGACTTCTTTGTTTTCTGCAAGGCTTTGTACTGTGAAGCTATCTATATTTTTTTCTCGAAACAAATGTTGAAGATGTGTTGTATCAAGGGGTTGAAATACGGCATCCCGCGCTTGAGCATGGGATAGTTGAAAGTCGAGCATCGGTTTTGTAGGAATGCTACAGCCAGCACGACCTAATGCAATACGAGCATCTGTATAATTTTTAAGTTGTTCCCAAGCATCAACTTTTGTGGAAATTTCAAATTTTTTTTGTGAGTCTAATTCAATTTTTGTCATGTTGAATATCCTCAAGTAAGTAAGCTTGCAAATTGAGAAGGCATTTTATCTGCCCATCGAATATGTTGATTAGATTGTTGCATAACACCTTGTTGTTCTAACCAAAGTTCAAATTCAGGTGCAGGTTTTAGTCCTAATAATTGACGAAGATAGAGCGCATCATGAAAAGATGTTGTTTGATAATTTAGCATCACATCATCTGAACCAGGTATTCCCATAATAAAATTGATACCAGCTGTACCAAATAATGTGAGGAGAACATCCATGTCATTTTGATCTGCTTCTGCGTGATTTGTATAGCAAATATCACAGCCCATTGGCAAACCTAACAGTTTTCCGCAGAAGTGATCTTCTAAACCTGCTCGAATAATTTGTTTACCATCGTATAAGTATTCAGGCCCAATAAATCCAACGACGGTATTGACTAAAAATGGATTAAATTTTCGTGCAACAGCATAGGCTCGAGTTTCGATGGTTTGCTGATCTAGACCATGATGAGCATTGCTAGATAATGCACTACCTTGTCCTGTTTCGAAGTACATGACATTGTTCCCAATAGTGCCGCGGTTTAATGACAACGTTGCTTCATAACCTTCACGTAACATTTCTAGTGAAATGCCGAATCCTTCATTGGCAAGCTGTGTGCCTGCAATAGATTGGAACATGATATCGATAGGGACATTTTTTTCGGCAAGTTGAATGCCAGAGCTAATATGAGTGAGTACACAAGATTGCGTTGGAATTTCATATTTGTGAATAACATGATCTAAAAGTTTTAGTAGCTCTGATAGATTGTGTAGGTTGTCTGTTGCAGGGTTAATACCAATTACTGCATCGCCATTTCCGTACATCAATCCATCTAAAATACTTGCTGAAATTCCTAATAAATCATCGGTGGGATGGTTCGGTTGTAAACGTGTTGATAAATGTCCTTTAAGACCAATGGTATTTCTAAACTGTGTAATGACTTCACATTTATTTGCAACGTAGATTAAGTCTTGATTTCGCATAATCTTACTTACAGCTGCAACCATTTCAGGTGTAAGCCCTAAAGCTAATTTCTGCAATTTTTCAGGTGTTGCATCTGCACTTAAAAGCCAATTACGAAAATCACCCACAGTAAAATGTGAAATGGGCGCAAATAGGTCTGCGCGATGATCATCAATAATTAATCGAGTAATTTCATCTTTGTCGTAATCGACTAATGTTTCATTTAAAAAGTTTTTTAAAGGAACATCGGCAAGGGTAATTTGTGCAGCAACACGTTCAGTCGCATTTACTGCGGCAACGCCCGCGAGTTCATCACCTGAACGTAGCGGAGTTGCTTTTGCCATCAGTGTTTTTAAATCGGCAAAGACATAATTCTGATGGGAAATTAATGTTTTGTATGACATGAGTAATTCCTTTTATAACTCTGCTTCGGCTTTACGAATGTTTTCAAATTCTTCTTCAGGTGTCCCATTTACAAGGTTGTGGCGACTGAAAATGAGGAAATAAGCGATAAAGGCAACATAAATACCCGCAGCCATAAACCAAACTTTTGGATCTACTAAAAAGCCTGCAACAACAGCAATAGAAGCAAGAACCAAGGCAATCGATGAAGTCACAATACCACCTGGTGTTTTGTATGGTCTTACTAGTTCAGGGCGAGATAAACGTAATTTGATGTGCGATAGCATCATTAAGACATAAGAAATAGTGGCACCAAATACAGCCATTAAAATAAGTAAGTCACCTTCACCTGTGAGTGATAAAGCAAAACCAATAATGCCCGGAATAATGATGGCTAAATAAGGCGCTTTGTTTTTGTTGGTGAGTGATAATTAAGTTGGTAAGTAACCTGCACGAGATAATGCAAAAATTTGACGTGAATATGCGTAAATAATAGAGAAGAAGCTCGCAATTAAACCTGCCAAACCGACAAAGTTAACAAAGCTTGCTAACCAAGTATTTGTTCCATATACGGCAACTAATGCATCAACAAGTGGTGCTCCTGAGTCTTTTAATAAGTCTGCACCCGCAGCACCAACACCTAAGACTAAAATAAGTAGGGCAAAGGCAGCCAAAATAAGCATAGAGCCAATTAAGCCTCGTGGAAGAGATTTAGTTGGATCTTTTGCTTCTTCAGCAGCTAAAGGAACACCTTCAACAGCTAAGAAAAACCAAATTGCATAAGGAACAGCAGCCCAAATACCCATATAGCCAAAAGGTAAAAATGAACTTGCGCCTGCTTTATCTGTCGCTGCAATATTGAATAAGTTTGCACTGTTAAAATGAGGCACCATGGCAATAATGAATACGAATAAGGCAACAGCAGCAATAGCTGTAATGACAAAGATAATTTTTAAAGCTTCACCAGCACCTTTTAAATGAATGCCCATAAATACAAGATAGCAAATAAGATAAATAATCCATCCACCAATGCCAAATAAGGATTCACAATAGGCACCAATGAAACATGCAATGGCAGCAGGCGCGATTGAATATTCAATGAGAATCGCTGTTCCTGTTAAGTAACCGCCCAAAGGTCCGAAAGCTGTGCGTGCAAAGCTATATCCGCCACCTGCTGTAGGTAACATGGTTGCCATTTCAGACATAGATAAACACATGCATAGGTACATGAACGCGACAACAACTGTTGCAATAAACATTCCGCCCCAGCCACCTTGAGCAAGACCGAAATTCCAACCCGCAAAGTCACCTGAAATAACGTAAGCAACACCTAAGCCAACTAAAAGTAACCAACCAACGGCACCTTGTTTAAGTTGCCGTTTCGCGAAATATTCTTGTTGTGATTCTGCGGCAGGCACAGTTGTAGAATTGCCGATGTGGGAATCTGACATGATAAACTCCAATAAATTTGTTGATATGCGTGTTAATGCAATTTCAATACCAAGCCAGATAGACGTCCTGTCATATTTGGAAGATGTCGAGGCATCTCATTTTTGTTTTCAGATATCTGATAATGAAGCTTTGCTTGCGGGCAGTCTGTCCGCAAACAAAGAATTAAGATGATTTAGAAGAAACCAGCAGGTTTAGTTGAATAACTTACGAGTAAGTTTTTGGTTTGTTGATAATGATCGAGCATCATTTTATGATTTTCACGACCAATACCAGATTTTTTATAACCGCCAAAAGCAGCATGGGCAGGGTACATGTGATAACAGTTCGTCCATACTCGACCTGCTTGAATTGCACGTCCTGCACGGTATGACGTATGCGCTGAACGTGACCAAACACCTGCACCTAAACCATAAATGGTGTCATTGGCAATTTTAATTGCATCATCAAAGTCTTTAAATGTAGTGACTGCAAGTACGGGTCCAAAAATTTCTTCTTGGAAAGTACGCATATTATTTGTACCTTTAAAAATAGTGGGTTCAATATAGAAACCTTCACCAACTTCATGACGCGCTTCGCCACCTGTTAAAATTTGTGCACCTTCTTCACGACCTGTCGCAATACATCCTAAAATTTTATCTTGCTGTTCTTGCGATGCTTGTGCACCAATCATTGTGGTTGTATCTAAAGGATGACCTGTTTTAATACGCTTAACACGTTCAACCGCTTTTTCTAAAAATTGATCTGCAATGCTTTCTTGAACTAAAGCACGAGATGGACAAGTACAAATTTCACCTTGGTTTAAGGCAAACATTGCAAAGCCTTCTAATGCTTTATCAAGATAGTCATCTTCACGATCCATAATATCTTCAAAGAACAAGTTTGGTGATTTACCGCCAAGCTCTAAAGTGACAGGAATAATATTTTCTGTCGCATATTGCATGATCATTTGACCAACAGCGGTTGAACCTGTAAATGCAATTTTCGCAATACGCGGATTGGTTGCTAGTGGGCGACCAACTTCGACGCCATAACCATTAACAATGTTAAGCACACCAGGTGGTAAAATATCTTGAATGAGTTCAACAAGAACTAAAATACTGACAGGCGTTTGTTCTGCAGGTTTTAAAACAATACAGTTACCTGCTGCAAGTGCAGGTGCAAGTTTCCAAGCAGCCATTAAAATTGGGAAATTCCATGGAATAATTTGTCCCACAACACCTAAAGGTTCATGGAAGTGATAGGCAATGGTATCTTCATCAATTTCAGAAATTCCGCCTTCTTGTGCACGAATACAACCTGCAAAATATCTAAAATGGTCAATACACAGTGGAATATCTGCCGCTAAGGTTTCACGGATAGGTTTACCATTATCCCAAGTTTCTGCAACTGCAAGTAGTTCTAGGTTCTCTTCTAAACGATCTGCAATTTTTAATAAAAGATTAGAGCGCGTTGTAGGTGATGCGGAATTCCATTTAATTTTTGCTTCATGGGCTGCATCTAAAGCCAGTTCAATGTCTTCCACAGAAGAGCGAGGTACCTTGGTAAAAACCTGCCCATTTACGGGTGAAATATTATCAAAGTATTGTCCTTTCACAGGTGCTACCCATTTCCCGCCAATAAAGTTTTCGTATTGAGATTTAAATTGTACTTTTGAGCCGTCTGTATTTGGATCTGCATAGCGCATAACAATTTCCTTTTTGTTTCTCGATGTACTATCGAAGTTATGATTAGATTTTTCCGTAGTTTTTGAGATTAGAACGGAAAAGGTTGGAAAAAGGTTGGATTCAAACTAAGTCAAAAATGCATTCGCATTTTAATTTAGTGTATGCCTACTACATGAACGTTAGATTTAATTATGTTGACGAAATGTCACAATAAAATTGAAGACAAAAGTATAGAACTGTAGTTAATTATCTAAATGGGAAACTGTTCAAAAATAAAAAAATAAACAATGAATGGAAATAATGACTGTCTATATGAAAGGAAAAGGCAGATGATCGGAATTCATAAATTAATTCAAAAGCGACAAGAAATTGAACGGTTAAGACAAAGTAGTACTTTGTCATTACAACATGCAAGTAGGCTTGAACAAAGTATTATCAGTTCATGGCATCGTTCTGAATCTGCATTCATTCCATCTGACCGCACTGCAGCGCCATTGACTAACGCCGTCCCCAATAAACAGAAAAAAATACCTTCTGCCAAATTAAAATGTGCACTTCAAATCTGTGAGGATGAGCTTAAACATATTGCTGATCAATCTTCGATGGTACTTGCCGTGGGTGATGTTGGAAGTACGATTATTTGGAGTGCTGCGAGCAAGCAAATGCGTTCGGCTGCTGAACAAGTTCATTTTATTGAAGGCGGTCAATGGCGTGAAGATTTAGTCGGTACAAATGCCTTAGCATTAACCTTAAAAACTCAACAATCGAGCTGTGTATTTTCCAATGAACATTATATGGAATCTATACAAGATTGGGTCTGCTATGCAGCACCTGTGGTCGATCAATCGACTCATCAAATATTAGGTGTCATCGATTTATCTACCGTGTGGAAAAAGCATAATAGTTTAGGTTTACTTGCTGCGGAACGCTGCGCATCTATTATTCAAAATGCATTATTAGATTTAGGTCAGCACAATATTTATATACGCGGTTTTTCATCGCCCCAAGTTTTAATAAATGGCAAAGTGATTGTTTTAACACCAAGACAAATTGAAATTTTATGTATTTTAGCTTTATGTCCTACAGGCTTAAATTTAGAGCAATTACATCAGGCATTATACGGTGAGCGAAAAATTAGTATGGGTACATTAAAAGCTGAAATGTCTCAAATTAAGGACATTTTGGGTGATTTAATTATTTCACGACCATATCGCTTTCAAGCAATTGTTGAGGCAGATTTTCTGCACGTTGAAAGTGCTTTAGATGCAGGTTATTTAGAAGCAGCATTAAAACAATTTAATGGAGCTTTTTTAGCAAAAACAGAAAGTCCATTTTTATGTACATGGCGTGATTGCATTGAATCTCGTTTAAGTGAAGCTATTTTTAATGCGCAAAATACAGATATTTTATTAAAGCATTTGGCTCATTATCCTGAAGCTGTCGATGCTTTAGAACGTTTATTAGAGCTAGTGCCCAATGATCATCCTGCACATCATAAAATTTTAAAGTATCAAAATTAATGTGATGTCGCAGGATTTTCTAGTTTATGGGGCTAATAAAAAAGAAGGATGCATCTCTTAATTTTAATGTTTAAGCCATTTTAAGATTCAACCACTTAAACAATTCTGTATATACTTTTTCGCGTACAGGAAGTGCAGATAAAACAAGATCATGTACGCCATTTTCAATGGAACATAACTGAATATTGCCTGACATTTTCAGTGCATATTTTTCAATGTCTTTTACGTCTAAAATAATATCACTACTTTGAGCATCAACACCCCAATTTTTAGGATTTGTTGTGCGATGAGAATGCATAACTAAAGTGGGTACACTCATATACACACCCTTATGAATCTCTTTTTGTGCTTCATAAATAGCACGTACAAAACTAAGATGCGCATAAGGATAGCGTTCTTTTTTCCACTCTAAATTAAAGTTCCATTCACCATGTAAACTAATATGTAAGCTTGATGTATACCAACGATTTAAACCACTTGGAAATTTTAAGTTAGGCAAAAATTTTCCCAATAGACTTAGATTTGGAATCCCTAATTTTTTTTCGATAGTTGTTTTATTAAAATCATAGAATGGACTATTTGCCCATAATGCTTTAATGAGTGGATGATAAGGATGATGTGCAGCATAAAGCGTTGTGATTAGTCCACCTGTAGAGTGACCGCAAAGTAAAACAGAATCCTGTTTTTCTGAGCCAATAATATCTAAAGCTTTGCTAATTTCGGCATCATATTCAGAAAGATGACGTACATTATAAAACTGTTGATGGGACAGGTGAGATCGTCCGTATTTTCTTAAATCTAAGCCATAAAAATCGAAGCCTTGTTCATTAAACTTTTCAGCCATTTCAGTCTGAAAAAAATAGTCGATAAAACCATGAATATATAGAACAGCTTTACTTGTTTGCTTTTTCGCTTTTTTCCGAACTAAAGTAGCAATAACTTTCCCTTCATAATCATCGGGAAATTCAAGATCTGTACATTCATAACCTGTACCTAAAATATCGGGTCTATATTCTATTTTTTGTACTGTTGCTGTCATATTTTTGCTCGAATAAAATGTCATCATTAAAATGATATCTATTCAATATCAAAGAACTGTAAATACTTGTCAAATGAAGTTTACTATTTACCCTTAAATCATTTTATGATTATAGTTATTAAATATGAGGATCTCCTGAAAAGGGAGTGTGATGAAAAGAAAAAAAGAACAGCAATCACATATTGTTCTGCAAGATTTAGCCAATCAAATGATAAAAATATCAAAGACGGCAGAAACTATTTATTTAGATCAACTTGATATTTTAGGGCGTTTAGATACGCATCATGTTTTTCAAATTGATCGTTCAAAACGAACGATTTATTTAATGAATCAACATCTTAAGGTTGAATTTAGTGATGATTTTCTTGATGTTGATTTTACATTTAAAAATATGATGGCATCTCAAATAGAAATATTTGTTATGGAAGAATTACAATTTTTCACGCGTGACGTAGATAATCATAATCCAATTTTAATGAGAGAACAGGCTGAAAAACTTCGCCAATTAATATGTGAACAGCTTTATATTTGGGTAAATGGGCAGCAAAGAATAGCGCAATGGTTAAATAATTTATCTGTAGTACAAGCTGAAATTATTGATCATTTAATGATTAAAGTGGGCGTGTATAAAGGTAAATTATTTTCAAAAAAACGCACTGAATTAATTGAAATTCCGAATGAAATTTCTAGTATTTTTGCGCAGTTATTTCGTTTAGAAGTTGTTTTAGGCGATAGTTTTTTAGCGATTCAACCCTTAATACAGAGCTTAATTGACTTAGGCTCTAGTGCAAAAGAGCTTTTGCCAAAAGCACATTTTCGAATCATGGGTATCATATTTCCCAGTTCTTTTAGTTTAAAAGATTATTTAAATAGTCAATCGGAAATACTAGCGCGATTAAAACATGCAGAACAGCATTCAAATCTTTTCGGTTTCACTCAATTAATGAATAAAGATCGGTGGTCTAAAACCGATATTTTTGCAAAGAAAAATTTTTATGGTGTTGAAAAAGAGCTTTGGCTTTCACATTTACAACAACCCTTATTTGAGTATCCTAAAGATGTAAATTGGCTATTTAAACAAGATCAGTCTGTTGTTGATTGGGTTGTTGAGTCCATTCAGCATACGAGTGTGAGAGTTACTATTAGTGCCATGAGCTTTATAGATTGCAGTCGTTTTCATTCAAGTATTATTTTGGCATGTTTACAGCATTTTCAATTTTCTTCTGCTCGGATGTTTATATTTAGTTGTGTTTTTTGTGATATTCAAGGGAAGTTTAATAAAAATCATCCATTAAAAAATAGTCAGCAAGCATCTTCTCAAAATTCTATTATTTCTCCTTCAATTTTATATTTAGATGAATGGATTAAGCTTTTAGCGAAGCAAGCCAAACAAGATGAATCAATTATTAAGCGTGTTTACGTGAATTTAAGTCGTGTAATGCAAGCTTATATGATGCATTTGCAACAGATCACAAGCCATTTACCAAGTGAACTTATGGCATATATATTGCCAGAAACGCAAAAAGGTGCCGATTTTATATATGCATTAAAACGCCATAATATTCAGATCAATGATTTTAGGCAGCTTTTTTATTTAAGAAATCATCATGTAAGAGAATCTGTTTTTGATTCATATGTTCGTGATTATTTAATGCACTCTTTTAGTGAAAACTTGCAGATATCTAAAGGTGTTACGTGGGTTGGGTTATTTCATAAAGCTGTTGAGTGGCATCATCAAATTCATAAGAATGAAATTCTAGAAAAATTAAAGTCAGATTTTTCACAGTTCAATTGGACTTCATTTACGCAGCTAGAATCTATTACATTTAATCATTGGCAATTTGAGGAGTTAACAAATTTAGATCGTATTATCGAAGAATCTCAACGTTTTCATCACTGTTTAGCATCGAGTTATGCAGAGCAAATAATATATGGGGAATATGTGGCATTTCATATGTCATCTCCACATTATGAAGATCATTTAACGCTAGGTTGTCATCTTCGACATGGGACATTATATTTCGATCAGTTGGAATATCCCAATAATAAAAAGGCTGAACAACTACTTGTGAGTGTTGCAAAACAATTTATTGATGAATTAAATCAAAAGAAAAACAATTAAACAAAATTGAAAGACATGCTTTGTCGTTTATCCAATTTTTAACCTTAACTTTTTAGTCAAAAATCTGTAGGCTATAGCGGTTCATTTATGGTTATAGGTCTTATGAAACAAGAAACTGCACTGAAGTTATTAAAAGCCGGTGAGAACGTATTTTTAACAGGATCGGCTGGTGCGGGGAAAACCTATACGCTTAATCAATATATTAATTATTTGAAAGCTCGCAAAGTGACTGTGGCTATTACGGCTTCTACAGGTATTGCTGCGACACATATGAACGGTATGACCATTCATACATGGGCAGGGATTGGTATTAAAGATGCGATTTCAGAAGATGAGCTGAAACGTTTAAAAGAACGCAAATATTTAAAAGAGCATTTAGAAAATGCCCAAGTTTTAATTATTGATGAAATTTCCATGCTTCACGCCAAACAACTGAACTTGGTAAATAAAGTTCTAAAATTTTTTAAAGAAAGTGATGAAGCTTTTGGTGGAATTCAAGTGATTGTTGCGGGTGATTTTTTCCAGTTACCACCCGTAGGTCGCAATGATGAACGTAACCGAGATAAATTTTGTTTTATGTCGGAAGCTTGGGTTGAAGCTAAATTCCGCGTTTGCTATTTAACAGAGCAACATCGTCAAGGCAACGACTATTTAAACGATATTTTAAATGCTATTCGTAGCCAATCCATCAGCCAAGAACATAAACAGGCTTTAATTAATACGCGCGATCAAGATATTGGCGATACGTTCACACGTTTATATACGCACAATATGGATGTCGACACCATCAACTTTAAGCATTTGAATGAAATTGAAAATGATGGTCGTCAGTTTGATGCGCAATGTGATGGCAACGACAAACTTATTGATACTTTAAAATCTTCCGTACGTGCGCCTGAGAATTTAACTTTAAAGAAAAATGCCAAAGTGATGTTCGTAAAGAACAATTTTGACATGGGCTATATTAACGGCAGTTTGGGTGAAGTCATTGGTTTTGAAGAAGATGATGAATATGGCTGTTTACCTAAAGTAAAACTAACCGATGATACGACTTTATTGGTCGAGCCTGAAACATGGTCTGTAGATAACGATGCAGGTAAAACCATCGCAAGTTTTTCGCAGATTCCTTTACGTTTGGCTTGGGCAATTACCATTCATAAATCTCAAGGGATGACTTTAGAAGCCGCTGAAATTAATTTAAGTCATACCTTTGAAAATGGGCAAGGCTATGTTGCATTGTCTCGTTTAAAAAGCTTAGATGGCTTACGTTTGCTTGGTTTTAATGAACAGGCTTTAGAGTTAGATAGTTTAGCCATTAAAGCAGATCGACGTTTTCAAGAGCTTTCTGATGAAGCAGAAACACATTATCAAGAGATTGATTTAACTCCGCAACATAAGGCGTTTATTCGTCATTGTGGTGGTACGTTAAATGAAGTTGAAATTGAGCGTAATGAGAAAAAAATAGCGAAAACAGGGGGTAAAACCAATTACGCTGCTGCAACTTTAGATGAAACGAAAGCACTCTTTGTTGATGGTTATGAAATTCAAGATATTGCGGTTGAGCGTGGTTTAACGCCTGCAACCATTATTAATCATTTAGGGCGTTTGCATAAAGAGCAGGGGTTAGATATTTCTGTGGCAAGCCCAGGTGAAGAAGTCGTTGAGCAAGTGCGTAAAATTTATAAGCGTTTAATGAAGCGTAAAGATTCAAATCATTTTAATGATGATGGTTCTATTAAACTTCGTCCGATTGTAGATTTAACAAGTCCTAAACTGGGTTATGACCAAGTTCGTTTGGCATTGTTATTTGTTAAATAGCCTAAGTTTGGTATAGATGAATTAAGTACAGTGAAACTTTATTAAAATCGTAAGCGTGAAACATAGATAAAATATTTAAAAAGCCTAGAAAGATGTATCTAGGCTTTTTTATGTGATAGTGATTTGATTTAAAAGAAAATAAAAAAGTATTTCGTATGGCTGTATTAAGTTGATTTTAGAAAAGCTATCTCATTAAAAATTTAAATTTTGGCGAAAAAAAAATCGTGCATTTATATTCTCATTTAACTAATATGTTACATATTGTAACTCAAGCAGAAGACATGCTTCATGATCAACGTTGAGCAGATGGCCATTATTCTGGATACTTTGCCAGATCCTGCCTTTATTCTGACCCGAAGTGGGAAATATGTTGCGGTGTTTGGTGGCCGTGATAAGCGCTATTACCATGATGGTTCCAGTCTCGTTGGTCGGTATATATCGGATATGATAAAGCCTGATAAAGCCAACTTGTTTATGGAACTCATTAGCCAAGCGCTAGAGTCTAAAAAGCTTCTTATTGAAGAATATGAGTTGAGCAACAGGGATGTGAAAGGTTTACCCGATTATGGCCCTGAAGCACCAATTTGGTTCGAAGTACGTATCCAAGCCCTGAGTTTTTTGGTGGAAGAAGAAGAAGTTGTACTCTGGGTCGCAAGTAATATTTCAAAACGACACGACTTGGAAATCAGACTGAGAGAACTAGGTCATACCGATCAGTTAACGGGGCTTTTCAACCGTAGAAAACTAGAGCATGACTTGACACTACATTATGAGTCATACGTACGACATTTAGTGCCGACCTCCATCTTGATAACCTAAAAAAAATCAATGATAGTCGGGGGCATCATGTGGGGGATGAAGCAATTCAAGCAGTAGCAGATGTTCTTCGTTTGACAATTCGGAAGACTGATTGTGCCTGTCGCTTAGGTGGTGATGAGTTTGTGGTTATTTTGCCTAATACTGGGTATGAGCAGGCAATTCAGCTTGCCAAACGGATACATGACCGTACTAGAAAAGAGTTAAGCCAGTTTTCTGTAGATGATGAACTTGTTACAGCTAGCATAGGCGTGACCACTATATTGCCAGAAGATCGTTCATACAAAGATACGCTTAAACGTGCCGACATAGCTTTGTATGAAGCCAAAAACAAGGGGAAAGACAGGATTGTTGCTGCCTAGCCTAGGTGTGTTGTATGAAATAGCGATTTAGATTCAATATCTGAATCTTATCTTCTAGAAGTCTTATATTCCTAAAGACCCAAATCATTTTAATGATGATTCTATTAAACTTCGTCCGAGTCCGATTGTAGATTTAACAAGTCCTAAATTGGGTTATGACCAAGTGCGATTGGCGTTATTGTTTGTTGAGTAAAATATAGAGCACCTATAACGAGGTACTTTTTAATAGAAATACGATGCTACATAAAATTGAAAGTGAAGAAACTTTTATTTATAATTTTTATCCAGCCACTTTTTGATTAAGGCAATATTTTTTAAGTCGAAAAGAATGTAATCATCAGAAACTCCATCTAATCCACTTTGTTTGTCTCCTAAAATTTTGCTAATATCAGTTACTTGAATTTTTCCATTTTTATTAGTTATTTGATATAAATCTATAGAATATGTTGTTCCATTAATGGTTGGTGTATCCCAGTATTGAGTATGTAATGTTATTAATATTGGGTTTTTATTGGTTTTTTTGTAAACACTAACAGCAGCAAGTTTTTGATACCATTTCCCACCATCGATACTATATTTATTCAAATAAACATTTTTATTTAAGCCTTGCAGTGAATTCTCAATATAAGGATTATCGTTAGAGTTACATATTTTACTTATAATTGGCTTTGTTGCACAAAGATTTGAAATGCAAAGCGCCCCTAATTGAGCCAAATTTAAGGCGTAACTTGGGTAAGTGGTCGACCTAATTCCGTAAATCTGTTAAGGACTGCTACACGTGCATGGATCTCATTCACTTGGCTATCAAAACTCCTTGCACTGAGTTTATCTCCTAATAATTTGATGCAATGCATCTTAGTTTCAACCAAACTTCGCCGATGATAGCCTGACCATTTTTTCCATAGTGTCCTGCCTAAACGT
>NZ_LWRV01000087.1 GCF_009372215.1 Acinetobacter portensis | reverse complement strand
TCATCGAACTCAGGTTAATTAATTTGACCCACAATATGCCATGCACGCTTTTTAGAATCGAGAATTATTTTGTCATATGCTTATTCTTCATTTTTAAATCTAAACCAAATACAAAGAATGAATTTCTAGTAAAACATGCCAACCAAAAATAATAAATATATGATTATAATTAAATTTTATATTTTTTCTTTAGGGGGCTTTATGCAAAAAATTATTCTATTTATCGTCGTAACCATAATCACGAATGTTGTATTTGCACATTCAGGTCGAACAAATTCTGAAGGTTGTCATAATAATCATAAAAATGGCACATACCATTGCCACTAAATCTTCAAGTGAATCTTAAAAATAAAAAAGCCGAATAATGATTCGGCTTTTGAAATATTGAAAACTTAAATTTATAGCGATTCAATTTCACGCAAACGAATTAAGCCTTCTTGTGTTGTACTACAGACCAACTGACCATTTTGCCACATTCGACCAAAATTCAAACCACGCGAACTTGCGCTAATGGTTGCATCCATGTCGTAAAGCATAAACTCATCTACACGGAATGGCTTATGAAAATACATCGCATGGTCAATGCTCGCACATTGTAAACTTGGAGAAAGATAACTTAAACCATGCGGACGAAGTGCTGTCGTCATTAAAGTAAAATCTGAATAGAATGCAGCAATCGCTTGATGTAACGAAGTTTCATCCACATCTGCGATAATTTTGTCATGCGTACGAATGTAATGTGCATAGTTTGGTGCTTCAGGCTGTGGTGCGAAAGGATTAATTGGCATCACAGGGCGAAGCTCGACATGACGATCACGCATAAAACTTGCGCGTACATTTTCAGGCACAAATTCCACAATTTGAGTTTTTAATTCTGCTTCAGTTTTTAAAGTTTCAGGCGCAGGATATTCAGGCTCTGTCGTTTGATAATTCAAGCCTTCTTCTTGTTCTGCAAATGAAACCATACACATGAAAATGGTTTTACCATGCTGAATTGCACGTACTTGACGGCTGACAAAACTGCGCCCATCACGAATACGATCAACCGCATAAATGATTGGGGCGTTTACATCGCCACCAAATAAGAAATACGCATGTAATGAATGTGCAGGACGATCTGTTGTGTATGAAGCAGCACGTAATGCCTGACCTAAAACTTGCCCACCAAAGACACGCTTGCCTACCAAATTTCGGCTTTGTCCACGGAAGATATTTTCTTCAAGTTTTTCAAGGCTAAGTAAATCAACCAATTCCTGAGTTAACGTATTCATGGGGCAACCTATATCGATATGATCACAATGAAATGAGGCTTTAATTGTGTGTGACAACTAAAAAAGAAGGCTATTTTGCCATAAAACCAAGCAAAGCAATAAAGTTTTACTGACTCGCTTGTCATATGATTTTTTGAATACATCTTCTAAAAGTATGCTTTTTAACTGTAAAATTACCCGTACTTACGAATATTGTTAGAAAATGGCATATTGTTTTTGAATAGATATATTCAAAATAACAGCCCTTAAAAAAATATCTCTGTAATAACGGTCATTTAAGTAGGAGTTCTTATGTCCAAGAGTGGTTTCGGTCAAATTTATCGCAAGCTTTCTAGCAAGCTACTTGACCTCGTGGTAACGCCACAAGTTCTTGGTGAAGTTCCTGTAGCAACCCAAACTGCAGAAAAACAAGGTGATGCCTCGAACAAACCTAAAGTGGTTTGTTATGTTTTACAAAACCATTCTCGCAGCAATGCTTTAGTGGTTGATGGCGAAACACGTCGCTTAAAATTAGCACCTGCATTAGACCCGCTTATTATTAAAGATCATGAAGAAAAAGTCTCTGTCCTTTTCTTACAACATTCAGATGAAAATAATATTTTAAATCCATCTGCACATAAGCTCCCTCCACGCTTACTTAGCTTGGTTGAGTTACTAGAAAAATATCCAGATGCAGATGTTGATCTTGTGCCTGTGACCCTACTTTGGGGACGTTCACCCGATAAAGAAGATTCATTGCTAAAACTGTTAATGACAGATACTTGGTCTACACCAGGAACTGTAAAACAGCTTGTAAATATTGGGATGCATGGTCGTCAATCTTACTTAGAATTCCATGAGCCACAATCACTACGTAAGCTTATTGAATTTGCGAAAGTAACCCATCCAAATATTTCACCTGCAACATATATTTTAAATACCTTAAATAACTACCTAGATAATCAACGTGAAATTGTTTTAGGACCTGACTTATCAGACCGTCGCAATGTCATGCATTCATTGATCAAATCTCCCGATGTTCAAGATGCTATTCGTCGTGAAAGTATTCGTAGCAAAATTAGTTTGCTTGAAGCAGAACGTCGCGCTGTAGGGTGTTTAAACGAAATCGTATCTGATTATTCACACTCAACGGTGCGTTTTGCATTTATGGCACTGACTCGCCTTTGGACACAGCTTTATGATGGTGTAGATGTTCACAACTTTAGTACGGTTCGTGAATTAGCCAAAGACTACGAAATTATTTATACGCCATGTCACCGTAGCCACATCGACTATTTATTGCTTTCTTATGTGATTTATCAACGTGGTTTGATGGTGCCTTACATTGCTGCAGGCGATAATTTAAACATGCCTTTTGTAGGTCAAATTTTACGTGGTGGTGGCGCATTCTTTATTCGTCGTTCATTCCGTGGAAATGGTTTGTACACCACCGTATTTAAAGAATATTTGTATAGCATTTTGTCACGCAATACACCACTTGAATATTTCATTGAAGGTGGTCGTTCACGCACAGGTCGCATCTTACCGCCTAAAACAGGCATGTTGGCTATGACGGTTCACAGTCATTTACGTGGTCGCTCTAAACCTATCGTATTTATTCCAACTTATATTGGCTATGAACGCTTAATGGAAGGTTCAACTTACGTTGGTGAAATGAATGGTAAGGCTAAAGAGTCTGAATCAATTATGGGGATTATTAAAACCCTACGTAAAATTGAGAAAGTGTTTGGTAAGGTTCATGTGAACTTTGGCGAGCCTGTTTTCTTAGATGACATGCTAAAGCAACATCATGCAGAGAATGTCACGGTCACTAAAAATGATGATGCTATTCCAGATGAAGTTTCACAAGCTGTAAATAGCTCTGCAAATGCAATTTTAGAAAACATTAACCGTGCCGCGGTGATTAACCCTGTTTCATTACTTTCTCTTATTCTGCTTGCTACGCCAAAACACACTTTAGATGAAGAAATTTGTGTAAAACAAATTGATACTTACCGTAATTTGCTTGCATCACTACCTTATGATGAACGCATTCAAGTGACGCCATTATCAGGCAAAGAAATTATTGCTTATGGTTTAAAACTCAAACTAATTAAACGAGTCAATCATGTTTTAGGCGATATTATTGCGATTGAAGAAGGTCAAGGCGTATTGCTAACTTACTTCCGTAATAACATTTTACATGCCTTTGTTTTACCATCTTTAATTGCAGCACTAGTCAATCATAATGGTTCTATTGCACCGAAAGATTTATGCAATGTCATCAAAACTTTATATCCATTCTTAAAAGCTGAATTGTTCTTAAAGTGGAATGAAGACGAAATTCAAGCGCCAACTGAAGCGTATATTGATGCTTTATTGAATGCAAAACTCATTAGCAAAGATGCAGATGGAAATCTAATTTCTCCTGCACCAAATACTGAAGATCATAATCAGCTTGTTGTTCTTGCAACGCCTGTTATGCAAAGTCTTGAACGCTACTACATGACTTTATCTTTAATTACGCAACGTGGTTCAGGCAATATTTCTACACGCCAAGTTGAAGAACTCAGCCATTTAGTAGGTCAGCGTTTATCTGTACTTTATGAATTCAACTCACCTGAATTTTTCGATAAAGCGCTATTCCAAAGCTTTATTAAAGTGCTTACGCAAAAAGGTTATATTAGCACCAACGAAAACAACGCTATTGTCTTTGATGAACAATTTAAAAATGTCACTCAATATGCAAATCTTGTTTTAGATGATGTTACTTTGCAAATGCTTCATCACATTACTTCATTTACAGATGAAGAATTAAAAGAAGCACTAGATGCATTAGCTGCTCAGCAAGCGAAGAAACGCCAAAAGCGTAAGAAAAAATAAGCAAAAAAAAAAGCCTCTCCAGTGAGAGGCTTTTTTAATAGAACAAATTAATCGTGTTTCAATTGAAATTCACTTTCCACCATTCTTTTCGCAAGAATCCTTTTGCCTGTTTGTTTTTCATTTTCTAAAACCAATTCAGGCAAATTCATTTCTTTTTGAATTTTTAAAATCCTTTCATGCAGTGGTTCAGGTACATTATCTGAAACAATATAAGACTTCTCAAAGTGTTCCACGTGAAGCACATGCGCTAAAAAACTGGCTAAATCATTAACATGAATTCGGTTCGACCAATGAATATTGGGGTACGTTTTTGTATTTTCAGCAAGACCAATCATGCGTTTAGATAAACCATCATAAATGCCTGTTGGGCGAATAATGGTGCATTTTTCAGAAAAAGCCTTTAAATACACTTGCTCCATCTCTGCCAAAACTTGCCCTTGCTCATCACATGGATTAATTGGCGACTCATCATCAACTCCCTGCCCTGCATTCTCACCATAAACCCGCGTAGAAGAAACAACAATTATGCGTTTTATCGGATGATCTTTCAGCGCTGAAATAATCAATTGAGCAGAATTTAAATATGCTTCCCTATAGCCATCAACATTGCTTTGCTTAGGCGACAATAAAATATAAACACAATCGATAGGTGAAATTTGACTTAAATTAAGACGATGAATATCTTGAATAAGATGCGTTGCGTATTCATCTGTTTTCGGACTTGAACTAATTGTGGTAATTTGATGATCCAGCGCAAATAGTTGTTTAGCAACGCGCTGAGATGTTTTACCATAACCTATAAATAAAATATGCATTTAGCACCAATCACATACTGAGTTGAGAGGACATGGCCGCAGTCCACCAATTGCAAGGCGTAGGAAATGCCTCTGCCGCTTTACTAGAAAAGCTAAATATCTTTAATACAGATGATTTACTGTTTCATCTTCCACGTGACTATGAAGATCGTAGCACGATCATTCCTATGAACCAATTGGATGTAGGCAGAAGCTATTTGCTTGAAGGTATTGTCAAAGGTGTCGATTTTCCACCGGGAAAACGCAAATCTATGGCGGTTTTACTCGATGATGATTTTGGTAAAGTTACTTTACGTTTTTATCATATTTATAAAGGCATTACAGATCGAGCAAAGCTTGGAAATCGTTTAAGAATATTTGGCGAGGTTCGTGTAGGCGCTCGCGGTTTAGAGCTTTATCACCCTGAAATTCAGGTCATTAGTGAAGATACCGCTTTACCCAAAACACAACTCACTGCAATTTATCCAAGTACAGAAGGCTTAACACAATCTAAACTACGTGAATATGTAAAGCAGGCACTGCAACAACATAGCGATGATTTACCCGAATTACTGCCTAAAAAATTCACCAATGGATATGCTTTAAAAGAAGCATTGAATTATATTCATCATCCACCTGTAGATGCCAATATGATTCAACTCGCGCAAGGTTCACATCCTGCGCAGCAACGTTTAATTTTTGAAGAATTGGTCGCACATCAAGTTAGCTTATTAACACGACGTGCCTATATTCAACAAATTGAAGCCCCTTCGTTTTCACCAAGTAAAAAGTACGCAAAAGCATTATTAAGTGCCTTACCTTTTGAAATGACAGGCGCACAAAAACGTGTTTCTAAAGAAATTGCAGATGACTTAAAACTCAATAAACCCATGCTTCGGTTGGTTCAGGGTGATGTAGGTGCAGGTAAAACTTTAGTTGCAGGTGTAGCGGCATGTCACGCACTTGAAGAAGGTTGGCAAGTTGCACTGATGGCACCCACAGAAATTTTGGCAGAACAACACTATTTGAATTTCAAAAAATGGTTTGAGCCTTTAGGTTTGTCTGTATCTTGGCTTTCAGGCAAACAAAAAGGTAAAGCTCGTGCAGTAGCAGAAAAAACCATTCAAGATGGTTCAGCACAGTTAATTGTCGGAACACATGCACTATTTCAAGAAAATGTTGAATTTGCCAAACTTGGTTTAGTAATTATTGATGAGCAACATCGTTTTGGTGTAGATCAACGCCTTGCTTTACGCAATAAGGGCTTAGATGGAATGACTCCACATCAGCTTGTTATGACTGCCACACCGATTCCACGTACGCTTGCAATGTCTGCTTATGGTGATTTAGACACCTCTGTTATTGATGAACTTCCTCCAGGTCGTACACCTATTCAAACCGTCACTATTCCGCTTGACCGTCGTGAAGAAGTTTTAAATCGAATTGCGACAAATTGTGCAGAAGACAAACAAGCCTATTGGGTTTGTACCCTTGTGGAACAATCTGAAACTTTAGATGCTCAAGCTGCCGAAGCAAGCTATCAAGAAATACGTGAACGTTTTCCACACTTAAAAGTGGGCTTGGTTCACGGCAAAATGAAAGCCGATGATAAACAAGCAGTCATGCAGCAGTTCAAGGACAATGAACTTCAACTCCTCATTGCCACGACAGTTATTGAAGTGGGTGTAGATGTTCCAAATGCGTCGATTATGGTCATTGAAAATGCAGAACGTTTAGGACTTTCACAGCTTCACCAATTACGAGGTCGTGTTGGTCGAGGTGCGAAAGCCAGTTTCTGCGCCCTGCTTTACAAGAATCCATTATCACAAAATGGACAAGAACGTTTACGCATAATGCGTGAAACCAATAATGGCTTTTTAATTGCAGAAAAAGATTTAGAGATTCGTGGACCAGGTGAATTGTTAGGTACCAAACAAACGGGAGATATGGGTTTTCGTGTTGCTAAATTAGAACGTGATGACCATCTTCTGAGTCAGGCGCATTATGTCGCACAACAAATTTTAAAAGATTACCCAAGTCATGCAGATGCTTTATTAAAACGATGGTTACCTGAAGCACCAAGGTATGCCTATGTTTAATCTTCTACACTATACTTCAGCATTAATGCGCTCATTTACACATTGCCAACTGTGTGGTGTCGATGCTCAAGTGAAATATTCTGTTTGTGCTGAATGTTGGGATAGTTTGCCTTGGTATAAGCAAACGGTTCAACGCCAAGAAATGGATATTTCAGTGGCTTGCCATTACGCTTACCCAATCGATCGAATCATTCAAAAGTTTAAATATGAACAACAACTGCATTATCAAACGCTACTTTCAGGTATTTTAAAAGAACTGCGCTTTCCTAAAATACAAGCCATAGTGCCTATGCCTATTTCAAATGAGCGCTTGATTGAACGTGGCTTTAATCAAACCTTAGTTCTAGCAAACACACTTGCTCAAGATTTAAATATTCCTGTTTGGCAACCCATTTCACGCTCACATCAACATTCACAAAAAGGCTTAAACCGCTTAGAACGACTTGAAAATATTGATGAACAATTTGAAATTAACCACAGCTCAAAAATCCAATATCGTCGTGTATTAATTCTAGATGATGTTGTCACTACAGGTAGTTCAATTCACGCCTTAAAACTAAAATTAGAAGAACTAGGCTGTCAAAAAATTTATGCCGCTTGTTTAGCATATGCAGATAATTAAAGTTCACCCCCTAAAATAAAAAAGGAAAGATTCTATCTTTCCTTTTTTAATAAACGAATGAAACTTAAACCATAACTTCAGATAAGTATTTCTTCACCCAAGGAATTGCCACTTCAAGCGTTAATGGCGCAAGCAAAGTATCTTGATCATCGATATCAATCCACTTCATTTCTGCAATTTCAGCTTCAACGTGCGGTTGCTCGTGTAACGAAACGTGATACATATAACTAATCAATTGATGATCAGGTTCATTAGCCGCCATCGTTTCAAATCGACCTACAAAACTTTCTATTTGTGCTTCACAACCAATTTCTTCATGAATTTCACGAAGCATCGTCACTTCAGGTTGTTCATTCCGTTCCAGCTTTCCACCCACTTGCATAAAAAATTCGGTATTTTTTTTACGCACCACTAAAAGTTGCTGTTGCTCATTTAAAATAATTGCCGCAGCAACCGTAATTACTTTCATGCTTTTTTCACTTCTTTCGGACGTTCAACCATTCCCCATTTCGGTTCAGGTGCTACAAATGTTTCAATTTGACTTAAAATTTCTTCAACTGAAGAAGATGAAATTAATGAATCATTAAAACGAGAATGAGTAAAACCTTTAGTTGTTGTTACTTCAATGAATTTAATTAAATCATCATAAAAACCATCGACGTTCAAAAATGCACAAGGTTTTAAATGAATACCCAACTGCGCCCAAGTCCATTGTTCAAAAATTTCTTCTAATGTTCCAGAACCACCCGGCATTGCAATAAAAGCATCAGAAAGCTCGGACATTTTTGTTTTACGCTCATGCATATCTTTTACAACATGAAGCTCTGTTAAATTTGGATGCGCCAACTCTTTATTCACAAGCACTTCAGGAATAACACCAACGACCTTTCCACCTGCCTGCAATGCACTATCAGCCACAACACCCATCAAGCCTGAACGACCACCGCCATACACCAAAGTTTTGCCTTGTTGAGCAATTGCTTTACCAAATTCTTGTGCTGTTTGAGTAAAAATTTCATCTGTACCAAAAGCCGAACCACAAAAAACAGCAATAGAATTTGTCATTTTTTCACCATGTTATCGTGTTGAAATACAATTAAATAACGTTCAGCTCATTTTTTTAAATAAAATAACGATATGAACAGTGCTTTTAATCTAAACCTTGTCTAAAATACACGCATTACGAATATGGATACTGCGCAAAGGAGAAAAGACGAATGCTCGAAGCCTTTTACCCGACCGAGCGCGGTAGTTTAGCAGACGCCACAATCAATGGCGGTTTTGACTTACATCAAGACTTGGTCTGGATCGATCTCATTGCACCATCTCAAGAAGAACAACAATGGGTGCTCGATGCTTACGATCAAAATCTTCCAACCCTCAAATCTTTAGAAGACATTTCATCTTCTGCTCGATTCTACCGTGATGACGACGGTATTTTACATATCAGCACATATTTTTTAACGAAAAATAAAAACTTCCAACTTGATGGTGAACCTGAAGAAAACTCAAGTATTCTTTCAATGGTCCAAACCGTTGCCTTTATTCTTCATAAAGATCGCTTATTTACATTACGTGGTGAAAAGCTCGTTGCCTTTCGTGCATTCCGAGCACGAGCACGTCGTAATGATTATGAAATTGATTACAAAGACCCAACTTGGGTACTTTTAGGCTTATTAGAAGCAAAACTCGATGAGCTTGCGGATATTTTAGAAGATATCCACAAAGACTTAGAAAAATACTCCACAGAAGTTTTGAACAACCGTCATCGTGAACAAATCTTAGATTTAGATGACATGATTACTCGACTTGCTCAATTAGAAGATACGCTTGGAAAAGCACAACTCTGTTTAATTGATTTACGTCGTGTACTGACCTTTTTAGCACGTCCTCGTGCATTAGGCAGTCATATATACGATGCAGATATCCGAGAGTTAAGTGAAGATGTTCGCTCACTTGTCGAACATGATGCTTTCCTATTCCAAAAAGTTCGATTCTTACTTGATACAACGTCTGGATTCATTAATACCGAACAGAATGACACGATCCGTCGATTCTCTATTTTACCAAGTATGCTTGCACCACCTATGCTCGTTGCAAGTGTTTATGGTATGAATACCGATGTTCTTCCTTTTGCTCATGGTACAACAAGTTTTGTCATGGTAAGTGCCATTTTGTTAGCATTCTTTATTGGCCCCATGATTTATTTCCGCTGGAAAAAATGGATTTGAAAGCACCCATTTCCACCTATTGAAATTCTCTCTCCCTCTGGGAGAGAGTTAGAGAGAGGGCAACAAAACCTCTCCCTAGCCCTCTCCTAACAGGAGAGGGAAATTCACAAAGTACTTCCAGTGAAATAAAAAAAAGCACCTTTCGGTGCTTTTTTATTTTAGGGTTTAACTCAGTAATTGCAGATCACTTTCTAAGTGACAAGCCTGAATAATATTCATCATTTTTGGCGGTACAGATTTAAACTGTAAGCCTTTTGCCTCAGGTGTATGACGCAATAAACGCACCAATACTGCCAAAGCTAAAGTACTACCATGCTCTAGTTGAGACAAATCAACCACCACAAGTAGTTGAATCTGAGTCTGGAGGATCGCCAAACCTTCTTGATAATATTCTTCAGCATTGTCGTAATCGATTTTACCCGATACCACTAACTGCTGATTGATGTATTCAATCACTGATCACCTATAATTATTTATTTACAGCAGCTTCTGCATCTGGTTTAAAGTTCGCAATTGCTTTATCTAAGTTTCCGCCATTACGTTTCACTGTCGCGGCAAATTGATTACGGAATTGTAAACCTAAGTCGATACCAGATACGTTGATATTACGCACTTTCCATTGAGTTCCTTTATCTACCAATTGGAAAGATACTGGAATTTTTTCACCCTTATTATTGAAATCAATCGTTACAACAGGATTTTTGCTGCCTGTATCTTTATAAGGACGCAAGGTATAAGTTTGATTTGAGAATTTTGCAAATGCTGAACCATAATTTTCAATTAAAGTTTCACGGAAATTCTTTTCAAACTGAGCACGCTGTGCAGCAGAACTATTTTGATTAGTCGCATAAGTACCCATCACAATTCGAGTAAATGCTTGAGAATCGATATACGGATCTAAATTTTGACGAACAATTGTTTTTGCCAAAGCTGGGTTTGTTTTCAACTTAGCATTGTCTGCTTTTAAGCGTGAAATTAAACCATCAGCTACTTTTTTCACAAATGCAGGAGGTGCTTCAGCAGGAGCAGCAAAAGCTGTGCTTGCAATCATTGTAGAAAGAATGCTGACTGTTAATGTCTGTTTTAATAAAGTATTCATTTATGTGCTCCAAATATTATTTATTCAACAAATGATGGTTCTGCATCAGTTGTATCAGAAGATGTTTTCGCAGAACTCGCTTTATCATCTTCCTTAGCCTTGCTTTCACCAGCACCACCCGTTACAAACTTAGAAATTAAATCTTCAATTTCCATTGTACTTTGGGTATTTGAAATCTGATCACCACGTTTTAAATAACTTAAGCCGCCACCTGGTACAATTTTGAGATATTTCTCACCCAAAAGACCATTTGTTGCCACCATAATATACGCATCTTCATCAATATTTGTGATGGATTTCATGTTAGCAATGAGTTGCTTTTCCATGTCTTTTTGTTGTGTTGCAGATGCTGCTTCATAATCTGAACTGTAACGTAATTCTTCCAATGCTTCTTTTTGCACTTGTGCAAGTTGCTTGTCATTGAATGATGTTAGCGTTCCATCCAAAGTCATATGTACTGTTGCAAGACGAGTTACAGGATCTAGGGTAACTGAATCTACCTGCCCCACTTTCACGCCACTTAAAGCAACTTTTGCACGTGGTTTAATACCATTTACATTGTCAAATGTTGCTGACATTTCATAGCTGTCACTAATATTTGTGCCAACCAAACCACTCACACGCATTGCCAAGAAAAATAGTGCAATACCAAAAAGAATGACGAATATGCCGACTGCCAGCTCACTAGTACGTGATTTCATTAAATACCTCCGAACATGACCGCAGTCAACACGAAATCAAAACCTAAAACGCAAAGTGATGAATACACCACTGTACGTGTTGTTGAAGTTGCAATACCTTCAGATGTTGGCTCACAAGCATAGCCTTGATATACCGCAATCCATGTACAAATTAATGCAAATACAAAACTTTTAATAATAGTGCCGTTAAAGACATCTTTATAGAACTGAACACTGCTTTCCATTCCACTCCAATAAGAGCCTTCATCGGCACCTAAGAAGTCCACACCAACCATTTTACCGCCCATAATACCCACAGCAGCAAAAATCACAGAAAGCATAGGTAAACTAAAAATACCTGCCCATAAGCGTGGTGAAATCACACGTTTTAATGGATCAACACCAATCATTTCCATACTAGAAAGCTGTTCTGTCGCTTTCATTAGACCAATTTCCGCAGTCAATGCAGAACCTGCTCGACCCGCAAAAAGTAACGCTGCAACTACAGGTGCTAACTCTCTTAATAATGTTAAAGCAACAGCCGTACCAAGCATCGCTTCACTACCAAAAGTCACCAATATACTGTACATCTGCAGACCAAGAACGGCACCAATAAACAAGCCTGAAACCACAATAATCAGCAAAGACATCACACCAACACGGTACATTTGGTAGATAAAAAGCTTGATACCTTGCCATGTGGGTAACGATGTCAAAATCTGCAAAAGCATAAGCGTTGCAACGCCAATGCCGCGAACACGTTCAATAACGCGTCTACCTAATAAGGCAATAGCATTCATGAACCAACCTCATTGCTTAAATACGCTTGATGACTAAATTGATAATCTACCGGTCCTTCAACAGAACCTGTTAAAAACTGCTGTACAAATGGTGATGGATGAACTTTTAATTGTTCGGGTGTTCCCTCACCTTGCACTTTACCTTCAGCAACGACGTAAATATAGTCTGCAATCGATAATGTCTCAGCAACATCATGCGACACAATAATTGTTGTTAAGTCCAGAGCTTCTCGTAGCGAACGAATCAACCGAGTCAGAACCCCCATAACAATGGGATCTTGTCCTGCAAAGGGTTCATCGTACATAATAAGTTCAGGGTCTAAAGCAATTGCACGCGCTAAAGCAACACGTCTATTCATACCGCCAGATAATTCAGCTGGCATCATCTTTTCTGCACCGCGCAAACCAACAGACTCCAGTTTAAGCGCGACAAGTTCAGCAATTAAATGCTCAGATAGTTTGGTATGTGCACGAATTGGGAACGCAACATTTTCATAAACTGTCATATCAGTAAATAATGCTCCACTTTGAAAAAGCATCCCCATACGTGCGCGCGCAGCAAATAACTCTTGGCGAGACATATTTGCAATATTTTTATTATCTAATAATATTTCACCAGAATCTGGTGTTAGCTGACCACCAATTAAACGCAATAACGTTGTTTTACCTGTACCAGAAGGCCCCATAATTGCGGTGATTTGACCTCGGCGGATGTGCATATTAATATTATCGTAAATAACACGCTCCCCTCGTTTAAAGCTCAAATTTTTCACCTCAATTAGTGATTGAGCTTCTGGGGGTTGTTGATTATTCATAGCCGAGCTTTCCTGAATAAATATTTCAGCGCATATAATATAAATGATTAGAGATAAAATTGTTACCTCTCTATTAAATTGCTCTTATATAAATTTAATACTTGTAATAATGTATATTCAAAATAGTAGATTACGAAAAATTAGTATATAGATAAAAAAGCAGATTACAAAAGACGAGTACGAAACCTACAAATGGCATAACTAGCTCACTCATATGCTTAGTTTGTGTTTTGTCTATTAGATTATTCTTCATTGTTATCAAAAAATAAATATTATGTGATTTATTATACAATAATTAATTTTTAATGCAAATTCACAACAAAAAAAAGCCGATGTATGAACATCGGCTTTTTTTCAACTAAAGATTTTCTTAGTCGTTAAATTTACGACGTGGGCGATCTTCGCCACCAAATGACGGACGTTCGCCACGAGGTTTGTCATCGAAACTACGACGTGGACGGTCTTCACCACCAAAAGTACGTTTTGGACGATCATCAAATGAACGTTGTGGACGATCACCGAAACCACCTTCACGACGTGGAGCTGGACGATCACCAAAATCACGTTTTGGACGATCACCGAAACCGCCTTCACGACGTGGAGCTGGACGATCACCAAAATCACGTTTTGGACGATCACCGAAACCACCTTCACGAGGTTTGTAATCTACACGGTTACCACGGTTGTCATCGTTAGAACGAGGACGATCACCGAAACCACCTTCACGACGTGGCGCTGGACGATCACCGAAATCGCGTTTTGGACGGTCATCAAATGAACGTTGTGGACGATCACCGAAACCACCTTCGCGACGTGGTGGACGATCACCAAAACCGCCTTCACGACGTGGAGCTGGACGATCACCGAAATCACGTTTTGGACGATCATCAAATGAACGTTGTGGACGATCACCGAAACCACCTTCACGACGTGGACGATCATCACCGCCTTCACGACGTTTAAAGTTGCTTTCGCCTTCAAAACGCGCACGACCACCGCCATCACGACCGCCAAAACCGCCACGACCACGACCATCACGACCGCCACGACCGCCATCACGACCACGACCGCCACCATCACGACTACCACGTGCAGGAGGTGGAGACGGCTCAAGACCTTCAATTTCAGATACGTTTAGACGAGCTTCAAGGAAGTCTTCTAATGCACGAATCTTGCCACGTTCACGGTAAGTTGCAAGCGTAATTGCTTTACCAGTACGACCAGCACGGCCAGTACGACCAATACGGTGAACATAGTCTTCGTTCTTCATTGGAAGACCAAAGTTAATTACGTGTGAAATTGTTGGTACGTCAAGACCACGAGCAGCAACGTCAGTTGCAACTAAAATCTTAGCACGACCTTCACGGATGCTACGTAAACGACGGTTACGAACAGTTTGTGGCATAGCACCATGAAGTGCTACAACTGATAAACCTGCTTCAGCAAGTTCTTCAGCCAACATATCTGTGTCTTCTTGAGTTGACGCAAATACAACTGCTTGATCAACGTCTTCAGCGCTTAACCAGTGAGTTAATAATTTTTTCTTGTGCTCAAAACCGTCAGTCCAATGCAAAGTCTGAGTAATATCAGTATTTGTAGAGTGGCCAGTTTCAATCGAGATACGCATTGGATCATTCATCATGCGTTCAGCAAGTGTAATGATACGTGGTGCAAAAGTCGCAGAGAACATTAAAGTTTGCTTACGGTTTGCAGCCAATTCACCAATTGCTTCTAAGTCTTCTGAGAAACCTAGATCAAGCATACGGTCTGCTTCATCAACGATTAAAGCATCAACTTTATCAAGTTTGATTTGACGACGGTTTACTAAGTCAAGTAGACGACCTGGAGTCGCTACAACCACTTGTGCACCTTTTAACTGTTGGATTTGTTTACCAAAAGGCATACCACCCATAATTGCAGCAATACGAACACCTTTCATGTGACGTACAAGTGCAATCGCGTCTTGGCATACTTGTTGTGCCAATTCACGTGTAGGTGAAATTACCAAGATGTTTGGTTGAGTAACCGCTTTCATGCGGTCTTTAAATGGTACAAGTGCATCTTCGTTTGCTAATGCGTTTAGCGTAGGAAGTAAGAATGCAGCAGTTTTACCAGAACCAGTTTGGCTTGATACTAAAAGGTCTTTACCTTCTAGTGCCGCTGGAATTGCCTGTTCTTGTACAGGAGTTGGCGAAGTAAAGCCTAGACCTTCAAGAGCCTGTGTTAACGACTCGTCAAGGGAAAAATCAGCAAAAGTTTTGCTCATAGAGAGTTTCACCCTAAAGTGGGTGCTCCATTAAATAAATAACAATTATGGACATCGGCAAAAAGCGGTACAGCAATTAGAGCTGAAAATATATGATTCAGCAGCGATCCGAGTAACGTCGATGTGGATATAACGCACGTATATGATTACGGCCGCAAACCTGAAGAATCGCTTAAGCGATTGGGGCGCGAAGGATATGTCCTCTCTATGGACAGCACGCGCATACAATGATTAGAAGATAATGTTCAGGTAAAGAACGGAAATTTAAGTGCGTTGGCGGAGTATAGCAGTTTTTTTTTAAATGTCACCTTTTTTATTCAGATCAGCTGATTTAATCGATGAATTTACCTGATAAAGAACAATTTTTTATTTTCAAAAGTCTATAATTAAACCCACAACACCATTAATAATCATATCAATTGCAATGGTTCCAACTAAAAGTGCAGCAATACGTCCAACAATATCGACATAGCGATCTACATAATCTGCATGTTTTACTTTTAAATTATCGTGTGCAAATTTCATAAGAATTAATAAGCTACAGCTGACAACCAAGGTCAAACCAATTACGCCTGCCGAACCTAAAACTGATATTTTCGAGCCTGTAATCACCGATGCACTGACTGTTCCTGGTCCAATCATAAATGGCATTGCAATCATGCCTGCAGCATTACCACCACGTATATCACCAATGGTATCTGCACCTTCAAACACAAAACGATAACCAATAACTAAAAAGATGATGCCACCAAAAATTTGAAAGGCCTCAAACCGCACTTGAAGATATTCAGAAAAAATTGCCTCACCGCCCCATGCAAAAAGCACAAACACAACAAAGGAAATAAGCGAACCCTGTATAAGAGCCTTATTAAAAACAGGTGCACTTAAATTTTTGATGAGTCCAAGCATATAAATACTCATCATAAATGGATTAAGCAATGTGAAAAAAAGTGCAAATGAATGAATATAGTCAGCCAATTTAAATTCCTTTTTACGATATCAACATCGTGCAGACGTTATTTTGTTTTTCAATATTTTTTGATTCTAATCATCTTTTCTTTGAGCTTAAAGCCGTTGATACAAAATGCATAAACTCTAAACAATAAAAAGCCCTCATTGAGAGGGCTTTTTAAAATTTCATAAACTTTAGATCTAAGTTCTATTACTTAGCAGCGTCGCCCCAAGCAGGAACAACTGCCTTCATAAGCGGTTTAAGCATTTTCATAGAACAAGCAAGTACTTGACCATTTTCCATAGATTCGCTACCACCACGTGCATCGACTACAGTACCACCAGCTTCTTTAACGATTAATTCGCCCGCTGCAATATCCCAAGGCTTCAAGCCAAGTTCAAAATAACCATCAAAACGACCAGCAGCTACATATGCAAGATCTAATGCAGCAGAACCCGTACGACGGAATTGAGCGCCAGATTCAGTTACATTTAACAATGCATCGAAATGATTTTTCGCGTAAGAAACAACTTCACCATTACGAACTTTACGGAATGCATGACCAACAGATAAGAATGTGTTGTTTAAGCTATCTTTTACATTTACGCGAATACGGCGTTGATTCAACATAGCGCCACGACCGCGGCTTGCAGAGAACAACTCATCTTTCACAGGGTCATAAATAACACCGTGTTGAGTTACACCTTTATGTTGAACTGCGATAGAAATACAGAAATGAGGGACACCGTTAATGAAGTTTAATGTGCCATCAAGAGGATCGATCACCCAACACCATTCAGCGTCTTGACCTTTACCTTCTTGATAACCAAACTCTTCACCAAGGAAGCTGTGAGTTTTATAGCTTTTACGTAGAGTATCGATAGCCAACTGTTCCAAGTAACGGTCTACACGCGTTACAGGACCATCAATCCCTTTTTCTTCGACTTGTAGATCGAGTTTATGACGATTTTGATGCGCTTTTAAAAGCTCTTGACCAACTAATTGAGCCGCACGCGCAGCCATAACCACCATAGGTTCCATTGAACACCCACTACAAATTTGAAGATACTGATAAAGAATAATGCATAAAAGCGCCTATATCTTAGCAAATATAAGCGCTTTTATGTTGAAAAAATGTTGTTAAATTTTAAATACTACAAAGAAACAGCATTTGTGAGTCGAAGCAAAGCCTGATGAATAGAAGCTTGTATGCCTTTTGCATCTAATCCTGCTTGCTCTAACATTTGTTCATGTGCAGCTTGATGCATGAAGCTATCATCTAAACCTAAGTTTAAAATTGGCTTCACAATACCTGCTTTTGCTAGATATTCATTCACTGCACTGCCTGCTCCGCCCATAATTGCATGTTCTTCAACAGTCACAAACAATGCTGTGCTTTCTGCAATAGATGAAATAGTTTGTTCATCGAGTGGTTTAACAAAACGCATATTCACAACACGAACTGCCATTTCAAGTTTTTGAGCAAGGGCTTGAGCCGCCTCAATTGCAGATTGAACACGACTACCAAATGCTAAAACTGAAACATATTCATCGTATTGTTCATTGAATTTAGCAACAACTTCAGCCTTACCAATTTCTAAAGCTGTCATTTGTTCTTGAATAGCCACACCTACGCCTGTACCTCGTGGATAACGAACAGCCGCAGGACCTTTATGTTGATATGCAGTGTGCAACATTTGGCGACATTCGTTTTCATCTTTAGGCGCCATAATTACGATATTTGGAATGGTACGCATAAATGCATAATCGTATGCACCTGCATGTGTTGGGCCGTCTTCACCCACTAAACCTGCACGGTCTATTCCAAAAGTTACATCTAAATTCTGTAAGGCAACATCATGAATAAGCTGATCATAGCCACGTTGTAAGAATGTTGAATAAATTGCTACAACTGGTTTCAGGCCTTCACAAGCCATACCTGCAGCTAAAGTCACCGCATGTTGTTCTGCAATAGCAACGTCAAAGAAACGTTCAGGAAATTCTTTGGCAAATTGAACCATCCCCGAGCCTTCACACATTGCAGGTGTGATTGCAAGTAAGCGTTCATCTTGCTTTGCTTCATCACACAACCATTGACCAAATACATCTGAATATTTTGGAATTTTTGTTGTAGATGCTTGAGCATTCAATTTAGAAATTGCGTGATATTTAATTTGATCTGATTCTGCTGGCGCAAAACCTTTACCTTTCACGGTATAAATATGAATTAAACGTGGACCTTTACGCTTCTTTAATGCATTGAAAACGTGAACCAATTGATTGACATCATGTCCATCAAAAGGACCAAAGTAGTCAAAACCAATGGCTTTAAATAAATTATCTGCCGCATCTGTTGCAGATGCGTGTAAGCGTGAGTTGTATGTCCATTCAGGGTGTGACTGAACATATGCTTCGCCATCTTCTGAAATATTTACAGATTCGCCACGTTCCCAGATTGCAGCTAAATGTTTTGCAAATCCGCCTGTACTGCATGAAATAGACATATCGTTGTCATTTAAAACAACCATTAAATCTGCATTATGAGCAACTGCATCATTCATGGCTTCAAACGCCATACCTGCCGTCATTGCACCATCACCAATAATAGCAACCACATCACAAGGGTCTTTTTGGTAACGACGTGCTAAAGACATGCCTAAGCCTGCAGAAATCGCAGTAGATGAATGTCCAACACCAAAAGTATCGAAAACAGATTCTTCACGTGCAGGAAATGCTGCTAAACCATCTTTAGAACGAATTGTACTTAATTCTTCACGGCGGCCTGTAAGCACTTTATGTGGGTAGGCTTGATGACCAACATCCCACACTAGGCGATCTTTAGGCGTATTGAAGCAATAATGCAAAGCAACTGTAAGCTCAATTACACCTAGGTTTGCACCAAAGTGACCGCCACTTTGACCTGCCGAGTACAAAATGTACTGACGTAACTCATCCGCCAACTTTTCTAATTGGCTTTGCTCGAGTAAACGTAATTGCTGTGGATGATCTATGCCATCAAGCAACGGTGTTACAGGGCGAAGAGTTGGTATTTCGGTATACAACATATATGGCAAAGCCTTCTAAAGCCTGGCAAATACTAAGCTAGGTCAATGGGAATTTATCGATCATATAATCGAATGGTATCACCTTCAATCAACAACACTTCTAGCGATGTAGTTTTGAGCTATGATTTTCAGTTTGGCGCGTATTTGGTGCGTAGATTATCCTGAATAACTCTACTAATTATCAACTATTATTGTCTTGTTTATACAAAAAAGAAAATCTTATACATAATTATTATGAGCTTTTCTACTAATGTCTGAGCATTACGCTATACTTTATTCAATTATTAAACGATTTAACAGGTTAAGCTGTGCCTATAGAATTTGTTGCGACTTCTAAACTTCCAACCGCTTTCGGTGAATTTAAAATTACGGTTTTTCAAGATCCTCAAACAGGTGAAGAGCATGTTGCGCTATCTACAGGTTTGGATACTCCGCCCACGGGTCCAGTATTGGTACGAATTCACTCAGAATGCTTGACTGGCGATGCTTTCGCTTCTTTAAAATGCGATTGTGGACCTCAATTACAAGCCACTCAAAAGCTGATTAGCGAAGCAGGAAAAGGCGTAATTTTATACCTTCGTCAGGAAGGTCGTGGTATTGGTTTAACCAACAAAATTCGTGCTTACGCTCTTCAAGACCAAGGTCATGACACCGTCGATGCCAACCTAATGTTGAATTTACCTGCCGATGCGCGACGTTATGATATGTGCAATATCATGCTCGATCATTTAAAAATTAAAGAAGTTCAATTGATCACAAATAATCCACTTAAAATTCAGGCTTTAAAAGATCAAGGGATTAATGTGGTTGATCGTGTGTCTTTAACCGTTGGTCTTAATCCTTATAACGAAGAATATTTAAAAACCAAACATGATCGTATGTCGCATATGTATCAGAAGGACGATTTTTAAATTTATACAAATCCTCCCTAACCCTCCTTTACTAAAGGAGGGAGGCTTTCCTTCTTTTAAAAGGATAAGGAGCATTGCTCCGCAAAGGAGGGATTAGATCGTCATTGAGAAAATTTGTGTATTTGGCGCTTTTCGCTTCATACGTAAATCGAATGCCATGCAAATATTACGGACAAATGGTTTTCCTTTTTCCGTAATTGAAATTTCATGATCACCAAATTCCAATAAACCATCTTTGTGCATTTCTTTCAGTTGATCAACAGCATCATAAATCTCTGGGAAATACAGATGAGGATCTGCCCAAGACGTTTTAAATCTGCACATTAAATTCAAAATATGTTTTCGAATAATTAAGTCTTCAGCACTTAAAACATGTCCACGAAAAACTGGAATTTCGTTGTTTTCAAGTCGCGCATAATAATCTTCTAAAACTTTTTCATTTTGCGCAAAGCTGTACCAACTGTCTGCAATTGAAGATACGCCCAAGCCAATCATCAACTGTGTTTTAGATGCGGTATAACCCATAAAATTACGATGTAATAAGCCTTCTTGGAAAGATTGATACATGCCATCTTTTTCCAAAGCAAAATGATCCATTCCAATTTCGTAATAGCCATTTTCAAGCAGTTTCTTTTTGCCTTCTTCATAGCATTGACGCTTTAAATCATCTTTAGGCACATCTGCATCTTTAAAACCACGTTGCCCATTGCCTTTAATCCAAGGCACATGCGCGTAGCTATAAAATGCCAAACGATCTGGCGTTAATTTGTTGGTTTGATCGATGGTATTTAAAACATCGTCTAAGTTTTGAAATGGCAAACCAAAAACTAAATCATGTGAAATAGATTCATAACCAATATCACGCGCCCACTGCGTTACGCGCTCGACATTTTCAAAAGGTTGAATACGATGAATCGCCTTTTGCACATTTTCGTTATAGTCTTGAACACCATAGCTAACGCGTCTAAAACCTAAGTCATATAAAGTTTGTAGATGTTCTTTCGTGGTGTTATTTGGATGTCCTTCAAAGCTAAATTCATGCACATCTGCAATTTCAGATTTATCTAAAATACCTTGAATAAGCTCTTGAATATGCTCAGCGGAAAAGAATGTTGGTGTCCCCCCACCCAAGTGAATTTCTTTAACAATAGGTTTATCACCCAATAATTCACAGTATAAATCCCACTCTTTTAATACCGCTTTTATATAAGGCTGCTCTACTTCATGCCGTTTTGTGACACGTTTATGGCAACCACAAAATGTACATAGGCTTTCACAAAATGGTAAGTGAATATAAAGGCTTATGCCTTCCGATTGATTCGATTCATCGAAAGATTTTTTTAAACTTTGCTTCCAAAGTTCAAGAGAAAAAGTACTGTTATCCCAATACGGTACCGTTGGATAACTGGTATAACGTGGTCCAGGAACATTATATTTTTGAACTAAAGAAATACCCATATTTACCCACTTTTTTCGGCTACGTTGTGACCACAACTCAAGTTATTTATACCGCAATTTATTCCATTGTGATGGGCTTCATCAAATATTTCAACAACCCATCACAAATCCCTTAATAATTATAAGGCTTTTTAAACCACCGATGATGAACATCGAGAAAAACCCCTTAAAATTTCAGCCAATTTATGTTTTGATGTAAACCATTAATAACTCCCTATGATGGTCGTGATGCAGAATCCTACTTCAGCTGATATTCAACGTGTTCGTGATTATTTAACAGACTTACAAGCACGTATTTGTGCCCGTTTAGAACAACAAGAAAAAATTGGCGGTGGTTCAGCAGAATTTATCATTGATGAATGGGAACGTCCTGAAGGTGGCGGTGGTCGTTCACGCGTTTTACAAGATGGGACAGTGATTGAAAAAGGCGGTGTGATGTTCTCTCACATCAATATTTCAAAACTTCCTGCTTCTGCAACAGAGCGCCATCCGAATATTGCAGGTGCAAAAGCACAGGCAATGGGTGTTTCACTCGTGATTCATCCTAAAAATCCAAATATTCCAACTTCACATGCCAACGTTCGTTTATTTGTGGCTGAAAAAGAAGGACAAGATCCTATTTGGTGGTTTGGTGGTGGTTTCGATTTAACGCCTTTTTATCCAAATGATGAAGATGTTTTATCTTGGCATCAAACAGCACATGATTTGTGTGCACCTTTTGGCGATGCAATTTATGAAGAACATAAAAAATGGTGTGATGATTATTTTTATTTAAAACATCGTGATGAACAACGTGGCGTGGGTGGTTTGTTCTTTGATGATTTGAATCAATGGGATTTCGAAACTTGCTTTAACTATATACAAGCTGTAGGAAACGGTTATTTAGAAGCGATTGTGCCAATTTTTGAACGTAACCAAGATAAACCATATAGCCCTGCTCAACGCGACTTCCAATTGTACCGTCGTGGTCGCTATGTCGAATATAACTTGGTTTATGACCGTGGTACTTTGTTTGGCTTACAAACAGGTGGACGTATTGAATCTATTTTAGTGAGTATGCCACCACTTGCGGGTTGGTCATATCGTCCAGAATGGAATGAAAACTCTGCTGAAAAACGCTTAACTGATTATTATCTTAAACCTCAAAACTGGCTAACTGAGCTAAAAAAATAACAGTTTAATAAATAAAAAAAGCCATCAATTCGATGGCTTTTTTTATAAGAAAAAGACTGCAACTTACATAGCAATATATTTACATACATCTTTTAACTATCCCCATGGCATAAAGTACGATTTAATACATTTTGTTAGAGCACTTCACTCTATCGCTATTCATCTTATTGCAACACTTGGATGGCACATTACATCTAAGGCAAGCAAGGACTACAATGATGATGAATACTCTGAATAAAAAATTATTTATTTTTATCGCAATTTTTACTTTATTACTTTGCTCAATGAGCATTACGTTTATATATGAAAACAATCTATCTGATGGTTTGTCGATTACTGTAAGTGTTATTGCAGGTATTTCATTGTTTTTTACCGCAGTCATTACGATCTTTGAAATGATCTTAGATATTTGCAATCCATAAACAAAAAAAAGACCATCAACTTCAGATATAAAGAAAAAATATAAGATCTATTTATTTTCCGACTTTGAGCACTACTCATTTTTAACGTATATTAATTGCCATTTCAGCACAAGGATCATGCGCAATGAGCAAACAATTTGCGGTAATTGGCAACCCAATTGAACAATCACGCTCTCCTGAACTGCATAAAGCCTTTGCAGAAAAAACTGGAATTTCACTTCAATATTCTAAACGCCTTGCCCCAATTGATGGCTTTGAAGCCAATATCCAAGAATTCTTTGCTAATGGTGGCATAGGCATGAATGTGACCGTGCCATTTAAAGAGCAAGCATTTGCTCAATGTGTTGTACTAACGGAACGTGCCACAATTGCCAAAGCAGTCAATACATTATGGATAGAAGATGGCAAACTTCATGGAGACAATACCGATGGTCAAGGTTTGGTCGATGCCATTCATGCACTCGATTGGAATTTAGAAAATACTGAAATTTTAATTCTTGGCGCAGGCGGTGCAACACGTGGCGTGATTTATCCACTTGTAAAAGCGGGTGTTAAAAAAATTGTCATTGCGAACCGTACTTTAGCACGCGCAGAACAATTGGTTGCAGACTTAAAAGATGCTGTTCCTGAAGCGCAACTTCAAGCCATTGCTTTAAATGAATTAGCAGGTCATTTTGATATTGCCATTAATGCAACTTCTGCAAGTTTAAGTGGTGATGTTTTAGTGTTGCCCGAAGCACTTCAATTTAAACATGCTTATGAAATGGCATATGGCAAACCATCATCATTTTTAGATCAAGCGAAAGAACGTGGTATACCCACTTCTGAAGGCTTTGGTATGCTTGTGGGACAAGCGATTGAATCTTTTTCAATTTGGAATGGTGTAAAACCCAATTTAAAAGATTTTATTTGAAATCATTTTTCATCAATAAAAGAACCAAAGTGGTTCTTTTATTGTTTCAAATTGCGATTTTTGAATATCTTTAAATTTTATTTTTTTGACCATACAGCCCAATTTTATTCATTACAAAAAATACGACATTTAGCTGTAAAAATCCTAATATAAAACAGACCAATTCACTATTTAATCTGCTTTCTATCATGCTATATTGGATTAAATCATCAATACTTCATATGGTAGATCTCGATAATTCACAATGACATCTACTCTACAAAATTCGCTTTTATGACATTTTTAATAGCTCTAAACATCAATGTAATTTTACGGTAGATGTGAATAATCAAAACATCGACTTAGATAATCCAAAACAATTTATATATTAGGATTAAACATATGCCAGCGTATAAAGCTCCCTTGCATGATATTCGTTTTTTAATGAACGAAGTTTTTGACTTTACGTCACATTACCAAACACTTTCTAACGGTGAATATGCAGATTCCGAAACTGTAGATATGATTTTGGAAGGTGCTGCAGATTTTTGTGAAAATGTTCTATCTCCTTTAAATCAATCTGGCGATGAAGAAGGTTGCCACTTTGAAAATGGTGAAGTTAAAACACCGAAAGGCTTTAAAGAAGCGTATGACCAATTTGTACAAGGTGGATGGCAAGGTCTGTCTTATCCTGAAGAATTTGGTGGTCAAAATTTACCGCAATCTTTAAATTTAGTTAAATCTGAAATGATGGGTACAGCAAACTGGTCATTCCAAATGTACCCTGGTTTAAGCGTTGGCTGTATCAACACCATTATGCAATTTGGTACAGATGAACAAAAAAATACCTATTTACCGCATTTAGTTGCAGGGACTTGGGCGGGCACAATGTGCTTAACAGAACCTCAATGCGGTACAGATTTAGGACAAGTTAAAACCAAAGCAGAACTTAATGCAGACGGTACATATGCCATTTCAGGTACAAAAATCTTTATTTCTGCAGGTGAGCATGATTTAACAGAAAATATCATTCATATTGTGCTTGCTCGTCTTCCAGATGCGCCTGCAGGTACTAAAGGTATTTCGTTATTCATTGTACCTAAGTTTATTCCAACAGCAGATAGCGGTATTGGTGAGCGTAATCCTGTGACTTGTGGTTCTTTAGAACACAAAATGGGGATTCGTGCTTCTGCAACGGCTGTGCTTAACTTTGATGGCGCGAAAGGTTATCTCATTGGTGAGCCGAATAGAGGCTTACATGCCATGTTCACTTTCATGAACACTGCACGTATTGGTACAGCCATTCAAGGGATTGCACATGCTGAATTAGCATTCCAAGGTTCTTTACCTTATGCAAAAGAACGTATGTCTATGCGTGCCCTTTCTGGTAAAAAAGATCCTGAAAAAGTAGCAGATGCGATTATTCACCATGCCGATGTTCGTCGTATGTTGCTTACTCAAAAAGCTATTGCCGAAGGCGGTCGTTCAATGATTTATCATGCAGCAATGCTTGCAGATAAAATGAATGATGCTTTGCTTCGTAGTGATACTGCTGCATTTGAAGCACATGATGAACACTTAGGTTTCTACACACCTATTTTAAAAGGTTTCTTAACTGAATTAGGTTATGAAGCTGCGAACCACGGCATGCAAATTTATGGCGGTCATGGTTATATTAAAGAATGGGGCATGGAACAAATTGTTCGTGATTCACGTATTTCTACGCTTTATGAAGGTACAACAGGCGTTCAAGCTTTGGACTTAATTGGTCGTAAAGTTTTACTGTCTTCTAAAGGAAAGGTCATTCGTGATTACACAGGGGAAATTTTGAAATTCTGTGGTCAACACGCAACGAATAAATATATGCGTCGTTTTGCTTGGGATTTAACGAAACTTTGCGCTCAATGGAATGCTTTAACAGTTCGTTTAATGCTTGCTGCACGTAAAGACCGTGATGTTGTATCAAGTGCTTCTGTAGATTTCTTGATGTTCTCAGGTTACGTGATGATGGCTTATTTCTGGGCACAACAAGCTGCTGTTGCATCTGAAAAGCTTGCTTCGGGTAATGGCGCGGATGTTCCTGAATTCTATAAAGCAAAAATTAAAGTTGCAGATTTCTACTTCGAGCGTTTATTGCCACGTACGCAAGGTCATGCTGAGGCGATGATTAATCCATCTAAAACGATGACTTCACTTGCACCTGAGCATTTCAGTTTCGATTATTAATTTATAAGCTTGTAAAAAAGACCGCTTAGGCGGTCTTTTTTATAAACGGCTTTGTTGCACAAAC
>NZ_LWRV01000086.1 GCF_009372215.1 Acinetobacter portensis | reverse complement strand
TGCAGCCGCTGTAGCGGCAGCGATGGCGAGAGTTGAACTAAACCCATAAGATTCTGATTTATTTAAATTTAGATAGAAGTATATATTGAATCACCCCTTATTTACCCAAATTCTAATTAGTGACCCTATTGAATTTAGTTCAAATCCAACCTTAGGATTTAAACTACTGCACTTTTTTGACACTCATCTCTGTTAATTTTATTGTCATGCTATATCATTTCTTTTTTATATTTGTTTTTTTCATGTATTATTCATTCAGACAATTTCAGGGATAAGGTTATGTTTGAAATTATTGACGATTTAAAGAAAAGATTAGATCAGCATCGCCCTCTTTCACCTGCTATTGTAAAAAACCTACAAGAAGATCTTATTGTTCACTGGACATACCATTCAAATGCAATCGAAGGCAATACTATGAATCGTTAGATCAATGGATGGCTTTCGGAAAACTGAAGCCTTTATTAAATTGATTTCTAATGCTGTACTAGAGGGATTTAAACCCTATCAGGTTGTATTGAGTATTTAGACTGCTAGCATATTTTCCTATCAAATATTTAGGTTGTTTTTATCCACCAGACCTACACCGTTATATAAAAGTTTCATAACCATGTCATTTTTTATATTCGGTCATACATATGTGTGGCTGCAACGATGGTTGATGTCGCAACTTTAGTGATCTAATTTCAATAAAAAAACTTAAAAAACATATGCAAAATGGGAGCTTAAGGCTCCCATTTTTTAATTCGCATAACTTGTACTATGTTAACTTTAGGAAAACTTAAGTTTTTAATATGGTAGAACCCACCAAGATTTACTACTTTTAATCATAAATAAATTTTGTATGCGCTTTACCACTATTATCTAAAGTTAATTTAAATTCTTTCCAGTTACCGCCTGTTTGCTTTTCCATGAGACTGTGTAGCTCTTTAACCAAATTTGGTACTTCTTTATTTTCATAATTTAAAAAAACTGATTTCAATTCGCCATTTTTTTTGAAAAAAAACTTTTCACCTATAGAAATAGAACCGTCATCCTCATCTTTAAAATAATCAAAAGTACAATCTAAGTATTCATAATACGAGTTAACACTATTATGCATAATTTGTAATAGATGATTCAAAATTTCTGTTTGTTTTTCCAGTGGACTATTCATTTAAAACCTCATTTTGAACTTTTATTTTCAAAAGTTTTCCTTAGATTTACACCATCAATATTATACTCAACAACTAAAGAGTTTGGTCTAATATTTGCTGCATTTGACCTATCAAATTTTACTGTAATCTTCTCTACTTTCTTACCATTTTTTAATGCAGTACGAATCTCATTCTCCCACGTTTTGTAAGCAGAATTATTAAAGTTTCTATTCTGTGGGAATAAATTAAAGTTATCGCAAGTCCCACCCAATGAGCAAGCCTGGATATGTCCTCCAACATCCTCTGGTAATCCTTTCTTACCAACGGCAGTCTGTCTAGAATCACGTGGATTTTTAGTTAAACTAGGCTGAAACTCAATTTCTTCTATATACCCATATGCATTAGTCTTAAATTCAACACCATTATTTAGCTTCACATGACTATTTGATGGGGGATTATTTAAAATTTCATATTCTTTCGTCCCTTTCTTTGAGTTCTCCACTTTAACTTCAATTGTATTAATTTTAGATTTTTTAGCAGTACTAGGTCCATTCGTTTGGACTTTCAGGTTTGGATCAAAATCAGCTTTAAGTTTGATCTTTTTAACAGCATCTAGTACCTTCGCGCTTACTTTTACACTTCCAGCACCACCCAACAAAAGCCCACCAATCTCAACTTTTAGTTCAAGTTCAGCTTTTCCTGCCGCTTCGAATTCTGCTTGTGTTCTTGCTGTAAATTTCGCCTTGGCTACTTTTTCAGCTTTATCTTTATACTCTGCGGGTAATTCTTTTAATGCTTCAATGATTGCTCCACCAAATGCCTTAGGATCTTCTTTTAAAAGTATTAAAGCATCAAGCGTATTTTGAGGTAGGTTCTTAACATCATCGACCATTTGATCTACTGCTTTTTGGTAACCTCTTTGATACGCCAAAGTTTGTACTTTATCTAATTTTCTATAATCTTCATATTTTTCACCTAAGCAAGCTACTGAAGCTCCTAAACCGCCACCCGCACAACCTAAAAGGTCAGTTGCAAAATCTAAATCTTGCGCGAATGAGGTACTTTCATCAATTTCATCTGGATGATCTTTTGCATTATCTATAAATGTCTGATTATCTTTCTTTAAGATGTCTTTGTTTTGAGCTTGTGTCGCCTCGTCCTTTCCATCGCCAAGCTGATTCTTATATTGATCAACCGTACTTTGATTATGCTGAATTCCTGAATCAAATGCCCAGTCTACAGTTTTTCCAATTAAATCAGCTGATGTTTCATTTTTAATTCCTTGACCATGTGCTATCTCATGACCAAAGGTATCAACTATTGTTGTGCGATTCTCATTATTTACATCAAGTACAACTGTATTTGTTTGATGATCAAATGCTCCCTTAATGCCAAGGAATGATGTAATCGAAGTTGTGAGTACCTCAACATCTTGCCCAAGAGCTTGAGCTAACAATTGAATACTACCCTTTGTTGCGAGTATGCCGTCATAATTACCATTTTTGAATTGCTCAATAACGGTCGCTGCTTCTGGATTTTTTTGTATAAAATCAAATGTTCTTGCAGGGTTCATCACTGTGTCATATGCTTGCTTAAGGTTCTGATCACCGCTTGCTAATGCAGCAGTTGCCACCCCTAAACTCGTTACACCTGCAGCTGTCATTTTTCCTACAATTTCAGCATTTTGTGGTAAATCCTTTTGCTGTTGAATAATCTCTTTACGACCATCTTCTGTCAGTAGTCGATGATCGATCGTCACTGAACCATCAAGCATTCCTGTAGTTTGGTCTCGAGTAATTTCTTGCGTATTATTAATGTCTCGGTTGGTTGTATCTGTCGCATTCGTAACAGTACCCTGACCCATTGTTGCCTTAGTCAATTGTTCTGTTTCTTGCCCACTGCTGTTAACACCAATCGTCGTTGAACCTTTTGGTGCTGTAGAGGCTTCTGCTGTACCTTTCGGTGCAATACCAATACTGGTCGATACATTAAAACCTCGACTACTGTTGTAGTTGTGATCTTCGATATCTTTCAGCTCAAGCTCACCTGAGTAGTTTAATTTGCCATGATCGGTCAATGTGCCATCTGTATTCTTCGCGGCATTGGCAATCACACCACCCACATTAGTGACCTTCTTCACGCCCATCGCATCAAGGTCTGCATTGTTTTGTGCATTACCAATCAGGAGTTTG
>NZ_LWRV01000085.1 GCF_009372215.1 Acinetobacter portensis | reverse complement strand
GGCGAATTCAAACATGAGGTGCGACAGTTTCAAAAGCCTTATGATAATCAACAAGCTGAGCAAATTTCTCTAATGGTGTAAGCCAATCTAACGCTTTTCTAGGGCGAGTATTCAGTGACATGGCAACTTGATTTAAATAATGCTGATCTGCCTGGTTTAAATCAATCCCTTTAGGTAAATATTGCCTAATTAAACCATTCATATTTTCGCATGTGCCTTTCTGCCATGGCGAATGTGGATCACAGAAATATACATCTATG
>NZ_LWRV01000084.1 GCF_009372215.1 Acinetobacter portensis | reverse complement strand
GGCGAATTCAAACATGAGGTGCGACAGTTTCAAAAGCCTTATGATAATCAACAAGCTGAGCAAATTTCTCTAATGGTGTAAGCCAATCTAACGCTTTTCTAGGGCGAGTATTCAGTGACATGGCAACTTGATTTAAATAATGCTGATCTGCCTGGTTTAAATCAATCCCTTTAGGTAAATATTGCCTAATTAAACCATTCATATTTTCGCATGTGCCTTTCTGCCATGGCGAATGTGGGTCACAGAAATATACATCTATG
>NZ_LWRV01000083.1 GCF_009372215.1 Acinetobacter portensis | reverse complement strand
TTTTATATCGAACTCAGGTTACCTTATTCACTTAAATACTGATGCACGCCATGCCCTGCTGCCCGACCTGTTGCAAAACACGCAGTCAGCAAATAACCACCTGTCGGTGCATCCCAATCGAGCATTTCACCACATAAAAATAATGCAGGATTTGATTTAAGCTGCAAGTGTTCAGTCAATGCTTCTTTCTTCACACCGCCTGCACAGCTAATCGCTTCTTCAATCGGTCGAAAACCTGTTAAAGGAATCGTTAAATTTTTCACTTGTTGCGCCAATGCATGTGCATCTGTCCAAAGGCTTTTAGCCACAAGCTCACGTACTAAATTCGCTTTTGCTGTATCTAAACCTGCTTTTCGCCAAATATTGCTTAAAGATTGTTTTTTACTTGGTTGTAATTTTTGGGTAAGTTGTTCAATACTTTGATCGGGCAATAAATCTAAAGTTAATGCCATAGATTGACCACCTTTCACTTGCTCACGCAAAGCGCGACCTTGCTTATAGACCAAGCCACTTTCTAAACCATAATGGCTAATAACAATATCACCACTCGATTTTTCACCATTGCTCACCCAAGCTTCTACACGCTTCAAAGGCTCGCCAAATACAGGTTGCATGAACTTAGACCATGCAATTTCCACGCCTGCATTACTCGCTTGAAATGTTTCTATTTCAGAAGTATTCAACCATTTTTGCCATGCACCATCACTGCCGAGCTTTGACCAAGACACTGCGCCACACGCTAAAACAATCGCATCAAATCTTTCTTCTAAAATTTGTTCAGACACTAAATTCTGAACACTTAGATTTGCATCATTTATGTCTAAAACTTGGTGTCTATAGTGAAACTTAACTCCATCTTCCATCAGGCGCTTTAACCACGCACGAAGTAAAGGTGCAGCTTTCATTTCAATAGGAAAAACACGTCCTGATGTCCCAATATAAGATTCAATACCAAGACTTTTCATCCAAGACTGAATCCACGTCGCATCCCACTGTTTCACCCAAGGGCTTAACCATTCCACTTGATCGTATCGTTGTACAAAAACATCGACATCTTCTGCATGTGAAATATTCAGCCCCGTTTTGCCCGCCATTAAAAACTTACGAGCCGCAGATGGTTTTTGCTCATAGACATGAATGTCGTAGTCATACTGACTCAATACTTCAGCAGCCATAAGTCCCGCAGGGCCTGCACCAATAATTGCAATGCGCTTTTTCATGAAAACTTAGTCCGCTTTCACTTCGGTCGTATTTGTATGATTCACACCTTGTAATGGCTGAAAATCATCAAAACGGGTGGTGTAATTTTCAGGCTTCGTAATAATCAGTTGCTGACACAATTCACCACGTTCTAAATATTTAATTTCAAAATGCGTACGTGCCGATGTTGCAGGAATCACTTCTTTTACAAAAGGAAGCTTCCATACATCAATCAATTGCTTTTGAGCTTCTTCAATATATTCAGGGATATTACTCGCTAAAGTAATGGTGCCACCCACCTGCAAACGAGAAACTAAAAACTCGAAGAACGGCATATTTAACCAACGCTGTGCAGGATTATGCGGTTCTGGGTTTGGGTACAAAATAAAAAATTGCTCAATTTGCGCAGGAAATAATGCATGAACCACCCAAGGTAATGCATCTGCATGAACAGGCTGAAAATTGCTTTGACCTTCAATGCCATGTTGTTTTTGCATAGCCAAAAACTTTTCACGTGTACGTTCAACCGCTATTAATTTCTTATTTGGGTTTTGTCCACTAAAAAGTAGTGCGTACTTTCCTTTACCCGCACCAATTTCTACGCAAATAGGTTCATTCGAAATGGCTTGGAAATCTCGGGGAGCATGCATACGCTGTGCTTGAAATTGACGAATTGGCATAATCAGATCAAACTAATAAAAATCTGCACAAGTCTAACAAGTGCAATTGCTTTTGACTAATTGAATCATCCGTTTTCATTTGGAGTTTTTAAATGCCGACAACTTTAAACTGCTCGCGTTGTGGCGAATTGACCACTTGGGAAGGTAATGAATATCGCCCTTTTTGTTCTGAAAGATGCAAACTCATTGACTTTGGGGCTTGGGCAAATGAAGGTTATAAACTTCCTACTCAAGATGCACCACAAGCAGATGGTGGCAGTGAAGAAGATCAATATTAAGATTTAAATATTTGAAAAGAAAAAGGTCTGAATATTCAGACCTTTTTATGACGTAGATTTTCAAATAAAATTCAATAAAGATTAACCCGCTTTACTTGCTACAAATGGATTATGTTGCTTTTCAAAACCAATCGTACTTAAAGGTCCATGACCTGAAATAAATTGAGTGTCATCAGGCAAGCTAAAACATTCACGTTGAATTGAATCTAACAATTGTTGATGGTTTCCACGTGGAAAATCTGTACGACCAATTGAACCCTTAAATAGCACATCGCCCGTCCACAACAAACTATAGTTTTGGTTATAGAACATGACATGTCCTGGCGTATGACCAGGTGCAAAACGCACCTCAAATTCTTCATCGCCCAATTTTAAAATTTCTGAACCATCTAACCACTGATCGACTTCAACTTTTTCAGGAATTGGAAAACCATAACGTGCGGAAACTTCTTGAATTTGATCTAACCAAAAAGCATCTTCTTTATGTGGACCAATTACAGGAACCGACCACACTTTTTTCAACGTACCTACCGCCCCTGCATGATCTAAATGCCCATGCGTTAACCACAATGCTTTTACCGTTAAACCAAGTTCTTCAACTTCAGCTTTGAGTTTTTCGGCATCGCCACCTGCATCAATCAAAACAGCTTCTTTGGTTTCAGAATCCCAAACAATTGAACAATTTTGTTGGAATGCCGTGACAGGCACAATTTTGACTTGCAACATATGGCGAAAACCTCAGGTATTTAGTGGGCTAATATTTGCTTTAATGCATCAAGATTAGCTTGAAGCAAGTGATTGAGCAATTCTAAATGATCATCACGCGAGTTCAATGCAGGAATATAAGCATAGCTTTCGCCACCTGCATTCTTAAACACTTCTTCATTTTGAATGGCAAGTTCTTCAAGCGTTTCCAAACAATCTGCCGAAAATGCAGGGCTCATAATTTGAACAGATTTCACACCTTGCTTACCCCAATCTTCAAGTAAAGCATCGGTATAGGGTTTTACCCACTCTTGCTTTCCAAAACGTGATTGGAAACTTATTGCCCATTCGTTTTCAGCAAGACCTAGACTTTCTGCAACCAATTTTGCAGTCAAACGACAACGGTCTGCATAAGGGTCGCCTTTGTCTGCATAAGGTTGAGGAATACCGTGAAATGACATCAATAACTTTTCAGCTTTACCGTGTTTATTTTGATAATCACGCACGCTTTGCGCCAGAGATTGAATATAAAGTGGATGCTGATAATAATCACGAATAAACGAAATACCCGGCAAGTTACGCTGTTTCGGAATCCATTTTGCAAAAGCATCAAAAAGTGGTGCTGTCGATGTTGCCGAATATTGAGGAAATAATGGGAAAAGAATAATGTGATCTTGTGGATTTTTACTTAAATTTTCTAGAACAGATGCAATACCCGGATTACCATAGGTCATAGCAGGTACAATATTTAAATCAAATTCAGGGTATTGCGCAGTCAGCGTTTTTTTCACACCTTCAACTTGTTGCAATAGAATTTCACGCATTGGTGAATCTGTGTTCCAAACCATATCATAAGCATGTGCAACACGCTTTGGACGAAATGGCAAAACAAATAAGTTTAAAATGATTTGCCAAATTGGTTTTGGAATTTCAATAACACGTTGATCGGACAAAAACTGCTTGAGAAATCGACGAACCGCAGGAACTGTAGGCGCATCTGGCGTACCTAAGTTGGCAAGTATAATCGTAACTTTTGGTTTTTCAGCAGTCATCATCAAGCCTTCTTTTTAATAAGATTGGACAGGCTTACTTTAACAGCTTTCTAGACATTCTTGATATTGATTAATTCTGAGATATAAATTGTAAAGTCCGATTACTATCTAACAAGTTACTTTCCAACAAGCGTTTTGCTTTTGGCGAAACTTTCCACAACATACGCTGACGATCATCTCGACCCGATGGCACAATCCAATCATTTTCACGCATTTGCATTTTAATGGTATGCAAAGCTCTAATATTGATTTGCGCACGAGCCACCGCATGCACACGAGGCATTTCGTCGCGAGCATCTTCCAAGCCTGTTGCATTTAAATATTCATTCATACACTTAGAGAAAAAATCTTCAGGTGTAGGATGAATAAATGCTGCACCTAAAACACTTAATAACTGCGCCCAAGTCATATGCCTTAATACTTTCAATTCTTTGAAATTACCATCTTGATAGGCATGCATCCGATATTCAAAAGCAAAATCTTCATGCATAGACACTTTTTGAATATTCAAAAATGGATCGGCTTCTCGTGTACCCGCAGTTGTTTCTAATTGCACAATTTTAGCTTTGAGTGCTTCAATTTCATCATTCAAAACCTGTGTGTTTTGCGGTCGAACCCATCCTAATACAGGATAGCGCTCAAGAATTTGAGACATGTTCAAACGAACAGCAAGCTCTAAATTTCGCATTGTTAGATAAGTAAAAACCTGATCGACTTCTTGCATAATAAGTTTTCTGAATTCTTTAAATTTCTCACGTAATTCAGGTTTTTCATCATGCAAAGATTCATCACGTGAATCTGGGTCTTCATGCACAAAGGCAATAATTGGTTTTTGTTTGGTCACTGCATAAATATATTCAAGATGCATGTATCCCACGCCAGATACAGATTGTTGCCCATATTGGCTACCTAAAATAATCACCACATAATCACAATCATCAATTTGACGGCGTGCAAAAGTCGTACTTAAAGGTGTACGTTGTTCTAGTCCCCAAGAGAAAAAACCCATGCCTACTAAAGTTTGGGACAACACAATTCGTTCTGGTTGCATTTCACTTCCAGAAGTAGAGATAAAAACCTGATAACGCTTATCTAGCATTGGGTTTCCTTTCTATATTATGTATTTTAAATTCACTAAACGTAGCAAAATTTCACGTTTAAACATTGAATTCTAAAGATTTTTTATCTTCCACGTTAAATCATTTGGAATAAGATGTTGTAAAACTGATTTTAATGCAGATGCATTATTTCCACTGACAAAACATGAAATACGAAAATTTAAATTTAACCGCTGTTCAAATAATAACTCATTTTTAATCAAAATGCGGGAGGTTTGTCTCGCCACAGCCTGCCCTGAATCAATCGGCTTTAATTTTTCGCCAAAAATATGCTGAATTGCAGGTTTTAAAAATGGATAGTGTGTACAACCTAAAACCAAGTAATCTGCATTTTGATCGACAGCAGGTTTCAATATTTTTTGTAGGGTTGTCAAACAAGCTTCGCTCATTTGTTCTCCCGCTTCAACAAATGGCACTAAATCTAAGCAGGTAATTGGAAGTACCGAAACTTCAGCAGGAATTGCAAAACGCTTAATAACATCTTTAATAAGTTTTCCACGAAAAGTCGCAGGTGTTGCCAATACAGCAACGGTTTTTGTTGTTGTTTGAAGCACCGCAGGTTTAAGTGCAGGAACTAAACCAACAATTGGAAAGTTCTCGCCATAATGTTCACGTAAATAATCTAGGCTAAATGCAGATGCTGTATTACAAGCGACAACTGCAACTTTGCAACCTTGTCGATATAACCATTCAATAGCATGTGCTGTCAGTTCACGAATGTTCTGATCATCTCGTGGACCATAAGGTACATTGGCTGTATCTGCATAATAAACAATATGTTCATTTGGCAAATATCGTGCGATTTCTATGGCAATAGATAAGCCCCCTACACCTGAGTCAAAAATCCCGATAGGTGCATTCGGCTTAGCCTTAGGCATCGGTTCATTCAAAGGACAAATAGGTTGAATAGCAGACATATCTTTAAATTCAAAAGCACGAAATAAGATGGTTAAAGCTTAAACCTCAGGTGCCTAATTGCAAGTGAAAATCACCACTTTTCAGCAATAAATAAGTTTCACCTTGCTCATTTTCTTGCAACTCGCCCATTTCGACCAAATGAAAAAAAGCTGATCTTTGAATTAATGCATTTATTCCAAAGCGAACATGTACATAAGGACGCAACTCACCTTTATATTCACGCATAAAAATAGGATGTTCTTCATCTACAATAATTAGATCTTGCGTTGTAGTTTGAAGCTGAATATATGTTTTGTTTTCTATTTCAACCAAATCGACTTGATTGACAAATAACGGTTCATCTTCAACCTCTATTTCTATTTGCTCTACAGGCGTTTTTAAATAAAATTTTTCATCTTCTTTCCAAAGTACTGTAGAAAACAAATCAATGAGCGGTTGTCGTTTGATCAATTGACCTTCGTGCCACCATTCACCGTTCGCTTTAATCTGTAGATTCATTGTGCCACAATGCTTTGGGTGCCATTGCTCCAAAGGTAGGATTGACCTTTTGTGACCGGACTGTCCATCTTTTAAGTATTGTGCAATACCCATTAAGTTCTTATTATCGGCAATATCTCGTTTTTTCGTCGGATTTGGTAAATTATTTTGATTAACCATTAATGAATGCCTTACTGACGGAAAAATAATATGATTCAGCCAATTGGCTAGATCACGGATTAAAACTATACTAGCCCACATTATAAAAGACACGATATTTATTTGTGTCTGGGAACAGAATACTCATGGCAGCACCGAATTGAAAAATTACGGATGCCACCTTCGCTACTAATGAGGAGTCCGACATGGAACACATCGAACGTGAATCGATGGAGTTTGACGTAGTAATCGTAGGCGCAGGACCAGCTGGTCTTTCTGCAGCGATTAAAATTCGTCAACTTGCAATTGAAAACAACCTAAATGATCTTTCCGTTTGTGTCGTAGAAAAGGGCTCCGAAGTTGGTGCGCATATTCTTTCTGGTGCTGTGTTAGAACCACGTGCAATCAATGAATTATTTCCAAATTGGAAAGAAGAAGGTGCGCCATTAAATGTTCCTGTAACTACAGATGAAACATACTTCTTAACATCTCCTGAAAAATCTCAATTAGCACCACATTGGATGGTTCCAAAAACCATGCACAATGATGGTAACTATGTCATTTCATTAGGTAACGTTGTTCGTTGGTTAGGTACAAAAGCAGAAGAGTTAGAAGTTTCTATTTTCCCTGGTTTTGCAGCTTCAGAAATTCTTTATCACGAAGATGGTACTGTTAAAGGTATTCAAACAGGTGATATGGGTATTGGTAAAGATGGCGAACCTACGCATAACTTTGCCCCTGGTTATGAACTTCATGCGAAATACACCATTTTTGCAGAAGGTTGCCGTGGTCATTTAGGCAAACGCCTTATTGCCAAATACAACCTAGATAAAAATGTCGATCCGCAACATTACGGTATTGGTATTAAAGAACTTTGGGAAATCGATCCTGCTAAACATAAAGCAGGTACGGTAATGCATGGTGCAGGTTGGCCTTTAAGCGAAACGGGCTCTTCAGGTGGTTGGTGGTTATACCACGCAGAAAACAACCAAGTGACTTTGGGTATGATTGTTGATCTTTCTTACCAAAATCCACACATGTATCCATTCATGGAAATGCAACGTTGGAAAACACATCCACTGATCAAACAATTCCTTGAAGGTGGTAAGCGTATTTCTTATGGCGCACGTGCAGTGGTTAAAGGTGGTTTTAACTCGCTTCCGAAATTCACCTTCCCTGGTGGTTCTTTAATTGGTGATGATGCTGGTTTCTTAAACTTTGCCAAAATTAAAGGCTCACATACGGCTATGAAATCTGGCATGTTATGTGGCGAAGCAGTATTTGAAGCGATTGCTGCCGGTGTTGAAAAAGGTGGTGATCTTTCAGTTGCTCGTGTAACTGAAGGCGAAGATTTCTTTGTAAAAGAGTTAACTACATACACAGAAAAGTTCAACAACAGTTGGTTAAAAGAAGAGCTTTATAATGCTCGTAACTTTGGCCCTGCAATGCATAAGTTTGGTACATTTGGTGGCGGTGCATTTAATTTCATCGACCAAAACGTATTTAAAGTACCTTTTACTCTACATGACTTAGTGCCTGATTTTAGTGCTCTAAAATCTGTTGATGCTGCGAACGTTAAACCAAACTATCCAAAACCAGATGGTAAGTTAACCTTTGACCGTTTGTCTTCAGTATTTGTATCGAATACCGTACATGAAGAAAACCAACCTGCACATTTAAAACTGACAGATGCTTCTATTCCTGTAAATGTAAACTTACCAAAATGGGACGAGCCTGCTCAGCGCTACTGCCCTGCTGGTGTTTATGAAATTATGGAAGAAAATGACGGTTCGAAGCGTTTCCAAATTAATGCTGCAAACTGTGTTCACTGTAAAACGTGTGATATTAAAGACCCATCACAAAACATTACTTGGATAACACCTGAGGGTGGCGGTGGTCCAAACTATCCGAATATGTAATTCGGATCATCACGCAAGAGAAAAATCCCTGCCAAGTGCAGGGATTTTTTATAACTATCAATTAGGTTTAGCCTTTCTGAACTAAATAATGGAATTCTTTATTACCATTTTCATCTAACTTTTCTTCTTGTAAAAGCAACTCATGACCTAAGTGCATACAGAATTTCGGGATATCCCAAGAAGTAGAATTATCTGTTGCGAAGACTTCAACAACATCACCTGATTTAGACTTGCGAATAGCTTGATGCAACATCATGACAGGTTCAGGACAACGTAAACCACGTGTATTTAATTGAATACTGGGTTCAATAGATGAATCAGACATCATAAAACTCAAATTTTTAAACTTTGCATATTCTAGCATAAACAGCGAATTCACTATTCAGGCAATGATGTTGCACATTTGAAATGCATGATGAATAAAATACGAATAAGCAACTATTTAATAGATAGACATCTATATTTTCTTCGGTATGATAAAATTACATTTTTATATTTTAAGAGTCTTCAGGAAAGATCATGCACGAGGAATCAGGCCCATCGTGGGGAATGCGTGGCTTACGCAAATGGTTAGGAACAGCACCAGAAACTCGCGATGAGCTACTAAAACTAGTATTAGATTCACGTCGTTTTTTAGAACCCGATACAGTTGCAATGCTTGAAGGTGTTTTAGACCTTCCCGCAACAAAAGTTCGCGAAGTCATGACTCCGCGTACAGCGATGATTAGCTTACAAGAAGATGATGAATTACTTGATATTTTACATGTACTTGTAGAGTCAGCACACTCACGTTTTCCTGTATTCTCTTCAGACCAACCCGACAATGTTGTGGGTATTTTATTGGCGAAAGACCTTTTGCCATTTTTAACAGAACCAAATACTAAAGTGGATATTCGCGCACTTATGCGTCAGCCAATATTCGTGCCTGAAAGCGCGCGTTCAGACCAAGTTCTGCGCATGCTTAAGAATACACAAACGCACATTGCAATTGTGATTGATGAATATGGCACAACTTCAGGTTTGGTGACTTTAGAAGATATTCTTGAAGAAATTGTCGGTGAAATTGAAGATGAACACGACAAAATTGACGAGGAAGCGCAATACATTATTCCCGATGAAGACCCTAAAACTGCAAACACATGGATTGTTCAAGCATTAACACCCATTGAACATTTCAACGATGTTCTAAGTGCTGAATTCTCAGATGATGAAGTTGAAACAGTAGGTGGCTTATTACTTCAAGAAATTGGCTTAGTAAGTGATCTCCAAGGTCAAGTTGTCGAAATTGAAGACTGGGAATTTACTATTTTAGAAGCCGATTCACGTACAATTCATCTCATAAGAGCTAAGCATAAATGAGGACATATTTTAATAAATTTTTAAATGCTTCTGAACAACAAAAAGAACTACCCTTTATTTATCCTCTACTGATTGCTTTACTAGCAGGTGGTATTTTTAGTTTTGCCTTAGCACCTTACCATTATTGGTGGCTTGCAATTCTGTCACCTGCTCTACTTTATGCAACCTTACGCCAACGTAATCCTAAACAAGCAATGTTTCTGGGTTGGGCATACGGTTTTGGTATGTGGTTTGTTGGGGCATTTTGGCTTTATACCTCTATCCATGTGTATGGTGATACCAATTCTGTATTAAGCGTACTGATGATTGCGATTATGGCAATCGTCATGGGGCTTTTTACAGCCGTTCAAACATGGATGTACCGTCGATTCTTTCCAGAAACACCCTTAACATTTGCACCACTTTGGGTATTCTTTGAATGGGCAAAAACATGGGTATTTACAGGCTTTCCTTGGCTTTTTGTCGGTTATGCATTTACCGAACGCTTCTTAGATAGCTACGCACCTTTATTTGGTATTTTTGGTGTTTCTTTTGTTGTCATTATTCTTGCTTGTGCTTTAGTTGAAATTATTCAAAAACGTGTTTTTTGGATTATTCCTTCAGCTATTTTATTGCTAGGTGCGTTTGGTGCATCTTACATTCAATTTGTAACACCAAAAAATGAAAAGCCATTATCTGTTTCTTTGGTGCAGGGCAATATTCCTCAAGACCGTAAATGGCTCGAAGAATATCAAGTTAAAACCTTAGAAATCTATAGCCATTTAACGCAAACAGAATGGGGTCGCGACTTAATTGTTTGGCCTGAATCTTCTATTCCAATGCCCCAAACTGAAATTCAGCCCTTTTTAAATGCCATGGCAAATCAGGCAAAAAGTGTTCATTCATCTTGGGTTACAGGTATTATTTATATAGATCCCAAACAATCTCAGCAAGAAAACCAGCTCATGTACTACAACAGTATTATGGCTTCGGGCAATCAAGCTGAAGGACTATATAAAAAGCAACGCTTAGTTCCTTTTGGTGAATACATTCCATTGTCTGGCTTATTGGCTTGGGTTTTACCTTCCATGCAAAATGATCCATCAATGAGTGGTTTTTCTCGTGGTGAAAACAATCAACATGCACTATCGATTAAAAACCATCAATTAGGCGCAGCAATTTGCTATGAAGTTGCCTATCCAAATTTAACCCGACGTAATGCAGAAAACAGTGATTTCTTAATTACCGTATCGAATGATGCTTGGTTTAAAGGAACTGTGGGCCCACAACAACATTTACAAATGGTACAAATGCGCGCCAAAGAAAATGGTCGTTGGTTTATACGTGCAACCAATACAGGTGTGACTGCTTTTATTAATGAAAAGGGTCAAATTGTTAAGCGAGCACCTATGGATCAATCAATGGTATTACGTGGTGACCTCCCTGCAATGCAAGGTGAAACGCTTTATACACGCTTAAGTGATTGGCCTGTATTGATCTTCTCATTACTTCTATTGTTATTAGGATTAAAATTCCGACCACGTCATGCAGATGTGTCATTTAAATCTCGTCGTTAAATTATAATTTAACCCTCATAAAAAAAAGCCGATAACTTATTCTCGGCTTTTTTTAACTTTCTTTTTCTCTTTATAGCTGAGTCACTAAATAAGACATCATCGCAACCAAAGAAAGCATAGGTACATAACGATATAAACCAATAATCCGCTGTTCAAATGCCGTGATTTGTTGTTGTTTTAATTTTAAAACAGTTGCTTGCAATGCAGACCAAAAACTCAAAATAAACAATGAGCTAAACAAGCTTAATGCAAAAAAACCAACCATAATTTGACTACTACCTTCAGTAGATTGCCAAATATGTAAAATGCCTTGACTCAATGGAAGTATGCTTAGAACCAAAAGAACAGACTTCAGCACTGACCAATGAAATTGATTGATTTCATCTGATAATACTAATGCTTTCATACCATTCTCCTTTAGCAAATTGACGATTATGTTGCCATTATGCAAGCTTTAAAATAAATAGAAAGTCTATATTCCTCCATATTTAAACATTATTGTAGCTAACAAACATGGGAATAATTCTTATTATAAATATCAAATAGAAGTTATTATTAAAATTTAATTATTTCAATAATTTAAATAATAATTAAATATTGATATTTATTATCATTTAGACTGGAATTGTATTATCCAATAAACTAAATTGATATATTCCATTAAAAGTAGATATAGAATTATTCTCAATTAATATAAAGCATACTTTTATATTATTTTTCCAATTTAGATGTTCTTTTTGATTTACATGTGACTGGAATACCCGCTCAAAATACAACCAACCATTTCATACACAAGAAATAAACATATTTTTCTCGTGATAAAACTTGATAAATTATTTATTTGCTATATTATTAACTCAACTAGAAAAATTCTTGTTTAGTAACCTTCTTTAAGTATCGCAGTTTTAGTCATAATCCTTCGTTTTTTCAGATATTAAACTTTATTATTTTTCAAAGTTCTTATCAGCCATGTAATAGTGGCTAAAAGTCAACAAATTTAAGTAGGATGTTATTATGTCTAACACAGTTACTGGTACAGTAAAATGGTTCAACGAAACTAAAGGTTTTGGTTTCATTCAACAAGAATCAGGTCCAGACGTTTTTGCTCATTTCAGCGAAATCGCTAGCTCAGGTTTCAAAACTTTAGCTGAAGGCCAAAAGGTTTCTTTCAGCATCGCTCAAGGTCAAAAAGGCCCGAACGCTGTAAACATCGTTGCTCTTTAATTAGCAGCATGTAAAAAAAAGCACTTTATAGTGCTTTTTTTTTGCCTGTTATAAAGCTAAATATTAATTTTAATCCCCTCTTTCACATATCCCCATCACAACTGCTCAAAATAATTAATTTTTCTTTGTAATGTTGCATCTAAGCACTAAAATAATTCATAGTCATGACCAACAATATCTAAATTACATCTTCTAAAAATGTAGTGTCTTCTATAAAAGGACAGAATCGAGCATTATGCAAAACACCTATTCAAGCAGTTCAGCCCCTCTTCGTATTCGCGTAGCTGTGCCTGTTTATTTATATGATTGTTTTGATTACATGCTCAGCCCTGAACAATATCAACAAGCTGAAATTGGTTCACGTGTTTTGGTTTCATTTGGTCGCCAAAATTTAGTGGGCATCATTATGGAAAAACTCCCATTAGATGCACCTACAGATTCTAAATTTAAGCTAAAAGCCATTACTGAGCTATTAGATGATCATGCAATTTTAGATGCCAAGACTTTAAAACTTATGGCGTGGTCTGCTCAATATTACCAATTTCCAATTGGTGAAGTTATGCAAGCAGCATTACCAACCTTATTACGCCAAGGTAAACCAGCCGACATTCTTGCACGGGTTTGGAATCTTTTAGATTTTGATGCCGAAAACAAACTTAAACGCTCTGAAAAACAACAAGAAGCCTATAAAATTTTAAAGCTACATCCAGTAGCAACAACTGAAAATATTCTCAATTTAGCAGGCGTTGAAACCAGCACATTAAAAGCTTTAGAGAAAAAGCAAATTTGTGAATGTGTTTTAGAAAAGCAAGATCAAACACCTATGCCAATGAGCATGGCACAAATGCCTTTAACCGCAAATGAAGATCAGAAATATGCGATTGATACCGTTTTAAAATATCAAAATAAATATCAAGCTTTTCTACTCGATGGATTAACAGGTAGTGGTAAAACCGAAGTTTATTTGCAAATCATGCAAGAGGTTTTAAAGAAAGGGAAGCAAGTTTTAGTTTTAGTGCCTGAAATTGGCTTAACACCTCAAACAGTAAGCCGTTTCCAATCTCGCTTTCATTGCAACATTGCCCTTTTACATTCCGGACTTAATGATTCCAAACGCCTACAAGCTTGGCAACATGCTCAATCTGGCAAAGCTTCTATTATTTTAGGCACACGTTCGGCAATTTATACACCGCTTCCAAATTTAGGTTTAATTATTCTAGATGAAGAACATGATCTTTCATTTAAGCAACAAGAAGGTTTTCGCTATCACGCACGTGATGTTGCTTTATATCGTGCACATTTAGAAAGCTGTCCAATTGTTTTAGGCTCTGCAACACCTAGTATTGAAAGTTATGCTTTGGTTGATCAAGGTAAAATGCAAAAGCTTGAGCTAAATCAACGTGCAGGTGCGGCTATAATGCCTAAAATCCATGTACTCGATTTAAAGATTGCACAAAAACAACATGGTATTAGCCAAGTTTTAATTCAAGAAATACAAAAAAAATTAGAAAAAAAAGAACAGGTTTTAATTTTCTTAAACCGTCGTGGTTATGCGCCTGTTCTTATTTGCGATAGCTGTGCTTGGCAAGCAAAATGCCCAAATTGCGATGCTAATTTCACTCTACACAATAAGCCTTACCCACATTTGCATTGTCATCATTGTGGGACTATTCATCGTAAACCTGACCAATGTCCGCAATGTAATCATACCGAACTCAAACCTATTGGTATGGGAACAGCAAAAGTGGAAGATCATTTAAATGAATTATTTCCAAATTTTGATGTCATTCGCGTAGATCGTGACTCAACAAGTCGTGTTGGAAGTTGGCAAAAAATTTATGATCGAATTCAAACGAGCGAACCTGTTATTTTGCTCGGAACACAAATGCTGGCAAAAGGTCATCATTTTCCATATGTCACCTTGGTTGCTATTTTAGATATCGACTCAGGCTTGCTCAGTGTAGATTTCCGCGCACCTGAACGCACAGCACAACTCATTGTTCAAGTTTCAGGTCGTGCAGGTCGTGGAGAACATAAAGGCGATGTTTACCTGCAAACTTTACGACCAGACCATCCGCTGTTAAACACACTTGTTCAAGAAGATTATCGCAAATTTGCACAGCAAACTTTAGCTGAACGTAAAATGGCTTTACTCCCTCCTGCACGTTATTCGGCTTTAATTCGATGTGAATCTAAAAGCCAAGACATCAATCAAGATTTTTTAAAACAATATGCACAATTGCTTCGTGATAATTCTGAAAACTTAATTGATATTTGGGGACCTATTCCTGCTCCTATGGAACGTAAAGCAGGACGCTTCCAAGCACATATGGTGTTGTTATCTACAGACAGAGCGCGTTTGCATTTTTATATTCGCCAATGGTGGCAAAATATGTTGCAACAAAAGCCATCAGGTATGAAACTAAGTCTAGATATAGACCCGCAAGAACTCAGCTAATTTAATAGTAAATCTATCTATAACTTTTAGGACAGCGCATGTCATTACTGTTGCAATTTACCATTTTCCTTGGAGCATCCTTAATTTTTGTGCCTTTGCTCAAGCGGTTTGGCATTGCAGCAGTTTTAGGTTATTTATTTACAGGTATTTTGCTCGGACCTAGCGTATTTAATATCGCAAGCGATCCTGAATCTATTAAACAATTGGCTGAGTTTGGTGTCATCCTACTCATGTTCATCATTGGCTTAGAATTACGCCCACAAAGGTTATGGGAACTACGTAAATCTATTTTTGTCATTGGTAGTACACAAGTTGGATTAACAGGCATTTTACTCGCACTTATTGCGATGTTTGTCCTACAACAAAGTTTTGCTTCAAGTATTGTGATTGGCTTTGCTTTGGCTTTATCTTCAACTGCTTTTGCACTTCAATTACTCAGTGAAAAACAAGAACTCAATACCACTTACGGGCAGCAGTCTTTTTCGATTTTGCTTTTTCAAGATATTGCAGCAATCCCCCTCATTGCCATTATTCCTCTCCTTGCAGGTAACGATTCCGTTCATCATGGAGTTGCGTATTTTGCAGCGATTATTGCAACCTTTACGGGTTTATTTTTATTTAGCCGTTATTTGATGCGTCCATTTTTCCGCTTTGTTGCAAAAAGTGGAGCAAATGAACTAATTACAGCAGTCGGACTATTTATTATTCTTGCCGTTGTATCGTTAATGGATGTTTTAGGTATTAGCACCACGCTTGGCGCATTCTTAACAGGCGTATTGCTTGCAGATTCCGAATTCCGCCATGAGTTAGAAGCAAGTATTGCTCCCTTTAAAGGCTTATTACTCGGTCTATTCTTTATGACTGTAGGTATGACCACACAATTGTCTTTATTGATTGATATGCCTTGGCTGATTATTGGTGGAACACTCATCCTACTCATCATCAAATTGCTTTCACTAACTGCTATTGCAAGATATTTCCAATATTCATGGCGCAATAGTTTATTACTTGCAACTTGCTTAGCCCAAGGCGGTGAATTTGCATTTGTGGTCTTTAATGTCGCCCTAAGTGAGCATGTGCTTAGTCAGACAATGATTCAGCCCTTAGTTCTCATCGTGACATTATCTATGGTGCTTACCCCAATTTTATATTGGTTCATCAACCGTTTTATTGTTCCGCTATTCGATAAAAAAGTCGCACCCATTTACGATGAAATTCCAAATACAGATAATCCAATGATTATTGCGGGCTTTGGTCGTTTTGGACAAATCATCGCACGTGTTGCGCATTTACAACACCTGCCATTTACAGCCATTGATATTAGTTTAGAAAAAGTAGATTTCGTTAGAAAATATGGAGGCAAAGTCTATTATGGCGATGCCACACAACCTGAAATTTTACGTGCTTCAGGCATTGAACATGCCAAAGTTTTTGTTCTTGCTATCGATGATATTGAAGATTCAATGAATGTTGCACGTCATATTCGCCTCAACTATCCAGATTTAAAAATATTAGTTCGCGCAAGAGACCGCCATCATGTGCATTTATTAAGAGATTTGGGCGTTGAACATATTTGGCGTGAAACCTATTTATCTTCTTTAGGTATGGCATATCGAGTACTGTGCGATTTAGGTATTAGCGAAAGCGATGCCTACAAAAGCATTGAGCTTTTTCGTGATTTCGATGAAAAAGCATTGGCACAACAACAACGTGTTTATACAGATGAAGAGAAAGTGTATGAGTCGCATCGCAATGCGCTTGCTGAACTTGAACATCTATTTGAAAGTGATGCACTTGTACGAGAAGCACCAACAGGTGTCGATTTAAAACGTGGCTTAGAAGCCAATCGAATTGATGTTACTCGTGATGAATCGAAGTGACTTGTGTTTTAGAATATCGTCACCATTAAGACAGGGTTATGGAGAAATTTATGTCTGATTTACGTCAACGCTTTTATATTGAAGATAGCCCTATTCGTGGTGAAGTCGTTCATCTTGAAGAAGCTTTGCAAACTATTCTTGCTCAACGCGACTATGCAAAGGCAATTCAAATTTTACTTGGTGAAATGCTAAGTGCGACTGCACTACTTGCAAGTACTTTAAAAATTAAAGGACGTATTAGCCTTCAAATTCAAGCCTCAGGCACACTAAAATGGGCAATGGCTGAATGCAACCATTTAGGTGAAGTTCGCGCTTTAGCAGACTATGAATCGGATCCTATTTTTGAACAAGCAGAAGATAGCAGTACCGTATTAAAAACATTAGTCAGCCCTGTTCTATTTATTAATATTGAACCTGAATTTGGTGAACGCTACCAAGGTATTGTTCCGTTAGATAAACCAGATTTAGCAAGCTGCTTAATGCAATATTACGACTTGTCGGCACAAATTCCGACTCGTATTGCTTTAGGTAGCGACGGTCAACGTTCAGGTGGTTTACTGATTCAATTGTTACCACGTAACAATGAAGAAGAACAAAAAATGGTTGATGAAGACCTATGGCCTCGCCTAACCATGTTAACTTCAACTTTAAAAACAGAAGAATTAACAAGCTTAGATGCGACAGAAATTTTATATCGTTTATATAACGAAGAAGAAGTACGCTTACCCGATGCTGAACAACTTAAATTTGGCTGCACATGCTCAAAAGAACGCTGCGAAACAGCACTTGTACAGATTGGTATAGATGCTGTAAGAGAAACGCTTGAACATCAAAATCCAATTGCAATGGATTGCCAGTTCTGTAACTCACAGTACCAATTTACAGCAGAGCAAGCTTTAGCACTTTTTGGTGAGCATTTAAGTTAATGTATTAAATTCTATTTTTAAGAAAAAAGGATGATTTATATCATCCTTTTTTTATTTATATAAAACAAATTCATACATTATTATTTACAGATAGAAAAACACTTTAATAGATGAAATACCACATATTGCAGTACCGTTGGTCGTAATCTCGCTTCAGCAAAATATTCAATCAACTTGAAAAACCTCAGGTAAATTTTTTTGTCACATTTAGAAACAATAAGGTACAGTTCTGCAATACTGTAATATGTAAAAATCACTTAATAATAAATCAAATTCAGACAATTTCATGTCATACCAACTTAACTTAAATGACTTATTAGAAGAGTAAAAAATTTGGTTTTAATGCTGACATATTCATAACGAATGTGTCTTCCCTGTCACTCAGATGAGGATATAAATGGCTTATGAACACGAAAGAATGTAATAAAAAACTAAAAAATATGTTTCCCGAGTTTCGAGACATTATACAAAAGCTACGTGAAGATAATGCGCATTTTGCAAAAATGTTCGAAGATCATGAAATCTTAGATAAAGAAATTAATCAACTTGAACAGAATCCTGTAAATTTGATTAATGATTCAATAGAAAGCTTAAAACGCCAAAAATTAAAAATTAAAGATGAAATGTATCGACTACTGTGCAATTTTAAACCTGAACTAAATATCTAAATTACATTGACTATTTCATTGTAAAAAGTGAACGACTCAAATCAAACTGCACATCAAATTCAATAGATGTGCAGTTTCTTATTTATTGAAACAAATAAAAATCAATCACTTATATTTGGTGATCTTTTCCACTGTTTTAAGTGTTTCTTTGACCGTTTGTTTAATGGGCATTTCATCTAAAAACCAAAACAAATTCATATGTTGATCTTTATGTTGTTGTGCAAGCATATCAATAACACTTCTTTCCCCTCGCCCAACCAAATGACGACGATAAAAATAGTAAAGCAATAACAATGTTGTCATAAGCATAATGCCCAACATAATCCAAAACCCCGTTGGCGATTTAAGCCCAGGAATAAATACAAAATTCATTCCATAGATTCCTGTTAATAAGGTTAAAGGTGCAAAAACTGCTGTAATAATGGCAAGAATTCTCATGTTTTCATTGGTCTGATTGGCAACCGCAGAAAAATGTAAATCTATAGCAGCCTGAACTGCACTGCGTAAACGTGTGGTATGTTTTTGGATTCGCTCAATATGACTCGATAAATCATCCATACGAACCAAAATAATATCTTGCTTTTCACTACGCTTTTTTGCTTTTAAATGACTGTAATTTTCTACTATTTCATCTCGTAACTCTTGCAGGCATTCAATTTGCTCTTCACATAAATTTTCAATTTGCTGAAAAGCCATATTTTCTTGTAATAGCTGATGCCATTTTGTAAATCTACGATGCCCTTGTAATAGCTCTTGCTGCCAATGTTCAATTCTTCGCGTTAAAGGCACTCTTAAATCTAGATATCCATCTACCATTGCATTTAATAATCTAAGGGATAAATCCAAAGGCATATTGGGTAATTTTCGTGGCTTGTTTTGCTCCTCAACAGCTTTGGCAGAAATGGTTTCTATACGCTGAACATAACTTTCAAATGCCTTATTACCAAGCTCTCGAACCGTAATTAGAACCTGAGATGTCATAATAAAACTAATAGGTGTCGTACTTAGCCCAAATATTTTTTCATGTACTTCAAGTGATTTTTCATCTGTTTTAATTTGGTCATCGGGTGTAATCAATTTCCTAAAAATCAGTAAATCGTAGTCATCCATCGTATCAAAAGTACATGGATGATCTAAATTTAAAATATCTTTTAGATGATATTCATTTGTCCGAATACCACTACATTCAAATATTTCTTGTTGCCAAAACTCAGACCTACTTACAACATCTTCACGTGTACAATCTACCCATATAAATTCAGGCTCTAAAACTTGATCTCGTTCTTTTTTAACATAAATGGTTTGTAATTCAGGATGTAGATAAAAATAATAGGTCTGCATAAATTCACTCGTTGAATGTATGATTTGCTTTAACTTATTGTTCGATCATAAATTATTTTAAAAAAATGATCTGTTACTTTAAATCTATATTTTTCAAAACCAACAATACCAACACTTAAAATCTTGATTAAATTAAATAAAAATAAAATTCATCAAACTTACATTCTAGTAACATAATCACTTATATTTGTTATGCCTTTTCTAAACCAAAATGCTAATCTTGAATTATAGAGATAAATATACATAGCCTATATGCAGTGTATAGGCATAATTTTCTAGCTCGATGAGGTAATGCAATGTTTCCAGAATATCGTTCATTAATTAGTAAACTCAAACAAGATAACGCTCACTTTTCAAAAGTTTTTGAAGAACACAATGCCATTGATCATGAAATTCTTCGCTTAGAAAAAGACCCAATCACAAGTAATATCAATGAAATAGACCTATTAAAAAGAAAGAAACTCAAACTAAAGGATGAACTTTACATCATGCTTAAACAAGCAGAAACCACGACTGAATAACATCACTTAAAACAAAAAAAAGCCCGCATAACGCGGGCTTTTTTTCAAACAATTAAAACATTGAGCAATTATGCTTGTTCAATATCTTTCATTGTTAATTTAATACGGCCACGGTTATCTACATCCGCAACTTGTACTTTAATTTCCTGACCTTCTTTCAACACGTCTGCAACGTTCGCAATGCGTTCGTTAGAGATTTGAGAAATATGAAGTAAACCATCAGTACCTGGAAGAATATTTACAAACGCACCAAATTCAACGATACGGATAACTTTACCTACATAAAGTGTACCTGGTTCGATTTCAGCAGTAAGCGCTTGAATTTTCGCAACCGCAGCAGCCGCAGCTGCTTTAGTTTCACCGAATACGCGAACTGTACCGTTATCTTCGATATCGATTGCAGCTTTAGTTTCTTCAGTGATTGCACGAATAGTCGCGCCGCCTTTACCGATTACATCACGGATTTTATCCGGATTGATGTTAATCACTTGGAAAGTTGGTGCATGCATTGAAATTTCAGGACGCGCACGTGAAATCACTTGGTTCATCTCGTTCAAGATGTGCATACGACCAGCATAAGCTTGGTTTAATGCAGATTCCATGATCTCTTCAGTGATACCTTCAATTTTGATGTCCATTTGAAGTGCAGTAATACCGTTTGCAGAACCTGCCACTTTAAAGTCCATGTCGCCTAAGTGATCTTCATCACCTAAGATGTCAGAAAGAACTGCGAAACGCTCGCCTTCTTTCACTAGACCCATTGCGATACCCGCAACTGGTGCTTTAAGTGGAACACCTGCATCCATAAGTGATAGAGAAGCACCACATACAGAAGCCATTGAAGATGAACCGTTAGATTCAGTGATGTCAGATACGATACGAATCACGTACGGGAAGCGGTCAGCTGCTGGAAGAACTGCTTGAACACCACGACGAGCCAAACGACCGTGACCAATTTCACGACGTTTAGGACCAGATTCACGACCAGTTTCACCTACAGAGTATGCAGGGAAGTTATAGTGAAGCATGAAGTTGTCAGTTTTTGTACCTGCAAGGGTATCAACCATCAACGCATCACGTGTATTACCAAGTGTAGTTGTCACTAACGCTTGAGTTTCACCACGTGTAAATAATGCAGAACCGTGCGCACGACCTAATACGCCAACTTGAACGTCAATTGCACGTACAGTTTTAGTATCACGACCATCAATACGTGGCTTACCAGACAAAATGTTGTCACGTACTGTACGGTATTTTAAGTCTTCAAATAATTCGTCAACTTCAGCAGCAATGCCAGTTTCGTCTTCTTCAGGAACAAACTGCGCAACAGCTTCTGCGTGAAGTGCATCTAATGCTGCATAACGGTCTTGTTTTACCGCAATCGTGTATGCTTCAGAGATTTTCGCTTCAAATGCTTCTTTCAATTGAGCAAGAAGTGCTTCATTTTTAACTGGAGCAACCCAAGTTGACTCAACCGCGCCTGCTGCTGCTGCAAATTCTTTAATCGCTTGAATTGCGATTTGCATTTCGTCATGACCGAAAAGTACAGCGCCAAGCATTTGATCTTCTGAAAGCTCTTTAGCTTCAGATTCAACCATCAATACTGCAGTTTCAGTACCTGCCACAACAAGATCAAGATCAGATTCTTTTAATTGTTCGTGGTTCGGGTTAAGAATGTATTCGCCATTGATTAAACCAACACGCGCACCCGCAATTGGACCACGGAATGGAACACCTGCAATTGACATTGCAGCTGAAGTACCCAACATTGCAGCAATGTCAGCATCCATTGTTTTATCAGAAGAAATAACAGTCGCTGTTACTTGAATTTCATTGTAGAAACCTTCTGGGAACAATGGACGAATTGGACGGTCAATAAGACGTGAAATTAAAGTTTCAGATTCAGACTGACGGCCTTCGCGCTTACCATAACCACCTGGGATACGACCTGCAGCATATTGTTTTTCTTGATAGTTAACTGTAAGTGGGAAGAAATCTTGACCCGCTTTAGCTTTTGGTTGTGCAACGATTGCAACAAGTACAGTCACGCCACCCATTGTAATCACAACAGTATTCGCTTGACGTGCAACGCGACCTGTCTCTAATACAACTTGGTGTTGACCAAATTGAAACTCTTTACGAATAATATTAAACATAGACATGTATTTTTGTTTCCCGAAATTATTCTAGTGGAGACCCCTAAGGTTTGGCATTCACAGCAACTCAATAGTTCTGAAGCATAAATGACAAAGCTTAGAAGCCGACCTCACCAGAATCAAACATACTAATTTTAAACACAAAGAAGGAGCGAAACATTCGCCCCTTCCCCATTACCTAGCCAAGACTAGATATTCTTTTGTCTTCTGTACTAAAGCACTTAACATGCAATAATCCGAAAAACAAAGCTTAAATCGAATTAACGACGTAAACCTAAAGCAGCAATCAAAGCGCTGTAACGAGTAGCATCTTTACCTTTAAGGTAATCAAGAAGCTTACGACGTTGGTTAACCATACGGATAAGACCGCGACGGCTATGATGGTCGTGCTTATGTTCTTTAAAGTGACCTTGCAAATCATTGATTTGTGCAGTTAATAAAGATACTTGAACTTCTGGTGAACCAGTGTCGTTTTCAGCGCGAGCGAATTTTGCAATGATCTCTGCGCGATCTGCGTTTGTTAAAGCCATTCGATTTCTCCGAGATGCTTATATAAGTTTAGTTTGATACAAATCAAATTGATTCTTCAAAACCAATTTGACTGCCGTGCATCACTACAGCAAGCCAACCATTTTAAGGTAAAAAGCACTGAATTGCAAAAGAGAAATTGGTAAGGATTTTTCAAAATTCTAAAAATATCAGGAAATTGATTTGTTAATATAAAAACCACAATATGTACAAACTTTAACCATTACAATACACATATATAATTCAAATATAAGTTTTATAAATATATATTAACCGTTAAACATATAAAGCGGCTTGGGCAAACCCAAACCGCTTTATTGCGCTGTATTTTCTTCTTTTATTGATATTATTGTTTTATTTATAGTCGTATTTTACGCTTCATTGCGTCTTTTTATTTTAATGTAAACCATCCATGGGATACTTAACTTTCCTTATGGATGCTAGTTTGCCACATATAATAACGTGATGTATTCGCCATTTTCTTATATTTTTGTAAGCTTTGACGTACATTGTGTGTTTCAGAATCGGTTTAGGGCACAAAGAAAAGCCTTGTAGTCTCTCCCAAAACTACAAGGCTTAGCGGCTGTAAATTTCCTCTTTCACTTACTTCACTGTAAGCTCGTTGTCTAATGACTTTATTCTTATATTTTGACGATTACCCAGCATTCCTTGCTTGGTTTGTTGTACAAACTAATCTTCTCAAAAACCAAAGCAAAGCTCTATGCGCAAATCGCTTGAATCTTTGTAAGTCATTTCGTACAAGATCAAAAAAGTCTTTAAAATCAATAGCTATTTTTTATACTTTGTTCAATTTATTTTGAATACCACTTTTCCTAGATGTCTTAACCGTTAAAGCTTGTACAAAAGATTGCCGATCTACCAATAAGCTAACCGCAGCTTTTGCACGCGTAATTGCCGTATAAATAAGTTCTTTGCTCAGTAAATTTTGTGCAGCTTGATCCAACACCACCGCAGTATGCGTAAATTCTGAACCTTGTGATTTATGAATGGTTAAAGCAAATGCTGTTTCTATATTTTTAGGCAATCGTGTTGCGAGCACCCACTTTTCTAGACTTGGAAAATACACATTGTATTGCGCTTTTCCATCATTCATTTTCTTAAAACAAATACCAATATCACCATTCGACAAGCCCAACTGATAGTCGTTATAAGTCATCATTACAGGCCGTCCAACATACCAATCACCCTGTTTCACACTATTTAACTGACTTAAAATGCGCTGTTCAATTTGATGATTGATTTGCGTTAAGCCAAAGGCACCATGTCGTATGGCTGTTAAAATTCTGTAATCATCAAAAATTTGAACAATAGAATTTACAAGTAACTCAGGTTCATCGCTTTCCAAATATTGTTTTAGTGCTTGTACATAAGATGCATAACCCAACATCAATTTATCGTAGTAGGCTGTTAAATCTGATTGATTCGATAATTCTGTAGGCAAATATTCCAAATTCACCTGATCTTGCATATCTTTTGAAAGGATGATTTCACTCAAATGACTTGGCTGAACAACTGCTTTATGAAAAGCATCTAAGATGGATTCCGCAGATTGATCATCATGTGATTGTTGAATGAATTTCGCCATTTCACCAATTAAAGCACCGTCTTTAAAACGTCGGCTTGTGACTAAATTTACAAAGTTAGATTGTAGTGATTCAACATTTTGTAAATCTGCCAATACAGAACCAACATCTACAGAAGCAAGCTGATTGGCATCGCCTAATAAAATAAGCCTTGCCTGATCTGGCACAGCGGCAAATAGCATTTTTGCCAAACTTAAATCGAGCATTGAAGCTTCATCAATCACAATAACATCGTATGGCAATGGCTGCTTTTCATGAAAACGTGGTAGATGACCATTTCCTAAACCCAATAAACGATGAATGGTAATAGGTGTAAGTCGTTTTAAATCTTCACTTAATAAGTTTTGTAATTTTTCATCTTCAAACGACTTTTGTAATGCTTCTTTCATTCGTTGTGCAGCTTTACCTGTTGGTGCTGCCATGGCAATTCGGATATCAGAAATTTCTTGATTTAGCACCGCAATAATACGCGCTAAAGTATAGGTTTTACCTGTTCCCGGCCCACCTGTAATAATGCTAAAGCCATTTGTAGCCACCATAGACAAAGCATTTTTTTGATGTGAGTCTTCAAGTAAATCATTATATTGATTGAGTGAAATAGCAGATACTTTTTGATTTTTTAAGCGTGTAACTTGCTGACAAAGCGCATGCTCTAGCACCCAATATCGGTATAAATACAAATACTGATCATCATGTATAAATGGTGCAACATTTTGGCTTGATACATCATCTTCATGAATCACCAAGTCATTTAAAGATGACAAATCGTCCGTATTCAACGCAATACAACTATCACCTTGTGATGCAGCTTCAAGAACATCTTGCATAATTTTTGTGGAATTTTCCGATTTTTCTGCATGATTAAACGGCGATTTTGCTAAAAAATCACTCCATGTCTGAAACCACTCTACTGCGTGGCTTTCAGGTTGTTGTTTAATCGTTTTCCGCTTGTTTTCCACACAATTATCCTCAAAGTTATCCACAGACTAATATCATGTTTAATCGAATCTTTTTTTAATGATTTAGACTTTTTCGGGTAGTTTATCGACAGAAAAACTGCCTAATATAGAATCAAGTCGCAAAATAAACTCTGCTTCGGGTTTCCAATAATGTATTCCTTGCGATTTCTCGCCATTCATCCCCCTTAAATACAGATAACTTGCCCCACCTAAATGTTGATGAATATCATAGCCTTCGAGTTGAACTTTTAAATAGCGATGTAAAGCAACTAAATATAAACCTGCCTGTAACCAATAACTGGCTTGTGACATACTTTGCTTAATTTCATTTGTACTATATTGAGATTGGTCTGTACCTAAGAAATTACTTTTATAATCGGCAATTTGGTATTGCTGACCATCGAAATACACCAAATCAATAGAACCTGTTAAATAACGTGCTGAATTTGCATCATTCAGTTCAAGCATTTCAATACCGTATTCTGCAAATAATTGATAAATACGTTTTGTTGCTAAGACATGATCTGACAAGGACAGATAGAATGGAAATTCTGCCAAATGATTTTCCGCACTTAACTGATTTAGCATAAAATTTTGATGCAATGGCGTTGTTAAAACATCATTTAACCATTCTGCCAACAAAGTAATGAGTTGATCTTCCGAACCTTCAATAAATTCTTGATGATATTTTTCCGATAGTTCTAACCACAAACTTGGATAATCATTTTTAAAACGACGATGAATTTCTAAATGCCATTCGCTTGAATCTTGAAAATCGATATGTTCAAAAATTTCGTGTAAAAAGTTACCTGCCAATGTTCCCATTGGGAAATTACGTTTAATCCACGCAATAGGTTGTGTCGTAATCGTTTCAATTTCAGGCACTAAATTAATTTCATCTTCCGCACTTTCCATTTTTTCAGTTTTCACCGCTAAAGCATCAATGGCTTGCTTGCGTGTTAAATGTTGCGCCAAAGCACTGAAACTGGTTTTTGTTCTTGGATAAAAACGTTGCGTTGGAAATTGCTGTGCATGTAAAGCCATGGGCTCTGCTTCTGATGCTTTTCGTATTGGCGGTCGCTCTGTTAATAAGGCTTCATCTACACTAAAAGGATGCTGAAAAACATCTGCACCTTGACCACGCCAAAATGCTAAACCTGTGTTCGATTTGCCTTTTTGATCTTGCAACATGGCATAAACACGGTAACTTGCCCGAGTTAAAGCCACATACCACAAACGATGCTGTTCCGCTTCTGCTCGCGCATTGTGTTGATTTACATCTTGTTCTGAAACAATGAGTTGATTATTTACAGCAACAACACGTTGTAATTCGGTTTTACCTGTTTGTGGATTAACCTGTTCAACTGTGGAAAAGTTGAGGGTTTTCCCCATTTCACGAAAATCTTTATCTGCGCCCAATAAAAAGACTATTTTAAATTCAAGACCTTTCGATTGATGAATGGTCATCAACTGCACACCAGCCTCATTCGACAGTTTTCGCTCAAGTTCCCACTCTCGTTCACTTGGCGATTGCAGTTGTTTCAAATACCAATGATAAAGACTTTGCGCCCCTTGATATTGTTCACTATGCTGACTTAAAACTTCAGTCAAATGCCGTAAATTCACCACAGCTCGTTCATTTCCCCGACTTTGTGTTGCAACTAAGTTTTCCCAAATTCGGAATAAATTCAGCGCATATTGCCAAGCGGTTAAAAAGCCTTTTTCAAGCCACATTTCTCGAATTAAATCGAAGTCGTAAATAAACGTTGTTAAGCCTTCAGGTTGCTGTTCAAGCGCGATTAATTGTTGCAAATTAAAGTTTAATAATCGGCTGAGTAATGCGCGTTTTATTTTGCCTTCATCGTATGGATGCATAATGGCTGTTAAAAATGCACCGACATCTTTCGCAACTTGGCTATCAAAAACACTGCGTTTAGATGGTCGATTTACCTTAATGCCTAAACGTTCCAACTCATATTGAGCTTTGTCTAAACCATCATGATTCTTCGATAAAATCGCAATATCATCGGCAATTAAATAATGTGGCGATGCATCATTTACATATAATTTTTTTTCGATACCTTGATTGAGTAAATCTCGAATTTTCCACGCAACTTGAATGGCTTCATCATTTTTATCTTCAAGCATTAACCAGCGTAAAGGTTGATAATTTTGCCCCTTTTCATCGACCAATGCAGGATGCGGACGTGAACCTGCTTCTACCAAGCTATAAGGTACATTTTCGCCAAAATCCATTTGACGTTGGAATAAGGCATCAACCACTTCGACCAATTCTTGAATTGAACGATGATTGTATTTCAAACTATACAAATGCCCTTTTTTTAAGATGACATCTGCACGAGCTTTGTTATAGGTCAGCATATCTCCGCCACGAAAGCCGTAAATGGCTTGTTTCGGATCGCCGACCATAATCATACAGCCTTGCATATAGCGCTTAGGTTCACGCCAAATTCTGGCAAGCATATCGTCTTGATCTTGGTTGGTATCTTGAAATTCATCAACCAAAATTAGTGGATATTTCGCTTGAACAAATTGTGCAAATCTTTGCCCTTGAACGCCTTGTAAAGCTTCTGACAGCGTTCGTATTTGTTGCGCGAAAGTTGTTTCACCTTTTTGCTGTAAGACTTGAGGTAAACGCTTTTTCACCTCTTTACTTAAATAGAATTTTAGATAAGCATCTAGCAAATCTAAACTGATATTTAACTCAGCGACTTTTTCAAAAAATGCTTTTAAAGCTCGAATAACCACATGATGATTAAAGTTTTCTAAAACATCTTCAGCACATTTATTCAGTACTTTTTTCGTGGATAATTCGGTGAGATATTTAACCGTATTTTCAAAATGAGGTGCAAATAAAGCATAACTTTTTCGTTCTGCCAAAGCGGTAAAAAACTCGGGTAAATCAATTGTTAATGTTTTTTGCATTAAATCATTGGTACGCCATTTTTTTGCCACAATAGAGTTGTATTGACCATCGGGCAAATAATATTCACTTAATGTCGCAACTTGGCTTAAATCCAATTCAAGCAGTTCATCAATTGCCGTTTCAAACTGATCTAAATTAATTTTCGGTGCTTCAATCTGTTGAAATTGAGCAGATGCGAAATTAAGCGTGTTTTCCACAACACCGACATAATTATCCACAGATTTGAGTTTTTGCTGTAACAGCAAATAATTCACGACATTTTGTGGTTGCGACTGAATCCATTCACGCAAAACATCGTGAATAAGTTGCAAGGTATAACTTTTCGCATCATCTGTAATTTCAGCACGTTCAATTTTGCCACTTTCAAAGGCAAATTCACGTAATAATTTTTGACTAAAACTATCTAGCGTTCCAACAAATAACTCATCTAATTGATCAATCACCAACTTTAAACGTTCACGAGCATAGTCAACTTGCGTTGCATAATCGCTTAACACCTTTTTATATAAAGGATCTTTTTCTTGTTGAATATGCGCTTGAATTTCAGCTTCAGTAGATTTTTGAAATTTCTCAAAAAACTTTAAGGTATCGACCAAACGAATTCGAATTCGAGATTTTAATTCTGCGGCTGCTTTTCGAGTAAATGTGGTCGCAATCACTTGATTTGGCAAATAATGTCCAAGAAAAATACGCACCATTAAGCTTGAAAGCGTAAAGGTTTTCCCTGTTCCTGCCGAAGCTTCAATCCAATGTAGACCATCAAATTGCATATCTACAATTGGTTCAAAAGACACGTTTTCTAAAGTTTGAGGATGATTCATGTTTTACTCCTCAACCGTTACTTGATGCATAAATATGGGCTGATATAAATCATATGCAAAACGCTTACAGGCATCTTCCAATAAAATAGTGGCATCTTGTTCTTGTAGAATAAATTGCCAATCTCGATGATGTTTGGTCGCTTCATTTTCAGAAACAGAAAAGCCTGTGAATTTTCCATCAAAATTCCAATCTTTATACAAATCATCCATGTTTTGAATGATCATTTTCTGATTTTCATCAAACATCCATTCATGTTTTTTGAGTTTTTCAGCAGGTTTTAACATCAGTGCGGCAGGTAAAACCAAAGGCTGCGTTTGACCATATTCCCAAGCTTTAAACCAAGAATCTAAATATGAACGTGCTTGGTTTGATGAAACACCTTCGCAGGCAATTGTATTATCACTAAAAACAACTATTCGTGCATGATCGGCACCGCCATCACCGAAATTCAAATAGGCAATCCAAAGTAAATATTCCAACCAAACTTTGGCACGGCGTTTTGCTCGCGCACTTGATGCTTCTAAACTTACCCAAAGTTTTGCGCCATGTTTTGGCAAGGTTAAATTGATATGTAGATTCTTATCTACCCGCCAAATTTGCTGCGTTGTAGCTGTTTCAGTTTCTGTATATTGCTGTAACCGTGCATTTAATTGTGCTTGTTCAACCATGCTCATTTGCCATGCACTTTCTTGAATTTTACCAATAGGAAGCTTATCCATCAGCAATGCTGAATTTGCTTCTCCATCGTACTTTTTCAAGAAATCTCGCATTGCATAACGCCCTAAACCATCTAAAAGCAACGGCTCTTGGGTGTCGGGTAAATCTTCCGATTTTAAGTTTTTCACGCCTAAAGTTTTTAAATATAAATGCGCAGGAAAAGTGACATCTTGAATCCATTGATGGCTATCGAGCACCTGAATATCTTGTTCTAACAATGGATATTGGGTATTCGCCCATTGCGTTCTTTGCCTTTTTGCAAAGCGAATTTGATTGGCAACTTTGAACCATTGATCTTGATATCGCACAATTTCGGAAGATTCAAAACCAACAGGATCAAATGGTTGAAGCGTATGAACCTGATAAATCGACTGCAATTGTTTAGCAACTTCAATGCCTTCTATCGACACTGTTTCATTTAAGCTTGAGTCTGTATTTTCTGCTTTTACAATGAAAGCTAAATGTTGAATGAGCTCTTGTAATACGGTGGATGGATCTCGCACTTCACCATCACTGACATCAAAGCCGTTATAGAACAGCCACAAATTTTCTTGTGCCAATAATAGCGAATCTAAGAATGCGCCTTGTTCATCTTCCAAACGTGAACGATCACCTAATTGTGGTTTTAAAATTTCCATTAAATCGAAAGGTAAATGCGTGTTTCGATTTGGGAACTTTCCACTATCTAAATTGAGCATCACAATAAGTTTATAAGGCAACGGACGTAATTGACCAATTTGGCTAAAAGTCACTTGCCCTGTCGGTTCGGCTTGTTCTACTTGCGAATCGAGCAAGACATTTATTTCTTCTAAAATGTAGCCCAAAGGCAAACTGAGAGCGTTCAATGCATGATGATTTTCTTCATCGTAGAAACTTGCCAGCGTTAACATTCTGTCTTGCTTTTTAATGAGTTTATAAACTGAATTTAATGAGTCGACACCCAAATCAATAAACTCATTTACATCAGCCATTAAGGTTTTAAGCCATTTTTCTACACGAATTTTCTTTCCTAATTCGTGTGCAATCATCCAATTTCGACGTGCTGAAAAATCTTGATAAATTTGAATAAGCTTAGCGATAAGCTCAAAATCACTAGGTAAAACGTGCGCAAAACTCAAAGTATCATTGAAAATTGCATGTTCAGGAATTGCCACACCCAACGCTAAACGATCTAAGGCAAATTTAAAACTGTAGCGATAGTCTTCATCGCCCTGCTTTAAACTTTGCTTTAAGTGTTCTTCATCGAAACCACGTTTAAAACCTGCTGCTATCAGCAGTTCAACCATTCTGTCTACGCCATTAATATCTAATTCATAGCGCAGTAAGGTTGCATTTAAGCCAAGCCAATCTGCAAAATCTTCTACCGTAAAACGACCTTGAACCAGTTGAATACGACCAAGCACAGAACGCCATGCATTTGCAGCATCAATTTGCGTCACACCTGCAATTTGCACAGGAAGATAAACACTATCTTGGCTTAATCGCTGTGCCTGATTTTCACGTGAATGATGTAAATTTCTATCGCTTGGTGGCGGTGCAAAAATACTGCGAATTAAAGGTTCAAGTTGTTTCAAGTTTGGCGTTAAAACTAAAATATCACTGGGTTTTCTTGGATTTTCTTTATCGCCATTCGACAACCAATGAATCAACTGATCTTTTAAAACTTCTAATTGTCTTTGCGATGAATGACACACATGAATTTGCACAGAATCATCATCTGCTTTTAGTTCATACGAATTTTTTTCAGGCTCAACCAAATACAAAATATCGAACTGAACTTTTGCCAATAATGAATCTGTATATTCATCAACAAATAAATCTGCCCAAACGCCTTCTTCACCCGAAGATAAACTTGAGAGCAATGAAAAGTGATCACGTGCTTGCTTACCAAAACGCGTGAGTAATGGATGACGAGATTCACGCGTTTGTGCATTGAAATTTAAAGTAAATTCATCAAAGAACTTTTGGATTTGTTCATCGGTTGCGCTTGGATTTTTTTCAATAAAACGCTCTTTTACGCGAACGTCATAACGAGCTTTCCAATTTGGATCGACGCTATCTGCCCAATATTCTTGCGATGGGTTGTAATGCAAAATATAAATATCAATGTATTGCCCCAAACGACGCAAAAATTGCAATTGGCTTGGCGGTAAATCTAATAAAGTAAAGACTACAAGCTGATTGGGAAGCTTGCTTAAAACAGCATTGGGCTGTTCAGGAGCACCCAAAGCCTGCCAAAACAACGCATCAATTTCTTCCATTTCTTTAAAGTCTTGATGAAAGACTTCTTGCCATAACCAACGTTGCCACGCTTCTAATTCTTGCGCCTGATTTAAGGTAAACGCTGAGATTTCCGTATCTGTTTTAAAGAACATATTTTCAATATTCAGTTCTTTATTTTCACCCCATGCATCTAACCAATTGGTTTGACAATGGCACGTTCCAACACATGCTTTTTGACAATATCCTCGATAACTCATGTAGTTGGAAAACAATTGCGAAACTTGCTGAGAAACCCAATACAGCATATTTTGCTTTTTTAACTGTTTTTCTAAACCCTGTTCTAATCGATCTGCGCTGTCATAAATACGCTGAACAATAGGATGCAACGGATGTTTTAAATCGAGTGGATTTTGTTCCGCTTGAATAAACTCTTTCAATGCCTGAAAAACACGCCATTTAATAATTAATTTGGGAATATTGGCTTTACGAACTTTGTCTTTATCATCTTGTAAAACCTGTTGATAAGCAGACCATTGAAAACCACGAATTCGATGATGAAATGCGGTATTTGCACTGATGCCTTTTTTTTCTGCCAAACGCTGTGTAAGCCAAGCTTCTATGGCGGGTGATGGCACAATAAATTGCTGTGTTTTGAGAACTTCAAATGGGTTGGATGTCGGTTTTCGAACAGTCTTGAGCATCGCTTCAACAAGCACATCAATGCGTTGACTTTGAATGACATGAATCCCCATTAAATTTCATTCCTTTTCAATTTATGCAATACAAAACCTTCAAGATTATTTACTATACTTTAATGTCTGTCTATGTCACTTTAAAAACATTATTCATGTGTAAAAACTCTTTGAATAAAACATCTTCTAAAAAGTTTTACGCGTTTTAAGGTACTTAATAATATGAAAATAGATAATATTCCTGAATCTCTTGATCCAACGCTGAATATTGAAGCTATTCGTGCGGAATGCCTCGAACTTGTGAAAAAGCGTTCTTATTTTTCTGCAGGTGCTGCGGTTATTCCTGTACCGTTCTTAGATGTTGTGATTGACGTTGGTATCTTGTCACAACTGATTCCCGAAATTAATACACGTTTTGGTTTAGCACCTGAACAAATTAGTGTCTATGATCCTGCAACCAAAGAAATTCATTGGAAAGAGCTACGCAAACGTGGCATCGAGTTTTCAGGCTTCGTTGTTGCTCGTACTGCGGTTAAAAAATCATTAAATAATATTGCGGCAAAAGTCATTACCAAACAAATCACCAAATTTATTCCACTTGGCGGACAAGTTATTGCTGCAAGCTTGGGCTATTTTGTCATGAAAAAAGTAGCCGAAGCGCATGTTGAAGATTGCTACCGCTTAGCCAAACAAATTCAACAAAAGCAAACAACGACCATTATTCAATAAACCTTAAATTTGAACCTAATATTCAGCCTCTGCCATTTTAAGTAAATGACAGAGGTTTTTTACAGACTTAATCTGCTTTCAATTGTTTTAAAATGGCTTTTAACACTTCTAAACGTGCGTAATTTTTATTGTCGCTTGCAATAATATGCCACGGCGCATATTCAGTACTTGTACGCTCAAACATATCTGCTGCTGCTTTTAAATAGTCATCCCAACGTTCTCTATTCCGCCAATCTTCCGCAGTAATTTTAAACTGTTTATGCGGTGTTTCTTCACGTGCTTTAAAACGACGTTCTTGTTCATCTTTACTAATTGCAAGCCAAAACTTAATAACCAAAGTTCGGCTATCGAATAAATCTTTTTCAAAACGGTTCATTTCGTTATAAGCACGTTGCCACTCTGCATCGTTTGCAAAGCCTTCAATACGTTCTACCAAAACTCGCCCGTACCAAGATCGATCAAAAATACTGATCTTTTCTTCAGGCTGTAGCTTTGTCCAAAAACGCCATAAATAGGGTCGCGCTAATTCATATTTTTCAGGTGCTGCAATGGTATGAATTTCATATTCACGTGGGTCGAGCTTTTTCACAATTCGTTTAATTGCTCCGCCCTTTCCTGCTGCATCCATGCCTTCAAATACAATCACTACATTTCGATCATCGAAACGTAAAGCTTTAGACACTTTGTTTGTGAGCTTTTTCAGTTCGGCTTTGTATTCATCTTCTGCAATATCATTTTTAGGAGGATTCACTAGAATTTCAGGTGTTTTCGCCTGTTTCCATTTGCCTTTTGCTTTGGCTTGATGTTCTGGAAGATGCTTTAATTTACGTAATATATGTTGGGCAAATTGTTGATCTCGTGCCGTTTTATCTTCGCAATCGACAATCACCCAATCGTCTGTAAAGCGTTGGCGTAAGCGTTGTAAGCTGTCGTATTGTTTTTTATTGCGCCAATCTAAACCATGTAATTTATGCCAATGTACTTCACTCGGGTCCATTTCATTTAAACGGCTTTGTAATGATTTCCAAGAGAGATCGAACCAAATTTTAATGACATCTACATTGTTGTTTTTTAGGTCTTGTTCATAGGCGCGCATGTTTTCCACGTATTCATCGAATAGTGTTGAATCTAGTGGTTTTGATACATGTAATGCGGTTGATAATAGGTCTGAATACCAGTTACCAAACATCACCATAATTTGCCCTTCGGCAGGAATGGAGCGTGAATAGGGTTGCCAAAATGTTTTTTTATGGTCGAATATATGTGGTGCATCTGCTTTTACTCGTAAATAGCGTGGATCGACCCATTCACGTAGTTGTTTAACGGCTTCGCCTTTACCTGCTAACTCAATTCCATTGACCAAAATCAGTAAACTTTTAGCGTTCGATTTACCTTTGGTTTCTTTCATTGAATATTGAGCTTCAATCAACTCTACAGATAATTGTTCTTCTTGCATGAGTTTAAATTCAGTTTCTTTTATCATCGTTATTCATACTTTTCATACCCTATGATTTGAGTATATAAAAAATAGGGTTTGGTATGAGAGATTTTTTGGTAAATAAAAAAGACACCTTAGTCGGTGTCTTTTTGTTATTTCTTCTTAGGGCAGTTTTTCCCGTTACCACCAGGTAAGCAATCGCAAGCTTTGCCATCTGCCATCTCCATCACGATCTAAACTTTTTGCCTTATGCTTTATAAAGTAAGCTTGAGCTTCTGATTGTGTTTTAAAACTTTTACAAGAAACTCGTTTCGCAAAAGCACCACTAGAAACTGAAAAAAAAATAATGGACGTGATTAGAGCTACATTAATTTTGAAATTCATCTTACTTTTTTCGGTATAAACGATAGTACTTCTTATAGAACACAACAATAGAATAATCAATTGATATACAAAAGATTTTATAATTCAAAACCATTCTCCATCAGGATTACTAATCATTTTTGGTAATAGAAATAAATCGATCAATACAAAAACTATAGGAATAAAGATTAATGGTCTAAGGGATTCAAAGGCTAAAGAAAGCATAAATATGATTGCGATTATGTTCGCACTTTTTATTCTTGCTAAATAAAACCTATGTCCACCAAAAAAAACCAAATAAAATTAGAAGAATATAAGAAATTACTTTAGATTTATTAACACTTCTCGCTTTTCGTTCTTTATATTTTTTCTCTGCTTCCTCATTCATTGCTTCTAATTTATTCTCAAACTTCTGGATGAACGACATTACTGGAGCAGGAGGTTGTTCTATTGTAGAAATTGGAAGAGTCGTAGAATAATTATACTCAGATAGATCTTCTCTATATGATCGTTTTAAATAACTATTATTATTTACAGGAGCATTCCATCCTCTTTCAATATCTTGTTGTACATTAGGATATTTTTTTAGTTCATCTGAAACCAAATTATACGCATTAGTCGTTTTACTCGCACCATAATGAATACCTCCCTGACTATCAATAAATTCACCAAAATATCTAAGATCAGAATCAGAATACCTTTTCAATGAATTTAAAAACTTAGGGTTTTCCAATAAAGTAACAGCTACCTCTTTAATTGTGTTGTTATCAGGTGAATGGATTGATACATCTTCTTGTCCTCGCACTAAAGAGCGATAAACACGGAAAATAAACCAAGTAGCCATATAATTTTCTTTCTTATTTGAAAAAATTTCATATTGAATTCTCTTAAATAAACTTTTTTTCCCGACGTTCTTTGTATATTGGACACCATATAGGTCAGCAAAAGTTTTATGCCTATCAGTTGCAAGTTTATCGTTATTTTCGACATTGCTAATTAAATCACTCAGTTCATTACATGTGATACCAAATGGAATATAAATACCAAGGGAACGAGCATAGTTAATCTGATTGTCTGTTGGCTCATTTTTCTTTTGCATCACTGCCCCTTAATTATAAAGCTTCTCTAAAATCAACATAATACATGGCAGAGTAAAACTTGAAG
>NZ_LWRV01000082.1 GCF_009372215.1 Acinetobacter portensis | reverse complement strand
CCCCCTTTTTTAATTTATTTCAATTTTTTTATCCGTCTGTTTATTTATTCTACAAAATGGAGGTTTTTTTCTCATATTTGTTTAATTTAGGAGCATTACGAATACTAAAAATACTGCTATTATTGTTTTACTACTTTCTTCATTTGCTTTTTTATATAGAAAGCACTGGAATTACTTATGCAAGATAAAAAAATTATTGGGTTAGCACTTTGCTCATTTGGGATTTTTTCTGGGCTTACTCATGCATCTGATAGCACGGCTAATACAACCAATAGTAATCAAGAAATGAGTATCGATGAGACATCATCTACATCAGCTTCCATTAAAGAGTTAAGAAACATTAAAGCAAAAAACTTTAAAGTTAATGCCAATGCTGCTCAGCCAGATGAAGTTAAAGATCCATTACAACCTTTAAACCGAAAAATATTTGCATTTAATGATGCCTTGGATAGAACAGTTGTGCGCCCTATCGCTGTTCAGTATCAAGCAAAAATTCCAACTGATGTTCGTGAGTCTCATCAACAGTTTCGTTCAAATTTGGGTGAACCTTGGAATGCAGTAAACCAAACCATTCAAGGTCGCCCTTTACGTGCGCTTAAAACTTTAGGTCGTTTTACCTTTAATACACTTACCACTTTAGGTCTTGCAGATCCTGCTCGTAGACTTGGTTTAGATGCCGAGAAAGAAAACTTCGGAACAACGCTAGGCTACTATGGAGTTTCATCTGGACCTTACCTTGTTTTACCTATTTTTGGTCCAAGTACAATTCGTGATGGTTTTGGCTTAGCGGTTGACACTTTTGGTCGCCCTCAAGCATATATGAATAAAAATAGTCTTTATTGGTCTGACCAAGCTTTACGTGGTATAGATGCTCGATCTCAATTGCTTGACCTTGAAAGCGTTTTACAAGGTGATAAGTATTCCGCAATGCGAGATATTTATTTACAACGTAAAAACTTTGTTATTGCAGAGAAAAAAGGTCTCGATACAGATGGTCTTAGCTTTATTGATGATATCTCAGATGATGATCTAGACGACACAGATACGACTCCAGCTAGCAAGTAAACACACATTACAAGAGATGGAGATGATTAACTTTTTCTAGTAATTCTCCATCTTATTGTTATAGTACTTTTATATTTACCATTTAGGCCCATACACACTTTCTATGTATTTCATTCAGCCCACACGCAATATTCCTCAATTAGATTATGTACTTGAGACGCTTCCGAGTGTGCAAATGATTCGCATAGAAGATATTTCTTTGTATGATCCAACCATTATTGCAATTGCAGATGTTCAAGACTATTTAACGCATCAATGGTCTTTACCAACTATTGTTTTGGCTTTCGATTCTGAGGGAATTGCTTTAGCCCAAGCTTGGGAAATGGGCGCTTTAGCAGGATGGTTATGGAATAATTTACCTAGTAATCCACAAAAAGCCCTTTCTAAAATTGATGCACAATATAAACGCAATCAAGATAGTCGTGATTTACCATCAGCAGCAGAATTACAAAAACGCTTACTTCCAAATCCTATTGAACTAACGAACTATAAAGTTGAAACATTATTTAAGCCTTCAGCTTACTTATCTGGTGATTGGTTCGATTATTGGAAAATCAGCGATAAAGAAATTATGTTTTACCTCGCCGATGTTTCAGGCCACGGTGTAACGAGTAGTTTATTAACGTCTTGGATGGCTGCCTTTCATGGTCGTTCAAAATCTCCAAGAGAATTAATTAAAAAATTAAATGGCATGCTTGTTCAAGAAAATATTGAAAAGCATATCACGATGATTAGCGGTATTTTAAACTTAGAAACACATCAATTACGTTGGTCTAGTGCAGGACATTATCCTCCTGCAATTATTTTTGAACCCAACCAAGCACCCAAAGTTTTAAATACCAGTAGTTTCCCTTTGGGCTTAACGGAAGATTTAGAAGTTGAAGAGTTTGAATGCACTTTAAATAAACAAGCTCGCTTTATTATTTGCTCAGATGGCGCACTTGAACCCTTTGATGGTGGACTGAGTGAGCAGTTCGAACAATTGGTCTTCCATTTGAAAAACCAATCTTTTCAAGCACCTGAACATGTTGCTGATGATATTGCTATTCTCAGCTTAAAAAGAATGAATTAATTTAATTTTCAATTGCTTATAGAATAAACCCATCGTATACGACTGTTTAATACTTGAGTCTACAGATTGGCTATGGGATAATTTTCTATCCTTCTCTGCAAATGGCATTTATATGTCAACAGGTCATGTTGAATACGCAAGCTTGGATGGAACGCATATATTTAAGCTTATTGGCGAAGTGCGTGCCCAATCTTGCATCAGTCTAGACAAACTACTTAGTAAAATTGAACAGCAACAAAATGTCGTTGGCGCTATCGTAGATATGACGCAAACAACATTTATAGATAGTACAGTTTTAGGCATTTTGGCAAAACTGGGTTTAAAACTTAAACAAGTTCATAAAATTCAGGCCGTAATGCTATCTACAAATCCGGACATTACCACCTTAGCCAATAGTATGGGCTTGGGTCAGGTTTTTGTGATCTTAAATTATTGTGGCGATCCATCTGTTTGCACACTTGCTCTTATGGAAGAACATATTACGCATAGCGCAATGCTCACCACCGTTTTAGATGCTCACAAAACACTTATGAAGCTAAACCACAGTAACGAAAATATGTTCGAACCTTTGGTGAAACAACTTCAGAAAGAACAAGATAACCTTGAACAAACGTCTAATCAGAACGTTTAATCTACTTTTTGGTATCTCCTCCCATGACTTTACTTTCCGTTGCACAAATGAACTCCCAAAACAGCATTGAAGCAAATTTCATTGTTGTTGAATCATTAATTCAACAAAGTAAAGCAGATGGTGCCGAACTTATTGTATTTCCAGAAAACTTCATTTGTTTTGCTGCTGGAAAACAACGTGAAACTGCTGAACAATTTCTAAGTATTCAGAAACGTCTTGAAGACTTAGCACACAAATATCAAATTTGGATTATTGCGGGCACTCTCCCATGCCCGTTCCGTCCAAATGGTGATGTCATTTCAGATGGTCGAGTAAGGACTTCTAGCTTATGCATTAGTCCCGAAAGAACCGAAGCGCGTTACGACAAAATTCATTTATTTGATGTTCAAGTGAGTGATGCTGTTGGTGGATATCAAGAATCTAAAAACTTTGAACCGGGGACAGATGTTGTTGTTGCAAAAACACCATTTGGCAATATTGGTTTAATGGTTTGCTACGATTTAAGATTCCCAGAACTTGCACTAATACTTCGTAATCAAGGTGCTCATATTTTGACTGCGCCTGCCGCTTTCACCTACACCACAGGTGAAATGCATTGGCAACTTCTATTACAAGCGCGTGCAATAGACAGCCAATGTCTAGTTTTAGGTGCAGCACAACAAGGTTGGCACGGTGAAAAACGTCAAACATGGGGACACACCGCCGCATCCAACTCACGTGGAAAAATTTTAGCTAGCGTTGAAAATGAAGGCGCTCAACTCATTACTGTTCCTTTTGATTTAGCAGAACAGCAAATTATTCGTAACTCTATGCCTCTAATGCAGCATCGTGTATTGATCAAATACTAAACCTTAAAATCTATTCAACTTTTATATTCATATTTTAAATTTATTGATTCCTATATATAATAATGATTCTTATTTACAGCATCTCCCAAAAATCATGTTTAAAACCTCTTTAATCGGTGCATTACTTATTTGTATTTCTTCATCATCATTTGCAGAAATTCAAATTTCAGAAAAGGTTAGACCTCAAGCTAAATCATTGGTGAATCCTAATATTCAACGCCTAGATATCCCCCCACACCAAACAACATGAGTCTTCCCTCTTTTGGACAAGGTATTATTGGCTGGGGAACTGGTCCAGATGGTGCAGAAAAACGATTAAATAACATTACAAAACAAGATGTCGATCATTTAAAAACTCAAGATGTTTCTTTGGAGATGATTCAAACTTGGCAAAAATTTTATGAAAATGAAACACATCGTAACGCAGGTAATCCTACTGCACCATTTCGCGCTCAGCTCATGAAAAAAATTACCGAACTTTGGTAAAACCATTTATAGATATTAGAAAGTCAGTAGTCAAAACTACTGATTTTTCTTTTTTGTAGATTAAAAAGAACTTTTAAAATTGTGTTATATATTTATATTTACTGATTTGTAATTATTTAACCAACTTGTGTTTGTTTCCATAATAATAGTGAAATAATTAAATTTGCGTATACTTTAGAAAATAGCAGCGCAAAGCCTGCTTTAGCGCTTAAAAATTGAAAGGGATATTGAATTGTCAGAAAATAATACTTTCTTAAAATCTAATCTTCACGATATTCAATGGTGGGGAGAAAAAGAATTTGAGCTCAATATTCCTCAAGCATGGCAATTTGGTTCTTTACTCTTTCGCATTACGCGTAGCATGCAAGAATGGCGTTTAGAATACCATCGCCCACAAGTTCAGTATGATTATGAACAAGCTTGGCATAAAATTGATGATCCCAACTTTGGGTTTCCTCAGCCTGTAGAAATTGAACGCTACATGTTTAGAAGCACGCAAAGTAAATTACAGCTCAAGCCTCGTCTTGCAAACCGTTCTGTTGTGATTAAACCTGTAGATCCAATTTACATTCCTGCGGGTCAACGCGGAACTTTGTATATTAGTACGCCTTTATGGTTATCTGGTTTTATTGAAGGTCATAAAGAACCTATTTTCGATTTACCTATTATTTTGCCAAAAGACACTTGGTTTGGACCTAATCCACGTACAGGTGAAATTTGTTATGCCACTTCAGTAGATGGTCGTACCGAGTTAAAGAATCTTACACGTCGTGCTTTTCGTGCAGTCACGCCTATTGAGTTTCACAACACAAGCAATCAGCAACTTCGCTTTGACCGAATGAGTGTTCCTGTTCCTGCCTTACCCCTGTTTTATAGTGAAACTACAGGGCGTTTGTGGACATCACAAATTAAAGTGATACATGAAGGTTTAGATAAACCACCACGCATTCGTTTAGAAAACAGAACTCCACCACTTGCAGGTGAAGTCACTTATCTTCATCCTCCTCGTGAACCCGCAGGTATGTTGTTTAATATGTTTGAATCATTTTTCTAGGGGGATAACATGTCACAAAATCAAATTACAAAAGATGTTACCCAAACCCTCACAGGTATTTTTACCAATATTAATACAGATCGATTAACTGAGTTTTTAGTTGCGATTCTTTTATGTTGTATTGGTTTTTTGATTGCACGTTTTATTTCAAATACCTTTATTCGTACTGTTGGTTCTCGTTTCAATGCGCATCAACACCTGATTTGGCGACGTGGCATTTTCTACACAATCTTCCTATTTTTTATCATAGCAAGTTTAAAAGAAGCAGGTTTCAAACTCAGTGTTTTTCTAGGTGCAGCAGGTATTTTAACGGTTGCTCTTGGTTTTGCATCGCAAACATCTGCATCGAACTTAATTAGTGGTATTTTCCTGATTGGTGAGGGTTCATTTGAAATTGGCGATACCATTCAAATTACCCTTATTCGTGGACACACCATTGAAGGTGAAGTAATTTCGATTGATTTACTCTCTGTCAAATTACTTACTCAAGATAATATTTATGTCCGTTTGCCCAATGAGCAACTTATTCGAGCCCCTGTGCAAAACTTATCTAAGTTCCCCATACGGCGAATCCCGATTACGCTTGCCATTAACTTCCATGAAGACATTATTAAGGTTCGTGAAGTTTTATTGGATGTTGCCAATAAATATCCGTTGGTACTAACAGATCCAAAACCTGCGGTTACTGTAACAGCATTCCGTGAATCTTCTATTGAATTGCTATTTGCAGTTTGGTGCCAACAGCAAAACTTCTTAAAAGTTCGAGATGAAATGCAGGAACGTATTCGAAATGGTTTCCTTTCAAATCAAATTGAAATTCCTGTACCCAAAATGGGCTTTGTTGATCACCCACTTCGCCCATTAAGCAATGAAGATATTGATCAATATGCGAATGCCAAAGAGATCATCCGAGAACCCGACTTGAAGTAATCTATAAAAAATCCCTCATATAAGAGGGATTTTTTATGCTTTAACAATTCTAAATTGTCTATGGATTGGCTTACTGAGATTTTAAGATCTCTTTTTCACCTTCTGGCATAGGTGCTATATACGCAATAACTAACATAATAAAACCTGCACCTAAAAATGAAATCACCCGTGTTAATGTTCCAATGTGAGATAAATCGAAAAGTACCAGTTTTAAAGTCACAATCACTAAAATGCTTCCGCCCAAAATCCACATCGCACGTAATTGTTTACGACTCGCAATACTCATGGTGATAAATGCCAAACTTACCCAGAGCAAAGTTAAACTGAGTTGAATAATGGCATGATCCCAAATGGCTAATTCATTAATTGGTGTTCCCAAATAAACATGTAAGGCACGTAGCACCATATAACTACTCAGCCAAAGCAAACTCAGCACCATGAGAACAGCAACCATGCCTTTGTCTAAACCTGTTTTAATTTGCAAAGAAAGCATCCAAATAAAACTTGCAAGAATTGCCAAACTCACTAAATCAAATGGATTAAGAATTGGAAAAACATAGCCATAAAATGCTTGCTGTGAAAATAATTGCGAACAAATAATCCATGCTGCGGTTAACAACAAAGTGCTTCGAGCTTGCCAAAATATTTTCCAATCTGAATCTTCAACTTTCCAATAGCACCACGCACAAAATACCAATGGAAGAATGACCATACTAATAAATGGCATAGTCGGAAAAATGGTTAAGCTTGCTAAAGCTAAACTGCTTAATGTTCCTAGACTGACCCACTCTTTTTCAGCACGAACACCCATAAGTGGTCTTAACCATAAAATGGTAAATAAAATACCAACCACCGCAAAACACACACGCTCTATAGATGAATCCCAAACTAAATAACCTTGTTCCGAATAACCCACAACTAAAAGTGTTGCATAGATATAGATTGGAACAAGTCCCGCCCACTTCGGAATAAGCCAAGACCACGTTGCTTTGGCAGAAAGTAGCAACTCATTAATCATTAAATAAAGTGTACTGATGATGAGAAGCACCAATACATCGGTGAGCTTTCCATGTATTTCGTATTGCAACAAAACAATCAATAAAATGGTCGATGAAAAACTGAGAAAGCTTAAAAAAGTAATGGTTGCCGTACTGAGTTGTTGTTGAAATTTTTCGGTACAATTCGCAATGATCACCACCAATAAATAACAAACACTTAATACCCAATACATTGTACTTGGGAACGTACTATGCTCTGCCACAGAATGAAAACTCGATAAACCTGCGACAACTAACAACCCCATCGCCAAGTAACGACTCATTGCAGATTGTTGATATAAAGAAAAAGTGAAGATGAGTAATCCTTCTATCGCCCATCCCATCACACTCCATTGATCTGGCAATAAAATAGGTGGAATAAGCGCAAGAAAGATGAGCGCAAGACTTAAATAACTTTGTGAAATGAAATCAACCATCTGACTTCGTTTTAAAAGCAGATAAAGCAGAGCAAATAAAATTGCGAAAATAAAACTTAATCCTGCTTGCCATAAAGTTTCATCAATATGCATAACATATAAAAATGCATACCCCACAATAGGCGCACCAAAAATAAGGGCAATATCTAAAGCAGGCTTGAACTTAAATTCGGATAAATCTGCTTTTGCAATCAATTGACTAAAACGAAATCCAAGCCAAATAAATACCGCGCTATGTGCAAGAACAAGCGCAGTGAGTTGATTTTTTTCTGTAATGTATCCTTTATAAAGTGCATATCCACCACCAAAGAATACAGTCATTAAAAATGCAATTTGATTGAGGAACTTCCATGGACGTAAGGTGCTTAATATCGCTACGGCTACATTAATCACCAAATAATATGCAATAAATTCTACGGCTGTTGCATCTCGAACAGGTAGCGTAAATGGGGCTAAATATGCAATCACCATTGCCATAATCGCCAATTCAACAGATTGCTGTTTTAAACTTAGCCACAATGTTGGCAACATAACAGCAATAAAGCAGATTGAAGCGATGGCAATATTTGGAATCACACTATTGTAATAAGCAAAAAATAACGTCAAAAATAAGCCTGCTAAACCCAAGCCTTCTAAAGCCAAAGCAAAACTACGATTATTTTTATATAAGGCATAACCTAAAACTGAAACGCTTCCACTCACCAAAGCCACAATAGCAAGTTTCATCACTAAGCTTAATTGCCAATGTTCCGTAGCAAAGCGAAGTAAAAGTACAACGCCAATCACTAAAACAACAATTGCAACTTTTAATACAGGATTGCCCTGAAAAATCCATTGTTTAATTTGTTCAGACAAACTTTGTTCTGAATTTTCACTTAATTGTTCAGATGCCACTATTGGAACAATGGGTGGTAGCTGAAAATTGTCTTGATGTGTCACAAAAGGCTGTTGTTGTAATTTAAGTTCAACATGGATGAGTGAATTTTCTATTCGTTTTAGCCATCTTAAAAAGAAGAAAATCCAAGCCGTAATACCAATGGTTAGCCCTAAATGCCACTCCATAAACCCTGAAATAAGTGCAAAAAACGATGATAAATACAAAGGCACTTTAGATGTGGGTTGTAATGATACATGCGATTTTTGAGATAGGTCATCCATAGAATGACTAATTCCATCTGCATATTGCATGACGCTCATTACAAAAGCGATTCCACAGATATAAGTCAGAATGCGAATATCTAAAAACCATGCAGAGACTGCAACAATAATTAGCACCATCAACCAGATCATGCGAATTTCATTTTGCCTTTTTAACATCTTATAAATTGGCTCATTACATTTTTAACCATCATAACACCCACATTCATAGAGATATTTAACATTCATCAGATATTCGGTAATCTAGAGTTGTAATCATGTTTCTGCGACAACCTTAAAAATCACGTACAATAATGCTGTTATTTGGATAAGGATTTTATCAATGCCACCATTTGTCTTGGTCGATGGCTCATACTTTTTATTTCGTGCATTTCACGCTGTGCCCCCATTAACCACGTCAACAGGTTTGCAAACAAATGCAGTCCGTGGTGCAATTGCCGCAATTCAAAAATTAATGCGTCGAATTCAACCTACGCACATGGCTGTTATTTTCGATACGCCAGAACCTACTTTCAGACATGAACTTTCACCTATTTACAAAGGTGACCGTCCAAGTATGCCTGATGAACTATCACAACAAATTCCATATTTACATGCACTTATTCGTGCCTTAGGTATTCCTTTACATACACTTCCAGGTGCTGAAGCCGATGATGTTATTGGTACTTTAGCAAAACGTGCAGAAGCTTTAGGTCACCAAGTTCTTATTTCAACTGGCGATAAAGACATGGCGCAGTTGGTTACAGACAAAGTCACTTTGGAAGATAGCTTTAAAGAACGCCCGCTCGATATAAATGGCGTATTTGAAAAATTTGGCGTTTGGCCAAATCAAATGATCGACTACCTAACCCTTATGGGCGATGCCTCTGACGGTATTATGGGTGTTCCGGGTGTTGGTGCTAAAACTGCTGCAAAACTTTTAACCGAATATGGCTCTATTGGTGGCATTTTAGAAAATGTCGACAAAATTAAAGGCAAAGTCGGTCAAAATATTAAAGACAGTGTTGAAGGCATTACGCTCGATCATCAACTTGCAAGTATTGTCATCAACCTCGATTTAAACTTTGGCTATGATGACTTAAAACTACAAGATCCAAATGTCGAAGCGCTTCGTAATTTATATACAGAACTCGAATTCCGTAACCAATTACAATCTTTAGATCATCCGAATAATCCAAACAACTCAAGCTACAAACAAACAGCAAAAGCCGTTGTGAAAAATGCAACTGAAGATGCGCCTGTAGCCAATGAAGATCAAGCTTCTGTTACGAGTATCGATGATCAATTGGGTCAAGCAACGTATCACTCTGTTTTAACGCAGGCAGATTGGGATAACCTATTCCAACGTTTAAGCACAGAAAAACGCTTTGCTTTTGATACAGAAACTACAAGCTTAGATTATCGTATTGCACAAATTGTTGGTTTTTCTGTGGCTTTCGATGCGAAAGATGCTTATTACGTTCCGCTTGCACATGATTATGAAGGTGCTCCTGAACAGCTCAATCGTGAAACAGTTTTAGCTCAAATTAAACCAATCTTAGAAAATCCTGAAGTTCAAAAAATTGGTCATCATTTAAAATATGATGCTCACGTTTTAGAAAATCACGGGATTCAGCTACAAGGTTGGTATTTCGATACCATGCTTGCATCTTATGTGTTGAATTCTGTTGCAACACGTCACGGCATGGATGATGTTTCACGTTTGTATTTAAGTCACTTAACCACAACGTATGAACAAGTTGCGGGTAAAGGCGTTAAACAAAAAACATTTAATCAAATTGAGATTGAAACTGCTGCACATTATGCTGCTGAAGATGCGCATGTCACTTATCGTTTATACGAAGTTTTTGATGCAAAGCTACAGAAGCATCCTGAACTATTAAATCTTCTTCATAATATTGAAATGCCTGTTGCTCGTGTTCTAACCATGATGGAAGAAAACGGGATCGAACTTGATTTAAGTTTCTTAGATCAGTTAGGCGTTGAATTTGCTAATACCATTCAAGACTTAGAAAACCAAATTATTGAAATTGCAGGTGAAAGCTTCAATGTCAGCTCACCAAAACAAGTTGGTGAAGTTTTATTTGATAAGTTAGGTCTAAAAGGTGGCAAAAAAACATCGACTGGGCAATACAGTACAAGTGAAAGTGTTTTAGAAAAAATTGATCATCCTATTACAGATTTAATTTTGGAATATCGTGGTTTATCTAAACTCAAAAGTACATATACAGATGGTTTATTGAAGCAAGCAAATGATGAGTCGCATCGTGTACATACAAGCTATCACCAAGCTTTAACAGCTACGGGGCGTTTATCTTCAACAGATCCGAACTTACAAAACATTCCTGTACGTGAAAAAATTGGACGCCAAATTCGTAAAGCATTTATTGCTCCGAAAGGTCGAATTTTACTTGCAGCCGATTATTCGCAGATTGAATTACGCTTAATGGCACATTTTTCACAAGATGAAGCCTTGGTTGATGCATTTAAAAATGGACAAGATGTACATAGTCGTACAGCTGCCGAAGTTTTAGGAATTGCACTTGAAGATGTAACGAGTGATCAACGTCGTCAAGCCAAAGCGGTGAACTTCGGTTTACTTTATGGCATGTCAGAATTTGGTCTAATTCGTCAACTTGGTTTTACTCGCCAAGAATCTCAAGACTATATTAAGCAATATTTCCATCGTTACCCTGGCATTTACGAATATATGCAACGTACTCGTCAAGTTGCTTTGGAACAAGGTTTTGTAGAAACTATTTTAGGTCGTCGTTTATATACACCAGATATTGATGCTCGAAATATGATGGTTCGTAAAGCTGCTGAACGTGCTGCCATTAATGCGCCACTTCAAGGTTCTGCTGCCGATATCATTAAAATAGCAATGATTGAAGTGGAAAAAATGCTTCCGAAAGATCAAGCCAAAATGCTGTTACAAGTACACGATGAATTGGTATTTGAAGTTGATGAAGATATTGCAGATGAGCTTGCACCAAAACTTGCTGAAGTGATGCAATCTGTTCTACAAATTTCGGTACCTCTTATTGTAGAAGTAGGTAAAGGCAAAAACTGGGATGAAGCGCATTAATGTAAAGCTCCTTCCTCCTTGTAGGAGGAAGGTTGGGATGGAGGTTTTCAGCCTAAGACCTCTCCTTCTAGGAGAGGGTCAGGGAGAGGTGTTCAAATCGCCCAAAATAAAAAAGGACGCATCAGCGTCCTTTTTTATTCGGTCAAATTAGAGACCCGTAAGCAACACAATTGCCACTTCATTCATAATAATTTCAATTACGAACAACGTTAAGAAAGCAAAAATTGGCGATAAGTCAATCATCCCCATATTCGGCAAAATACGACGAAATGGTGCAAGTAAAGGTTCAGCCAATTCTTGAATGACTTCAATATAAGGTGAACGTGATTGTGTAAACATCACCACCCAACTTAAAATAATCGTTGCGAAAATTAAATAACGACAGAAACGAATTAAGTCTTGAATCATCGTTACAAAAGTCAAAATCATCAAATGAATTGGACTATTTGGCATTGCACCCGACAAATACATCACACCAAAAATTTTTAGTAAATACAGCACAATAACCAAAGCTAATGCCGCTAAATTTACTCGACCTTTTGCAACTGTTGGAAAAATGCGACTAAAAACATCGACAATTTTCGTTGCTTTCACCGTTGAAAGAACAACTGGGTTATAAGGACTTACCGCAGCTAATTGCATTAGAAAACGGAAGAATACGAGCAAAATCGCTACGTTAATGATGATGCCAAAAATTAGCGCAGAATTTGCACCCATATATAAACTTTCCTAATTAAATCAATCTTATTTAACGCTATCACTCAAATCTTGTGCAAGCACTTGACTACGTTTTTGTGCAGCAGCCAAAGCAGCTTGAATGGTTTGTGAAACTTGACCATGATCAAACACTTCAATCGCAGCTTGTGTTGTACCATTTGGTGACGTTACATTTTTGCGTAATTCAGCAGGCGTATTTGCACTTGTAATTGCCATTTGCGCTGCACCCAATGCAGTTTGCAAAGTCAAATCCGTTGCAACTTTTTCATCTAAACCTAAATTTTTACCTGCACGAATCATACTTTCCATTAAATAGAAAAAGTACGCAGGGCCTGAACCTGAAACCGCAGTTACAGCATCAATTTGTGCTTCAGTATTTACCCAAATGGTTAAACCTGTTGCAGCCAAAACTTGGCTTGCTAAGTTACGGTCTTTTTCAGATACAGCTTCTGTCGCATATAAACCATGTGCACCTGTTTGAACCAATGCAGGTGTATTTGGCATAACACGCACAACTTGGTCTGTGCCAAGTAATTCTGAAATAGTTGAGATTTCTGCACCAGCAACAATTGAAATCACTAATTTACCAGCAAAAAGACCTTTTAATGGCTTTAAAACTTGTGCCAAAACTTGTGGTTTTACTGCAAAAACAACAACATCTGCTGTTTGAATTGCCGCCATATTATCTTCAGTAACTTGCACATCCTTTTCTTGCAATAACTGACGTACTTGTTCTACTGGATCTGAAACTGTAATACGAGTTGCAGGCAAACCTCGAGCAATCAAGCCACCAATTAAGGCTTGAGCCATGTTACCGCCACCAATAAAACTAATATTACAATCTAAAACTGCCGTCATTTTTCACGCTCATCTATGAGTTTGATCTTTGTTCATTAACTTTGGTTGCCAACCACCTGTTTCACAATACACAGATTGTGCCAACCAAAAACCTTTCGGTGTAAACGCACCTAGCATAACATTATCTATGCTTAATATTTGAATTGTATGACGCTGCCACGGAAAAATATGTGCTTCTTGTATGGCTTTCTTTAACGGCCAAGAACCAATACGTCCGTACAAATGAATTTTTTCACCACCTTTTCGTTGCTCAATAGTGAGCTTCTTATTTAACAACTCAAAAGATAGTCCAATATTTTCAGTTTGAATTTTATATTGCCCAGATGCTAACGAAACAGATTCATTTAGCTCAAATTTAATATTTTGAATTTCAAAAATTTCTGTCTTTTCAGCTAAATATTCTTCTTTTTTAATGCGATACAATTGATCTTGATAGCGCACGTAAAAATAACCATTCCAATGCAAAGCTGCTTGAGAATCTTTCTTTGAATGAATGACTTCATTTTGAATACGCTCAACCATATCAAAAGATGGACGATACTGATCACCACCTTTCATCCAAGCAGACAATAATTGACGTTGTCTTGGCGGATTAAGCTGATTAAAAATATGAAGACCTAATTCAACGTCATTTCCACATAAGGCTAAATCTTGCAATAAAACCTCATGCAAAATATCTTCAGCATCTTGCATTAAATAACTGGTTCGACTTAAAGCTTGCTGCATTTTAGAATAGCGACTTTGCAAAATATGCCACAATTCTTCACGGCACCATGCTCGATCATAATGTGTGTCGTAATTTGTTGGATCTTGAATATTTTGCACATTCAACTGACTTGCCCATTGGCAAATTTGCTCATGCGAAATATTTAAAAGTGGTCGCCAGATGGTTAAATTTTGCCGAACATCTATTTCACGCATAGCAGCCAAACCATGAATTCCTGCACCCGAAAGTAATCGAAGCATTAATGTTTCAGCTTGGTCTTGTTGATGATGTGCAAGTAATAGAATTTCGTGAGGCTGAATATGATGTGAATAGGCTTGATATCGTGCAGATCTAGCTTGGCTTTCTAAATTGCCATCCGCAACATCTACCGTTTGAACAATACAAGGAATATTCAGTTGCTGGCATTGCGCCAAAACAAACTGTCCCCATTGCTCGCTTGAAGATTGCAATTGATGATCGACATAAATTGCACGAACTTTTTCAGGGCACAAAAATGACATTAGATGCAGAAGCAACATGGAATCCATGCCACCGCTACATCCAATTAAAAACGAAGAATTTTCTGAAAAATTCTGAAGCTGTTTTAAGCAGTTAGACCTAAATTGTCGCTGCCAAACTTCATTAAACGCTGGTAACGCGCTTCGCATCGTTCATTCGCATCCATTGGTTGCAATTCTTCAAGTGCTTGTTTTAACACAGACTTGAGGCTTTGCATAACTTGTTCAGGATTTAAGTGAGCACCCTCACCTTCATCGACAACATATTCAACAATGCCCATCTTTTTCAATTTTTCAGCTGTAAGAGCTAGTGCTTCACTTGCTTGCTCAGCTTTTTCAGCCGTTTTCCACAAAATAGATGCACAACCTTCAGGTGAAATCACTGAATAGATACTATGAGAAAGCATCACCACACGGTCAGCAACGCCAATACCTAAAGCACCGCCCGAACCACCTTCACCAAGCACTGTTGCAATAACAGGTACTTTCAAGTTTGAAAGTTGTGCAAGACTTGTTGCAATTGCTTCAGCTTGACCACGTTCCTCAGCACCAACACCTGGGTACGCGCCCATTGTGTCAATAAATGTCAAAACAGGAAGATTAAAACGCTCAGCCATATCTAAAAGACGCTGAGATTTACGATAACCTTCTGGGTTACTCATACCAAAATTATGTTGTAGTTTTTCACGCGTGCTACGACCACGATGTTGACCAACAATCATCACAGGTTGACCATCAAAACGCGCTAAACCACCGACCATTGCACCATCATCACCAAATAAGCGATCACCATGCAAAGCATCGAATTCTGTAAAAATTTCACCAACGTAATCTAAGAATTGCGGACGTTCAGGATGACGTGCAATTTGAACTGTTGCCCATGCTTTAGATTGGGCTGTTTTATTTTTCATAGGTCGACCTTATCCGTAAATTAACCATACGTTAATGAATGAATTGTTCCGCCTGAATATTCAATTCAATGTCACAATGCTTGAACTGCGCTTGCTCATCGTGCAAGTCTGCAACAAGTAAAGGCCACTGTTTTGCATCGCCAGAAACACTTAGTTGCCATTGTTGCGCATTATGTACTATCAATTCAATGGCAGGAAGCATCTCATCGCTACGACTGTGATTTAATAAAACAGATAATCGAAGCAATAGACATAAGTGCAGTAATTTGCTACCACCCACTTTCATAATGTCAAATTTAGCGTCACTTCTAAGCTTTCTACGATGATGTGCAACTAAATGCGAAAGATGATTTTGGTCAATTTGCGAGAAACCAGCAATGTCCGAATGTTGCAATAAATATGCACCATGACGATGATATCCTGCATGACTAATTGCTAAACCGATTTCATGTAAATATGCCGCTCTGCGGAGCAAATCACCATCATCTGAGGTTAAATCCAACTCTTTTGCAACACCATCAAATAAGTTTTGCGCAGTTTTTACAACACGCTCAGCTTGTTTAGCATCTGAGCTATAACGCCCCATTAAAGCTTGAACACTTCGATCTCGGATATCTTCGTGCTGGAAACGACCTAAAAGATCGTACATTACGCCTTCACGCAACGCACCATCGGAATATAAAAGTGAATCGATTTCCAAAATATCAAATACCGCATATAAAATCGCAATACCTGCTGGCAAAACTGCTCGACGATCTTCTTTTAAACCATCAAATTCCATATCGGAAACATGTTTATATTTAAAGAGCTTATCTTTTAATTTATCTAGACCTTCGCGCGTTAAGCTTTCTTTTTCATCGCTCCAGCCCATATTAACGACAATTTGGCGACAGGCTTTAATTGTTCCACTTGAACCAACTACCGTATCCCAACCTTCTTTTTTATATGTATTGGCAATACCAGACAATTCTTTACGGGCAGCAACAACGGCTTTATCAAAAGCTTTATGACTAATTTCACCGTCTTGGAAAAACTTTTTGGTGAATGCAACACAACCCATTTGCAATGATTCCGTATGAATGGGTTCAAATTCTTCACCAATAATCAACTCGGTAGAGCCACCACCAATATCGACAACTAAACGTCGTCCACTATTTGCCATGGTGTGAGATACACCCAAATAAATTAGACGAGCTTCTTCACGCCCCGCAATAATTTCAATAGGCTTTGGTAAAATTTCAGCTGCTTTTTGGATAAATTCGTGACCATTTTTTGCTTGACGCAAAGCATTGGTTGCCACAATACGCAAGCGATTAGGCTGAACTGCTCCCAAACGTCCAACAAAACGCGCCAAACATGCTAATCCACGTTGTTGCGCAGCTTCTGTTAAGTTTTTATTTTCATCTAAGCCTGCTGCCAATTGTACTTTTTCTGACATTGACGCAACTTTTTTTACTTCTCCGTGATCAACACGGGCAATTGCCAAATGAAAACTATTTGACCCCATATCAATGGCTGCAAGTAACTCTTCATCAATTAAAAAATCAGACATTCTTTAAACAAACCTATTCAGAACTACGACTAGAGTAATTCACCTACATGCAATTTAAAAGCCATTTATAATGTGTTTTTTTAACACGCTGATATTTCCCTTATTTATGACAATTGTGTTACACGATAATCACCATCGTGAGCATCAATTAGACAAAAAATTGCGAAAGGTTGAAAATTTAGTTATACCCCTACATTGTTAAAGATGGCTATGTAATACTAAGAACATTGATACCATCTTTAAAAGATTATTTTTGGAGCAAAACCATGTCTGGCAATATTGTAAACACAACAGATGATAACTTCACAGCAGACGTATTAGAGTCTGACACACCTGTACTTGTAGATTTTTGGGCAGGTTGGTGTGCACCTTGTAAAGCAATTGCACCTGTATTAGAAGTTTTAGCTTCAGAATACGAAGGTAAAGTTAAAATTGTTAAAGTTGATGTAACTTCATGCGAACAAACTGCTGTGAACTACAACATCCGTAACATCCCTGCACTATTAATGTTCAAAAATGGTGAAGTTGTAGCGCAACAAGTTGGTGCTGCACCTAAATCAAAATTAACTGCTTTCATTGATGAAAACATCTAAGAAGTTAGTCTTTTTAAAATACGCTATTAAAATATAGCGTATTTTTTTCGGCTATAAATTGACAAACCACAAATTCTCTCTTATATTGCATAATCAAGAAATGTAGGGTTTCTATTCCCTTTCTTTCTTACAAGACACAACACATAAGATGCCGCTCGGCAACAGAAATTGTTTTCACACTTCTTTTTATTTTAAATAAAATTTCAGTTCTTTGAATTGTTATTGTGCGAACCAATTACTTTCGTTTTTTGCATGTCTGCGGCCTACTCATTGTGCTTCCTATCTAACTTGTACCTCAGAATTTCACATTCTATCTGATCACATATGAATTTAACCGAACTCAAGAAAAAACCGATTGGCGAACTCATCAAAATTGCCGAGTTTATGGGCCTCGAAGGAGTTGCTCGTAACCGCAAGCAAGACATTATTTTTGCCATCTTAAAGCGCCATGCGATGAATGGTGAAGAGATTTTTGGTGATGGCGTTCTAGAAATTCTAACAGATGGCTTTGGCTTCTTGCGCACAGCTGCAGGTTCGTATTTAGCTGGCCCAGATGACATTTATATTAGTCCATCTCAAATTCGTCGTTTCAACCTTCGTACGGGTGATACCATCACTGGTACTATTCGCCCACCAAAAGAAGGCGAACGTTATTTTGCATTACTAAAAGTAAATCAAATTAACTACGACACACCTGAAAATGCACGTAATAAAATCTTATTTGAAAACTTAACCCCTTTATTCCCGACTGAACAGTTAATTATGGAATTAGGTAATGGTACAACTGAAGATTTAACTGCGCGTGTTGTCGACTTAGTTGCTCCTATTGGTAAGGGTCAACGTTCAATTATTGTTGCTCCGCCAAAAGCGGGTAAAACAATGTTGTTGCAAAACATCGCACAATCAATTGTACGTAACAACCCTGAAGTCTTCTTAATCGTTCTTCTTATCGATGAACGTCCTGAGGAAGTAACTGAAATGGAGCGTACTGTTCGTGGTGAAGTAATTGCATCTACATTTGATGAATCTCCTGCTCGTCACGTTCAAGTTGCCGAAATGGTCATTGAAAAAGCAAAACGTTTAGTTGAGCACAAGAAAGATGTTGTTATTCTTCTTGACTCTATTACCCGTTTGGCACGTGCTTACAACACTGTTATTCCATCATCGGGTAAAGTATTAACTGGTGGTGTAGATGCGCATGCTTTAGAACGTCCTAAGCGTTTCTTTGGTGCTGCACGTAACATTGAAGAAGGCGGCTCACTCACCATCATTTCTACTGCTTTAATTGAAACAGGCAGTAAAATGGATGAAGTGATCTACGAAGAATTCAAAGGTACGGGTAACCAAGAGATTACACTTGATCGTCGTATTGCAGAGAAACGTGTGTTCCCTGCTATGAACATTAAGAAATCTGGTACTCGTCGTGAAGAACGCCTTATGAGCGAAGATAATCTACGTAAAGTGTGGATTCTACGTAAGCTTCTTCATACTCAAGACGAATTAGCTGCGATGGAATTCTTGCTCGACCGCATGAAAGAAACCAAAACAAATGATGATTTCTTTGATCAAATGAAACGTAAAGCTTCAAATTAATTTTCATTTGATTTAAAAATAGAAAGGCTATCGTAATGATGGCCTTTTTTTTAATTGGTTGACTTTAATTACATAACGCAACAAACATCATAAATTCGTGTAAAGTTATTTTTAAGTTAATGATTATTAAAATAAATAGAAATAAAACATTAATAATTTTAGAGGGTTATATTGTATTTATCCAATCTACTTTCAATTATTAATAGTTATTTTCTGTTAACAAATAGCCAATTTACCCACTTTTAATACACTTTTTTTTTATCAACCAGTAGCAATTCAAAAGGCTCAGTGATAGCATAGCCGCAGACCAGTTAGACTGCTCCTGCATTGTTACTGCCTAACAAATTTAGGAATAATAAGAGCATACTACAGGCTAACGTAGGTTTTTTTTAATCTAATTCTTTTAGAGAGTGATGCCATGTTATTCAAAAAAATCGCTATTGCTGCTGCAGTTGCTACTACTTTAGCTTTCGTTGGTTGTGCTAAAAAAACTGAAGAAGCTCCTGCTGCTGCATCTGAAGTTGCTACTTCTGAAGTTGCTGCTGCATCTGATGCTGCTGTTCAAGCTGAAGCTGCTGCTTCTGAAGCTACTGTTGCTGCATCTGAAGCTATCGATGCTGCTTCTGAAGTTGCTGCTTCTGAAGCTAAATAATCTAACGATTATTTACTTAAAAAAAGAGAACCTTACGGTTCTCTTTTTTTATACCTGAAATTTATAGAGTATGAACAACAATTAGATTATTCCTCGCCAAACAAAAGAACTAAAAATAATTAGGACTCACTCGAATTAAAATTTAAGACACATCATCAAATTTAAAGCATTAAAAAAGCAGATCAATCGATCTGCTCATTTCCAACGCGTTGGCGGAATTTTTGTCCCGCACGGAAGGTAACTACACGGCGAGCGGAAATCGGAATTTCCTCACCTGTTTTAGGATTACGACCTGGACGTTGACGTTTGTCACGTAGTTCGAAGTTCCCAAAACCTGAAAGTTTAACTTGTTCCCCAGAGATTAGCGCTTGGCTAATCTCATCGAAGAATAACTCGACCATTTGTTTTGCTTCACGTCGATTTAAACTCGTGAGCTCACTTAAATGATCAGCCATTTCTGCTTTTGTTAGTGCTGTCATGAGGCCCTCAATGTTGCTTGGTAAGTTTGTTCTAAAATTTGAAGTATGTTGTCCATACCAGATTTAATTTCAGCATCTTCTAGTGTACGTGATGGATGTTGCCATAACAATGCAAATGCGAGTGAACGCTTGCCTTCTTCAACACCTTGACCAGTATACACATCGAACAACCAAGTAGAGTCTAATAACTCTCCACCTGTTTTTTCGATAAGCTTCTGAATTTCGCTAACATTAATCTTATCATTAATTAAAAGGGCAATATCACGTCTAACTGAAGGAAAACGTGATAATTCTGTAAAATTAGATACATAAGTTTGCAAAACAGCCTTTTGATCGAGTTCAGCAACCCAAGTTGTGCCCAAATCTAGTGCACTTTCTAAAGATGGATGTAAACGACCTAAATAACCAATTGATTGACCATCTACTAAAATTTCAGCAGATTGACCTGGATGTAACCAGGATTTTTCTGAACGCACATACTCAACATTCAAACGAGCAGCAGCTAAAACCTCTTCTACTTCACCTTTGAAGTCGAAGAAATCCATTGCTTGTGGCTTAGCATGCCAAGATTCAACAGTTTTTGAACCAACCGCAATAAGCGCTAAAGTTGGAATTTGTTTTAACTCTTGAATTGAAGATGCATTTTGATAATCAAAACGCAAACCTAATTCAAAGAAGCGCACACGACTTTGTTGACGATTAATATTGTGTTGAACACATGGAATTAAACTTGAAAGCAATGTAGAACGCATTACTGCTAAATCGCTTGAAATTGGGTTAGCCAATGCCAATGGATTTACCTCAGGATTCAATTGCTTCTCAAGTTTCAAATCTGCAAAGCTAAAGCTAATTGCTTCTTGATAACCTAAAGCAACAACTGTTTGACGTAATTGAGTAAGTTCAAACTGATCTTGATATTTCGCAAGTTTGACATCAATAACAGGCAAGCTGATTTGAATGTTGTCATAACCGTGAATACGTGCAACTTCTTCAATTAAGTCTTGGTAAATAACCATATCAAAACGGTGTGATGGAGGAAAAACTGTCCACTCACCTTCCGCTTTCACAGTAACATTACAACCTAAACGTGTTAATGCATCTGTAATGAAATCGCTTTCAACTTTATAACCCAGTAGTTGATCGACTTGAGCTTGATTTAATTCAATCGCATCACGCTTTGGTAATAGCTCTGTTTTTTCTGCAACAGTAATTGGACCAAATTCACCACCTGCAAGATCAGCAATCAACTGAGATGCACGGTGCATAGCAACCAATGGCAATTCAAAATCTACACCACGTTCATAACGTTGAGATGCATCTGTATGTAAACCAAAGCTACGCGCACGACCTGCAATATGTAATTGATCGAAGAATGCAGATTCTAAGAAAATTTCAGTTGTTGTATCTGAAATAGCTGAAGATAAGCCACCCATGATGCCTGCAATTGCCAATGCTTTATTGTCATCTGCAATAACCATGATTTTTTCAGAAAGCTCAACTTCTTGCTCATTTAACAGTGTTAACTTTTCAGCTGCAGTTGCTTGACGAACATGTACAGCACCTTCAACTTTACCACCGTCAAATGCATGAAGTGGTTGACCCAACTCCATCAATACATAATTGGTAATATCGACAAGAATACTGTGTTGACGAATACCTGAACGAGCCAAAGCACGTTCCATCCATTCAGGTGTTGGCGCTTTAGTATTTACGTTTTTGATCACACGACCTAAATAACGTGGGCAACCATCAGTTTCAACAACAACTTTTTTCTCATCTGAAATTGTTGCAGCAACTTCTTTAATTTCAGGTGCTGTTACAGGAAGTTGGTTAATTACACCAATTTCACGTGCAATACCACGAATACTGAAACAATCACCACGGTTTGGCGTAATGCTGATATCAATCACATTGTCATCTAAGTTTAGATATTCACGGATGTTGACACCAACAGGTGCATCAGCAGGAAGTTCTAAAAGACCATCAATTTTGTCTTCTAAGTCAATTTCAGATGCACCGCAAAGCATACCTTGTGATTCAACACCACGTAGCTTGCCTTTTTTGATTTTGAAATCGCCCGGTAATACAGCACCAATCGTTGCTACAGGCGCTTTCATACCTTCACGTACGTTTGGTGCGCCACATACAATTTGTAAAGGCTCGCCAGTACCAATGTTTACAGTGGTTACACGTAAACGGTCAGCATCAGGATGTTGTACAACCGTAAGCACTTCACCAACAACAACACCAGTAAATGGTTTTGCAGCAGGAGATAAATCATCAACTTCTAAACCAAGCATTGTTAGTTGGTCTGAAAGTGTGTCGCTATCAATGGCAGGATTTACCCACGTACGTAACCAATTTTCGCTAATTTTCATTTATAAAAACCTATATATCTAAATTCTTAATCCCCCTCTAACTCCCCCATTATTTAAGGGGGAGGACTCCTCTACTTTTAATTGATTTCGAGAAGTCCCTCTCCTTTTATAAAGGAGAGGTTAGGAGAGGATTTACAAAAAATCTGTTTAAGCAAATTGGCGTAAGAAACGCACATCATTTTGATAGAACATACGCAAATCGTTAATGCCATAACGAAGCATTGCAAAACGCTCTACACCTAAACCAAATGCAAAACCTTTGTATTTGTCAGGATCGATACCCGCAGAACGTAATACATTTGGATGCACCATACCGCAACCCAAAACTTCTAACCATTTACCGCGCTCATCCATAATATCCACTTCAGCACTTGGCTCAGTGAATGGGAAGTAAGATGGACGGAAACGTACTTTCAAATCTTTTTCGAAGAATTCGTTAAGCAAATTAACCAACAAACCTTTTAGTTCTGCAAAGCTTGTGTTTTCTGCAACGTATAAACCTTCAATTTGATGGAACATTGGTGAATGCGTTTGATCTGAGTCACAACGATACACACGACCTGGACACACAATACGAATTGGTGGCTGAGTTGTTTCCATCGTACGGATTTGCACACCTGAAGTATGCGTACGAAGTAAATGATTAACATCAAAATAGAAGGTATCGTGCATTGCGCGTGCAGGGTGATGACCTGGAATATTCAATGCTTCAAAGTTGTGATAATCATCTTCAACTTCAGGGCCAGTCGCTACAGTAAAACCTGCTTTAGTAAAGAACTGACAAATGCGTTCTTGTACTTGAGTAACAGGATGAATACTACCAATCGTTTGACCGCGACCTGGTAATGTAATATCTACAGTTTCGCTTGCAAGCTTTTGTTCTAGTACTGCTTTTTGCAATTCTGCTTGGCGTTCAGTTAGTGCGCCAGTAATTGCTTCACGTACAGCGTGAATTTGGGCACCAAAAACTTTACGTTCTTCAGGATCCATCTTACCAAGCGACTTCGATTGTTCAGCAAGCTGGCTTTTTTTCCCTGTAAATTGCACTCGTACTTGATCGAGTGTAGCAAGGTCCTCTGCTGCTGCAATTGCAGCAAGCGCTTCAGTGGTCAGGGCTTCCAGTGACATAGTAACTCTCAAAGCAACAATTTAAAAAATATAATAAAACCACATATTCTAACAGTTTTTAGTCGCTTTTATGAAGTTATGCTGTAAGTAAAATTTGATTAGCATCTAGATTTATAAAAAGTATAAGATAAAGCGAATAACGACGAGATCATTCACGATGGCACTAGATCAAATTTGGAAACAACAATTAGCCTTAGTTACTTACGGAAATGAGTTTTTAAATCAGGATTTAAACTTTAATCGTTGGATTAACCACTCTATTTTCGATCAACATATTTTTCTATTTCGAGATTTAATTTCTCAGCATTTACTCGCTCAACATTTTCATATTTGGCTAGAAGGCTTAAAAAAACAAGGCGTTCAGCGTTTAAGCCTACATAATTCAGCACTATTAGCAGATGAAAAAAATCCAAATGTAAATGTAGAACTTCTTGCCTACCCTCATTTTATTGTGAGCCATGCAGCCAATAAAAAAACAGCATGGATTTTTGGTAAAGAGCTACCTGAATGGTACTTATCTGAAGATGACTACAAAGCTCCACAAACACAATCTAGCCCTTTACGTCATGAAATTTTATGGCGATATGAACTTAACCCAAAACTAATAAAGCTTTTAGATGCCGATTTCAAACAACCGCAATGGGATGATATTCACACATTCATGGCGAATGAGTTATTCAACCACCCATATGCAATGGGCTATAAAGCACCATTAAGTTTAAATGCACCCTATTATGGAATTGCATCATCTAATGCAACATCATTAAATGAACCACAAACATCACACGCCAATCATCTCGCTTTATTACCTACAGAATATCAAGCAGATTATGCACACCAAGCTCTACATGAATTAGATGCGCTATCTGAATACATTGAACAGAAAATTCAACATCCTTACCATAAAGATGGCAGTGTCATTAATCCTGAGGAACAGTTAAATATTCGTAATTTTGCGCAACATATTGATGATTTACATGCCAAATTCATTACAAAAGTTGCAAATCATTATAAAACTGCGCAATTAACGCCAATTGCTGTGAAAGACAATCCGTTAGAGCCTTTAGAAGAAACAACAACCCCAAATAGTGTAATTTTCAAAAAGGAAAATAAGCCCACCCCTGAAACAACTTCTGGAAAATCAGGCGTGTTCACATTAATTATTATCACCATTATTATTTGCCTCATTGGCTATTATTTTGGTTTATAACCACTGTTTTGACATGCATTTTAAATGCGCTAAAATGCATGTCGACATTTGAATAAAATTATAAATCGATAAACTTAACAATCAATAAAAGTAGAAGCTTGATGTCTCATTTTAATCAACAACAAATTTCCATTATTAATAATGTATTCACCAAATCCAATACAGGCAAAATCCACTTTGGTGAAGTTATTCAACAACTTATTTCAATAGATATTGAATCGTATAATGTTAACTATCGACGTGGAGAAACGACCTACTATCTTTCAAATGGAAGTAGCTTACGTTTAGAGTTTGAAGCACATCCTGAAAAGATTTCTAAAAATTTTGATGCTGCAAAAATTAAATCTGCAATTTTGCAAACTCAATCAGGTACTGTGATGTATCCCGAGTTTAAAGACCTCACTTATGAGGCTGGCTGTATTGGGTATATTGTTTGGATTAACGGTGCAAAAGTTCAATATTTCGGTTGCAATGGGGATATTCACACAGAATTATTCCCACAGTAAATATTAGGCAATAAAAAAGACCGCTAAAAGCGGTCTTTTTTAAATCATCTAAGATGATTAAGCAGCTAATGCGCTTTTCGCTTTTTCAGCGATAGCAGCAAATGCAACTGAATCATGCATAGCGATGTCAGCAAGTACGCGACGGTCGATGATGATCTGAGCTTTTTTCAAGCCAGAAATCATACGGCTGTACGACAAACCATTTTGACGTGCGCCAGCATTGATACGCGCAATCCATAAAGCACGGAATTGACGTTTCTTTTGACGACGGTCACGGTAAGCATATTGACCTGCTTTAATTACTGCTTGGAACGCTACACGATAAACACGTGAGCGAGCGCCGTAGTAACCTTTAGCACGAGCAAGAATTTTTTTATGACGACGATGCGCCTGAACACCACGTTTTACACGAGCCATTTATAAATCTCCTTAGATGTATGGGCACATACGGCGAACTGAAGCAACGTCACTTACGTGAACCATTACACAGCCGCGTAATTGACGAATACGCTTAGCAGATTTTTTGGTCAAAATGTGGCGTTTGAACGCTTGTTTACGCTTAAAACCGTTAGCAGTCGCTTTAAAGCGTTTAGCTGCACCACGGCGAGTTTTCATCTTAGGCATAACAACCTCTTTTGAACACCTGTTCGGAACGTCTGCACCATTGCAAAAACGACCTGCAGGTAAGGGAGCGCATATTCTAATGCATCCCTGCTCAAAACAAAAGCAATTATTTTTATTGAGATCAAGATTGTCTTCAAATTTTGCGCTATATATTTAAAAAATGAACATATAAACTTACAGATATTCCGCAGTATAATTTTCCATCTCTTTAAAAATAGTACAACATGAAAATAGCACAGGACGCTTTCGCGGCACTTCGGTATCGTGACTTTTCAATTATTACCTTAAATCAACTTTTTTTAACTTTAGCTATTCTTATTCAAGAAATTATTGTTGCCTATTCTTTATATCAAATTACCAAAGACCCACTTACGCTTGGCTTAATTGGTTTAGCAGAAGCCATACCGTATATCGGCTTGTCGCTTTGGGGTGGTTATTTTGCAGATCGTTTTAATAAACAAATCATTATGAAAATATGTTTATTTTTTGCAGTGCCCATGCCCATCATTTTATGGTGGTTATTTCATAGCTATGGCTTAGGTCAAATTTCCACACATACTCTTGCTTGGAGTATTTATGCCGTCATTTTTGGCTTAGGTACAATTCGAGGCTTATATAGTCCATCAGCAACATCATTAAAACCATTTTTAATACCCAAAGATTTATATGCCAATGGCGCGACATGGACAACCATTGGCTGGCAAACGGGTGCAATTTTAGGACCAATGCTTGGTGGTTTTATGTTGGCATTTTTAGGTCGTGAAACGAGCTTAATCTCTGTCGCTATTTTATTAACAATTTGCTTTATCCTCGTCAACCTCTTAAAAAAACGTACATTCCCGTCAATAGAAACTGAGAACATAAGAGAAAGCTTAAAAGATGGTTTTAAATTTATTTTGAAAACTAAAATTGTACTTTGGGCAATTTCATTAGATTTAGTTTCTGTACTTTTTGGTGGTGTGATTGCCCTACTTCCTATTTTTGCAGAAGATATTTTAAAAGTTGGACCCGAAGGACTGGGTTATTTACGTGCAGCACCAGCGATTGGCGCACTCATTACCATGATGATATTAACCAAGTTCCCACCAACACATCATGCATGGCGCAATATGCTACTTGCAGTTGCTGGCTTTGGAATATTCACATTAGTTTTCGCATTTTCAAACTATATGTGGCTATCATTATTCGCACTGGCAATGACGGGTGCTTGCGACAGTATTTCTGTTGTTATTCGACAAACGATTTTACAAATTTATCCACCTGAAAATATGCGTGGACGCGTTGCCGCAGTAAACGGTATGTTCGTTTCAAGTAGTAATGAGCTTGGTGCTTTTGAGTCTGGCTTTGCTGCGAAGTATATGGGGGCTGTTATGGCAACAGTTTTTGGAGGATGTATCACCATGGCTGTCGTTACGGTGAGTTGGATTAAAACCAAAGATCTATTCTCTGTCGATATTAATAAAGGTAACAACACATAAGAAATTTCACTTAATTTTATTTAATACTTGCGAGTATTTTCAATTCAGGAAATACTTGCTGAGTTTAATTCACTATTTTCGATATACAACTCGATTAAGATATTCAAATTATGAAAAGTATCCTGTGTGCTAGTTTATTGCTTGTATTACCTTTTTCTACAGCATATAGCCAAGAAAATAATACATCTAAAAAATTGAATACCCAAAAAAGTGCAGCATTAGGTGCGCATTTAACCACACGTATTCAGTGGGAAAAATTTCCCCAACCTAAATACAAAAATGAAGATTTAAAAGAAAAAAATCGTGCTGCTATTTTACGCGTATATGCCGATGAATCGGGTAATGTCACCAAAGCAACGGTTCAAGAAAGTACAGGATTAAAAAATTTAGACGACCTTTTAATTCAAGCTGTTCGTGTATCTAAAGTTAAACCGTATATTGAAGAAGATAATGCTGTCGCAACCATTGGTTTTCAAACATTTAATTTAAGATTCATTGAAGAAGATGAAGTTCAATGTTCATATGATTTTAATTCTAAAAATTGGGCTGCACAAAAATCAGGTGAGAAAACATCTTTCCAATATCGTGCACAACCTCAAATTTCTGTAAATACAGATAATTTAAATGGTCATAATCGTAGTGTCACTTTTAGCTTTAAAGTAGACAAACATGGCGATGTGAAAAAAGTCAAAATTAAGAAAGGTTCTGGTGTTTACGACTTAGACCAAAAAGTAATTCAATCTATTTCGAATGCTCATGTTGATGTACCGCGTAAATTTTGGATTTATAAAAAGTCTCACTTAAAAGATGAAATTCAATTTAAGTATGATGGTTGTGCTTAAATCTTAAAATATGGATGACTAAATTCATTTACTTCTAATATGTTTTAGTCATCTTCCTTTATGAATAATTAGAAAAAATCTCTAAAAATCCAATAAACACACAAATAACGACTTACTTTAGCAACACTCACAACCAATAAAAATCGAACAAAATTTTCTTTTAAAAGCCCTGCGATTAAAGTAATGGGATCTCCAATAATAGGCACCCAACTCAGTAACAAAGACCAAAAGCCATATTTCTGATAGATACTCTGCGCTTGAAGCATTTTAGCTTCAGAAACAGGAAACCACTTTTTATTTTTATAATGTTCTATCTTTAAACCTAAATACCAATTCACGCACGAGCCAAGGACATTTCCCAAACTCGCAACCACAATTAACCAAAAAATAGATTGGCTCCCTTCTGCAAACAAACCAAGAAGAACGGCTTCTGACTGTAGTGGCAATAATGTTGCCGCACCAAAAGCAGAAATAAAAAGTAAAAAGAAAGCCCACATCTAGATTTACTTCAAGCCTAATTTTTTCTTGGTTTTTAAATATTCAAAATTTGCCCAAATCACCATTACAACAATAACAGCCACACGTACCCAAAAATAAATTTGTGAAATAGGATCGATGGTTGTTTTCATTAGAATTTGGTCTTTGGTATTAAGTGCTGCCAAAATATTTTGCACATGTATGGCCTCAACCACAAATAATGCTAAACATCCAACAATACCAATAATGATACTCCAATAGACTTTAGCGTTATTTTCCAGAATTCGGGTTAAGTTTAAAATGAAGTCTTTCATGCAATTTTATCCAATAAAAAACCACCGCTTTGGGTGGTCTTTCATCTTAGCATAAAAGAAATTTTAAACTTGTATCGCTAATGCTTTCTGTACAGCAGGACGAGCATCTATTCGCTCCATATATGCTTTCACATTTGGATATTCATCCAAATTAATATTTTGCCATTCATAGCGACGTATCCAAGGATAAATTGCGATATCTGCAATTGAATACTCACCTGCAACAAATTGCTGTCCAATGAGTTGATTTTCTAACACACCATATAATCGTTTTGCTTCTTTATTAAAACGCTCAATTGCATATGGAACCTGTTCAGATGCAAATTTATTAAAGTGATGATTTTGCCCCAACAATGGACCAAAGCCCCCCATTTGCCACATCAACCATTGCTCAACATCAACACGTGCTTGTTCATCTTGCGGATAAAACAAACCTGTTTTACGTCCTAAATATTGCAAAATAGCACCAGATTCAAACACTGAGATGGATTGATGGTTTGGACCATCCTGATCGACAATGGCAGGAATTTTATTATTAGGTGATATTCTTAAAAAATCTGCTTGAAACTGATCATCTTCTAAAATATTAATAGGGATAATTGCATAATCTAAACCCATCTCTTCCAAAGCAATTGCTATTTTCAGACCATTGGGTGTTCCCCAATAATATAGATCTATCATGTTTTATCCCTTTGGTTTTTTCTATTCTTAACTATATAAAACTGTTATAGCATGATTAATAAACTTGAATTGTTGCTAATACTTTAAATTTCACAAAATTAATCGATATAATTTTTCATTATTTTAACGTTTATTTAAGCACATATAGCCTTATAGAAACGCCAATAACTTACCTATTTACCTCTCTATTTATATGATTAAAGCCAAACATATACAAATCATTTTTATACATAAAAAAAGCACTGCAAGTGCAGTGCTTTTTTTATCAAGAGATGCTTACTTTTTCTTTTTAGGACCAAGTAGCATACCCATTTGACGACCTTCCATTTTTGGCGTTTGTTCAACAACACCATAATCTGTTACGTCAGCTTCAATTTTTTGTAATTGAGCAAGACCTAACTGCTGGTGAGCCATCTCACGACCACGGAAACGTAAAGTGATTTTTACCTTGTTACCTTCTTCAAGGAACTTGATAATTGAACGTAATTTTACGTTGTAATCACCTACATCAGTACCAGGGCGTAGCTTGATTTCTTTCACCTGTACTTGATGTTGTTTTTTCTTCGCTTCTTTCTGCTTTTGCTTAAGATCAAACAAATGCTTGTTAAAGTCCATGATTTTGCAGACTGGTGGCTCTGCATTTGCAACAATCTCAACCAAGTCAAGATCTACGCTTTCAGCAGCGCGAACTGCTTCTGCAAGGCTAACAATACCTTTTTGCTCACCATTTTCGTCTACAAGACGGACTTCTTTTGCACGAATTTCATCATTCAAAGCAGGACGGTTTGACTTTCCGCCCTGTTGATTACGGTCAGGCTGTTTAATCGCTGTTACTCCACAATGTACCGGCCGCGTTCGGCTACGGCTGCTTTTACTAAATCAACGAAAGCATCGATTGACATAGTACCCAAATTTGTTCCTGAGCGAGTACGAACATTTACTGTTCCTTCCTCTACTTCTCGGTCACCTAAAACCAATAAGTAAGGAATACGCTCTAATGTACGTTCACGAATCTTAAAGCCGATTTTCTCATTTCTCAAGTCTGAAATAGCTCGAATACCGTTTTCTTTAAGTTTTGCGACGACTGACTCACTCGCAACTGCTTGTGAATCTGTAATATTCATCACACACGCTTGAACTGGTGCCAACCATGGTGGCATAAATCCTGCGTAATGTTCAATTAGTATACCAATAAAACGTTCGAAACTGCCAAGAATTGCACGATGCAACATAACTGGTTGATCTCGATCATTATCTTCAGTTACATAAGACGCATCTAAACGTTCTGGTAAGTTGAAGTCACATTGTATTGTACCGCATTGCCAGATACGACCTAAGCAATCTTTTAATGAGAATTCAATTTTCGGACCGTAGAATGCACCTTCACCAGGCTGAAGATCCCATTCAAGACCTGCTGCATCTAAAGCATCTGCTAAAGATTTTTCAGCCATATCCCAAAGTTTATCATCACCCACACGTTTTTCAGGACGTGTTGAAAGTTTCATTTGTACTTCTTCGAAGCCAAAGTCTTTATAAACATCTAAAGTAAGTTTAATAAAGTCTGCAACTTCTTGACCAATTTGTTCTTTAGTACAGAAAATATGTGCATCATCTTGGGTAAAACCACGTACACGCATAATGCCATGTAATGAACCTGATGGCTCGTTACGGTGACATGAACCGAATTCTGCTAAACGTACAGGTAAATCACGGTACGATTTTAAACCTTGGTTGAACACTTGTACGTGACAAGGACAGTTCATTGGTTTAATTGCATAGTTACGATTTTCAGAATGCGTCGTGAACATGCCATCTGCATAGTTTGCAGCATGTCCTGATTTTTCCCAAAGCGAGAAGTCAACCACTTGCGGTGTACGAATTTCTTCGTAGCCATTCGCTTGTTGAACTTTACGCATGTATTGTTCAAGTACTTGGTAAATTGTCCAACCGTTCGGATGCCAGAACACCATACCTGGTGCTTCTTCTTGCATATGGAATAAATCTAGCGCTTTACCAATTTTACGGTGATCGCGTTTTTCTGCTTCTTCAATACGTTTTACATACGCTGCAAGCTGTTTTTTATCTGCCCAAGCTGTACCGTAAATACGTTGTAACTGTTCGTTTTTCGCATCACCACGCCAGTAAGCACCTGACATTTTAGTGAGTTTGAATGATTTTAAGAATTTAGTATTTGGAACGTGTGGACCACGACACATATCTAAATAATCTTGATGGTAGTACAAGCCCATTTCTGTTTCTTCAGGCATGTCTGCAATCAAGCGTAATTTATAGTCTTCACCACGTTTGGTAAATTCTGCAATCACTTCATCACGCGGTGTCATTTTTTTAATAACATCGTAGTCTTGATCGATGAGCTTTTTCATACGCTCTTCAATTGCTGCTAAGTCATCTAGAGTAAATGGCTTTTCACTGAAGATATCGTAGTAAAAACCATCTTCAATAACAGGGCCAATCACCATTTTCGCTTCTGGGAAAAGTTGCTTAACAGCATGACCTACTAAATGTGCGCAAGAATGGCGAATAATTTCTACGCCAGCTTCATCTTTAGGCGTAATAATTTGTAAGGTCGCATCTTCTGTAATTAAGTCGCTTGCATCTACAAGGCGGTCATTTACACGACCTGCAACTGTGTTCTTTGCAAGACCAGGACCAATGCTTAGTGCAACGTCCATAACAGAAACAGCATGATCAAATTGTTTTTGATCGCCATTTGGCAAAGTAATAATAGGCATAAAAAATCCTTAAGGAGTGATGCCCCGCACAATGGAGCATATCACCGCGAGATTATGATCGAGGGAAACCCTCAAAAGATAAAAACGGTGGATAAATAAAAATCAGCTAGAATTTTACACGTCTTAGCCATTTTAATAAACCGTTAATGCCTTTTTAAGCGTATCAATCCTGATTTGGCTTGTTTTTCAATGACTCAATATAACTTGAAATGTATTTTTAAATTTTAAAGCGCCAAGTTTTTCCAAGATTGCGCATGACAATGGTATTTATTCCAAAGTTCCAAGAATTCATCACTTAACAACCACTCATACTCAATGCAACGCGCAGCATAAATTTCATCTGTCCAATTTGGATCTATTTGTGCAGGATGGCACATAATGACACTATTATTGGGCGCATTTTCAAGCCAACTTTCCCATAATCCCTTCAGGCCATCTAAGCCTGTATTAAAACCATAGATACCTGCAAATGATGGATTATGAGGCCATTGTTGTTTGATTAATTCCTGTTTTAAAGCAGATCCACCTAAAAAGTAGATGATTTTTGCTTTTAAATCTGTTTGATAGGTTTGAGTATTTCTTAAAGGAATTTTCTGGTTATATCGTTGTTCAATACACGCCAATAAAGTCTGACGCACTTGAGGAAACTGATGTACATGCTGATGACCATCAATAAAACTGGGGATGTTTCCAATTTTATTTTCAAAGTGATCAAATTGTTGATGAATAATTACTTCAAGCTCAGATCGATTAAATTTTCTTAAATATGCTTTTAATAACACATCTTTTAAGCTTCCCACACCTGCTAAGCCAGTTAAATCAAAATGTAAACCAATATCAATGTGATGATTTTTTAAGGCTTGAACTTCATTTTGATGAATTTCACCTAAGCTCATAAAACTCGTTGCTTGAATTCTTTTCTTTTCCGCTAAGTCAATTACCGCTTGATTCACTGCATGTGAAAAGCCCAAATCATCTACATTAATAATAATACTTTTCATGAATTACTCTTCGCTTGAAATGCCCAAAACTTAGCAAGTAGAAATGTACAAACGGTCACAAGAGCCGTCGCAACAATCCAAATAAAAATGTAGTACTTTTCACCTAACAGATAGATTCCAGACGCGAACATTGCTTGATTTAGTGCAAAACCAAACACAGAACTTGCAAACCATTTTCCAAGCTTTAATTTCCATTCACTTTTTTGACTTTGTGAACGGAAAGTAAAATTAAAATGCCCTGTAAATCCAAAAATAAACGCAATTAAAAAAGCAAAAAAATTAGCAAAATTCGGATGGATATTTAAAACTTGGACAAAGAATATCAGCGATAGAAAATGTACTAGCGCCGTTAAGCTTCCTACAATGAAGAAGAATAAACCTTGTTTTTGCAGGTTTACTGATCTTGCTTTTTGTTGTTCCATTTTTTATCCACTATGTATAACGGTCTTTGTTTGACTTCATCATAAATACGACCAATATATTCACCAATCACACCTAGGCAAATCAGTTGTAAACCTGCTGAAAACATAATACCGACAGCAAGTGTTGGCCAACCTTTCAAATCTTTACCAAAAAATAAGGTATCTCCAATAATAAAGAGACCATATAAAATTGCGATCACAGACACCAAGAACCCCATACGAGTAATCCAACGTAAAGGTTTCAATGAAAATGAAGTTACCCCAATGACTGCTAGCTCAAATAAACCACTAAAGTTAAATGAGCTTGTACCCTCTAAGCGCTCTTGTGCTTGAAATGGCAAATATAAAGTTTTAAACCCAACCCAAGAATATAAGCCTTTCATAAATCTTTGGCGTTCTGGTAAAGCGAGAAGTGAATCGACCACTTTTCGCTTCATTACTCGAAAATCTCCTGCGTGAGGTTCAAGCTTATAGCGTTGAGAATCTTGCATAAAACGATAAAAAACATGTTTATAAAGCTTGAGAAGAATATTTTCATGCTCACGCGTTTCTTGAACTGCCGCCACCATATCTATTGCAGGGTTCTGAATTGCTTCAAGCATTTCTTCGAGTACAGATAATGGATGTTGACCATCTGAGTCCATCATTGCGACAAGCTTACCTTGTGACTCTTTTAGCCCCGCGCTTAAAGCAGCTTCCTTACCAAAATTTCGAGAAAACTGAATTAAATTAAATTCGATATTGATGGGTGTAAGATTTAGATGTTTCTCATAAACTTCATATAAATTATCTTTACCACCATCATCAACAAGAATAATTTCACAATTTACTTGCTTCTTTGCAAGCATTGTAAAAAGCAACGGTAAAAGAAGATCTACATTTTTCGCATCATTGTATGCAGGTAAAATAATAGATAACTCTATTCCCCGATTATCTAAAACATCATTATTTTTCGTAAGCATAAGATCAGTCTATTCTTTTGGTTGAATGCATGATTTCGGCACAAAGGCTTGCCACTGAATAATTAAAGGTTGTTTATTGGGTACTTTAGCCCAAGTGATTTGCCACTCACCATGATAAATAACCAATTGATCATTTTTTTCTAAGTCGGAAACATATGGAAGTATTGGCTTTTGATCTTTTTCCCAAAGCATAAAACTCCCCTTTTGTTCCAAACGTTGTAAATTCATCCATGGTGAATACGCTGCTGACGTATCCATCATCACTGAAGGCATTTGATTCATTTTAGTTGCAACAAGAATTGCAAGCCAGTTATCTCCACCAATATTATCTAGCTGACAATGGCTTATTTGCTTCCACTCTTGCTCTGCTTTCAAACTCAATTCTTGCTGAGGCCAATCCATTCGAGATGGCTTATGACGGAGTTGACCACCAAACTGAATATAACAAGCCATTAATACGCTAATAATAAACAACCAAATGACTAAACCTTTAGCCAAACCTTTTTTATGGTTTTGAAAGATATTTTCGGGAATCATTGCAACCAAAATTAAGCCAACAAGACTCCACATAGGAGACGCCCACATATCTCGAATATTTGCCCCAGAAACTAAGCCTAGTAGAAATAAAAACAAGCCAGGAAAGATCCCAATAAAAAACAAGAAGTTTCTATCGTCTATTTTAATATTTCTAAATTTAAAAGATAAACTTTTATTGCAAAGCAAAATTAAAAGTAAAGGTAGGCAATTCACGATTTGAGATGCCAAATACTTAAATGCAGCTAAATGATTTACACCGCCACCATCTTCATGTGAGCGTGACTGAATATATGTAAAAGTTAACCAATCGTGTTGATACAACCACCAAACATGCGGACTAAAAAGCGCGAGTGCAACTACAACAGCAACCCATGGTTTAGCCGTCAACCATAATCGTCTATATGACGTTAACAAAGAAAATAAAACGATTGCGAAGACTAAAATTGCAACCGAATATTTGGTGAGCATACCAATACCAGTAACTACACCAAATATTAACCATGCACTCCATGTATTTTTTTTCAGTGCTAAATAAAATACATAAATTAAGCCCGCCCAAATTGGCATTTGAGCAACATTATGATTGAACTCAATTGAAGGCCATGTGTAATAAAAAATCGAAAGTACAAATACTCCTGAATAAAATGCTTTTTCTTTAGAAACGATGTTTTTTCCGAGTAAATAGACAAAAAAGATCGTTAAAGAAATACAAATTTGACTGAGAATATATGGACCAAATACACCAAAAACAGCATAGAAACTATATAAAATCCATGAAGAAAATGGAGGATGTTTATAATATCCAAGTTGAAACTCTTTCCCCCAATAAATGCCTTCTGGCACATCTAAAGGAAAGCTTGAAGAGAATACAGGTGGAATAACCATCCAAAATAAAAAATATATAATTAAAACTAAGATGAACTTTTTTTCAAAACTTATTTTTTCTAACATGACTAAATTGCTGCTAATTTTTAAAAAACATTATACAAGCTGATTGATGATAAAAGATTCCAATCATAAAAATACTTAAACAAAAAACCATATCATCATCATATTTAAGACATAAAATTTTGATCTTTGTTCAATTCCAGCTTTCCATTTCTCTTTCAAATTTGATCATTAATTAAATTCCCACTATTAGAGTAAATACTCGACCAAAGAATAAAGGAAATTATCCTTAAAAATGCATATCTTCAAAGCATGGGGAAATAATTAAATTACATGGAGTAATAATAATGGTTAGCGCATATGATCAATTGCCACGTACACCTGCAAATTTTGTTGCACTTTCGCCTCTACGCTATTTAGAACGTGCAGCCTATATCTATCCTAACCAAGATGCCATTATTCACGGTTCTAGACACATTTCTTGGCGCGATACATATAAACGTTGCCGCCAATTCGCACATCAGCTTCAAAATTTAGGTGTAGGTAAAAACGATACCGTTTCAGTTTTACTTCCTAATATTCCTGCCATGATCGAAGCGCATTTTGCAGTTCCAATGGCAGGTGCTGTTTTAAACACACTCAATACGCGTTTAGATGCAAAAACATTGGCATTTATGCTTGAACATGCAGAATCTAAAGTTTTATTGATCGATCCTGAATTTGCCAATATCGCAAAAGAAGCTTTAGCGCTGATATCCCAAGAAATTTATATTATTGATGTTGCAGATGTTGAATTTGATGGTGAAAGTCAAAGCATTGGGCAAATTGAATATGAAGCATGGCTTACTCAAGGTGATGAAAACTTTGAATGGCACTTACCACAAGATGAATGGGATGCCATTAGCCTAAACTACACATCAGGCACAACGGGTAATCCTAAAGGTGTTGTTTATCATCACCGTGGAGCTTATATCAACGCAGCAAGTAATATTATTGCCTGCGGTATGACGCCACGTGCAACCTATCTTTGGACACTTCCACTTTTCCACTGTAATGGTTGGTGTTTTGCTTGGACAATTGCGGCAAATGGTGGAACCAATATTTGCTTACGTAAAATTGATCCTGAACTTATCTACAAACTCATTGATACACATCGTGTCGATTATTTCTGTGGTGCGCCCATTGTTTTATCTATGCTTATTAATGCACCCGATGAACATAAAATTAAAATTGAACATCGCGTAGAAGTGATGGTGGCAGGTGCAGCCCCTCCTGCGGCAATTATTGAAGGTATGCGAAATATTGGCATCAACGTTACACATGTTTATGGCTTAACTGAAACTTATGGCCCATCTGCACTGTGTGCATCACAGGCAGGTTGGTCTGATCTTTCCATTCAAGAACAAGCTCAACTACATTCTCGCCAAGGTGTTCCATATCCGTTACAAGATGGCATGAAAGTTTTAGATCCTGAAACCATGCAACCCGTTCCCAACGATGGAACAACAATGGGTGAAATTATGTTCCGCGGCAATATTGTGATGAAGGGTTATTTAAAAAATGCCGAAGCAACAGCAGAAGCATTTGCAGGTGGATGGTTCCATACGGGTGATTTAGCTGTTTGCCAACCCGATGGCTATGCAAAAATTACCGATAGATCTAAAGATGTGATTATTTCAGGCGGTGAAAATATTTCATCACTTGAAGTTGAGGAAGTGCTATATCAGCATCCTGCAATTTTAACTGCTGCTGTTGTAGCGAAACCCGACCCAATTTGGCAAGAGGTTCCGTGTGCATTTATTGAATTAAAAGTTGGAAAAACGGCAACGCCTGAAGAAATTATCGCGTATTGCAAAGAACATTTAGCACGCTTTAAGGTTCCTAAAGATGTCGTTATTACTGAAATCCCAAAGACATCGACAGGTAAATTACAAAAATTTGTACTTCGTGAATGGGCAAAAGAACGTGCTACAGGTAAATTTGATTAATTTACATTTACTAATGTGAATTTTAAACCCAATAAAAAAGCGACCTCAAAGGTCGCTTTTTTAACATAGAAAATAACTAAAATTTAGTTATCTGAAATTAAAGCAACTTGTTGAATGTAGTTAAACAATTTCAACTTAGCAGCTGCAATTTCTTCTTCAGGTAATTGTTTCGAAATATCACGATTAATACGCAATATATGTTGGCGAATTGGATGATGTTCAGCAGCATTATGCGCTTTCATAAACTCTTTAATCGCAGGTTCTCCTTGAACAACCATACGATCTACCCAACGATTGAGTTGAGCTGTTTTCTTTGCACCTTGTTTTGGCGTTAAGTAAGATAAAATGACGGTTTCATCTTCATTACGCAACAATTTACCAATGCGTAGAAATTGACGACGACGTGCCTCACCTGAAGTAATGAGTTTCACATCTTCCAAAGCTTCAATTAAACGCTCTTCCACAGGAAGATTCTTAATTTGTTTGGCGCTCAATTCTGCTAATTGTTCACCTAAAGCAGCCATGCGTTGAACTGCTTTCTTTTGTTCGGTTTTGCTTGCACGCCCTTCTAAAGATTCAAAGTCATCTTCAGTAAAACGTTGCGATCGACGTGCCACGATTAATCTGCCTCGTAAAATTTTGCCGCAAACAGTGCTTGAATCTCAGATAAAGCTTTTTCTTCATCTGCACCTTCAATCACTAAGCGTAGAGTTGTGCCTTTACCTGCACCTAGCATAAGTAAAGACATAATATTTTTAGCGTCTACTAGTTTACCATCTTTCCCTATTTGAATAGATGAACGAAATTTAGTAGTGACTTCAATGAGTTTTCCAGACGCACGCGCATGTAACCCTAGTTTATTAATTACGTCAACAGTTGTGTCAATCATGACCAGTGCTTCATTTCTCTATGTAAAACCTGAATAGACCATTTTGCCTCAAGGGCTTTTTTGAGTCTATCCACAATATAAACTGAACGATGCTGCCCACCTGTACAACCAATAGAGATCGTAATGTAGTGACGATGACCCTCGGAAAAAGCAGGCAACCATTTATCTAAAAAATTATAAACATCTTGGAACATTTCGGTTGTTTGACCATTCGATTCCAAGAATTTTTGTACAGGTTCATCTAAACCTGAATACTGACGTAACTCTAAATCCCAATGTGGATTTGGCAAATGACGCATGTCAAAAACATAATCGGCATCTAAAGGTATACCATGCTTATAACCAAAAGATTGCAAAATTACAATTAAGTTATCAGTTTGTCCCAGTCTAGACAACAGCATATGTTTTAAATCATGTACGCTTTTGTCAGTCGTATCAATTTGAATTGTTGCTCGGAACTGAATTGGAATAAGTAAGGTTTTTTCTTCTTCAATACATTGCGTTAAGGTATTAAAACGATTTGATAATGGATGCGGACGGCGTGAAGCACTAAAGCGTGTAATAATTTCTTGATCTTGGGTGGTTAAATAAATGATATCAACCGAACCATGCTTTTGTAATTGCTCAAATACTGAGTCGAATTCTTGTAAATCCGCACGTGTACTTCGAACATCAACCCCCAAAGCCAACTGCTCTAAATTATTTTCACGGTCTAGCTTTGCAACAATTTCAGGAAGCAATGCCAAAGGTAAATTATCAATACAGTAATAACCTAAATCTTCAAGCACCTGTAAAGCAGATGATTTCCCTGAACCTGATTGTCCTGTAACGATCAATATACGCTTCATGGCATGCTGTCCTTTAAAAGCAAGTTATGCGTTATGCTGAACCTGTAAATTATCAATTAAGCGTGTTACCCCAATTTTAGCAGCAACAAACAACACAATATTTTGGTTAAATTCTTCAATTTTTTGAAGTTCTGGCGTACGAGCTTCAACATAATCCACAACAAAACCAGCTTGTGTTAATGTAGATGCAATATTTGCCAATACATCGGCCAATTTTTTACCTTGTTGTAAATCTTGCTCTGCTATTTTTAAAGCTTGATGAATTGTTGGCGCAATTTGACGGTTTTCTTCAGATAAATAACCATTACGAGAACTCAGTGCTAAGCCATCTTCTGCACGTGCAATTGGAACACCCACAATTTCAATTTGCATATTTAAATCACGTACAAATTGACGAATAACAGCAAGCTGCTGGAAATCTTTTTCACCAAAGAATGCAAAATTAGGACGTACGATGTTAAATAATTTTGTTACCACAACGGCAACACCATCGAAATGACCTGGACGTTGCAAGCCACATAAATCGGCAGTGATATCACTAACTGAAATATTGGTTAAACGTGGTTGATTGCCATACATTTGCTCAACAGATGGTGCAAATATAAAATCGCAACCCACTTCTTCCAATAATTTACTATCTTGTTCTAATGTACGTGGATAACTGTCGTAATCTTCATTTGGTCCAAATTGAATTGGATTAACAAAAATACTTACCACAACAATATCGCACTTTTCACGTGCTTCACGAACAAGATTTAAATGCCCTTGGTGTAAGTTCCCCATTGTAGGAACTAAACCAATAATTTTCTGATTCGTTCGAGCTGTTTTAAGCGATTCAGATAGACCTTGGATAGTGGATTCAATTTTCATATTTACAGCTCTACTTGGAAAGTTTGCTCAGGTGCTGGGAAAGAACCTTCTTTTACCGCAACATGATACGCTTTGAACGCATCAAGAATTGCATTTTCCCCTGATTGCTCTTTCATAAAATTACGAACAAATTTAGCAACACGACCGAAAGTTAAACCTAACATGTCTTGTACAACTAGAACCTGCCCATCGGTTTCATGACCTGCCCCAATGCCTATAACAGGAACATCTGGGAACAGTTCAGTAATTTCTTTGCCTAATTGTGCAGGAACACATTCAAGTAATAATAATGCTGCGCCAGCTTCAACCACCGCGCGACAATCGGCAATGAGTTTATCTGCTGCTTCACGTGTACGTGCTTGTAGTTTATAACCACCCAATACATGTACAGATTGCGGTGTTAAACCTAAATGCACACAAACAGGAATACCATTACGCGTTAGAACTTGAACCGTTTCACTCAACCATTCACCACCCTCTAGCTTCACCATTTGCGCGCCAGCCTGCATTACAGTCTTTGCACTTAGCAATGCATCATTTAAGGTTGCATAAGTCATAAACGGCAAATCAGTCATAATAAACGAATGATTATTACCACGACGTACAGCAGCGGTGTGATATGCCATATCTTCAATGGTCACAGGAAGTGTTGAATCACGTCCTTGAATGGTCATCCCCAAAGAATCGCCAATTAAAATGCTGTCAATTTCAGCAACTTCCATCGCTTTTCCCATGCTTGCATCATAGCAAGTGAGGCAAGAAAATTTACGTCCATCGGCTTTAAATTTTTTTAAATCGCTGAGACTAATCATGAAGATGTTCCTCTAAAAAATGCATAGAACATGTTTTAAATTATAAACCTGCCCAATCTCCGTCATCTAAGACTGTGACAGTAGGATGTTCTAAAATAGACAGATTTTTTAACACATGTCCCTTTAGTTGCATTTCTGCATCTAAATCTAACAATGGTATTACTACAAAATCACGTTCGAGGATGCCAACATGTGGCACAGTTAAACGTTCATTTTGAATATTCTCTTGACCATAAATAAGCAAATCTAAATCGAGTGTGCGCTCGCCCCAACGACGTAAACGTACACGACCAGATTCATTTTCAAAGCGTTGTAATTCATCTAATAAAACCAAAGGTTCTAAATGCGTTTCTAAACGTGCAACTGCATTTAAATAGTTTGGCTGATCTTGTGGCCCCATTGGCGGGCTTTCATACAATTTAGATGTCGTCACTTTTCCCAAAGTTGCAAGATTTTGAACAGCTTCAATCAAAATTTGACGAGAATCGCCTAAATTGCTACCCAAACCAATATAAGCCACTACACTCATTGAGTTGGTCCAAATACAACTTGGGTTAAATCACGTTTCACACGACGACGTTTCATAATTGGATGATCTGCACCAATTTCACCATTCACAGTTGAAGCAACAGGCGTTCTGTTTTCTTGGTGTTGTTTTGACTTACGTGTACGACGGCTACGTGTTTCAGGCTCATTCACTAAAGGTTCAATTTCATCTTGGGAATTTGAACGTGTATCAACAACATCTTCTTGAACAACAGCCTTACGACGACTTTTTGCACGTTGACGATTATATTGACTAATCGCACGTTCTTTTTCGTCAGACGTCATGTTTTGATAGTTATCCCACCACATGCCCATGCCTTGAGTTTCAGTATCACCTGATTTTTCACGCAATAACAAAAAGTCAAAACCTGCACGGAAACGCGCATGATTAGATAAAGCTGCAATTTGTTGTGGTTTGGGATTCAACAAACGTGTTTGCATTTCCCAAACTTCACGAATAAACGTTTCCGCAAAACGAGGAATAATGGTACGTGTGCCTTGACGTTTAAGCACATCTAAACCAGCTTGTGCACGTGCTTCAGCAGGTGTTATGCCTTTTGCTAAATACACTTCGCTACGCTTTAAGAATAGTTCCCACAACAACACAGCATAGAAAAATGCAGGATTGATGGTTTTACCCATAGAAATACGTTGATCTGTATTTTTTGCAGCACGTTCTATAAAAGTATTTACTTTGGGTTGAATCTCGGCAAACAGTTGTGGCCAAATGCCAAAATCAATCAACATTGGAAGCACACGATTTAAGTGCCCCATCGTGAATAATTTTTGCGATTCATCATATAAACGATGTGGAGACACATCACGCAATAAGTTCGTTAACTCAGGCGTGAAAACGTCTAAAATTTCATCTGCAATACTGAAGTTTAATTTGGCTGCAAAACGCAATGTACGTAACATACGTACAGGATCTTCTTCAAAGCGAGTTTTTGGATCACCCAATAAACGAAGAGTTTTGTTTTTAATATCATCTACAGCATTACAAAAATCGAGAACAATGCCTTTTCGTGGCTGATAATACATCGCATTAATTGAAAAATCGCGACGAGCAAAATCCTCTTCGATTGTTCCCCAATTATTATCTCGTAAAATCATGCCTGCGGCAGAGGTCACTTCTTTCTTTGGTGGGGCACGAAAAGTAGCAACTTCAACCAATTCGCGACCAGAATATACATGAGCAAGTTCAAAGCGTCGCCCAATAATACGGCAACGACGACCAAAAACATCTTTGATTTGTGAGGGGGTCGCATTCGTAACGGCATCATAATCCTTAGGATTTAGACCCAACATTAAGTCACGAACACCACCACCTACGATATAGGCTTCATAACCTGCTTTTGTTAAAGCATCAATAACATCTAAAATGTAAGAAGGTAATTGAGCGGTTGATAAACCACATTTTGACGCGCGCAAAGTTTGCAAAAGACGCTGTCTCCTACGTCTGAACGTAAAATATATAAGATGTCGCTAATGATATATCTTACACAATCAAAGGGCAATTTGATTATCCACTTCTTGATGAACCATCTAGCGCAAAAAACCATTTTCAGTATATCTACAAAGCTAATTTATCTTTGTTTTTATTGAATAATGCAGGGCCAACGCCCTTAATTTTCATGAAATCTTCCACAGAATTGAATTTTCCATTTTGATTGCGATATTCCACAATTGCCTCTGCTTTTTTCTGCCCAACACCATTTAATTGCATAAGCTGTTCAATACTTGCAGAATTTAATCGAATTTTAGAACCACCACTTGAAACATTTGTAGCAGATGAACTAGGTTTCGATAAGCTCGGCTTTGATAAATAATGGTTTGAACTTGCTTCTACCTTATTTTTTAAGCGTTGATCTTGCTGTTGTTGCGCCTCTTTCCATTGCGTATATTTTTTCTCATATGTATTTTGCGCCATACTTAAAGTTGAAATTGAACCGAAAACAAAAGTGACAAATATAAGATGTAAAATCTTACTCAATTTTTTTATTGTCATGATTAACCTGATGTTTTAAATAATTTTTCGCTTGCTCCCAAAGTTCATCCATTTCTTCTAAAGACATTTCTTCTACATTCTTATTTTGAATAACAGCCTGATCTTCGATAAAAGCAAAACGAGATCTAAATTTGTGAATAGTGCTTAATAACGCCATTTCACTCGAAACATTCAGTTTACGTCCAACATTGATTAATGAAAATAAACAATCACCAAATTCATCGAGTATTTCGTCGGAATTATTGGCTGCCATTGCCTGTTTAAACTCTTCTAATTCTTCTTCAAGTTTTTCATAAGCACCTTTTACATGTGGAAAATCGAAACCAATTTGCGCTGCATTCTTTTGAATTTCATGTGCTTGTTGTAATGCTGGGCCATGTTTTAACTGATCTAAACGATGCTTAGCTTTATCTTTCTTTTCATCTTTCTTAATTTTTTGCCAAAGCTCTGATACTTCATCTGCATTGAGTTTAGAAAATTCGTCTGCACGAAAAACGTGTGGATGTCTGCGAATTAACTTTTCACTGATTGCTTCAACCACATCATTAAAATTGAATAACCCCTGCTCACTATACATTTGAGATTGGAAAACCACTTGAAGTAATAAATCGCCCAATTCTTCTTTCACATCGTTAGCACAACCTGAACGTACAGCAGCCTCGACCTCATAAGCTTCTTCAATTGCATATTTCGTAAGTGTTTCAGGCGTTTGTGCTTGATCCCAAGGACATTCAGCACGTAACTGTTGCATGATTTTTAATAACTGTTCCATAAAAACACTCTTGCTATACGGTTTTGCAACTTTTGTTCTGCTCAAATTAAATGAAAATTCGAATAATTAAAGCAATACAAGACGAAGTAAATGAACAGTAAGTATATTCATTAGCGATGTAGCATAAGGGACTCATGCCGCTGTTGCGATACCATTCTACAAGCAAGGCTATCAAGTTTGTATTCATGATTTTAATTTTGAAAAAATCACAATAACGTGTAAATCAACTTAGTGAACATAAGAAATCAGAACCATCCAAAATATAAATTCACTTAATGGATTATAAGATCTTGCACAAAAAAATTATCGTTGTAGGTAATGGATTTTATTTTCGCACCAACACATAAAGAAATAGAATTTAAATCTAAGTTCCCATTTAAACTTTCAGACTTAACACCTTATTTTATTAATCATCTTTCTAATATGTATTTAGAAAAGCACTCCTATAATCGCTAAAATAAAAAAGCCCACATAAGTGGGCTTTTTTACATCAAAGAAATATAAATCTTAGTTTTTATATTTCTTTTCTGCTTTCTTAAATTTCTGAACATAACGACGCTTACGCGCTGCAATACGTTCATCCATAACTGTCTTACGACCTTCAAATGGATTTTCAGATGTTTTAAATTCAATACGTACGGGTGAACCTTCAAGTTTGTAAACACGACGGAATACATTCTCTAGGTAACGACGGTAATCCGCAGGAGTTTTATCTACTTTATTACCATGTACAACAATCGTTGGTGGGTTTTGTCCGCCCATATGCGCATAACGCATTTTAATACGACGACCTTGTACCATTGGTGGTGCATGTGCTTCAACAGCATCACTTAAAATTTGAGTGATTTTCGCTGGAGATACTTTCAAATGCGAAGAATCGAATGCACGATGAATTGATGGATACATCTCACCAACACCCGTACCATGCAACGCAGAAATCAAGTGTACTTTTGCCCAAGGAATAAAGTCAAAACGACGATCTACATCAAGCTTACATTGCTTACGATCGTACTCACTCATGTTATCCCATTTATTAATGGCGATAACCATGGCACGACCCGCTTCTAATGCATAGCCAATTAAATGTAAATCTTGCTCTACCACACCTTCACGTGCATCAAGAACAACAACAATAACATGTGCATCTTTAATTGCTTGTAGCGTTTTCACGATTGAGAATTTCTCAATCATTTCATCTACTTTACCTTTACGACGTACACCTGCAGTGTCAATTAGCGTGTATTTACGACCATCACGTTCAAATGGAATATAAATCGAGTCACGTGTAGTACCTGGTTGGTCAAACGCAACAACGCGTTCTTCGCCCAATAAACGGTTAACAAGTGTAGATTTACCCACGTTTGGACGACCAATGATCGCTAGACGTAGACCTGTTGCTTTGTCATGCTCTGCAGCATCTTCATCTTCAGGTACTTCTGAAAGTACATCTTCAAGCATTTGCTGTACACCACGACCGTGGCTTGCTGCCACTTGCATTGGTTCGCCCATACCTAACTTGTAGAATTCTACAAGTGCGGCTTCAGCGTGTACGCCATCGACTTTATTGGCAACAAGATAAACTTTTTTACCAAGAGTACGAAGTTCACGAGCAATTTGCTCATCTGAAGCAAGTAAGCCTGCGCGTGCATCAACAACAAATACAATAATATCTGCTTCATTGATGGCAGTTTTTGACTGTTCTGCCATATATGAGTCGATACCGCCTTCATTTTCGCCAATACCCCCAGTATCAACAACAATGAACGATTTATTTTGGAACACAGCATCGCCATACTTACGGTCTCGAGTAAGACCAGCAAAGTCAGCAACCAATGCGTCACGGCTCTTGGTTATCTGATTGAACAGTGTTGATTTTCCGACGTTCGGACGACCAATGAGCGCAATTACGGGTTTCATAGATTAACCTTTAAAACAAGATCAGCCAGTTTGAGTGGCCTGAACATCAGAAACTTGGAAGAAAAAATAGATGAATAATCTAAATAAAAACACGGGGCATTGAATTTTCAATCACCCCGCGTTAAAAAATACGGATATTCGCTTAGTTTAACATAAGCGAAGAAAAAATTAACGATTCTGCCAAACTGTCAACGCACCCTTTTGAGTTGATGCATAAAGTTGGTTATCAATTACACGCAATGAACGTACTTCACCACTTGTTTTTGAGCGACCAATAAGCTGACCAGATTGTGGATCTACAATGTGTAAATAACCATCTAAGTCGCCTACAACCAATTGTGTGCCAAGAATTACAGGATTACTCAATTTACGGTTAAGTAAACTATCATTTTCCCACAATTTATGACCTGTTGTAATTTCGTACGCAGTCAGCTTACCATCTGTAGAGGCAACAAATACGCCATTCCCTACCACTTCAGGGCGTTTAGTACTGCTTGAATCTTCACTCCACACCACTTGTTGTGAAGCCAAATCTAAAACTGTTACTTGACCTTGATAGCTTGTCGTTACAACAAATTGACCCGCTACAACAGGATCGCCATCAACGTCATTTAATTTTTGCACATCTGAACGACCATCACTTACAGCAACTCGACGTTGCATACGTGGTGTGCCCGTTAACACATCAAGTGCATAAACATATGCATTTGAAGATGCAATTAGAACCGTTCTTGGGTCGATTGCAACAGGCGATGCCATACCACGCAAACTAAATTGAACGCTTGGTAGGTCATAAGTCCATAATTGCTGACCTGTCACTGTGCTATGTGCATATACAGTGCCGTCATTTGTAATAGTAACAACACGATCAGAAATAATTAAAGATGGTGCTAAAATGGCACTCGATAATTGTGCTGTCCATTTTTGCTCACCCGTTGCTTGATCTAAAGCAAAGAGTTGACCTTTTTCACTACCAACAATAACAAGACCATCGGATGCTTCAACACCTGAGCTTAGACCTTGTTTCGTTACTTGTTTTTGCCAAACTTTTTGCTTACCACGATATGCAGTTACACTACCTTTTGGATCTACCGCAAAAATAACGCCATCTGAAGCATCAAGTTGCAAACGCAATGGATCTTTTGCTGATGTTGCAGAAACACTTTGTGAAAATACAGGAACAAGGCTTGTGGTTTGTGTAATTTTTGGAAGAGGATTTGGTTTCACCTCTTCAACTTTTACTTTATTGCCAGAACATCCAGCCAATGCAAGTGCTAAAACTGTCAGTACTAAAGGTATTTTATTATTTCTGCTCATGAAGTCTCATCCACTTGAGTGTCTAATATTGGGCGTTCTACATCTGCATCTTCTACTAAAACGCCAACGCTTTCGAGTTTAATTTGTAAAATTTGACGATCTTGTTTATGTTCTAATAATTCATTCCATGCACTTTGGTACGATTTTTTTGCATTTTCAATATCTTTTTTAGCAACATATACATCGCCACGAGCTTCATCTACAACCGCTTTGAATGATGGCTCTGTGACTAAATTAAATGTTTTAATTGCTTCATCATATTTATTTTGTGCAAGTTGAGCATAACCCAAACGAAGTTTCAAAATTGAAACTAAGCCTTCGTCTTTAACTTTTGAGTTTTCAACTTTCTTTAATGCTTTTTCAGCGCCAGCATAATCAGATTTATCATATGCAAGTTTAGCCATAAGCAATTGAACTTGAATCGCTTGAGCTGAATCTGGAGCTTCTTTCACAATTTTGTCAGCAGTCGCGACTAAATCATTATATGCATTTGGATTTGATTCTGCATTTGCAGCATCATCCATAAGTTGTTGAACTTTGGCTGTATTCATTTGATTTTCAGCCAAAGTCTTTTTTTGCCACCATTGCCACCCGAAAAAGGCAATCAACGCAATTAAAACCCCACTAATCATGGCAGAACCATACTTCTTAGTAAAAGATTTTAAACTATCAAGTTGTTCTTCTTCACTTAATGCGCTCATGTGATTACCTTATTCCTCGTATTTTTTGGCTTATTTTGAAGAAAGTTTTTCAATAATGAAAGGGACGATTTCATTAATTGCAACTTCAGTTTGTTCTGCTGTTGCTAACTCTTTCACGTTAATTTTCTGAGCATCCCATTCACGTTCACCTAAAATCAACGCGAAAATAGCACCAGACTGATCGGCTTTTTTCATTTGGCTCTTCATTGAACCTTGTGAACCCACCTTGAAACGAATAGAACTTGCTGCATCTTCTAATTGGTTACGAATTTGCTCTGCAAGTACAAGTGCTTTACCTTGAGATGCAGGATCTGCCAATAAGAACACTTCACAATCACGTACTGGCGTATTGTCTTCAACTTGTTCAAGAAGAAGTAATAAACGCTCCATACCCATTGCAAAACCAACAGCAGGAACAGTTTGATCCGCTTTACCTTTCAGCTGACCAACCAAACCATCGTAACGACCACCGGCACATACAGTTCCTTGAGAACCCAAATGTGTCGTTGTCCATTCAAATACAGTTTTGTTGTAATAATCTAAACCACGAACGAGTTTTTGATTAATCACAAAGCTCACACCAGCATCCGTTAAATACTGTTGCAATTGATTAAAATGTGCCAATGTTTCTTCACCCATAAAGTCGTGAAGTTTTGGCGCATTTTCTAAAATTGCTTGAGTTTTAGCATCTTTAGAATCAAGGATACGCAATGGGTTTGTAGTTAAACGACGTTGTGAATCTTCGTCTAAATTTGCTTTATGAACTTCTAAAAATTCAACCAAAGCCGCACGATATGCTGCACGTTCGTCAGACTCACCCAAAGTATTTAATTCAAGTTGAACTTTATCTGCAACACCCATACGTTTCCATAAACGTGCAGTCATTAAAATAAGTTCAGCATCTTGATCTGGCGTTGCAACACCAAAAGTTTCCACACCAAATTGGTGGAATTGACGATAACGACCTTTTTGTGGTTTTTCATAGCGGAACATTGGTCCCACATACCACACACGTGGCGTAGCACCACGAAGCAAATTATGCTCAAGCATTGCACGTACACAACCCGCAGTGCCTTCAGGACGTAAAGTCAAAGATTCTGGCGGATTACCTTTATCAAAAAAGGTGTACATTTCTTTTTCTACGATATCTGTCGCATCACCAATTGAACGCTTGAACAAATTTGTTTGCTCAACAATGGGCAAACGAATTTGTTGATAACCGTAAGCATCCATCAATGCCGATAGATGTTGTTCTAAACGTCTCCAAGCAGGTGTTTGCGTTGGGAGAATATCATTAAAACCTTTAATTGCTACAATTGAACTCATGATCTACTCAGAAAAACTTGTGCGAATAATCTCTTTCGACTTAGCGTCTTCAAGCTCGATAACACGTTGACGAACCATATTTTCAATTTCGTCAACCAATTGATTGGTATCGATTAAATGGCTTTTTTCACCATTACGATAAACTAATGAACGTGGTGCAGCACCAACTACGCCAATATCAGCTTCTTTAGCTTCACCTGGACCATTCACTTTACAACCAATCACTGAAACATCCATTGGTGTACGAATATCTTCTAAACGCTCTTCAAGCGCTTGCATGACCTTAATAACATTGAACTCTTGGCGTGAACAACTTGGACATGCAATAAAATTAATGCCGTTTGAACGAAGACCCAATGACTTTAAAATATCAAAACCAATTTTAATTTCTTCTTCAGGTTCTGCAGCCAAGGAAATACGCATGGTATCGCCTATACCGTCCATCAACAAACCACCTAATGCGATTGCCGATTTGACTGAACCTGTACGATATACCCCTGCTTCGGTTACACCCAAATGCAGCGGATTATCAATTTGCGCAGACAATAAACGATAAGCATCCATGGTTAAAAACACATTCGATGCTTTTACCGAAACTTTAAATTCTTTAAAATCTAAACGGTCTAAAATATCGATATGGCGCATTGCCGATTCAAGCAAAGCTTCACCTGTCGGTTCGCCATATTTTTTCTGAATATCTTTTTCCAATGAGCCTGCATTTACACCAATACGCATTGAAATATCGTTATGACGTGCAGCTGCAACCACTTCGCGAATTTTGGCTTCTGAACCAATATTACCAGGGTTAATACGCAGACAATCTGCGCCCAAGTCTGCAACAGCAAGTGCAATTTTATAATCGAAGTGGATATCTGCAACCAAAGGTACATTTACACGCTTACGAATTTCACCAAATGCAGCAGCTGCCTCCATTGATGGAACAGATACACGCATAATATCGGCACCAACATCTACACAACGTTGAATTTGCGCAACTGTTGCATCGACATCACATGTTTCTGTGTTGGTCATACTTTGGATGCTGATTGGCGCATCACCACCAACATACACAGAACCCACTCGAATTTTACGAGTGGGACGGCGTTTAATTGGGTTTACAATCATGATTTCGCTCTACTCTCGATCCATTAACGTGATAAACGGAATTCTGCTTTACCGTTCACTGTGTATGGAGACAATGAAATATCTTCGTTATTAAGACTTAAAGATACTGCAGATGCATCATCCAAGCGAATTTGGAATGGCGTTTCACCATGAAGTTTTAATTCTGATGATTGACGACCTGTAGCAAGTACTTTGCTTGTTGAGTCAACAATGTGTACTGACGTAGGACGATTAAATTTCAATACCAATTGATCGCCAGACACTACAGCAGCGTCATTCATTGTTAATACTTGAACGTCCGATTGCTCTGATGTCGTTACTTCAGGTTTTTCAGATTCATCTGATTTTGAAAAATTCTGAATAGCCGCAATAACACCCCAAATAACGACAACAACAAGTACAAGCAAAGCAAAACGCTTTAACCACTTGCGATTACGCTCACTATTAGAACCTGGCAATTTGCCCATAAATTTAATAGGAGAGTTATTTAAGGCATGATTTGGAAGCAAACCCGTATCATTGGTATATATTTCATCGAAACGTTGAATGACTGCTGTCGCATCAACATTAAGAAATTTTGCATAAGTACGGTAATAGCCTTTAATAAACGTTGCTTCAGGTAAAGATGTATATTCATCTTTTTCTAAAGCCGTTAAAGTCTTTACTGAGATCTTAAGTTCAGCTGCAACATCTTCTAATTCTTTCTTTTGATTCAGACGAATTTGACGAAGGTATTCACCCGGACGCTGTACATTTCCTAATGCATTTGGTGTGGCATTTAAACCTGTCGGTTGCTGTGAATTAGGATTTACTTCCATACGACCTCAGTACTGTACTGTAATTGCAAATAACGTTGATATTCAGGGCTATCTGGATATAAAGCTCTCAGTTGATTAACCAAAACTTGCATTTGCATTGGATTATCATTTGCGCGTGCAAGTCGAATACCTACCCATAACGCACGTGCATTTTGATTATTTTGCCCAACCAAACTAACAGAATTATCATAAAGTTTAGTTGCAGCAGGAATATCTTGTCTTAAATAATGAATTTCTGCTAGCTCAACCATAGAGAAATACGAGCTACGGTTAACATTTAAGGCATGATTAAATGCTTTTTCGGCATTGGCTACATCACCAAGCTTTAAATAAACCCTACCCGCACTTTCTAGTGCAGTATAACGCTGATCATAACCAAGTGTTGAGCCTGCAATATTAAATTGCGTTAAAGCATCATTATACCGTTCTGTTTGGTACAAATAAGTACCATAGTTGTTACGAGCCTGTGCATTTTTAGGCGCTGAAGAAACCGCAGTTTTAAAATAACGTTCAGCTTTTTGTATATTGAGCGCACTACCTTCACGCTGTAACAACACACCCATCATCATATTTGCAAGCGCATCTCGTGAATTTAGTACCATTGCTTGGTCTAATTCACGTTTAGCTGCGTCAAAATCACCTGTTTTAATATATTCAGCAGCCAATTGAGTTCTCGCTTGAACTGCTTTTTTAGGATCAACCTTGCGATCAGAAACCGTCTGACAACCCACAACCAAAAAAGTAACACTCACCATTAAAGATGAGATTAAGATTTTTAGATTAGGCTTACGCAATTGACTTCCCCTATTTCATTATCCTTGCGAGCGTATGATCTCATTTTGCGCTGCAACTTTCTTTTTCCATTGTTCTGCACGTCGAGTACGATCTGCAACTTGACCAACCAATTGACCACATGCAGCATCAATATCATCACCACGTGTCTGACGAATCGTACACACAAATCCTGCATCAGACAAAGCTTTTTGGAAAGAAATAATTTTATTTCGACTTGAACGTTCGTATGGTGCATGTGGAAACGGGTTAAATGGAATCAAGTTGATTTTGCTTGGTAAATTTTTCAACAACTTAATCATTTGTTCTGCGTGAACCAAACTGTCGTTCACACCGTCTAACATAACATATTCAATAGTGACATGTTTACGTGAACTTTCGTTGCCGTCTTTTGTTATATAACGTTGACACGCAGCAATCAATTGTTCAAGTGGATATTTTTTATTAATCGGTACAAGTTCATTACGAAGCTCGTCATTTGGTGCATGCAATGAAATCGCCAAAGCGACATCAATATCTTTCACCAATTGATCGATTTTAGGCACAACACCTGAAGTCGATAAAGTCACACGGCGTTTTGACATACCATATGCAAAGTCATCGAGCATAATACGCATTGAATTAAGCACGGCGTCGTAGTTAAGAAGTGGTTCACCCATTCCCATCATCACTACGTTTGTTACCGAACGCTCACGCTCAAGAACTGGCACATCTTCCATATATGAATAGTTAGCCACCCAAAGCTGACCAATAATTTCAGCTTGGTTTAAGTCACGTTGGAAACCTTGTTTACCTGTCGAACAGAATGAGCAATCTAGCGCACAGCCTACTTGTGAAGAAATACATAAAGTACGACGTAAGCCACTACGATGCTCTGCAGGAATAAGTACGGTTTCAACTAAAGAACCATCACCTTCGCCTACACGGAAAACCCATTTACGAGTGCCATCTTTAGAATAGTTTTTATGAACAACTTCTGGTGCTTCAATAAAGCTAATTTTTTCCAATTTTTCACGTAACTTGCCAGAAATATTGGTCATTTCTGCAAAATCAGTTACAAAAAATTGATGAATCCATTTCATCACCTGTCCTGCACGGAATTTTTTCTCTCCAATTTCTTCGAAGAATTTTTCCATTTGCGGACGTGACATGCCAAGTAAGTTCACTTTCGTAACAGTATTTTGCTGCGTCGGAGCGGATGGAGATTGTTGCTGTGCATCAGAAATTGCTGATGTAGCGACTACTTCAGTACTCATGTGTATTACCTAAACTATGTCTAAAGATGAAGGGAGAAGCTCAATATGCGAGCAAAGCATTATTCAGAGAATAAAAAAACCAGATAAGTATAATAACACTTATCTGGTTTGAATACTGCGAATTAACGAGTACGTGGAGCAATCTCAGTTTGAGCGAAGAAGTAGTTAACTTCACGATCAGCTGATGCTACAGAGTCAGAACCGTGAGCAGCGTTTTCGTCGATGCTTACAGCGAAGTCTGCACGGATAGTACCAGCAGCAGCTTCTTTAGGGTTAGTCGCGCCAAGGATGTCACGGTGAGCAAGAACAGCGTTTTCGCCTTCAAGAACTGAAACAACAACTGGACCAGAAGTCATGAAAGCAACTAAGTCAGCAAAGAAACCACGTTCTTTGTGCTCAGCGTAGAAGCCTTCAGCTTCAGCTTGAGTCAAATGTTTCATTTTAGTTGCAACGATTTGAAGACCAGCTTTCTCGAAACGAGCAAAGATGTCACCAATGTGGTTTTTAGCAACTGCATCTGGTTTAACGATAGATAATGTACGTTCAATAGCCATGATAGGCTCCTTAAGTCAATGTAGACACGAAATTTTGGCGCATTATACCGAATAATGCGCTTTTTTCCGCTTTTGATATGTAAATAATTTGATTTTTAATGTGAAAATCAGTTTGCTTCGTCAATCCAAGCCATTTGAATTGCCTCTAACAAACCTTCTGTCGATTTTGTTGGGTCATCGCTAAATTGTGGCAATGCACATACCCAAGCATGTAAATCTGTAAAGCGAATCCATTGTGGATCGACATCGGGATGTGCTTCATACAGCTCAATCGCGATATCCATTGTATCTGTCCAACGTAAACCCATGGGATTTCCTAAAACGTCAAATATTTCTTATTTTATCAAATTTTTTGAAAATTCAGTGAATCTTTCATCACACTCATCTTTATTTTAATTGCAAACGCACTTCAATGCCATGAATTGAGTTTTTAAAGTTAAATCATCACATTAAAATAAGGTGCACTTAAAACAATGCCACTTGCAACAGCACCACCAATAACAGCACCAACCACAACATCACTCGGATAATGCAAACCTAAAATCATTCTAGACACTGCAACCAATACGGTAAACGGCAACATAAGCACAAGTAAGATAGGTTGAATATATCCAAAAATAATGGTCGCCATAACAGCATGTAGGGTATGACCCGATGGAAAACTAAAATGATCGAGCGGTCTTTCACCTAATCGAATTACCTGATGCACCTGATAAGGTCGTGGTCGAACTGTTTTACTTTTTAGAATTTTATAAATCAGCGTTCCAACCGCTCCACCCAAAACCACGTAAAGTATCTGTGGCGTATATTGCACACCCTGTAACACCCACACAGAAACGAGTATGACATACCAAAATGCACCATCACCTAGTTTACTAATGATTTTAAAAAAAGTAGCTACACGTTCTTCATGTGAAAATTGATTTAAGTACAAGCAACCTTTGAGGTCGAGATCTAACATTCTTATTTTTACAGTTTGAAAATTCATTATATTTCTCCTTAAGCTTTTGCTTAATATTTAGGACGTCATTTGCGTCTCCTTAACCACTGCATACAAAGCCTGCTCAAATTGCTGAACAGGATGATTCCAACCAATATTTTTCACCATTTTTCTGGCTTCTTTACCCATCTCGGCAAGTTCTGAACGTTGCGGTAAATTTTGCACATTTTTAAAAAAGTCGACCGACCTACCCAATTCAGATAACCAACCCGTTGTGCCATGTGAAACATGTAAGTGTGCACAGGCATAATCGTAGGCAATAACAGGTAATCCACTAGCCATAGCTTCAAGTACAACATTTCCGAATGTTTCTACTTGGCTTGGAAATATAAAAACATCGGCGCTTGCATAGGCTTCCGAAAGTTGTTTTCCGCTCAAACTACCTGTAAAGATTACATCTTCATAATCAATGACAGATTCAAGCCTTTGTCGATCTGGTCCATCTCCAACAATGACCAATTTAGATGGGTATTTTTCTGTTTTCTTCATGCTTTGAAATGCGTAAATGGCAACATCCGTTTCTTTTTCAGGCGATAAACGCCCGACTGAAATCATCACTCGGGTTTCATCACTTGCGCCCCATTTTGCACGTAGTTCAGCAGATCTAAATTCAGGTGAAAAGCGAATGGTATCCACACCTCTTCCTACAACAACCAATGGGCATTTCACGCCAAATTCTCTTAATGTTTTTTCTGTATCTACACTTGGAACGCATGTGACATTGGTATTGTTATGAAACCAACGAAGATAGTGTTGGATGGGTTTAAGTAAAAATGCCAAATCGAAAAAGCGACTAAAATCGTGAAATGATGAATGAAAGCCACTTGAAATAGGAAGTTTTTTGGCTTTTGCTACACGTAATGCCGTAAAGCCTAAAGGGCCTTCTGTCACAATATGAACGACGTTTGGCGCAAATTTTTCGATGGCTTGCGATACTTTATTGAGTTGTGGCCAACCAAATTGTAAATGTGGATATTTTGGAATACTTTGCGCTTTTACCAAGCATTCTTGGTTTGGTTGAAACTCTTCACATGATTTTTTTTGTTCTGGTCTAATCAGTAGTATTTTATGACCTTGTTTTTGTAAGCCTTTGCATAATTGTAGAAGTGATAATGCCACTCCATTTATTTCAGGTGGCCAAGTTTCTGTGACTATTGCGATTCTTAAGCGTGGGCGAACCAAGTCTTCTAAAAATGGATGTGTTATCGAAACTCGTTCTTTCTTTTTAAAGTAGAAATGATTTTTTTCGAAGATGTTTGGTTGTTTTAATAAGGCTGTATCGATTGTTGTCATTTCCACACCTATCTATACTTTATGTACTTTTATTGAGCATAGATAGAATGTGTGACAGTTTGATGATGGTTAAACGTAAACTTTATATGTAAATTTAGTAAATAATATCTATTTAAACAAACTAAAGCTCTCTAATTTTAGAAATATAAATAGGCTTATTTTTCTCACAATATACCTCAATACCAAATTTTGTTATCAAAGCAACTAAAGATGCTACTACCATTGTCGCACCAAATCCTAATGTTGTCAGAGAGCCAACTACTGCTGTTAAAATATATTTCTTATTTAAAAAAACTTGTAATCCGTTTGTATACCATGCCTTATATATCTCACTCTCTGGGTTACACATAGAGTTATATAACACTCTTTTTACTGCTTCATAAACAGTCAAACCAACCTCCTTATCTTTAACTTTTTGATCAGGACTAGGTAGCATTACTCTTTGTGAAAAAGGTAATTGTTTCACAGAAAAATCATGAACCACATAAATTAAATCTTTGGTGGATTGAGGTGAAAATTTACCTATCTCTGCATAAATCTCATCATCTGACAATGTCTGAATAATACGTATAGCCTCTCTTTCTACTTCATCTTGATCTATTGTTAAATCATGAAACCCAGTCAAAGTTGCAATTGCCACTTCCTGATTAAACCTATCAATAATTTCACTATGAAAAATTTTCCGAGTTCTCTCAGTCTTTATAACAGTATGATTCTCCAAAACTTCTTTAATATACTTTTTAGCCTTTTCAACATCCTTAAGACGCAAATAGTAGATTACCAACAATGATATCGTCTCTATATAAATTCTTGTTTTAGGTTTTAATACCTTAATATTAGATTCCAAAATTTTTAAAATAGAATCAAACTGCCCTAATTCAATTGCTAACTCACATAATTTATTTTTTGATTGTACTAATCGAACAAAGTGCCGTGTCGGTCTCAAAACAGATTGCAAGTCCACCACTATCTCTTTAGCAAATTTTAGATTTTGATCAAGAATAGCCTGTTCTAATCTTGGCTCTAAAATTTTTAACCTTCTTTTTTGCTCATCACTTAATGGCATATTCATTATCATCACTCATAAAAAAACCCCGCTTACGCAGGGCTTTTTATAACATGAAAATCGGCTAAATAAAGAACTTAGTTCTTTTCTTTATCAACGATTTTGTTTGCTTGAATCCAAGGTACGAAAGATAAGTAAAGCACTGCTTTACTTATCTTAAGGCACGTAACTTAGTTCTTTTCTTTATCTACAATCTTGTTTGCTTGAATCCAAGGCATCATCGCACGTAACTTGTTACCAGTTACTTCAATACCGTGAGCAGCATTTTGACGACGACGCGCAGTCATAGAAGGATAGTTTAAAGCACCTTCGTTAATGAACATCTTCGCATATTCGCCAGATTGAATACGTTTAAGCGCATTACGCATAGCTTCACGAGACTGTTCGTTAATAACTTCAGTACCCGTTACATATTCGCCATATTCAGCATTGTTAGATACTGAATAGTTCATGTCTGCGATACCGCCTTCAAACATCAAATCAACGATCAATTTAAGTTCGTGTAAGCATTCGAAGTAAGCCATTTCTGGTGCATAACCAGCTTCAACCAAAGTTTCGAAGCCCATTTTAACCAATTCAACAGCACCACCACAAAGAACTGCTTGCTCACCAAAAAGGTCAGTTTCAGTTTCTTCACGGAATGAAGTTTCGATGATACCCGTACGACCACCACCTACGCCTGAAGCGTAAGAAAGCGCAACGTTACGTGCATTACCAGAAGCATCTTGGTGAATTGCGATTAAGTCAGGAACACCTGAACCACGCTGGTATTCAGAACGTACTGTGTGACCTGGTGCTTTTGGAGCAACCATGATTACGTCTAAGTCAGCACGTGGAACAACTTGGTTGTAAAGAATTGAGAAACCATGAGCAAACGCTAAAGTAGCACCTTGCTTGATGTTTGGCTCAATCTCATCACGGTAAAGTTGAGATTGGAATTCATCTGGAGTTAAGATCATTACTACGTCAGCTTGCGCTACAGCAGCAGCAACTTCAGCAACTTTAAGACCTGAATTTTCAGCTTTTTTCCAAGAAGTAGAGTTAGCACGTAGACCTACAGTTACGTCAACGCCAGAATCTTTAAGGTTAAGCGCATGCGCGTGACCTTGTGAACCGTAACCAATAATTGCTACTTTCTTAGATTGAATGATAGATAAGTCAGTGTCTTTATCGTAAAAAATTTGCATTGCTGTCTCCGCTTAAATGCTTTTTGCTTCCCTTAACTCAACCTTGTGATTTTTGTATTCACTGGGTTCAGTTCTCTCCTTTTCAGGAGAGAGAATTTGTTAAATAAAAATATTAAATACTTAAAACTTTTTCGCCACGTGCGATACCAGATACACCTGAACGCACAACTTCTAGAATGGTATTTTCTGCTAACGCATCAATAAAACCATCAATCTTTTCTGTTGTACCTGCAATTTGAATGGTGTAAGTCGTTGGTGTTACATCAACTACTTGCGCACGGAAAATATCTGCTGTGCGTTTAATTTCGTCACGTGCAGCACCTAAAGCTTTCACTTTAATGAGCATGAGTTCACGCTCAATGTGCGCACCCTCAGACAAATCAACCACTTTTACAACTTCAACCAATTTATTCAGCTGTTTGGTAATTTGTTCGATTTTATGATCATCACCATACGTTGTAAGTGTTAAACGCGAAAGTGTTGGGTCTTCTGTTGGAGCTACGTTTAATGTCTCAATGTTATAACCACGTTGAGAAAATAAACCTACTAAACGAGAAAGCGCACCCGCTTCGTTTTCAACAAGCACAGAAATTATATGTCTCATTTCGTACGCTCCCCTTTAGCTAACCACATATCTTCCAAAGATTGACCAGCAATCAACATTGGGTAAACGTGTTCTGAACGGTTCACCATTACATTGATAAATACGCACTTATCGTTAATTGCCATTGCTTCAGCAAGTTTCGATTCAAGCTCATCTGCATGGTCAATTTGAATACCAACATGACCATAAGCTTCCATAAGCTTCGCAAAGTCTGGTAAGGATTCAACATAAGAACTTGAATGACGACCTTCGTAGTTCATATCTTGCCATTGTTTAACCATACCTAAAGCACGGTTATTCAAGCATAGAATTTTCACATTTAAGCCATATTGCTTACATGTAGAAAGCTCTTGGATACACATCTGAATAGATGCTTCACCTGTAATACAAACCACTTGCTGATCTGGGAATGCAAGTTTTGCTGCCATTGCATATGGCAAGCCAACACCCATCGTTCCCAAACCACCAGAGTTAATCCATTGACGTGGACGTTTATAACGGTAGTAAAGCGCACCAAACATTTGGTGTTGACCAACGTCTGAAGTAATAATTGCTTCGCTATTTGTTATTTTATCTAGCGCAGCTACAACTTGTTGTGGACGCATTTCACCATTTGGAAGCGCGTCATATCTTAGACCATGAACTTTGCGCCACTCATCAATTCTTACCCACCAAGCCGCAATATCTTCTGGGTTTGGTTTTGAAACTTTAAGTTGTTTCAATTGAGCCAACATTTCTGTAAGAACAGGCTCTACTGCGCCCACAATTGGAATGTGCGCCATAATGGTTTTTGAAATCGCAGCAGGGTCGATATCAATATGAATGATTTTTGCATTTGGGCAGAATTTAGCAGGATTATTGGTTACACGGTCATCGAAACGCGCACCAATGGCTAAAATTACATCTGCATTATGCATGGTCATATTGGCTTCATATGTACCGTGCATACCCAACATACCCACAAATTGTGGGTCATCACCAGCAAAAGCACCTAAGCCCATCAATGTGCTTGTTACAGGAAAACCAAGTACATGAGCAAGCTCTGTTAATTGTTCAGATGCATTGCCTTGAACAACACCACCACCCGAGTAAATCACTGGGCGTTTAGCATGTAAAAGCTCATCAATTGCTTTACGAATTTGACCTGAATGACCACGATGTGGCGGTTGATACGAACGCATCTTCACTTTGTCAGGATATTCGTATGCAAACTTATCTGTTGGATTTGTAACATCCTTAGGAATATCGACAACAACAGGACCTGGACGACCTGAAGAAGCGATATAGAATGCTTTTTTAATAATTGCAGGAATTTCACTTGCATGACGCACTTGGAAACTATGTTTTACGATTGGGCGTGAAATCCCGACCATATCTGTTTCTTGGAATGCATCTTCGCCAATAAGATGTGATGCAACTTGACCAGACAAAATCACCATTGGGATTGAGTCCATGTAAGCAGTTGCAATTGGGGTAACTGTATTTGTAGCGCCTGGACCTGAAGTAACAAGAACAACACCTGTTTTACCTGTAACACGCGAGTATGCATCTGCCATGTGACCAGCAGCTTGCTCGTGACGTACTAAGTAATGGTTAATTTTGTCTTGTTGAAAAAACGCGTCATAAATATGTAAAACCGCGCCGCCTGGGTACCCAAATACATGCTCAACGCCTTCGTCCGCCAATGCGCGAACGAGCATTTCACCACCAGATAAAAGTTCCAACGTAATTCACCCTAATCTTTTTTCATTGCAGAATGAGAGACATTTGCAATGTTTAATTCATTAATTGTCTGCACTGTTATAGCACACATATTTCATAGTTTTCATGGCAATAGGAAAAATTTCTGACCTGAGTGCTGTTTGAGCAATATGGGGTCTAAAACATGTTGGGATAAACACATTTTTTTCATTTTGTTCAGCTTCTCGGCTAGAGAAGTTGTCCATTGCATGACATGACACTTACTCGAAGGGTGATCGATTTAAGGCATATAAAACTAGACTGCATTTTTGTTGTTTAAGGTAGCCTTGTCAAGTTTAAAAATTGGCTTTTTCCCCGACATTCATATAGAAACTTTTTTTTTAGCTTTATAATGTGTACATCTTTCTCCCAAAAAAAGAAGAATAAAATGTAAGTTGCTAATATATTTTAATTTTATTATTTTTACTTATAATTATTTCGCATTTTAATTATAAAAATAAAGAATGAATAATTTTAATTAAAAGAAAGTTTTTTATGTAATTCGTATAAAAAAAAAGCATATATTTTATTTATCCAAAATGCTTTTTACATATATCATCACTAAGTTTCACAATAACAACACACCCCAATTAGATTAAAAAACACTCGAAATCATTTTAAATTTTTCAGGCTTTGCTAGAATACGCAACATGGCTTTATTTTTATTATTTGGGGACTCAACATTGTGAAAAAAACTACAGCTCAGATTTGCTTATTAAGCTCATCAATTATACTTAGTCTTAGCTCAAGCTCTGTAATGGCGAAAGAATATTACAAATGGGTAGATGCCAAAGGTTCTACACATTACACAGCCACACCTCCGCCTAAAAATGCGAAAAAGAAAGGTCGTGTAGAAACTTACGGATCTAAAACTGCAACAGTAGCCAAAGCTCAAACGCCATCACCTGCAACATCTGCTACAGCTCCTGCAACCGAACAAACCCAACCAAATTCAGTAGCTCCTAAAGAAACACCAACTCCAATTGAATCGACTTCACGTTAGTTTGCATTCTACCGAATAAAACTGAATTCAAATATTTCTAATTTTTCCTAAAGAATCACATAGCCAAAATTCACTTTTAGGTGCGTTTTGCGCTATGCTGTGCAACAAACTTTTTTAACCGTTGTTTTTATAGTATACGTTTATGACTACTCACATTGACCCAGAATATCAAGCCAGTGCGATTGAACCTACTGTCCAACAGGACTGGGAAACTCGCAAAGCCTTTAAAGTTGCCGACACAGTAGAAGGTCCACGTCGTTATATCCTCTCGATGTTCCCATACCCAAGTGGCAAACTACATATGGGTCACGTACGTAACTATACAATTGGTGACGTTATTAGCCGTTTTCACCGTTTAAAAGGTGAAACGGTACTTCAACCTATGGGTTGGGATGCTTTCGGTTTACCTGCAGAAAATGCGGCAATTGCACACCAAGTTGCCCCTGCAAAATGGACCTTTGAAAATATTGATTACATGCGTGATCAACTCAAAAAATTAGGTCTATCTGTAGATTGGGATCGTGAATTTGCAACATGCACACCAGAATACTATCGTTGGGAACAATGGTTATTTGTTCAGCTTTATAAAAAAGGTCTGATCTACCGTAAGCTTTCAACAGTAAACTGGGATCCTGTAGATCAAACAGTTCTAGCAAATGAACAAGTTGAAAATGGTCGTGGTTGGCGTTCAGGTGCATTGGTTGAAAAACGTGATATTCCAATGTACTACTTCCGCATTACAGACTATGCACAAGAATTATTAGACGATTTAGACACATTAAAAGATGGCTGGCCACAGCAAGTTTTGACCATGCAACGTAACTGGATTGGTCGTTCACAAGGGATGGACATTACTTTCCCTTCTGCCAACCCTGAAGTGTACGCTGATGGTTTAACTGTATTTACAACACGTGCCGATACCTTAATGGGTGTGACTTATGTTGCTGTAGCAGCAGAACATCCTATGGCGCTTAAAGCGGCAGAAGCAAACCCTGAATTGGCTGCATTTATTGAAGAATGCCGTATGGGTTCTGTAGCAGAAGCTGACCTTGCGACTGCTGAAAAGAAAGGCATGGCGACAGGTTTATCTGTTAAGCACCCTGTAACAGGTGAAGAAGTTCCTGTTTGGATCGCAAACTACGTTCTTATGTCTTATGGTTCAGGCGCTGTAATGGCAGTTCCTGCACATGACGAACGCGACTTCGAATTTGCGAATAAATATGGCTTAACCATCAAACAAGTTATTGATGCTAAAGGCGCAGACGATGCTGACTTTAATGCAAATACTTGGCAAGAATGGTACGGCTCGAAAGAAGGTAAACTGGTAAATTCAGGCGAATTTGATGGTCTAGCTTTCCAAGCTGCATACGATGCATTCATTGTTAAATTAGAACCGACAAAACTTGCGAATTCTAAAGTTCAATTCCGTTTACGTGACTGGGGTGTATCTCGTCAGCGTTATTGGGGTTGTCCAATTCCAATGATTAACTGTAACACTTGTGGTCAAGTGCCAGTGCCTGAAGAACAACTTCCTGTTGTACTTCCTACGGATGTAGTTCCAGATGGTTCTGGTAACCCACTGAACAAAATGCCTGAATTCTACGAAACAACGTGTCCTTGCTGTGGTGGCGACGCACGTCGTGAAACAGATACATTGGATACATTTGTAGAATCATCTTGGTACTATGCACGTTATGCATCTCCAGACTTCACTGGCGGTATGGTTAAGCCTGAAGCAGGTCAAACTTGGCTTCCTGTAAACCAATACATTGGTGGTGTTGAACACGCGATTCTGCACTTGCTATACGCACGTTTCTTCCACAAGTTAATGCGTGATGAAGGTGTAGTTCAAGGCAACGAACCATTCACGAACTTGTTAACACAAGGTATGGTACTTGCAGATACATTCTATCGTGAAGCAGATTCAGGCAAGAAAACGTGGTTTAACCCTGCCGATATCGAATTAGAAAAAGACGAAAAAGGTCGTGTTCTTTCTGCTAAATACACAGGTGATGGTCAAGAAGTTGTGGTTGGCGGTCAAGAAAAAATGTCGAAATCGAAAAATAACGGTATCGACCCTCAAGCCATCATTGACCAATATGGTGCAGATACTGCACGTGTATTTATGATGTTTGCTGCTCCACCAGATCAATCACTTGAATGGTCTGATGCAGGTGTTGAAGGCTCTAACCGTTTCCTAAAACGTGTTTGGCGTTTGGCAACAGGTTTCCTTGAAAAAGGCAACAATGCTTCGAACATCGACAAAGCTGCACTTTCAACTGCTGCACAAGATTTACGTCGTAAAACACACGAAACGATTCAAAAAGTGGGTGATGACATTGAGCGTCGTCATGCATTTAACACAGCCATTGCAGCAATGATGGAATTGTTAAACGCAAACAATAAGTTTGAAGTAAAAGATGATAATGACGTTGCTGTTGCACGTGAATCAATCATCACACTTCTTACATTGCTTGCACCATTTGCACCACATTTAAGCCAAACTTTATTGGCTGAGTTTGGTATCGAGTTAACATCTGCTCAATTCCCAACTGTGGATGAGTCTGCATTAACACGTAATACACAAACAATTGTGGTTCAAGTGAACGGTAAGCTTCGTGGTAAATTAGAAGTATCTGTAGATGCTTCTAAAGATGATATTTTAGCGCAAGCAAAAGCATTACCTGAAGTTCAACAGTTCTTAACAGGTCCAACTAAGAAAGAAATTGTTGTTCCAAATAAACTCGTGAATTTGGTGGTTTAACCCTTTATTCCCTCTCCTTTTAGGAGAGGGTTAGGGAGAGGTTAATTAAAAAACCACCCTCATCCTAACCTTCTCCCTGAGCCATATATGGCGCAAGAGAATGGACTTTAAGGACTAATCCCTCCAAACCTCCTTTTACTAAAGGGAGGCTGAAAAAACACAAAGCCCGTTGCCAGCCAACGGGCTTTGACTTTACAATCAATAACGCTCAGAAAAAAATTCTTCCATAAATGGAATATAAATTAGAGGACATCGCATGTATTTAGGACAACGTGTTGCAGCAATTGTACTAACTTTGGGTCTAAGTGCAGGCTTAGTCGGTTGTGGCTTTCATTTGAAAGGTACAAACCCATCAAGTGTTCCTGTGGCTTATTCTAAAATGAATATTGTTTTACCTGAAAACACTGCTTCTTTAGAAGAAAAACTATCGCTTTACTTAACATCTGCGGGTGTAAAACTGAGTAATGGAAGTGATGCTTATACGTTACATGTACTTGATTACTCTGAACGTAAGTTAGAGCTTTCTGGTAAATTACGTGAAAACATTTTACGTTTGAATGTTACTTTCCGTATTGATGATGCTCAAGGAACGCCTTTAACAGAACCTCGTACTATGATGGCAACGCGTAGTTACCAATATAATGACGAGACTGTAAACACTGAAAATCAAGAGCAAACTTATTTAACAGAAGTTTTAATTGATGATGTTGCGCAACAAATTGTTCGCCAAATTTCATCGAACCGCTTACAACAAATTGTTGTTAAACCGACAGTATCTGAATAATTTTAGAGATTTAAGCAATGAAACTTGACTATCTACAAGCACTTAAACGTGTAGATGAAGCCCGTGGTGCTTGGGTACTACATGGTCAAGAGCCGTTGCTTGAACAAAACTTAATTGATGCTTTTCGTGTAAGTTGGCAGAAGCAAGACATTGAACGCCAACGCTATGACATTACAAGCGTAAGTGATTGGAAAATTGTATTTAATGCTTTAAACAGCTTATCTCTTTTTTCCAATCAACTTGCAATTGAAGTTCATGGCAACATTAAGCCAGATGCAAATGGTATTAAAGAATTAAAAAGCTATATACAAAATAATGAACAAAATTTACTTTTGATCGTTATGCCTAAGCAAGATAGTAGTAGCTTAAAAACAAGCTTTTTCCAAGTGATCGATGCCAATGGCGTTAATGTTGCGCTTACCGCAAATTATCCTAAAGATCGTCAGCAAATTTTAGCTGTTGAAGCACAAAAGCTTGGCATTCAATTAGCCAATGATGCATGGCAATGGCTTGAACAACATCATGAACATAACTTACTTGCAGCAAAAAATAGCTTAATGCGTGTTCGAGATACTTTTGCCGATGCAGAAATCATCCAAATTGATCATTTATATGCATGTTTACAAGATCAATCACGTTATAGCACTTATGATTTAAGCGATGCTCTCCTTGCAGGCAACCTTGCTCAATCGATCAAAATTTTTCAATATTTAACCGATTCTGGTGAGCCGAATAGTCTAATTCTATGGAGTTTGAGTAAAGAAATGCGCTTACTCATGCAACTATTTGAACAACCAAATCATGCATTGCAATTGGGTATTTGGAAAAACAAAGTGGGGGCATATCAACAAGCGTTGCGTCGTTTAAACCCCAACGATTTTTTAGCATGGCCCTCTTTATTGCTTAGAATTGACTCATCCATTAAAGGATTAGGTCATGAAAATACTGAACATCTGATTCAACAAGCCATAGCCAGTTTTTGTGGTAAAACCTTATTTCACGCTTAATTCATTTAAAAATCATAGCCCCATAAATAAGAATCACTATTATTTATATAAAAAAGTTCACTATTTATCCTCAATTAACTCTTATAATTACATGCATTATCTATGACTTTGCTTAATGATTATGCCAAAAATAAAACCAACCAAAATCTTTATTGCTGCAATTTGTGCTCTGGCTATTGCGCTTACTGCTTGGTACTTCTTTAAGCCCAAACAAGAACAAACTCAGTTTATTACTGCTGAAGTTTCTCGCGGTGATATTGAAAACTCGGTATTAGCGACAGGTGTGCTTGAAGCAACTAAAATGGTCAGCGTAGGTGCTCAGGTTTCGGGGCAAGTCAAAAAAATGTATGTAGAATTGGGTGACCAAGTTAAACAAGGTCAACTGATTGCACAAATTGACTCTGTACGTCAGGAAAATGAATTAAAAACTGCTGAAGCAAATATTAAAAATCAACAAGCACAGCTCACAGTAAAACAAGCTAATTTGGCAAAAGTTGAAGCTGAATATAAACGCCAGCAAGCCATGTATGCCCAAGATGCAACATCAAAAGCTGAGCTTGAATCTGCACTAGCAAGTTATAAAACGGCTCAAGCAGATATTACAGCCATCAATGCACAAATTGAACAATCTCGCTTAACACTTGCGACAACAAAAGAAGACTTAGGCTACACCCAAATTGTTGCTCCAATGGATGGAACAATCGTTGCCATTGTCACTGAAGAAGGTCAAACCGTTAACGCCAATCAAAGTGCACCAACCATTGTTAAATTGGCAAAGCTAGACACCATGACCATTAAAGCTGAAATTTCTGAAGCAGATGTCATGAAAGTTGAAGAAGGTCAAACGGTTTACTTCACAACTTTAGGCAATAATGATAAGAAAATTTATGCAAAACTTCGTCAAGTAGAGCCTGCACCTAAGTCAATTAATACTGAAAGTAATAATTCAACATCATCATCTTCAAGTACTGCTGTTTACTACAATGCTTTGTTTGATGTACCCAATGAAGATGGCAAATTACGCATTGATATGACTGCACAAGTTTATATTATTCTAAGCGAAGCAAAAAATGCGCTCACTGTTCCTGCCGCTGCAATTCAAGCTTCAAACCGTCCACAACGCAAAGCATCAGCAGATAAAAATACGGCTCAAAAAGAACGCCCTGCAGGTAAAGAAAATAATCCAGATCGTCCGAAACGCTTAGAACTTACCGATGCTGAAAAACAATTGGTTCAAGATGGCAAAGCATCAATGAATATGGTTCGTGTTGTTCAAGCAGATGGTTCAGCTAAACCGCAGCCTGTTTTAATTGGCTTAAACAACCGTGTAACAGCACAAGTTTTACGCGGTCTAAAACAAGGCGATAAAGTTGTCATTGCAGACGGTTCAGACTCATCAAACAACGCTGCAAAACGTAGTGGTGGTCCAGGAATGAGAATGTAATATGAGTCAAAATCTAACACCTCTACTCGAGGTCAAGAATCTGACTCGTGAATTCCCTGCTGGTGAAAACACAGTTCAGATTCTTAAAGGGATAAACTTAGAAATTTACCCAGGTGAACTTGTCGCAATTGTAGGTCAGTCGGGTTCTGGTAAATCTACACTCATGAATATTCTAGGGTGTTTAGATCAACCATCAGAAGGCAGCTACAAAGTGAGTGGCCGTGAAACGCGTGAACTTGAGCCAGATGAACTTGCACAATTACGTCGTGAATATTTTGGCTTCATTTTTCAGCGCTATCACCTACTTGGCGATTTAAACGCAGCAGGAAATGTCGAAGTTCCCTCTATTTATGCAGGTGCAGATGCAACTGAACGTCAAAAGCGTGCAACTGAACTTCTCACCAATTTAGGTTTAGGCGATAAAACACAAAACAGACCAAGTCAGCTTTCTGGTGGTCAACAACAACGTGTTTCTATTGCTCGTGCTTTAATGAATGGCGGTGACGTTATTCTTGCCGATGAACCAACAGGTGCATTGGACAAAAATAGCGGTATTGAAGTAATGCGTATTTTACGTGAACTTAATGCCAAAGGTCATACCATTATTTTAGTCACGCACGACCATAACGTTGCTAAAAATGCCACGCGAATTATTGAAATTAGTGATGGTAATATTATTTCAGACCTACCTAATGTGCCTGAAAATACTGAAAATGAAGTCCTAGAAAAACAAACTTTAGTTCGTGCACCTCAGAAAAAAATTCCTGCTTGGCGAGCGCTTGCAGATCGTTTAGGTGAAGCATTCCGTATGGCGTTATTAGCCATGAATGCACACCGTATGCGTACATTCCTGACCATGCTAGGGATTATCATTGGTATCGCATCTGTTGTATCTGTGGTTGCTTTAGGAAATGGCTCACAAAAGCAAATTCTAGAAAATATTAGTAGCTTAGGAACAAACACCATCACCATTTATCAAGGTCGTGGTTTTGGTGATAACTCACGAGCATCTCAAGTCAAAACCCTTATTCCTGCCGATGGTGAAGCACTTGCAGATCAACCTTATGTCGATGGTGTAAGCCCATCTGTAAATTCGAGTGTAACTGCTCGTTATAAAGACACAGAAGCCTCAGCCACTGTAAATGGTGTAAGTGCAGACTTCTTTTATGTGAAAGGCTTAACTTTTAAATCGGGTCAAGCATTCGATAAAAATAGTGTTATTGAACAAGCCCAAGATGTTGTGATTGACACCAACACAGAGAAAACATTCTTCAGTGATGGAACTAATCCTGTTGGGCAAGTTGTACTTTTAGGTAGTGTGCCAAGCCGTATTATTGGTGTAGTCGATGCACAACAAGGCATGATGGGAAATTCTGACAGCTTAAATGTCTATCTTCCTTATTCAACAGTTATGAGCCGTATGTTGGGGCAGTCGAATGTACGAAGCATCATTGTGCGTATTAAAGATGAATATCCTAGTACTGCCGCTGAAAATGCAATTTTAAGCTTACTTGAACAACGTCACGGCGCTCAGGATGTATTTACGCAAAACTCTGACAGTATTCGTGAAACTATCCAACAGACCACGCAAACAATGACACTACTTGTTTCAGCAATTGCTGTAATTTCCCTTGTGGTGGGTGGTATTGGCGTAATGAATATTATGCTTGTATCTGTGACCGAACGTACCCAAGAAATTGGTGTTCGTATGGCTGTTGGTGCGCGTCAAAGTGACATCTTGCAACAGTTCCTGATTGAAGCCGTTTTGGTTTGTATTTTGGGTGGTATTTTAGGTGTGCTCCTTTCTTTAGGAATTGGTCAGCTCATTACTCATTTTGCAGGTGGATCATTCCAAATGGCATATTCAACAACTTCAATTGTTGCAGCCTTTGTATGTTCAAGTTTAATTGGTATTGTGTTTGGCTTTATTCCTGCACGCAATGCTGCGCAATTAAACCCTGTCGATGCACTCTCTAGAGAATAGGAAACAATCATGCAAACACATTTAACTAAGCTTGCAAGTGCTTTAATTCTAGGTAGTTCATTGGTCGGTTGTGCGGCTCTGGTGAAATCACCCTATGAACAGCCCACTATTTCTACACCATCTAGCTTTCAAAATTCAAAAAATGTCAGCAAACAAATTTATGCAGATGCTTATGCTGACCAATGGTGGACTTTGTTTGGTGATGCTCAACTCAATCAATTGGTCGATAAAGTTCTATCGGCTAATACAGATTTAGCAGTTGCAGGGATTAACTTGCAACAAGCACGCATTCAAGCCAAACAATCTCAAAGTCAGCAAGGTATTCGCGTTGGCAATGCAGGTGCAAATATTGGACATCGCTTTAGTTTAGATGGCGATGGAGATTCATCACAAGGAATTTCACTTAGCTACCCTGGCTTGAGTTATGAACTAGATTTGTTTGGTAAACTTGCCAATCAAACCGAAGCTTCGCGTTGGGAAGCTTTAGCATCTGAACAAGATTTACAAGCAACAGCACAAAGCTTAATTGCAACAACAGCACAGCTTTATTGGCAACTGGGCTATTTAAATGAACGTCTTTCGGTTGCAAAGCAAAACTTAGCAAGTACTCAAAAAACCTATGATTTGGTTAAAGTGCAATATCGTGCAGGTGCTGTTTCAGGTTTAGATTTAAGTTCTGCAGAACAAGCCGTTCAAAGTCAAAAAGCAAGCTTAAGCCAAATTGAACAACAAAAAGTTGAAACACGTACAGCTTTGGCTGTTTTGTTAAATCAACCTATTCAACAATTAAATATTAATGAACCGCAACACTTACCACAGTCTAATCTACCTAAAATTTCTGCGGGCTTACCTGCGGAGCTTTTATCACGTCGTCCAGATTTAAAAGCAACTGAACTACGCTTACGTAAAGCTTTAGCCAATAAAGATGCCAACAAAGCAAGCTACTACCCTTCTATCAATTTAACAGGTAGCATTGTAACTGGTGGTACAAGTACTTCATTATCTCAAGTGCTTTCAAACCCTGTTGCAATTTTAGGTGCAGGATTATCACTTCCATTTTTACAATGGAATGATATGAAACGTGATTTGAAAGTAAATGAACTAGAATATGAAAAGTCGATTATTCAATATCGTCAAACCATGTACAAAGCTTTTGCAGATGTTGAGAATGCCCTTTCTGCTCGTAATGAGTTAGATAAACAAGTTGCCTTACAAGAGCGTAATGTTCAGCTTGCCGAAAAAACTGAATATTTAACTCAAGTTCGTTATAAAAATGGCGCAATTGCATTGAAAAACTTAATTGATGCTCAAAAGACCACGCGTGAAGCACGTTTATCTTTAGTGCAAACAAAGCAAAGCCAATACAATGCTTATGTGACTTTAATGCAAGCTTTAGGTGGTAGCCCAATTAAGCAATTACCTTAAACCTTAAATTTGTTTTATGAGCAATAAAAAACGGTGCATCAGCACCGTTTTTTACATCTTAAAAATGGAAAGACTTATTCGCTATCCATTAAAGATGCGCTCATACCTACAGTATTATAACCAGCATCTACATATAAGATTTCACCAGTAATACCATTTGCCCAAGGTGAACATAAGAACAATGCAGCATTACCAACATCTTCAATCGTTACGTTGCGTTTAAGCGGTGCAACTTTTTCATTAATGTCTAACATTTTACGGAAAGATTTAATACCTGAAGCTGCAAGTGTACGGATAGGACCTGCTGAGATTGCGTTTACACGAATACCTTCAGCACCCAAGCTAGATGCTAAATAACGTACGCCTGCTTCTAAAGATGCTTTTGCCATTCCCATCACGTTGTAGTTTGGCATTACGCGCTCAGAACCTTGATACGTCAGCGTTAATAAGCAACCTTGACGCGCAGCCAATAAAGGCTTCGCAGCACGTGCCATCGCAATAAAGCTATATGCGCTAATATCATGAGCAACTTTAAAACCATCACGGTCAGTTACATCAGTGAAATCGCCATCTAAAGCATGTGCAGGTGCAAAACCAATTGAATGCACAAGACCATCTAAACCATCCCAATGTTTTGCAAGTTCTGCAAAAGCACTGTCAATTTCAGCATCAACACCTACATCACAAGGAAATACTAAAGTTGAACCGAATTGTGCAGCAAAATCATCTACACGTTTTTTTAATTTTTCATTCGGGTAAGTAAATGCTAACTCTGCACCTTCACGATGAAGAGCTTCTGCAATACCAAATGCAATTGATAATTTGCTTGCAATACCTGCAATAAGAAAGCGTTTACCTACTAATAATCCTTGTGCCATGAGATTCTCACTTAATATAATCTGTTCACATAATGCCTAAAATTTATAAATTACTAAATTGCATAATGCATCTTTTTTCATTTCTATAAATTTTAAATACAAAAAACGCCCCAAATTTGGAGCGTTTTATTATTTATAGCAAATTAGTCATCGCTATTGAGCATGCCCAATAAACGTAAGAATGAATAATACATCCAAACCAATGTTGCCAATAATGCAATTGCAGATAACCATTCCATTGATTTTGGCGCGCCTTGTGCTGCACCATTTTCAATTAAATCGAAATCTAAAATTAAATTTAAAGATGCAATGACTGCAACAAATGCAGCAAAACCAATTCCAAGAGGACTTGTTTCAAACAAGAATGGAATGCTTGAACCGAAAGCCATACGCATTACAAACTGCACAACAAATACAATGGCAATGGCGATTGATGCAGACATCACCACTGATTTAAATTTTTCAGTCGCACGAACAATTTCGTATTTATACAAACCAAACATCACTAAAGTCGTGACGAATGTTGCCAATAAAGCTTGTAAAGGAACACCTGGATATTTCAATTGGAAAACAACAGAAATACCACCTAAAAAAGCACCTTCAAATAATGCATAAGGAATAGCTAAAGTACGAGCCGTATTGGGTTTAAATGTTGCAATTAACGCAAGAATTAAACCACCAATTGCACCAACCATTGCCCCTGTATATGCAAGTGACAAGTTAGCCGTCATAAACACATAAAAGAAAAATGAAACACCAACGACTGCTGAAATAACAGTAAGAAGAGTTGCCTTTTGAATTGCACCTTGAATGGTCATAGGCGCTGAATAGTCATGTTGGATTTCAACACGAGATAAAATAGGGTTATTACTTTGCATAATAAAACTCGTTGTTATAATTCATCATTCAATTTTATACGTCATCATCTTCATAAAAATGAACAACGTAAATCATTTTTGTAACATGTATAAATTATACGCATATTTTAAGCGTCAGCCAATAAAAAAGAGGCTTTCGCCCCTTTTCGATTACTTATAACAAGTATTAATCTTTATTCATAATAAAGAAATAATCACGATAATATTTAAGTTCTGCAATTGAATCACGAATATCATCCATTGCTAAATGTGATGCATTCTTTTTCAATCCACCCATAATCTCTGGGCGCCAGCGTTTAGCCAATTCTTTTACAGAAGATACATCTAGGTTGCGATAATGGAAAAATTGTTCTAGTTCAGGCATTAAACGGTGCATAAAACGACGGTCTTGGCAAATTGAGTTACCGCACATCGGAGATGATTTTGGATCTACCCATTTTTTTAGAAATTCAAGCGTTTGCTGTTCTGCATCTTGCGCAGTGAGCTTACTACGACGTACACGCTCAATTAAACCCGATTGTCCATGTTGGCGAGTGTTCCACTCATCCATTGCATTAAGCTTAATTGGAGACTGATGTATAGCAAGCACAGGACCTTCTGCCAAAATATTTAAATTATCATCTGTCACAATGGTCGCAATTTCAATAATTTCGTCGTTATCTGTATCTAGACCTGTCATTTCAAGGTCAATCCAAATGAGGCGTGTATCAGGAGTGCTGCTCATAAATGTGCAATCTTATTGGGCTTAAAAACAACATAGTAGCAAATTTCTTGAATGATAGCTGTAATTGTCCCCCTTCTTCGTGCTATTTTTGCCATCTTAGATTCAAGGTTTTTTAGGATATGAATGGCTTTAATTCGTAAACGACGTTTAACCGAACAGCAACAACGTCGTATTGAGAAACAACATAAAACACGTCAAGAAGATTTAGATACTTCAAATGATTTAGAAGGTCTGGTGGTTCAACATTATGGACGCCAACTTGAAGTGCAAACACTCTCGACTCCTGACGTACATCCTGAAAAACCGATTGTTAAAGATGGCGAACCTGAACCTTTTTGGAAACCCATTGAATTGGGTAGCGTTTGGCGTTGTCATACCCGTACCAATTTAGAATTATTGGTGACAGGTGACCGCGTAAAATGGCAAGCAGACCCTATTACGGGTTTAGGTATTATTACTGCCATTCATCCACGTCAATCTTTACTTACACGACCAGATCGTTATCACAAAGTGAAGCCTGTTGCGGCAAATATTAGTTTAATTGTCATTGTATTTGCACCTCTTCCTGAACCTGCTCCAGGTTTAATCGATCGTTATTTAGTGGCCTGTGCAGATGCTAAAATTCCTGCATTATTAGTCATGAATAAAACCGATTTACTCAAAGAAAATGATCCTATTCTAGATTTGGTAAAAGATTACCAAAATTTAGGCTATGAAATCATGCTTACGCAGTCTATGGATAATGTGTCTAAACTTGCGGAAAGATTAGCAGGTGAAACCGTTGCTTTTGTGGGTCAATCGGGTGTGGGTAAAAGCTCAATCATCAATACTATTGTTCCCGATGCAACCCAAAAGACCAATATCATTTCTGAAAACTCTGCGCTTGGTCAGCACACAACAACATCTACCCGCCTGATTGGCTTTGGTGATGGTGCTGCGCTCATTGATTCTCCAGGAATTCGTGAATTTGGTTTATGGCATTTAAACATAGACAAAGTGCAAGAAGGTTTTCCTGAAATTGATAAGCTTTTGGGATATTGCCAATTCAGAAACTGTACGCATAAACATGAAAAACAATGTGCACTGCGTTTAGCGGCACAAAATGGTGAAATTTTACCTCGTCGTTTAGACAGTTTTTTACGTTTAATTGATGAAATTGCTGAAGCTCAGCAAAAAAATTAATTTTTATTCAACATCAGCCCTTGAAGACGCGATTTTGATCGCCATATTTATAGGCTATACTCTTCGACAATATTAAATTGTAATTAGGTGATTTGTGGAACGTTGGTTCGAGTTTATGGGGAATCATCCCCTCTTATTTGGAACACTTGCTGTACTGGTAGTGTTGTTCTTCGTTTTAGAAGGTCAACGTAATGGTCGTAAGATCTCTCCGCAATCTTTAGGCATTTTAGTGAAAGCTAAAAATGCAATGCTTGTAGATTTACGTGACGCTAAAGATTTCAGCGAAGGTCATATTAGCGGCAGCCGTAATATTCCTTACAGCAAAATTACAAGCCATATCGAAGAGTTAAAAACAGCAGAACGCCCAATCGTGTTTATCTGTAACTTAGGTCAAGTTGCAGGTACAGCATTACAACAAGTGGGTCACTCAGATGCTTATCGCTTAGATGGTGGTGTTAGCAATTGGAAAGCTCAAGGCTTACCACTTGTGAAAGCAAAATAATTTACGTTTCAGGAGAAAATAGAATGGCTAAAGTGACTATTTATTCAACAAATTCATGTCCTTACTGCGTTCGTGCAAAACAACTTCTAGAACGTAAAGGTATCGAATACAACGAAATTAATTTATCTCAAGAACCTGCTGAAGCACGTATTGAGTTGATGCAACGCACCAACCATCGTACTGTTCCACAGATTTTTATTGAAGATCAATTTATTGGTGGTTTTGACCAGCTTTATGCTTTAGATCGTGAAGCGAAACTAGACCACTTAGTAGTAGCGTAATTTTTAATTAACTTAGAAATATTAAGGATCCAATAATGAGTGAACAAGAAACTCAACCACAATTAGCATTAGAACGTATTTACACTAAAGATATTTCTTTTGAAGTTCCTGGCGCTCAAGTTTTTACCAAAGCTTGGGAACCTGAATTAAACATCAATCTTTCATCTTCTGCTGAAAAAATTGATGAGACTCACTTTGAAGTTTCTTTAAAAGTGATTGTTCAAGCAGAAAATGCTGGCGAAACTGCTTTTATTGTTGATGTAACTCAATCTGGTATTTTCTTGGTTGATGCTGTTGAAGAGGAACGCCTTCCATATATTCTTGGTGCATACTGCCCAAATATTTTGTTCCCATTCTTACGCGAAGCTGTAAATGATATGGTAACAAAAGGTAGTTTCCCTCAATTACTTCTTACTCCAATCAATTTTGATGCTGAGTTCGAAGAAAATATGAAACGTGCTCAAGCTGCTGCTGCCGAAGGCAATGCATAAGCGTTAAGCAAAAAAAGACCGCATAATGCGGTCTTTTTTTATGTTTGAATATTTTAAAATTAAAATCGATACGCTTTATGACCTTGTTTCTTAATTTCATTAAATTTCTCTGAAATCAATTTAGCTTCATCTAATTTATTTTCATGTACAAGATGTTGTGCATGCTCAATTTCAATAAATAAGCGATTAAAGGTTTCTTCGTACGCGATAACTTTCGCATCTGTTTCAGCCAATTTTCTTAATTTTTTGGGCTTATTTTCCTTTGCCAATTGCGTTGCATTCGCCATTTCAGCTAATGCTTTATTCGCCACGTCAACATTTTGTGCTTGATCAAATACTTTAGAGTTTTTAGCCAAAGATTTCATTGCATCTTCTAATGGTTCTGCTGCCTGTGCAGTAGCTAAAATTAAAAATGTCGCACTAAATAATCCTACTTTTATAAATTTGTTCATTCCTTTCCCTTTTGAGTTTGCAAAAAAAATGCAGCCTAGGCTGCATTTAATATGGAACAAATTTCAAACGCTGTAAATTAAAAATCTTCTTCAATTTCAGCTGTATGATTTAAAGCATCGTGAATTGCATCCACCAATTGTTGTGAAATTTCCTGCTTAGATGCTTTTTCTAAATCACGTTTTTGCATTTGATAATGATCGGCAAAAAATACGGTCATTGCATTTTGATCTGATGCAAAGCCAATATCGGCTCGTGAAACATCATTACATGCAATCATATCGAGTTTTTTCGCAACCAATTTCCCTGCGGCATATTCTTCAACATTGCGTGTTTCCGCTGCAAAGCCCACCATAAATGGTCGTTTCGCTTGCTGTGCAATAGTTGCCACAATATCAGGGTTTTTAACCAATGACACATTGAGTTCATCACCTGATTTTTTAATTTTATGCTCAGCAACTGATGCCACTCTATAGTCTGCAACTGCGGCTGTCGCGATAAAAATATCACAGCCTTCATCTAGCATTTGCATACTTGTATCAAGCATTTGCACCGCAGATTGAACATTAATACGGCGCACGCCATTTGGCGTATCTAAGCTTACAGGCCCAGCAATAAGCGTAACTTTTGCACCTGCCGAATAACACGCTGCTGCTAAAGAAAAGCCCATTTTCCCTGTACTATGATTTGAAATATAGCGCACAGGATCAATAGATTCACGTGTTGGCCCTGCGGTAATCACCACATGCTTACCTGCCAATTGACCAAATTTTTCAGCAATTGTACGTTGCGCTTTATGGAAATATTCAGTCACTTGATAAGCAAGTTCCTCAGGCTCAGGCATACGTCCTAAACCAATATCCCCACACGCTTGCGCACCTGCATCAGGCATAATGACATGCACACCATCTTCAACAAGCGTATTTAAATTTCGTTGCGTTGCTTTAGCTGCCCACATTTGCTGATTCATTGCAGGAGCAACCCAAACAGGTGCTTTGGTCGCTAAATATAAAGTTGAAAGTAAATCATCTGCCAAACCTGCTGCAAATTTTGCCAAGGTATCGCAAGATGCCGGTGCAACAAGGACAAGATCTGCCCAACGCGCTAATTCAATATGCCCCATTCCTGCTTCAGCTTCAGGATTTAATAATTCCGTATGAACAGAATTCCCCGATAAAGCTTGAAATGTAAGTGGCGTGATAAAGGCTTGTGCACCTTTGGTCATCACAACGCGAATATTAAAGCCAGCATCTTTTAAACGACGAACTAAAATCGCACTTTTATATGCAGCAATACCGCCTGTTACAGCGACAATGATATTTTTATTTGGAATTACACTCAGGTCAAAACTCACAAACAGCTTACCTTTCTGTTGCAGTGGCGCTCACAATATCATTAAATAATACCTTTCCCAAGTATGTGACTTGGGAAAATATCTTACATTTATAATAAATAAGTCTTAAAACAATGAATTTTTCTATTAAAAACTGGCCCGAACAAGAACGGCCACGTGAACGGTTAATGCAACAAGGTGCGGCAAGCTTATCCGATGCTGAACTTCTTGCTATATTTTTACGTTCAGGCTCACAACAACATTCCGCTGTAGAATTGGCGAGAATCTTAATTCAACATTTTGGTGATATTACCGCTTTACTTGATGCATCTTTGGAAGATGTAAAACACTTTCATGGCATAGGAAATACCAAATATGCACAATTGATGGCTGTAAAGGAACTCGGTCGTCGCTATATTTCACAACATTTAAAACAAGAAAAATTAGAAATCAGCAACTCAAAATTACTGATGGATTTTTTGAAATTTGAACTGTTAGGAGAGACTCAAGAAGTGTTTGCAGTGTTATGCCTAGATGCACATTTAAGAAAAATTTCATTTAAAAAATTATTTTATGGTTCGATTAATTCGTGTGAAATATCCATGAATCAACTTCTTCGTTTTGCCATTAGCCAACATGCGACTTCAATTGTGATTGCACATAATCATCCATTTGGTTCAGCTCAACCTTCTTCGGCAGATTTACGCCTCACACAACAGATTAAAAAAGCCTGCGAAATGGTTGAAATCAACTTAGTCGATCATTGTATTATTTCGCCCGATGGTACATTTTCTTTTGCTGAACAGCATCTTCTAAAATAAGGTTAAGCTTTTGTTAATAAAGTTGACAAATAACGCTTAACCCATGAAGATCAACCCAAAATAGTGATGATTCTAATAAATGATTGTTCGAGAACAGGCAAGTATATTTAAGCTTCTATTTTCATGGAAAGGTACAATTTTACCTAAAGTTCTTCCGCCTTTGGGTGTCGTGATGCTGTTGTCGACCATTATTGGTGGTCTGTCTTATATTGGCTTTTTTAATTTTCCAGAATTACCGCTTGTTGGCTTCACCTTAATTGGTGTTGTTCTTTCTATTTTCTTAGGTTTTAAAAACTCTGCCTGTTATGACCGTTGGTGGGAAGCGCGTAAACTTTGGGGGTTATTAATAGCCAATGCTCGCCATTTTGACCGTGATTGTAGAATGCTCAGTCAAGGTCGTCGCGAACGTGTGATTCATCATGTGATTGTGTTTGCAAATGTACTTCGAGATCGTTTGCGTCATCAAACAGCAAATCCAACTGAACTTGTTGAAACCAGTGGTATGAGTCAGCAAGCTTTGACCCAACTTTATCAACAAGTGAATGCTCCTCAATACACATTAAGCCTGATTCAATGGGAGCTAATGCAAGCCCTAAAAGATGGTGAAATTTCCGATATTATTTATACGCAAATGAATGCACATGTAACTGAACTAAGCTTGGTTCAAACAGGTTGTGACCGCATTGCAACAACACCATTACCTTTTGCTTATTCTGTACTGTTAAACCGTACCGTTTACTTTTTCTGTTTTATGTTGCCATTTAGTTTAGGTTCAACACTTGGACTAGCAACACCACTTTTAGTGGGTATTTTGGCATATACCTTTTTAGGTTTAGATGCTTTAAGTTCTGAAATTGAAGAACCCTTTGGTACGCAAAGTAATGATTTACCTTTAGATGCCATGGTTCGTACAATTGAAATTGAATTATTAGGTACTTTAGGCAAACCTACACCACCGCCTATTCAAGCCATGGATCATAATTTACTTTAAATTTTTTGACCTCTCCTCTTACGAAACCATGTTTCTCATCTCCTATAAAGGGAGGAAACTCCTTCTCCCTTAGGGAGAAGGTTGGGATGAGGGAAATATAAATTAAACAAAACTCTCCCAAATACCCATTTGCCCTTCTTTCACTCGTGGAATATTTCCCAAACGAATCCAAGGCATATTCTCGCCATGAAAGTCACTTCCGACGGATACTTTCAAACCAAATTCAGCAATCATGCGATCGACCATTTGTCGTGTTGATGCAGGCTCAACCGCAGGTGGAAGTTCTACAGCATCTCCACCAAATTTAGCGAATATTTCAATTAAATAACGAATATTGGTTGCAGATAAATCGTAGCGTGTAGGATGTGCAAGTACTGCAAAACCACCACTTTGATGAATAATATCTACAGTTTCTGCTAAGCCTAAGCCATCAAATTTTACGTAGGCTTTTTTGCTCTCCTTAATGTATTTATCGAAAGCCTGTTGTGGTCGACTTACAAACTTCTTTTCCACTAACACTTTTGCAATGTGAGTTCGTGTAACTCGATCAGGAATATGATCAACCTTCGCAATAACATCTAAATAGATATCTTCACCAATTAGAGGCGTTAGCAAATCGCAAATTTGTTTAGCACGTTCTGCACGAATCTTTTTTTGTTGCTCAAGTAGTGCTTGTAAAGGTGCAGGATTTTGCATATTTAATGCAACCACATGAACACCATAAGATTTTTTTGTCGCAGGACGTGACCATTGACTAGATATTTCAACACCAGAAATAATCTTAATCTGAGCATCTTTCACCGCTTGCTCCGCTAAAATCAGACCATCCATCGTGTCATGGTCTGTTAATGCAAGCGTGTGAATGCCTTTTTCAATGGCTGCATGCACAAGTTGCTCTGGAGACAAAGTTCCATCAGAAATATTACTATGTGTATGTAAATCTATGCCTTCCATCACTTATACTATGTCAATTATTTAATCAGATTTAGATACTCTAACATGAAAGCACTTTTAGACTTTGTGCCACTCATTATTTTCTTTTATTTATATAAAACTGTAGATCCTAAGAATACTGAGCATCCGCTATTACAATTTATTGGTTCTACAGGGGGCGTAGATAATAATAATATTTTAGTTGCAACCACAGGCTTAATTTTTTCAATGTTGTTGGTATACGGTGCTTTGTTCTTTATTCAAAAGTTCCGTTTAGATAAACAACAATGGATTGTATTGTTTATGACGGTTATTTTTGGTGGCATCACCTTGATGCTTTCAGATGATTTTTACATTAAATTAAAAGCAGCTTTACTGAATTTAGTGTTCTCTGGTGCATTTTTGCTTTCACCATTTTTCACTAAAGATAAAAAGCCACTCATTCAACGTTTATTTGGCCCCGTCTTTAACTTAACTGAAAAAGGTTGGAAAAATTTAAACTATGCTTGGGCTGCAATGTTTGCTGTCATGTCATTTTTGCATGTATTTTTTGCATTTCTTTATGCAAATGGAAAATATTGGGGTGAATTCACCGCATTTGGTGACATGATCGTGATGTTTTCCTTTATTATTATTCAGTTTATTGTATTACGAAAATACTTTAAATCTTCTGAATAACTATTTTGCTATAAGAAACGGATTAAAACATGCCATTTTTCGTCGTAAGCTGTACAGATCATGAAGGGACAGTAGAAAAACGCTTAGCCGCTCGTCCTGCACATGTAGAACGATTACAAAAACTAGATGATGAAGGTCGTTTAATTGTGGCTGGCGCTATGCCAAAAGATCCAAGTAATCCTCAAGCAGGTTTTTACGGTAGTACAATTATTGTCGAGTTCGACAGCCGTGAAGCACTTGATGCTTGGTTAGCAGAAGAACCATTCTTGAAAGAAGGTGTTTATAGTCATATTGACGTTAAACCTTTCAATAAAGCATTTCCTAAAGGATAAGGTATATGCGTATCGTTGTTTCTAGTGTTTTAAGCCTCACACTATTAGGTTCAGCTGCTTGGGCTGTTGAACCAACTCCTGCAGTGGTCGCTCCGACTCCAACGCCTGCAGTTACGGTCGCACAAAATCCATTACAACCGATTCCTGCGGATAAACCAACGACCGCGCGTAATACTATTGTAGGAAATACGCCTCAAGATATCGAAAATAAAAAGCTGACTGCTGAACAAATTGCTAAAAATAAAGTGCTACACGAAGCGAAAGTGAAAGCTTTAGTGAGTGATCAAGCAACACGTTTACAGCAACTTGAAAAAGCCAATTTAGATGCTTTAACTCAAAACCAAGAGTTACAATTGAAAAATGATAATTTAGGCGTTCAAGTTCAAGTTTTACAAAGTGAACGCAGCGCTCAAATGTTTTTGTATGGGGCAACGACCCTTGCTGTTGGCGTATTACTTGGCTTCTTAATTGCAAGTTATGTATATGCAAAACGTCGTCGTCAGTGGTAAAGCTTTTACATTCTTAAATTAATATTTGATTAAAGGTTACATATTTTTTGTCTAATGTCATTCAAACTGCCAATCTCGATTGGCATCCTGTAGATGGAATTGATGTTCCTTTTTCAAAGCAATTTAGTGATATTTATTTTTCAAAAGATAATGGTCTTTTAGAAACTCGCCATGTGTTTTTAAATGGTAATGATCTTCCTGTTCGCTTAAAAAACTTAAAAGATTTTGAATATTTTTGTGTGGGTGAAACAGGTTTTGGTACAGGCTTAAATATTCTTGCTTTATGGCAATTGTGGCAACAAATTCGCCCAAATAACCAAAGTCATCTTCATGTTATTTCTGTCGAAAAATTTCCACTCACCAAAGAAGATTTAATCCGTGCTTTAAATGTCTGGCCAGAATTAAGCAATTTATCGGCTCAACTCATTGAACAATACCCGCTTCCCATTGCAGGTTGCCATCGTCTTTCATTTCCTCAAGATCATTTTTCCATAGATTTATGGTTGGGCGATGCCCACGATATTTTCCCTGTCATGGAAAAAACCAAAGCGGTAGATGCATGGTTTTTAGATGGTTTTGCACCGTCTTGCAATCCAGATATTTGGGAAGAAAATGTTTTAAAAAATCTTGTCCGCTTATCTGATATTGGAACGACTTTTTCATCCTTTAGCGTTGCGGGTGTTTTGAAACGCGGTTTAAAGGAAAATGGAATTACCGTTTCACGTCCTCGCGGTTTTAAGCACAAACGTGAAATGTTAAAAGCGATTTGGGAAGCACCTGAAACAACCGAAGATTTGAATCATTCATCTGAAAAAAATATTGAATTATTATCTAACCAAGAAGAAAAACTCAAAGAAGAAGCTCAATCACATTTTAAACAACGCCAAATTGCGATTATTGGCGCAGGAATAGCAGGTTTAAGCTCAGCGTGGGCATTTGCTCAACGAGGTCATAAAGTTGTCATTTACGACCAATCAGCGCCTCTTTCTGGTGGTTCAGGCAATCCACTTGCATTGTTAAATCCAAAACTTTGTCCCATCGAACAAAGTTCAGAACATTTAATGACTTTGGCTTGGCAACATGCAATTCGTCATTACCAAAAGTTTGATGCATTTCGACCAATTCAAGTGAATCAATTGGCTTTGAAAAATGCGGATGATTTGCTTTGCTTAGCCGAACAATATCCTCAAAATGTGCTTAAAGCGCAAAAAGAAAATGCAGGTGATTTATACACTGAATTTTCAAGCTTAAACCTATTACATGCGGGTGCGGTATCACCACATCAATTACGTGATCAAATCTTAGAATATCCGCTCATTCGCTTCGAACAAGCAGAGATTACTCAAGTCGCTCAAAGCGAAACTGGCGTTGCTGTTTGGTCAGATAATCAAATTATCAAACACTTTGATCATGTGATTGTTTGTGCAGCTCGGAATAGCCAACGACTCTTTGAAAATTACCCAAACTTAAAGCCAATTCGCGGTCAAGTGAGTTGGGTTAATAATGAAAATCAACCATTAGCCATGCATCAAGCACAGAGCTATGGCGGTTATTGCATGCAGTTAGATGCTCAACATTTAATTTTGGGCGCGTCATTTTATCCAAATAGAGATGATAACGACGTTTTATTAGAAGACCATGTTCATAACTATAATCTTATCCACAGTGTATTTCCTGAATATGCGGAAAAATTAGCAGATGTTTCAACTTGGCAAGGTCGTGCTTCGGTTCGAGCACAAAGTCAGGACTATTTCCCTCTTTTAGGAAAATTGAATCCTAAAGATGAAATTTATACTTTTGCTGGCTTAGGTTCTAAAGGCTTTTTATTTGCGCCACTTTGTACCGAAATTTTGATTTCTCAAATTTTAGGTGAAGCTTGTCCTGTTCCTTCAAGTTTAGTCAAAAAATTGAGTGCAACTCGTTTTCAAAAGAAAGTAAAAGCAAAAAAGCCTTATTTTAAGCCTCAGCTTTAAAGCGACTCCCTTTTTCAAAGAGAAGTTGGGAGGGATGAAATATTAAAAACATTATTTCCCCTCACCCTAGCCCTCTCCATTAGGGAGTGGAAATAAACTTCTCGACCAACAAAAAAAGCGCCTTTCGGCGCTTTTTATTTTGCATTTATGCACCTTGTTCTAAGGGCAAGCCTGCATCACGAGCGGCACGAGTACCCCCCATTAATACAACATATTCACGCTGACTATCGAAGCCTTCTAATAATTCAGCAGCACGAGGTGCTTTACTTCCACCACCACATAAAATGTAAATGGGTTGATCCGCTGACACTTGAGTTAAACTATCTACTGATAAGCTAGTAATGGGCTGATTCACAGCACCTTTAACATGTGCTTCAGCAAACGCATTTGTATCTCGTACATCCCAGATAATTGAATTTTCTGGAAACTCAAATGATGTAATATCTTGTTTACGGATCATTACGCACTCCTTTGATGTAAACAGCACTTGGCAAATGAAGAAAACATCCCTAGCATCTCAGATATTCTTTCCACTTGTAAAGGTCTAAAATATGCCATCTTTCGATATTGTTTCAGAATTAGAGATTTTTGAAGTAAATCATGCAGTTCAAAACACTGAAAAAGAAATTGCGACACGTTTCGATTTCCGTGGACAAGATGTAAAAATTGAATTGAGTGAAAAAAACAAAGAAATCAAAATTTCAACTGAAAGTGATTTCCAATGTGAGCAAGTTTATAGCATGCTCGAAAATCATTTCTTTAAGCGCAAAGTAGATATTCAAGCGCTTGATCCACAAAAAATGACGGCATCTGGTAAAAATGTCATTCAAGTGATCAAACTTAAAGATGGTCTTGACTCAGATACTGCGAAAAAAATTAATAAAGCCATTAAAGAAAGTGGCATTAAAGCGCAATCTTCTATTCAAGGTGACAAAATTCGCGTGACAGATAAAAAACGCGATACTTTGCAACAAATTATGGCTTTCTTAAAAGAGCAACAATTTGGCGTACCTTTGCAGTTCAATAACTTTAAAGATTAAGGCAAAACTGCCTAAAAAGGACATTCATGGCTCAGATCAATCGCTTATCGAAACTTGTTAAAACGACGTCTAAATTTCCAAAGAAGATTCGTAATGTACTGTGGAACAAAGCTTTTGGTCGAATTGTTCCAATGGTTGGCACAGCAAAAGTTCAATATATAGAAATGCAGTCCAATAAAGTTGTGGTTCATCTTGCGAATCACAAAGGCATGCAAAACCATATTGGGCAACTTCATGCTTGTGCAATGGCACTTATTGCAGAAACAGCAACAGGATTTGTCACCGCAATGAATGTTCCAGATACTGCAATTGTGCTGATTAAAAGCTTTAAACTTGATTTTAAGCGACCAACTAAAGGTGCAATGACTGCTGTAGCAACGTTAACGACTGAGCAACAGCAGCTTATGCAAACCACAGCAAAAGGTGAAACTTTGGTCTCTGTATCTGTTACAGATGAAAGCAATGAAGAGCCGATTCAATGTGAAATGCTATGGGCTTGGGTGTCTAAAGATCAGTTAAAAAAATAAATGATCTTTAAAATAAAAAATCCCAGATTTATATCTGGGATTTTTTATATCTATTACTTTTGAGATTCAGCATATTTCAACTTAACTTCTTCAGGAATTTGACGTTTATTGCCTTTTACATCTACAGCAACAAAAGTGAAAACACCTTCAGTGACACGTTTTGCTTCACGTGAACTATCGTGACTATCCCAAACTTCAATTTGCATTTGAATTGAAGTATTACCCACCTTTAAAATTTTGGTGTAACAACTAATCACATCCCCCACTTTTACAGGTACAAGGAATGTCATTTGATTAATTGAAATGGTTGCACAGCGTCCTTTACTAAAGCGCTCTGCATGAATTGCACCAGCCAAATCCATTTGCGACACAATCCAACCACCAAATACATCGCCACTCCAGTTTGTATCTGCTGGCATTGCAATAGTTTGAAGGGATAGAGTACCTTCAGGCTTTACATGAGAATCTGACACGTTCACTCCAAATTGAGTTTATTTATGGGCATTTAACTGTTGATCTAACCACTGTTGTAACTCGGTCGATCTTAATGCTCCGCTTATTCTAGCAATTTCGTTGGTTTTATTCATTAAAACCAATGTAGGAATACTGCGAATATTAAATGCGGCACTAAGTCGAGGGTTTGCTTCAGTGTCTATTTTAGCGAAAACTACATTTGGATAATGCTTAGCGACTTGAGCAAAATGCGGTGCCATCATTTTACAAGGACCACACCATTCTGCCCACAAATCAATCAAAATAGGTAAATCACTATTTGAGATGAAATTACTAAAATTTTTCTCATTCAGCTCAATGGGTGCTAGCGGAATTAATGTATCGTGACATTGTCCACATGAAGGGCTTTGAAAGAAGCTTTCCTCAGGCACACGATTTTTCGCACCACATTCAGGGCATACAATAATCATCTAACAGGCTCCAAAATGCTGTTGTAGAAATTCTAATTGGGTTGAAATTGCTTTTTCAAACCATTTCCCATGAAAAATATCATAATGTTTCATATTCCACTCATGATATTCGACATAAGGGGCAATATTTGTCGCAGTTTCACGGCTAGACTCAATAGGAACAATGCTATCTTGCTCTGCTGCAATAAATAACGCAGGTACAGAAATTTTTCGTACGATTTGTATAGGGCGATAACGCATTAAACTAAATAATGCCCGTGCAGGAATTTCTCCACTACAAAAATAATCCGTATTTAGAATAGATAAATATCCTTCATAACTATCATTTGACGGTAAAAAACATAAGTTTGATGTATCTACAACTGGAAGGGTTTTCGGCAACAAACCGACTTTAGCGCCCATATAATCTTGAGTAGATATTTTTAGTGCTTTAGATAATTGCTGTAACGGATAATTCTTTACACTTGCAGCCCCATCGACATATGGAACTTGAGCAATCACCGCTTTAATATTTTTTAATGATGATGCCAACGATAAGACATAGCCGCCACTTAAACCTGTGCCCCATAAAACTATGCGTTCTGCATCAATAGATTGCCGTTCGCTCAAATGTGAAATCATGGTACGCCAATCATCTAACTGGGCTTTTAAAGACACCAATTCACGAGGTCGCCCTGTACTTCCGCCCCAATATCGATAATCAAATAAAACAACGGCATAACCTGCTCGTGCAAATTTTTTCGCAAATTGAACGAGCTTAAACTGACGTAAAGCTGCCAAACCATGCGCCATAATAATAACAGGTGGTTTTTCTATATTTTTAGGATGATAAAAATCTGCAGCAATGACATCTTGCCCACTTTTCACATATAAGGGTTCAACCGTATAAGCGAACATATGCACTCCATGGCAATTTTTTAATTATCTATATGCATAAAAACTTATCTATAAAAATGAAAGAACAATGCGTTCCTTTTTCATCATAATGCTATCATAAAGCATAAATGTATTGATGAACTTATGGAGTAATGAAATGAGTGAAAATGTAGGATTTGCAGGTCAAATTGCGCCAGAACATGTATCTCAAGTTGTTGAAAAAGGCTTTAAATCGATTATTAATAATCGTCCAGATATGGAAGGTGGTCCTGATCAACCAACAAGTGCTCAAATTGAAGAAGTTGCTCGTACTGCAGGTCTAAACTATGTTCATCAGCCTGTTGTTGCAGGTCAAATTACTGAATTAGACGTACGTGCTTTTGCAAATCATTATAACGAATTACCAAAACCCGTACTCATGTTCTGCCGTACTGGTAATCGCTCAAACAACTTATTCCAACTTGCAAAACAAATGGATTTGTTAGATGACTAATCATGTCTTCAAAAGACTTATTTGTTGTTTGATTTTAAGCTGCTCCACGACAGTTTTTGCAGAAGAAAGTTTAAGTAAAGCATTAACCAATACACTTAGTGTTTCAGGTCAAATGTCTTCTGAAAAGTTTAGTCAATTATTACAGCAAGGCTTTAAATCTGTTGTAGTGAACCGACCAGACAATGAAGAAGGAAATAAAGTTAAAGTTAGTGAATTAAGAGAAATTGCGGAACGTCAGCATGTGAGTGTAATTTATCAGCCTGTCACGAGCGGTAAAATTACTCAAACAGACATTGCGGAATTTGCCAAATATTATAATGAACTACCAAAACCAATTTTAATGGTTTGCCGAAGCGGAACTCGCTCAAGTACATTATTTAATCAAGCAAAAACACAAGGCTTACTCCATGAATAAATTTTTAATTGTGCTACTTTGCTCTGCATCACTTTTTGGATGTAGCTCTATGGAACTTAAACCTACTGTTGGCATCAGCATGGGTACAACAATATAGTCAAACTAAAACGGCAATTCATTGCCGTTTTTTTATTTACAAATAAGCATAATTTCAGCCTATAAATATGATATGAATAATATAAATTCATTTAAATTTATAATTCACTATGTACGATATTATTATTATTGGTGCTGGAACGGCAGGCATTGCAGCGTATAAAGAAGCTGTTAAATACACACAAAACATCCTCATTGTAAATGATGGGCATTGGGATACAACCTGTGCCCGTGTCGGTTGCATGCCAAGTAAAGTCCTTATTTCAACGGCCAATCGTATGTATGATATTCAACATGCAGATGAAGTTGCGCTAAAAGTAAAAAGCACGATAGATACATCAAATGTGATGTCACATGTAAGACAGCTACGAGATCGTTTTACAGCAGCCACAATTAAAGATGTAAATAGCTGGTCTGATGCACATAAAATTTCAGGAAAGGCATCATTTAAAAATAAAAATACAATTTTCATGAATAATCAAACATATCAGGCTAAATCATTCATTATTGCAGTCGGTTCTACCCCAACCTTTGAACAAAAATGGAAAGATGAATTAGGTGATCGCCTCATTACATCAGATCAAGTTTTTGAGCTAGAAACATTACCAAAATCTATAGCTATAATTGGTAGCGGTGTAATTGCTATTGAGCTTGCACAAGCTATGCATCGTTTAGGAGTGGATACAACTGTATTTGCTAGAAGTCGGAAGGTTGGGGCTTTAACAAGCCCAAACCTACAAAAACTTGCACAACAAACATTGAGTAAAGAATTTAATATTAAGTTTGAAGTCTTGCCTGAATTTGTAAGTAAAACTGTAGATGGAGTGAATATTCAATTTATTGAAAATAGCCAACCACAAAATATAGATGTCGAGTATTTACTTGTCGCAACAGGACGACGTAGTTATTTAAATACGCTTCATTTAGAAAATATTGATGATTCATTCAACGATTTAAAAACTCTTCCTGTCGACCCTAAAACCAAGCAACTCGCAGATTTTCCTATATTTATTACAGGTGATGCATTGACCAACACCCCACTTCAACATGAAGCTGCAAATGAAGGTCGAGGTGCTGTTCATAACTGTTTAAATTATCCACAGATTAAAAATATTAAAACACTCACACCATTAAGTATAGTGTTCAGTTCACCTGAAATGGCAACAGCAGGACGAAGCTATAAACAGTTAAAACAGCAAAATATTGATTTCATTACAGGTTTTGTTTCTTATGAAAAACAAGGACGTGCAATTGTTCTAGGTAAAAACAAAGGTGCGATTGAAGTTTATATAGATAAAACAACTAGAAAAATTTTAGGTGCAGAGCTTTTTGTAGACTCGGCTGAACATATGGCACATTTACTTTCATGGATGATTAATCAAGAAGTCACTTTAGATGATGTTCTCGATCAAGCGTACTACCATCCAACACTTGAAGAAGGTTTGAGAACAGCATTTAAACATGCAAGAAGGCAATTTTAAGCATCATGAAAAACCAAGTTTTTAGTAAATTTGGTTTTTCATGACTAAACACATGCAAAATTAATCTCACTATCCAGAAAACTTGTGTTTCAAAACACTTTTTGTTTAAATATCAAACTAACAGCAAATAACTCTAAAATAATGCTATCTATTTATGCACTAAAACCAGCCTTTCAAAATTTACTTCGACCTTTTGTTAATTTTCTATATCGTAAAGGAATCACAGCGAATCAAATTACGCTTTTAGCAATGTTTACTTCCTTAGGAATTAGCGCCTTTATTTATTTTTATTTCAACAAATTCTCAGTTAATTATTTTTTACTTATTTATCCAATTTGGATGCTTATTCGCATGGCATTTAATGCAATTGATGGCATGTTAGCACGTGAATTTAATCAACAATCTAACCTTGGTGCATTTTATAACGAGCTGTGTGATGTTATTTCAGATTCTGCCTTATTTTTCAGTTTAATTGTTTTTAGCATCATTAATTCTGAACTCCTCTTATTCATGATTTTTTTATCAATATTAAGTGAATATTCGGGAGTTATGGCTCCTCTCATAGGTAAAGAACGACGCTATGATGGGCCAATGGGAAAAAGTGATCGTGCATTTTGGACGAGTCTAATTACCATCATTTTAATATTCAGTAGTTTATTTGATTTATCAGAAGCACTTTTGTCTTACACCATTAATGGTTTATTCAGTGCAATCTGTATCCTTTTGATTCTTACAACATACAACCGTATAAAAAATAGTATTTAAATTATAGGCTTAAAATATGTATAGCACTTCAAAAAATACTTTTACAAGTTTTGATAACACTGAAATTTTTTATCAACATTGGGAAAGTTCTTCAAATTCAGTACCAAAGAAAGCGATCATCTTATTTCATCGCGGTCATGAGCATTCTGGTCGTATGGCTCATCTAGTTGAAGAACTCCAACTTCCTGATTATGACTTTTTTGCATGGGATGCACGTGGTCATGGTCACTCACCAGGTGAGCGTGGCGATGCACCTAGCTTTTCAGCTTGTGTGAAAGATATTCAATATTTTGTACAACATATTAATGAAAAATACAGTATCACTACTGAGAACATAGCCGTCGTAGCACAAAGCGTTGGCGCAGTTTTAGCTGCGACATGGGTTCACGATTATGCACCTAAAATTCGTGCTTTATGCTTAGCGTCTCCTGCATTTGATATCAAACTATATGTTCCATTTGCAGAACCAGGATTAAGAGCACTAAATAAAATCAAAGGTAATTTCTTTATCCAAAGCTATGTGAAATCTAAGATGCTTACACACGATATAGATCGTGCTGCATCTTATGATTCCGACCCACTTATTGCTCGTGCAATTTCTGTAAGAATGTTACTCGGACTTTATGATGCATCTAAACGTATCGTACAAGATTCATATCATATTTATGTGCCAACTCAAGTATTAACTTCTGGAAATGATTTTGTCGTTTTCCAAAAACCACAACGTGAGTTTTATGAAAAATTGCCACATCCAAATAAAGAGTTTCATGTTCTTGAAGGTTTTTACCATGACACCTTGGGTGAGTTAAATAGAGAAATCGCCTTACATAAAATTCGTCGTTTTATTCTTCAAACATTTAAAGAAGAATACGTAGCACCTCAATTATTAGATGCTGATAAAATTGGGCATAGTTGTGCAATTGCTGAAGAACTAAGTAGTCCACTACCAAAGAACTCGATCAAAAATAAATTTTGGGAACTTACTAAGCAAAATCTTAAGTTTGGTAGTCGTTTTTCAAAAGGTCTAAAAATTGGTGAAGATACTGGTTATGACTCTGGTAGTACTTTAGATTTCGTCTATAGAAATAAAACAGAGAGTAAACATCCGTTAGGTAAGTTAATCGATCAGCGATATCTTAATGCGATTGGTTGGCGTGGTATCCGTGCAAGAAAACAAAATATTGAACACCTACTTGCTAAATACATAAATAAACTTCATGAGCAGAAACGTACCATTCGAATCATGGATATCGCTGCTGGACATGGCCGATATATCTTAGATTCAATTCAGCAATTGCAAAAAAAACCTAATTCAATCTTACTTCGTGATTACAGTGATTTGAATGTTGAAGCTGGACAAAAGCTCATAGAAGAACGAGGTTTAAAAGACATCGGAAAATTCATTCAAGCCGATGCATTTGATGAAAATTCTTTAGCCTCTACAACGCCTAAACCAACAGTTGTTGTAGTTTCAGGGTTATACGAGTTGTTTAATGAAAACTCATTATTACAACAATCTCTAAGCGGTATTTACCAAGCAATGGAAAAAGGTGGTTACCTTATTTACACGGGACAAATTTGGCACCCACAACAAGAATTTATAGCACGGGCACTTACCTCTCACCGTCAAGGTAATGCATGGGTAATGCGACTACGCTCTCAAGCCGAAATGGATGCACTTGTTGAAAATGCAGGCTTCGAAAAAATCGATCAATGTATCGATGATTTTGGAATATTTACAGTTGCAGTTGCGAAAAAAATTTAAATAATTGAGCGATCGTTTAAATGGCCATAACTAATTTGCTAATCAATCATAAAGAAAAAAATACTTGGAAATATGGATTAATTATCCTGCTATTTTTGGCACCATTTTTCTTTTTAACTTATGGTTTTGCAAATGACTACGCTTCAAGTTTAAACAGTGTTCCAAGCATTATGTTTGACTGGGAAAAACATATTCCGTTATGGCCTTGGACGATCGTTCCTTATTGGTCGATAGATCTCTTTTATGGACTTTCATTACTATTATGTTGGAACAAGTTCGAACTTAAGCAACATGCTCTACGTTTATTCTGTGCGCAAGTTATTTCAATAACTTGCTTTTTATTATTCCCACTCAAATTTTCAATGAATCGCCCAGAACTCCATGGATTTTTTGGAATGTGGTTTGATATCTTAATGGGATTCGATAAACCTTTTAACCAAGCCCCATCTCTACACATTGTTTTATTAGTTATCCTTTGGGATTTTTATAGAAGACACAGTAAAGGTCATTTAAAATATTTTGTAGATTTTTGGTCTATATTAATTGGTATTTCAGTGCTGACAACATGGCAACATCACTTTATTGATATTCCAACAGGTGTAATTGTAGGTGTAATCTGTTTGTGGTTATTTCCTATTAGTGTTCAATCACCATTTTCTGAATCAAATCAAAAGAAAACAAATAAGCATTTAAAACTCGGTATCTTTTATTTACTCGGAAGTGCTTTATTAATAATACTTTCAGTCATATTTAAAGGATATATCCTGTGGTTGCTATATCCAGCCCTAAGTTTGCTCATCGTTGCTATAGCATATTTAACAAACCGTGTTCATTTATTCCAAAAACAAACAAATGGGGATTCAACAATAGCCGCGAAAATTATTTTTGCTCCATATACATTTTTTGCTTTTATAAATAGCCGCTTATGGACAAAAAAGAATCCAGATGATTCTTTTATTATAGAGTATAAAAATGTTCGAATTTACTTAGGAAGATTTCCAAGTACAAAGCATCAAACCAACTATGATGCATTATTTGACTGCTGTGCCGAAATTCCAAGAAACACCCATCTTAATAGCTATACTCATTATTCGACATTAGATTTAATACCAGTTCAATCTCAACAACTTGATATAACTACACAAGAATTTAATAGACTTTTCGACAATATCAGGTCATCCGACTCTTCAGCATTACTTATTTACTGTGCCTTAGGATATTCAAGAAGTAGTGCTATTTTAATTGCTTGGTTAGTTCAACAAAAGGTATTTAATACAGTTGAAGATGCATTAAATACAATTAAAACTGCTAGACCTTGGATTGTATTGAGTAATGAGCAAATTCAGGAAATTGCTTTCTTTCATCAAAATCTAGAATCAAATAAAGATAACAAAGAATAGTATACAAGATTTAAAATTTATACTCATTAGCGAGCTTTTAAAATGTGCAAAGACCTTATGTTTAAGTTCTTATTTCTGCATATTTTTATCAATAATCATATTCATCAACTTGCCTAGTAATTTTTTAAATTATAGTTTAGTGATTATTCTGACTGTAATTTTATTAATTCAGCATTATTTTTATATTCGGATAGAATTAGATTTAAATATTTTCAAGCATCTTTCCGAACTCAAAAATATTGATCAAGATAAAGCTCTTATGCTACTCGATGAGACTTTTCTTGAATTAGATTTAGTATCGGACAAAAAAATTAATCGTACACTAATTGAAAGATTTAAAGGCTGTAAGAGGTTAATAAAAAATCAAATTATTCTGATATCTTTGCAATACATTTGTCTTATTATTTTAATTCTATCCACTTAATCACCACTAACAGTTTAATATTTATAACTCCATTAACATCTCTTATTTTTCATATTTCTAATTTTATATACATAAAAAAACACCCCCTGTCATAAGACAGGGGGTGTTTTAGAATTAATGAGCTGGCGATG
>NZ_LWRV01000081.1 GCF_009372215.1 Acinetobacter portensis | reverse complement strand
CAGGGGGTGTTTTTTTATGCATATAAAATTAGAAATGTGAAAAATAAGAGATGTTAATGGAATTATGAATATTGAGAGGAGATATCTTAATAAAAGTATAAATATTCATCGTTATATTCTAATAAATATGTGACCTCTTTATTTAAATAATGAATTAAATATATATTTTTAAAGGTTTTTTTAGACTATGGTTCAATTGTTTATTATTGATTTTATGTAAAAATTATAGTTTCTCTCCCAATAGCAAAGTGTGGTTGATAGATATATAAAAATAAAATGCTTCTCTGTATGGACTGCTATTGGATTAATTGAAACACTGAACTTACAGGAAGTAAGGAATGACTCATCAAGTATTAAACGTTAATCAAATTATTGATCACGCAAAATTTACTCCATTTCATTTTAGGGTTGTCGCGTGGTGCTTACTTATTATTCTTTTTGATGGCTATGATTTAGCAATTAACGGTGTGGTTTTACCATTATTAATGGATGATTGGGGATTAAGTGCAGTGCAAGCAGGTATGTTAGCGAGTACTGCTTTAGCTGGTATGATGTTTGGTGCAATGATTTTTGGCTCATTAGCAGATAAAATTGGTCGTAAAAAAGTCATCATGATTTGTATTGTACTTTTTAGTGGTCTAACTTTTGCAGGTGGATTTGCATCGAATCCTACAGAGTTTGCTATTTTACGTTTCTTGGCGGGTTTAGGCATTGGTGGAGTTATGCCAAATCTAGTTGCATTAACTTCTGAATATGCACCCCAAAAAATGCGTAGTACCTTAGTGACCACTATGTTTAGTGGTTATGCTGTAGGTGGTGTGATGGCTGCACTATTGGGGTCATGGTTTACACCAAGTTTTGGTTGGGAAATTATGTTCTTTATTGCAGGGATTCCATTATTTTTACTCCCTATAATTTGGAAATTCCTTCCAGAATCTTTAACTTTTATTGTGAAAGAAGGCAAACAGGCACAAGCACGTCAAATTGTGCGTAAATTGGCACCTAAGGTGACAGTAAAAGAAGACACAACATTTGAATTACATCAGGTTGATGTACCTGAAGCTGCGAATGTTGCAAGCTTATTTAGACGTGGTCGCGCTAAAAACACTTTATTATTTTGGTTGGCATTTTTTAGCTGCTTATTAACAATGTATGCATTAAGCAGTTGGTTGCCTAAGCTTATGATGGCTGCTGGTTATTCAATGGATAATAGTTTGATGTTCATGCTAGTAATGAATGTTGGCGCTGTTGTTGGCATTGTGGGTGGTGGAATTTTAGCAGATCGTTTTCATTTAAAGCCTGTATTGATGTTTTTGGGCATTATGGGGGCGATTGTAATGAGTTTAATGGGTTTCCAATCTAATCAAATCTTACTTTATATTTTAGTATTCTTAGCAGGTGCCGCTTCAATTGGCTCACAAATGCTTCTATATAGCTATGTGGCTCAGTATTATCCACTTGCAGTACGTTCAACAGGAATTGGTTGGTCATCGGCAATTGGGCGTATGGGGGCAATTGTAGGTCCAATTTTAATTGGTGCATTACTTGGTATGAGTTTACCTGCTCATTTTAATTTTATAGCTGTAGGTTTACCTGTATTAATCACGGCAATTGCTGTTGCATTAATTATGCATGATGATGAACCTGCAAAAATTGAAGTGATTGAAGCAGTTCCGGTTAAAGCATAATTTTTCATTTATTTGTATTAAAAAACATCTCTTTATTTAAAGGGATGTTTTTTTTGATGAATGGAATGCAGGATAAAAAATATTTGTTCATGACAAGTGTTAAAATCTATTCGAAATTTGATATGAAATTCGACAATATGTTTCTTAGGCTCATAAAGTATCTTTTAAGTTTATACATATTATGTGTGAGCACAGTTACTTTTGCAGAAGTGCATATATTGAATTTTGATGCTAAAAATTCTACGACCTTGGCTGGAAGTTGGGAGTATTATCCAAAGCAATTAAGTCTGACGGGAACTTTAAAAGAGAAACCTATTTCTGTAAATTTACCCGCTTCATTTTTAAATATCACAGGTCAAGTGAGTGATCACGGTGTTTTTAAAAAGCAATTCTCAATTCCAGATCATGCGGTAAATCAGGTATTGGCATTAGAAATACCTTATCAATATGGTGCATATCGGCTTTATATTGATCATAAGCTAATGGTTGAAATTGGTACAGTTGGTGATCGTCAGCAACATCAAACAGTGATGTCACCGAAGCTTATAAATTTTGTATCATCATCAAAAAACATTGAAGTTGAAATTATATTTTCAAGTTATCAGCAGATACGAGGTGGTTTAGAAAATCCAATTTATATTGGATATGATCGTCAAATAAGAAAAGATTTTTATAAAAATATGATCTTAACAATCTGGGTGAGTGGCATGCTCATGATGATTGCTTTGTTTATGATTTTATTTTCGATATATCGTTTGTCGAGAGGGCAACAGGTATTAAATTTACTGTATTTGGGGTTGTTTATATTGTGCCTTAGTTTAAGGAGCTTTTTTGCAGTTCCTTTCACTTATACTCTATTCACGTCTATTAATTGGGTTTTAGGAACTAGATTAGAGTATTTTTTAACTGAATTAGTGTGTGTTTTTTTTCTCACTTATTTACGTTTAGCATTGCCAAATTTTGTAAACCGTTTCGTTTATCAATTGCTTACATTGGTTATAGGTTTAAATATTTTAGTTACACTGACCCAACAGCCAATTATATTTCAAAATTTATTTTTTAAATCTTTTTCACTGTCTATTTTATTATTTTTGAATATGTTGCACGGTATTTACCTGTTATATCGAGATAATATTAAATTTTCAAAAGTAAATGCATTTGCTATTTTTATTGTCTGTTGTACTTTTATTCACGATTATTTATTGGGTTTGAATGTCATTCACTCTGTTGAAATTGCATTTTATACATCATGTCTTTATTTTAGTCACTTTACAGCTGAGCCGAGATTATGCAATTCAAAGTGATAATGTTATTTTATATAACCAACAGTTAATTAAGCTCAACCGTACATTAGATCAAAAAGTTATAGAGCGTACCCGAACAGTCGTTGAGTTAAATAATAAATTACAATTACAGGTTCAATTAGATGCCTTAACTGGTGCTTTTAACCGTTATGCATTAAATAATGAAATCCAGAAAAGATTTGAACGTGCTACTAAGGAACATAAAAATTTTGCATTTTTCATGTTAGATGTCGATTACTTTAAAAAATATAATGATGGCTATGGGCACTTAAAAGGCGATGACGTTCTTAAAAAGTTAGTTGAAACTTTAAGAAAAGAGCTTCCAAAAAATGGATTTATCGCACGGTATGGCGGAGAAGAATTTGCTATTCTTATCGACGATATGAATATAGAAATGGCTAGAGAATTTGCAAATCAATGCCTAAATGCAGTAATTGATTTAGAGTTAGAGCATTTATATCGTGTAGATGAAAAGCAAGTTGTGAGTTTAAGTATTGGTGGTGCAGTTCTTGATAGTGAAAACACTTATTCTAATATTGAAATGCTCATGAAAACTGCAGATCAGCATTTGTATCAAGCTAAATATAAGCGTTCATGTGTTGTTGTGAAATAAGACATGAATAGAAAAGATGTATTTTTTAATAGAAAATTAGAGGTCTATTTAATCAATATATTTAGATATTTATAGACGATAAAATCGGTTTAAATAGGATGATATTTTTATGAAACTTAACTCATTTTCCCCAATTCCTGAAGATGATGAAGAACTACATCTTCCTGAACTTGTGTATTGGGCTTCACTTGGTGAATTAGCTGAGGTTGAAAAAAGCTTAGCAAATGGTTCCGATGTAAATACAACAGATGATGATGGTTATAGCGCATTACAAGCTGCCGCAGAAAATGGCTATTTAGATGTTGTGATGCTTCTAGTCAATGAAGGTGTAGATATTGCTTATAAAGGGCAATATACCGCTTTAGAGCTTGCAGAAATGGCTGGAAATACTGAAATTGTAGATTATTTAAAAGCTCAAAAATTATAGATATAAAAAAAGAAACCCCAACATCCTGTTGGGGTTTCTTTGTATTTCGTGTTCTAGGTATAACTCCTGTCGTACCTCACGTCCTGATGCTCAAACTTATTATTTTAGTTTTTTGTTTGGGAAACTTCCTGCTTCCTGATGATTTAAATATAGCTTGAAAAAATAAGCCTGAATAGCGACAAATCTCATCAAACCATGTAAGCATAAACGTACGATTATGCTTAAAAATAATACAAATTATGCGCTAACATATTGAACTAATTTATCAAATGCAGCTTTTAGCGCTCGCTCATCAAAAGTATTTGGTTCAAATTCTTCAGTTTGATTACGTGCAAAAATATCACGAATTTCTATAACTGCATTGCTATCGACTAAACCTAGTTGCGTTGCAACTTGACGAATTTGATCAATAGAACGAGAGCCATTTGAACCGCCATAACTTACGTATGCAGCAGGTTTTCCTGCCCACTCTTTACCTAGATAATCTAAGGCATTTTTAAGTGCAGGACTGTAACCATGGTTATATTCAGGGCTAATGAAAACAAAAGCATCGCCTTGTGCAATTTTATCTGCCCAAGTTTGTTGTTTAGGTTGGTCATAAATGCCAGTCATTGGAGGGTGTGCACCTGCAAAAATAGGTAAATCCCATTCTTTTAAATCGACAAGTTCAACTTCTACAGTCGAAAAATCATAAGATTCGATGCTTTTTTGAATCCAACGTGCAATTTTAATTGCAGTACGACCTTCACGAACACTTCCCACAACAACTTGAATTTTCATTTATAAAGCCTATGTTTTTTAATGAATGTTTATGAAATTATTATAATAACTATTTGGTGTGTATGGGGAATTTGTATCTAATATCATCAGATATAAAAAAAGCTTCCGAAGAAGCCTTTTTATTTAAATTGAATTACATCAATTTCACGCCTTGTTGACCTGCAGGAGTTACTTTGAAAATTTCAACTTCAAAAGTAATGTTTTTACCTGCAAGAGGGTGGTTAAAATCGACTTCAGTAATAACGTCACCTACAGTTTTAACAACACCATATAAGCTTTGTTTTGCTTTGTCTTCAAACTCAATCATATGACCTTCAACAGGACGTTGTTCGAATTTAACCGTGTCAAACTTTTGTACGTTTTCAATGTTCCAAGGACCAAATGCATCTTCTGGTAAAAGACTAACAGTACGACGGTCACCGGCACGTAAACCAAATAATGCTTTTTCAAAACCAGGTAATAAGCTGCCATCGCCCATCACCAAACTTACAGGTTCTTCTCGGTTACGCGTATTGTCAATTTCTACACCATTTTCAATGGCTACAGAAAAGTGTAAAGCTACTTTTGAGCCATCTTCAATGCGTGTTTCTTCATTTGGATTGATAAAATCAGTCATTTTTTTGCACTTCAGCACGTTGAATACGTTGTTTCTCTAAGAAAAATGTATCCACTAATAATAAAATGGTGCCAAGCGTAATGGCACTGTCTGCAATATTAAATGCAGGAAAGTGATTATTGTTGTAATAAACGTGAATGAAATCGACCACGTAGCCCAAGCTTACACGGTCAATTAAATTACCAATTGCACCACCTAAAATAAGGGCAATCGCAATGGGTAAAACTTTCACAGTTTTTGGCATTCGCATGAGCCAAAATACAAAAACAACAGACACTAAACCTGCAAGTGAGGTAAAGAAATAACGTTGCCATCCACCAGCATCGGACAAGAAACTAAAGGCTGCGCCATAGTTATGTAGTAATGTCCAATTTAAAAAGGGCAGGACCGGCACAGGGTCTGCATAATTGAGACTTGTACTGGCAATCCATTTTGTCCATTGATCGATAATAATCGCCACAATAGATAAGCCCACCCACACTAAATTGTGCGGGTAGAATTGGAATAAGCCCTTTTTATTTTGTGGATTAGGCATATTTTCTCTCTTCGCCTTGACCTGTAGGAAGGTTGATAATACAACGAGAACAAAGACCTGGATGTGCAGAATGTGTATTTACATCTGGAAGCACATGCCAGCAACGTGCGCATTTTTCACCATCTGCAGCAGAAACTTTCACACGTAAACCTTCAAGTTCAGATGCTTCACCTTGTGCTGCATCAAACTCATTCACAATCACTTGTGAAGTAATCATGACAAAACGAAGTTCATCATCTAAACGATCTAGAACAGCTTTTAATTCTGGAGTTGCCCAAAGCTCAACTTTTGCAGATAGATTCGAACCTACAAGTTTTGCATTACGTGCTGCTTCAATGTGCTTATTCGTTGCAGATTTAACGGCAATTAATGTTTGCCATTGTTCTTCTGAAATTAAGTTCGCAGTTGATGCTACAGGAATGTCATACCATTCAGTTGTGAACACATATTTCTCTGATTGCTCAGGGATTAACGGCCAAGCTTCTTGTGCAGTGAAGCTCAAGATTGGCGACATCCAACGTACAAATGCTTGTACCAAGTGATACAACGCAGTTTGTGCAGAATGACGCGCTGCTGAATCGGCTTTAGTTGTGTACTGACGGTCTTTAATGATGTCTAAGTAGAAACCACCTAAGTCGTTGATACAGAAGTTAGTCAAGGCATTGGTGACGATATGGAAGTTCATATCTTCGTAGGCTTGTTGAACTATTTTTTGAACTTCTGCGGCACGTTGTAAGATGTATTGATCAAGTGCGATCAATTGATCTACAGGCAATGCATCTGTTGATGGTTTGAAGCCATTCAAGTTAGCAAGCAAGAAACGTAGTGTGTTACGGATACGACGGTAGCCATCAGATGCACGGCTAAAGATTTCTTTACCAGCCGTCATTTCATAACGGTAATCGGCAGATGCAATCCAGAAACGTAGGCCATCTGCACCCATATCTTTAATGATGTCTTGCGGTGTGATTACGTTACCGATTGATTTCGACATCTTACGGCCTTTTTCATCGACCACGAAACCGTGTGTCAACAAGCCTTTGTAAGGTGCGCGTTCATTAATCGCAATAGACGTTAACAATGAAGATTGGAACCAACCACGGTGTTGATCTGAACCTTCAAGGTACAAATCGGCAGGATCTGTTAAGTCTTCACGTTCACGAAGTACAGCAAAATGTGTTGTACCTGAGTCGAACCAAACGTCTAGCGTGTCGCGTACTGCATTGTATTGTTCAGCATCAGCACCAATGAACTCAGAAGCATCACGGTTATACCAACCATCAATACCTTCTTGCTCAATGAGTTTTGCAACTTCTTCAATCAATTCAGGTGTACGCGGGTGAAGTTCATTCGTATCTTTATGGACAAAGAATGGGATTGGCACGCCCCATGTACGTTGACGTGAAATACACCAATCAGGACGCCCTTCAATCATAGATTGAATACGGTTTTTACCCCAATCTGGAACAAAACTGATGTCATTTTCAATTGCATTTAATGCATTTTGACGTAGACCTTTTGCATCCATGCTGATGAACCATTGCGGTGTTGCACGGAAAATAATAGGTGTTTTATGACGCCAGCAATGCGGGTAGCTATGTTTAATAACAACATGCGCCCAAAGTTTGTTTGCTTCAGTTAAAGCAGCGATAATTTTAGGGTTTGCTTTGTAGATGTGTTCGCCTGCAAATAACGGAGACGTTGGTAAATACACACCATTACCACCAACAGGGTTTTCAACTTTTAAGTTGTACTGTAAGCCAACTTTGTAATCGTCCACACCATGACCAGGTGCTGTATGTACTGCACCTGTACCACTGGTTGCAATCACGTGTTCGCCTAAAATGACAGGAACTTGACGCTCAGTAATTAAAGGATGTTGCAGAATAAGATTTTCAAGTTTTGCACCTGTGAAATCTGCAAGTACTTCAAATGCAGTGAAGCCATAACGTTCAGTTGCAGAAGCAACGAGGTCTTTTGCAAGAATGAAGTTTTGTGCAGCTTTTTCTTCGCCAGTTGCTTTAACAAGTTGATATTCGATATCAGCATGAAGTGCAACAGCTTGGTTGGCAGGCATTGTCCAAGGTGTTGTTGTCCAAATCACGATGTCAGTACGATCAGCTACTTCAATACCTAAACGTGCAGATAAATCTGCTAAATCAACAACTGTGAAACCAACGTCGATTGCATCTGATTTTTTATCTTCGTATTCAACTTCAGCTTCAGCGAGTGATGAACCACAATCTAAACACCAGTTAACAGGTTTAAGACCTGGCTCGATGTGACCCGCTTTTGCAATTGCGCCAAGTGAACGAACGATGTCGGCTTCTTGTTTGAAGTTCATTGTTAAGTATGGGTTGTCCCAATCACCGAACACGCCCATACGCACGAAGTCTTTCTTTTGAAGTTCAACTTGTGTGTAAGCATATTCGCGGCAAGCTTTACGGAAAGTAGATGCATCTACTTTTACGCCAACTTTACCCACTTTTTCTTCTACTTTCAGTTCAATTGGAAGACCGTGACAGTCCCAACCTGGTACGTACGGTGCATCAAAGCCATCCATCACACGGCTTTTAATAATAATATCTTTGAGTACTTTGTTAACTGCATGACCTAAATGGATTTGACCATTTGCGTATGGAGGGCCATCGTGAAGTACATATTTTTTCTTGCCAATACGCGACGCACGAATCTGCTGATAAATGTTGTCGGCATACCACTCTTCTAACCATTTAGCTTCACGTACTGCCAAATTTGCTTTCATTGCAAATTCAGTACCTGGGAGGTTTAGCGTGGCTTTGTAATCCACTGCATTTTCAGGAGTTTGCTTATCGCTCATGCAAGTTTTCTTCCAAATTTATCAGCCTTAGACTGACGCGTTTTACAATAGAATAATGGGGAGTTTAAAACGGGAAATGGGGGTGATTACTTCGAAACTCAAGGAGTTCCTTTGTATCATCATCAATTCCTGCTTTGAGTGCTTCAAGCGAAGGATAATTCTTTTCGCCATGTAAATAGTTTAAGAATGTCACCCGCATTAATAGGCCATACAGATTAGCAGAAACATCGGGAAAATGTACTTCTAATCGCCATTCAGGATGTTCTTGTTGAATGGCAAGACGAGTGCCGACATGACCTGCACCAAATAATGATGTTGGGGTATAGCCTGCAATCCCTAATTTTTGAGGATTTTCATTTTTAACTTTATCTTTCAAAGATGTAGTTTCGCATATTACATCTACGCCATAAATGCCATGTAAACATGGTTTGTGGCGGTTAAGTCGAACATTAATGGTTGGAAAATTAATGGTTCGACCAATTTGATCACCATATTGCACACGACCTGTGATGCTATATGGGCGACCTAATAATTTGGCAGCAAGCGCTAAATCGCCTGATTGTAAGGTTTGACGAATACGTGTTGAACTTACACGTTCGCCATCAAGTTCTACCGTATTTAAGTTGGTGACTTGAAAGCCATAATCTTTTAAAAACTCGCTATTACCTTGGCGGTTTTTGCCAAAGTGAAAGTCATCGCCTAAAACTAAGCTCGTCGCATTGAGTTTGTTTTTGAGTAAAGATGCAAACTCTTCTGCACTTAAGCTACGAAAGGTATTGTCGAACTTTGCGACAACAATATAATCGATACCAAGTTCAGTTAAATATTCTACTTTTTCACGCAATGAACTAATACGTGGAGGCGCATCATAGGCTTTAAAAAATTCTAAAGGCTGTGGCTCAAAAATCATCACTGCTGTTTTTAAATTTTGTTGTGATGCAATGCTTTTTAACTGAGCAATCATAGCCTGATGCCCAAGGTGCACGCCATCAAAATTGCCAATGGTCACAGCTGTTTTTGGCAATTGATTATTTGGTGCTAAAGCATTCAGGCGGAGTAGCTTCATGACTAAATTAAAAGGTTTAAATTTATGAGGGCTATATATTGCCATATTCTCACGATTACGTCTTGTTGTTCTGTTTTTACTCAAGAGATTTTTGAGTTAAATTAAATTGTATATCAACATTACTTATACTTAAAATAATAATTAATCAATTTTTCTTATTTAAAATTCATCGTAGAATGATTTTATCACCACTCAATGAGGATTCAGTGATGCAAAAACCATTTTATCAACTTCAGCAGATGCATGACGTGATTCGTCATTTTACACCAAATTGGTTCACCGCAGTGATGGGAACGGGTGTGGTTGCATTAATTTTGCCTGAATTTCCAATTGCTGAATCCTTCACTTGGGTTTTAGGAACTGCATTGTGGCAGTTCAATATTCTGTTATTTAGTGTGTTCAGCGTTTTATATATTTTGCGTTGGATCATGTATACAGATGAAGCCAAACAAATATTTAAACATCCTGTAATGAGTTTGTTCTTAGGCGCAATTCCTATGGGACTTGCCACTATCTTAAATGGATTTTTAAAATTTGGTATTCCTTTATATGGTGATGTTGCCGTACATATTGCACATGCACTTTGGTATGTCGATGTATTTTTAGCTGTGGCAATTGCTTGGATTGTTCCATTTTGTATGTATAACCGACAACAACATCAGCTAAATAATATGACCGCTGTTTGGTTGCTTCCCATTGTGGCTTGTGAGGTTGCTGCAACTTCAGGTGGTTTGTTATTGGGACATATTGATGCAACACAACAAGTGGTCGGTATTTTGTTTGGAAGCTATATGTTATGGGGGATTTCTGTTCTGCCTGCATTTGCAATTTTAACCATCTTAATGTTGCGTTTGGCATTACATCAATTACCTAGTAAAGAATTGGCAATAAGCAGTTGGTTGGCTTTGGGCCCTATTGGAACAGGTGCTTTAGCTTTACTTGTATTAGGCGAGCAAGCTCCACAAGTTCTAAGTGTCATTGGTATGGAAAGTTTAGGTCTATTTGCACAACAAGCAGGTTTAATTGCGAGCTTAATTCTCATTGGCTTTGGTTTGTGGTGGTTAGGCATTGCAGTTTTAACAACTTTAAAACATGCACAGCAAGATTTACCATTTAACTTAGGATGGTGGGGTTTAACCTTCCCATTGGGCGTATTCACCTTAGCCATTTTAAATTTAGCGCATCAAACTCATTTACATTTCATTTATGTATTTGGTTATGCCTTTGCCACAGCTTTAGTGATGTTATGGATTATTGTGGCAAGTAAAACATTTAAAGGTTTTTACCAAGGACATTTAATTTTTTCACCTTGTTTAAAAACATATTTAGAAAATAAGTAAAAGACGGCTGTAAATCTCTCCCCCATTAAAATCCTGATCTTTCACAAGATCAGGATTTTTTTATATTTCAAAGATGCGCATACATTTGCACTGATGCTATGAATCCTCTTTAATGAGCAACAATTTAAATAGGTAATGAGATAAAAATGACTTCAGATTTAGCACTGATTATGGCTTTACCCAATGAGTCAAAAGGATTATTTGAGCAAGCTGGAATTGAAGTTCATTACAGTGGAATTGGTAAAATTAATGCTGCTTTTAAAGCATTTGAAGTAATTCAAAAAACGGGCTGTAAAACCATTTTGAATTTGGGTACGGCAGGCAGTTCATATTTCGATGCACATGCACTGGTTGAAGTTACGCAATTTGTTCAACGTGATATGGATGTTTCACCACTTGGTTTTAAAGTTGGTGTGACACCTGTAGATACAGATTATCCTGCGGAAATTACTTTAGAACCTTATTTTGAGCATTTAGCTAAAGGTATTTGCGGAACAGGCGATAATTTTGAAACGGGTCAGCCGAAAGTCGAGTGTAATTTAGTTGATATGGAAGGCTACGCACTTGCGAAAGTCTGTAACAAACTAGGCGTACGTTTAATTTCAGTGAAGTACATTACCGATGGTGCAAATGATACAGCGCATTTAGATTGGGAAGAAAATTTGTTATTGGGTGCAAAAAAACTATTAGAATTATATAAAACAATAAGGGAATAGAAAGAGGGTCGGCGACCATAGAGGCTATGGTCGTATGCCAATCAATGTTTAATGGGACTAACTTACTTTTTCAGGACGTGGAAGAATGCCGTAAAGTATCATATGAACAGTGTGTTGAATAATACGCTGTTGCATACTACGGTTACGTAAGGTTTTACCCGTTACCATTTCCATTTGTATTGAAAAATCTGCATAGTTTTGAGTAATTGACCAGATATTTAAAATTAAAAGCTCTGGGTCAATATCTGCAGAAATCTTACCTTGCTCTTGCCACATGATAATCACTTTCGCTTTACGCTTAACAAGCTTTTTCAATGGCCCTTTTAAGATCTCAAGAATATGTGGTGCACCTTGAATAATTTCGAGTGCAAACAAACGAGATGCTTTAGGTTGAGTGCGAGAGACTTCAATTTTCTGCATTAAATAGTTGGTAATTGCTTCATCTGGCTCAAGTTCAGATTCAAGGGTTTGTAAAGGCGCAAGCCATTTTTGCAGAACTGTGGTTAACACCTCTACGTACAAAGCCTCTTTATTTTCGTAGTAGTAGAAAATATTCGATTTATGCATTTCTGCAATTTGAGCAATCTCATCTAAACTAGCGCCGCTAAAGCCGTAGACTGAGAATACGTCCAACGCTGCACTAAGTAGCTGTTGACGTTTTTGAGTACTCTTTTTTTGTTCCATTAGCAAACTTAAAACAATGAAAAAAGGGGAATCGTTAATTGTACGGCAAATCATCAGATTTGTGGATAATCTAAATTTGTATTTTGCGTATAAAAAGAAATTAATTTTAAAGGAAATCTATTAAATTGAGATGGAATCGACATATTTAACTGATACTTTGACAAGTGAATATAAAAAGAAAATTTCATTTTTATACATATGTTTCAAAGAGCTTAGTGATTTTTAAGAGTTTTTACTCTAAAAAACCAATTTTTCATTTTAAATATTTATTAAATAGTCAAATTACATGTTACAAACAAAAAATCTTCTAAATTCAACATGAACTTAGAAGATTCAGTTTTATTAGGTTGCTAAAACGGCATTGAGAACATGTTGTTCTAAATGAGTGAAGTCAATTCCCTTTTGGCGAGGTCTTGCTAAATCAACTTTAAACTCTTTGGCAATGTGTCCTTTGTCTAGCAAAATAATACGGTCTGCCAATTGAACGGCTTCACTAACATCATGTGTAACTAAAATTGCAGTGAAACCTTGTTCAGTCCAAAGCTTTTCAATGAGGTTTTGCATCTCTAAACGTGTTAAAGCATCTAATGCACCTAAGGGTTCATCTAATAATAGAATTCGTGGCTTATGTGAAAGGGCACGAGCAAGCGCAGCACGTTGACGTTGACCACCTGATAGCTGAGTAGGCCACAAGTCTGCTTTTTCCTCTAGCCCCACTTTTTTGAGAAGCTCTGAAGCATTTTCATGACGCTCTTTAGGTAAGCCTAGTTGTACATTTTTTTCAATGTTTCGCCATGGTAAAAGCCGTGGATCTTGGAACATGACACGAATATCATCACTGGTAATGCCTTCGCGAAGATGACGAGCAGATTTAAATTTAATTTCACCGTAACTTTGTTGTTCCAAATCTGCAATTAAGCGAAGTAGGGTACTTTTACCACAACCACTTCGACCTACAATTGCAAGAAACTCACCTGGCTTAATGTGTAAATCTAAGTCTTCTAAAACTTTAACTTGACCATAAAATTTATACAGTTGCTCTATGAAAATTTCTGCCCCAATCACTGCATTTGGATTGATGTCAGCAGAGTTTGGTTTATGCGTTTCAGACTCGCTTACCTGAAGTTCAACACTTAAATCTGTCATCATGTTTTCCTTATTATTTTTGATAGCCTGCATGCCAGCGAAGTAAATACTTTTCTAAACCTACAGCCAATACATCTGCTAATTTGCCCAAAAGTGCATAAAGTAGAATACCGACAAGTACAATATCTGTTTGTAAGAACTCACGTGCATTCATGGTCATATAACCAATACCTGATTGTGCTGAAATAGTTTCTGCAACAATTAAAAGCACCCAAACAAGACCTAAAGCAAAACGCAAACCTACAAGAATTGATGGCATTGCACCAGGTAAAATAATTTCTTTATATAACTGCCAACGTGTTAAACCGTAGCTTTTACCCATTTCAATGAGCTGTGGGTCTACAGAGCGAATACCATGATAGGTATTGATGTAAATTGGGAAAAATACACCAATTGCAACAAGGAATAGTTTTGCTGTTTCATCAATGCCGAACCAAAGGATAACCAATGGAATTAATGCAAGTGCAGGGATGTTACGAATCATCTGTAAAGTAGTGTCTAGCAATGTAGATGCAATTTTAGATGAGCCATTTAATAAGCCTAAAAGTAAGCCTAAGCCTCCGCCAACAAATAGACCGAGTAATGCACGACCTGCACTGACTTTAACGTGTTCCCATAGTTCGCCACTTGCAAGTAATGTCCAAAAAGCAGTAATGACAGCTGTTGGAGCAGGCAAAATTCGACTTTCTAAAAGTCCTGTGCTTGATGCAATTTGCCAAATTAAAATAAGTGCAGCAGGGAACAACCAAGGCAGCAAACGCTGCCCAAAAATTGTTCCACGTGAAACCTTTTTGTCAATTAAGGTATCAACGGAGATCTTCTTAGACATCAAGCCGGCTCCTTATTTTTAATTTCTTTTTTCGCTTCATCTGCAACATAGTTATTTGCCACAATTTCACCGAAAGGACCTGTCAAATTCGGTTGAGCAAGTTTTTTACGCGTTTCTAAAGGAAGAAGAGGGAATACAAGTTCAGCAAAACGAATTGATTCTTCTAGGTGTGGATAGCCTGAGAAAATGAACGTGCCAATACCTAAGTCTGCATATTCTTGAATTCGAGCTGCAACAGTTTCTGGATCGCCTACTAACGCTGTACCTGCACCACCACGAACAAGACCAACACCTGCCCATAAGTTAGGTGAAACTTCGAGTTTAGTTCGATCACCATTATGCAGTTCTGCCATACGACGCTGACCAACTGAATCCATGGTTTTGAATTTTGCTTGTGCTGCTTGAATGGTTGCATCATCTACATATTGAAGAAGCTCTTCAGCCGCCGCCCAAGCTTGTTCGTTGGTTTCACGAACAATGACATGTAAACGAATACCGTAATTTAGTTCACGACCTTTTGCTTCTGCTTTTGCTTTAACAACAGCAATTTTTTCTTTTACTGCTGCAGGTGGTTCACCCCAGGTTAAATAGGTATTTACTTGGTCTGCAGCAAGCTCAATAGCATCTTCAGATGAACCGCCAAACCACAGTGGAGGATGTGGTTCTTGAACTGGTGGATATAGAAGTTTTGCATCATCTACGCTTAAGCGTTCGCCGTGGAATGTAAAAGATTCACCCGTATGTGAACGTGTCAAAATTTCACGCCAAATTTTCGTGTACTCAGCGGCTGTTTTATAACGTGTAGCGTGGTCTTCATATAAGCCATCACCACGAAGTTCCTGTTCATCGCCACCTGTTACAAGGTTAAGCAAAACACGACCATTTGAAAGACGGTCAAAGGTAGATGCCATACGAGCTGCAAGTGCAGGCGTTGTTACACCTGGGCGTAAAGCCACTAAGAATTTAAGATTTTTTGTTGCATCAATTAGGCTTGCAGCTGTAATCCATGGATCTTCACAAGAACGACCTGTTGGAATTAAAACACCTTCATAACCTAGGTTATCAACTGCTACAGCAATTTGTTTCATATAAGCATGATCAACTTGACGAGCACCTTTGCTCGTACCTAAATAACGACTATCGCCATGTGTTGGGATGAACCAAAAAATTTTCATGTCAAATTTCCTTGCTTAATATTTAAAAAATTAGTGACTAGATTCAGAATTCAAAACAGCATCCTGAATTTTGATTTGTTTAGGAATGAGTTTTTCTGCAAAAAATAGATCTGCAATCTTCTGTTGAGACTCAATGATCTCTGCATTTAATGTACGAATAGGAGATGGTTTTGAGCGACGGTCAAAAGAGTGTTGTGCAATTTCTTGACTTAGACCTGTGTTTTTAGCAAATAGATCAACAGCAAGCGTTTGGTTGTTTAAAATCCATGTATCGGCATTGTTTAAGCTTTGAATAACTTTTTTCGTTGCTTCAGGATGTGCCGTTGTAAATTTAGGATTCGAAATAAAGTACGAATAAGTTTTAGGGAAGGCTGAGCCGTCGATCAGTACTTTGACTTTACTTGTTAATTCAACTGCCGATAGATACGGATCCCATACAGCCCAAGCATCAACAGAACCTTTATCGAAGGCAGCTCGAGCGTCTGCAGGTGGTAACCAAATAGGTTGAATGTCTTGCCAAGTTAGACCTGCTTTTTGTAGAACCTTGGTGACAAACTCATGTGCGCTTGAGCCTTTTTGCAGAGCAATGCGTTTACCTTTTAATTCACTAAGATCTTTAATTTTCGAGTCATTTGGCAACACTAAACCTAATGAGCTTGATGGATAAACTTCGTAAGCGGCATAACCTAAATCTTTATTTGCTGCCTGAGCAAAAATAGGAGGAATATTTCCTACTGCACCAAAATCTACAGCGCCAACAGCTAGGGCTTCTAACATTTGTGGGCCAGCAGGAAATTCACGCCATTCTATTTTGGTATTTGGAAATTCTTGTTCCAAAAACTTTTGTTCACGAGTCACCAACAAACCTAAAGAAGATTTTTGGAAACCAATTTGTAAAGTTTTAATTTCAGGAGCGACGTCTTTATTTTCTGATGAATTTACTTCTGTTTTAGCGGTTTCTTGTTTTTGGCATGCAGTAAGCCCAAGACTAATTGTAGCTAATCCAATAAGTGCAGATGTTTTTAATGGGCTCATTATTTTTTCCTTATTATTGAGTGCTGTTTAAAACAGCATCTTGAATGTTGATTTGTTTAGGAAGAAGTTTTTCTGAATAAAATAAGTCAGCAATTTTTTGCTGAGATTTAATCACTTCTTCATTTATTGGATAAACCAAAGAGGGCTTTAAGCGTTTGTTCAGAACAATTTGAGCAATTTTTTTATCAAGACCTGTGCTTGCCACATAGGTTTTTAACGCTTCATCAGGGTTTTTAATAATCCATTCATCGGCTTGATTTAAGCTCTTAATGACTTTTTTAATCGCATCAGGATGTGCCTGAGCAAAGGTTGGATGTGCAACGTAATACAAGTACGTTTTAGGAAAAACTTGTCCATCGATGAGTGTTTTTGCCTGAGTTGTTTCAATGGCTGTCGTTAGGTTTGGTTCCCAAATTGCCCATGCATCTACTGATTTTTTATCAAAAGCAGCGCCCGCATCTGCAGGTGGTAGCCATATAGGCTCAATATCGCTCCATTTCAAGCCTGCTTTATTTAAAACATTGGCAAGAAATTCATGCATATTTGAGCCTTTTTGTAGCGCAATACGTTTGCCTTTTAAATCTTGAATATTTTTGATTGAGCTATCTTTATGAATAAGAATTGCTTGGTTAACGGTTGGCTGAACTTCATAACCAACATAGGTTAATTCTTTACCTGCTGCTTGAGCGAAAATTGGTGGCGTATTTCCTACTACACCAACATCTACTGCACCTACAGATAAAGCTTCTAATAATTGAGGTCCTGCGGGAAAATCTTTCCATTCAATTTTAGTTTGTGGAAATTCTTGCTCTAAGATTTTCTGTTGGCGAGCGACTAAAAAGTTAGCTGCCGACTTTTGAAATCCTAAAGTTAATGTTTTAACCTCGTCATTTACGGTGTTTTTATTTTGGCTGCTTGTATTTGCTTCTTGTTTTTGGCAAGCAGTTAAACTCACACTTAGTGCAGTAACACCAATAACACCAAAATTTTTAAATAGCCCCATTTTTCATCTTCCTATTTTTTATTTTGAGCTACTTAAAATAGCGGCTTGAATGTTCAGTTTATTTGGAATGAGTTTTTGCTGATAAAACGCATCTGCAACGTATTGTTGTTCTTTAGCCACTTCTGTTGAAATTGGCTTCACACCAAATGCCATACGTCCAATAGATGTTTTTAAAACATCAAGTTGTAGCCCTGTTGGTTTTTCTAATAATTTCGCTGCTTCATCTTGATGATCTTTCACCCAAATAGTTGTGTCATTTAGTTGTTTCACAACGCTTTCTAATACTTTTGGATTTTGTTCTGCAAATTTACGATCTGCTAAATAGAACTGATGATTACTCACGATATTTTGACCTGTCGCTAAAACACGAGCGCCAATTTGATGTTCAGCTGCTGCAAAGAACGGATCCCAAATCACCCACGCATCTACAGCACCGCGTTCAAATGCAGCGCGAGCATCAGATGGTGGTAGGTAAACCACTTCAATATCATTGAGTGTTAATTTGTTTGCTTCCAAAAGTTTTAAAAGTAAATAATGAACGTTTGAGCCTTTATTTAAAGCAACACGTTTGCCTTTTAAATCTTGGATATTTTGAATTTTAGAATCTTTTTGAACAATTAAAGCTTCTGCTTTTGGCGCTGCAGGTTGGTTCGCAATATAAACAATATTAGAGTTAGCCGCTTGTGCGAAAATTGGAGGAGCTTCGCCTGCTTCACCAAATACAACGCTACCTACATTTAACCCTTCAAGTAATTGTGGACCAGCTGGAAACTCGACCCATTTAATATTTACACCTTGATCTTTTAATGTGGTTTCTAAAGAACCACGTTCTTTTAAAATTGGTAAAATGCCATATTTTTGAAAACCAATATTTAAAGTAACGGTTTCAGTTTCCTTTTTCCCACAAGCAGTCATCATCATTGCACTTGCAACTAGAGAAGAAAGAAGAAGTCCTTTAGTCAAAAATCGTGCATTGATGTTACTCATGGTGAATCTACTCCGAAACAATAAAATGATAGGGATGGGAATGAGCACCTAAACTAATCATTTTTCTTTTTCGGAAAAAATAACTATTCGGGAATTTCTAATGAAAAAAAAAGATAAATAAAAATGAGCAAAGCTTATTCAATGAATGAATAAACATTCATATCGAAAATTTATGTGGAAAAATCACAAGATATTGAAATTTATAAATAAAAAATATCATGTGAAAAGGTGAGGGTATTTTATTTGAGTGATTTAGTGGGAGCGTAATATTTGTACGCTTTTTCTATGATTAAGATATGAGAAATAAAGATATATCGAAAATTAAAAAGCCACTTTTAAAGTGACTTTTTACAAACAATTGAATTACGTTGATAGTTATAAAGTGCTTGTCGTGTATTAGGTAAATCATCAACACTTGCATTTTCAAAGCCTTGTTCTAAGAACCAATGTGCAGTACGCGTCGTTAAAATAAATAACTGTTTGATGCTCATTGTTTTTGCTTTTGCTTCAAGATAATGCAAAATTTGGCTACCACGGTTCGACTTTCTATAACTAGGATGAACCGCAACGCATGCAATTTCAGCAGATTTAATTTCATTTTCTGCTGTTGGGATTGGGTATAAGGCAGCGCAAGCTAATATTGTTCCATCACGTTCAATGACAGCAAATTGCTCAATTTCATTTTCTAAACGTTCACGTGAACGGTAAACCAAAATTCCTTCTTCTTCGAGTGGGCGGAGTAGGTTGATCAACCCCCCGACATCATGAATGTTTGCCATACGTACTTCTTCATAATGCGCATCGGTAATCATGGTGCCTGAGCCATCACGAGTAAATAATTCCTCTATTAAAGCACCGTCATAACTATAAGAAAGAAGATGAACACGGTTTACACCATTAAGCGATGCTAGTTTTGCACCTTTTAAATGTAATGCCCGATTTGGACTTTGCTCTTGGTATTGCTGAATAAATTGATCTATTTGATGAGGTAAAACTTCACGTAATAATTGTCCATTTTCATTAGATAAACCATGATGTTTACCTAAGAAAATGAGTTTGTCTGCTTTTAAGCTAATCGCTGCTTTTGTTGCAACTTCTTCTGCAAGTAAATTAAATACTTCACCTGTTGTTGAATATCCTGTTGGGCCAAGAACCACAATATTTTGATTATCTAAATGGCGATGAATAGCTGCTGTATCGAGTGTACGAACTTCACCTGTAAGTTGATAGTCGACACCATCACGAATGCCATAGGGTTTGGCTGTAACAAAATTACCTGAAACGACATCTATCCTTGCACCAAACATGGGTGAATTGGCTAATCCCATAGAAAGTAAGGCTTCAATTTGTAGGCGAATTGAACCAACAGCATTCATAATTGAATTTAGAGATTCACGCGTAGTGATGCGCTTATTGTTATGGAATGGTGTATCGATATTATTTATTTTTAGGTTTTGCGAAATTTGTGGGCGTGCACCATGAACCAACACAAGGCGAATACCTAACGAGTGCAAGAGAGCAATATCATGAATAACATGTTGAAAATTATCGTGTTGAACGGCTTCGCCATCGAACATAATGACAAAAGTTTTATTACGATGAGCATTAATGTAGGGTGCAGAGTGTCGAAACCAGTGTACATATTGCAACGTCAGGCTGTGTGAAGTTTCAGATGTATTGACGGTCATACCCATCTCAATTAATTTGAATAATTAAAGTATCTTCGATTTTGACTAAAAATAAAATATATTGAGAAATTAAAAAACCACCAATAAAAATATAATGGTGGTTTTTGAAATAAATTACGTTAATTTATTTAAGGATTTTTAGAATTTCATAATCATCATCAGCTAAAACATAATCGCCATTTATACGATACCACTGTTCGTCAGAACCAACAGAATACAAGCGTGGAGAGTCATTGCTTTTTACTTGATAATATTCAGATCTGAATTGCGCTGGAAGATCTTGACCAACTTTCCAGTCCCACGATGGTTTGGGTAAAGTCCTATCAATTCGTTGATCATTAGACTTCCTTCATAAAT
>NZ_LWRV01000080.1:82895-136874 GCF_009372215.1 Acinetobacter portensis | reverse complement strand
ATTTCATCGAACTCAGGTTAAGGTATTAAATTTGACGATACAAAAAAAGGAATCGATGGGGATTCCTTTTTTTGTTGCATTCTTAACGTTAAAACTTAGTTATCGAGTTTAGCTTCTATTTCAGGATACTGAGAACGCCAATTTTCAAGTTGATCTTGTGCATGTAAATAAGCACCTAAGCCTTTTAGTTTATCTTCAGATAAGCCTTCATCATCTAATGTTTTGTTTTTATGTTGCTCTAAAAGTTGGATTTGCGTATCCCAATAACTCGCAATTAAACCTTGAATATAACGACCTTGTTCAGATTTTAAATCGAGTGCTTTTAACATTTCAGATGCAGAGGTTAAATTGTCTTTTTTACGCGTATATGAAAACTCAGCAGTTAAATTTCCTGCCTGAGAGAGTTTGTTTAACTCATCTTCCATTTCATCGCTGACTTCGGTGAAACGATTGTCATAGTCTACAAGCAATAAAATGTCGTGCTGATCGTTTGGTGTCTTGTCAAAATTACGAATCGCTTCAGATGATAGCTCTTGCATCACTTTATCTTCAGGTGTTACTTCATTTGAATGTTCTGCATTCTTATCACCACATGCACTCAAAAAAAGTGCAGAGCAAATAAGCGCAGGAAAAGCGATGCGTTTTAGTGACGTATTCATATGAAGATGATCCTATTCTGTCGTTATTTTTTCAAAGACATAAACATGCGTGATATAGGGGAAATCAATTTTCTCATCTAAAGACTTACCTGTATATTCTTGTACGATTCTTTCAAATTGTGCTTTTAGCTCAAGTTGTTTGGACTTAGGCATTGCCGCAATAAAACTCGTCGAAAGTAAGCGCTTTGATACCACTTGTTCCACTGTACCATGATGCAAATGTGGAATTGTAGTTTCTTGATAAAGTTTGAATAAATCCTGTTCTTGAAAGACTTTTCGCCATTGATTGCTATGGTAGCGGGGTGTATCTCCCTCAAAAGGGGAAATTACATCTGCTAAAGCTTTTACCCAATTTACGCCAATATCTCGCTGATTCCAAATAAGAACCAAATAGCCATTGGGTTTTAATATGCGATGAATCTCTGTTAAGGTTTCTAAATTGGCAAACCAATGAAATGATTGTGCGCATGTCACAACATCTACAGTTTGGTGCTGAATAGGCATATTATTGCTAAATGCCTGTAAAGTTTGCACATTGGGGTAAGCCTGCTTTAATTGTGCAAGCATTTCGCCAATGGGTTCAACCGCTGTAATATGCTGTGTTATTTGTTGTAAATAAGGTAAGAATTTGCCAGTCCCAGAACCAAGGTCTAAGAGCATGGTTTCTGAGCTAAGTTGGAGTCGATCTTGTAGCCAAAGTGCTATACTTTGTGGATAACTTGGACGAACCTGCTGATAAAGTTCAGCAGCCGAACTGAAGCCTTTTTGTGCGGAAGAATGTAAAGATTGTGTCATATTTTGCGATTCTTTATCTTTCGTGCATCTATAAAATAACATATTCACTTTTGATCAATCGCAATAGCATTGAATTGTAAAACTTAATATGCAATAGAACCTATTGCTTGGTGTGGGAATGGACAAACAGATAATTTTTGAAGACGGACATATTCGCGCTATTTTTCTAAAAGGTTCATCAAAAGAACTGGTTTTTTCCTTTGGCGATTTAATTACTCGTGCCAAGGGTTTGTCTATTAATGCCGAAAAATCTTTAGAAAAGTTTCAATACAATGTCATTGGCGTAATGCCAAAAGAAAAGTCATGGTTCCCTGAAAGCTCCATTCGCAATATGTTAGATGCGATTGCAGACTTTATTGCACCATTTGAAACGCGTTTAGGTTATGGCGGTTCAATGGGGGGCTATGCTGCAATTAAGTATTCCAACTTATTGAACTTAAAACGTGTTATTGCCTTGGTTCCACAGTTTTCAATTGATCCTGAAGATGTCACTGATTTACGCTACAACATGTTCTTTCATGCAGATGTAAACCAAGACATGAAAGTACAAGCCAAAGATGTATCTGCGGATCGTGAATACATTGTGGTATATGACCCTTATTATGATGAAGACCGCGCGCACTATGTGAAACTTCAAGAAGTTTTACCGCATGTTCATACCTTGCATTTGCCATTTACAGGACACGATGCTGTCGCAATTTTGGCAAGTTCAGAACTTTTAAATGACTTTTTAACGCAAGAGTTTGATGAAACTTATTTTTATAAAAAGATTCGTCAGGTGAAAAAGAACAGCAAGTTTTACTATCGTAAAGTGATTGAAAAGTCGCTTAGAAAACATCGTGCATCTTTAGGGCAAATTCTTAGAAATAACGATTTACAGCTCGATAGTAATTTCTTTGATGCAAAGCAAAAGCAACAACTGATTCGCTCATTACTCAGCAATAAACAAGTCGATGAACATGATTTAAATAAGCTAGGCGTACAAATTAATGTACCGCAAGAAAGCCGAAGCTTATTGCTCGATAAATTTGGTCATGGCTTAGTTTTTAACGTGATTAGTCAAAAAATTGAAAGCTATGCGGAAAAAGCCATCGCGCTGAATCATAAGCTACTTATTCCAATTTATGCCAAAGGCACGGGCTTGGTTCAAATTCACTTAAATGATGAACGCTACATTGTGGCAATGAATGATCGTTTGGTGATGAAACTGTTTAAAGAGCAAGATGCTTTAGGCGTAGGCATGAGCCCGCTGATTATCAAAAAATATGACGATTATTTTGTCGTAAGTTACAAAAACTTGAACCTTGCAAGTGATGAATTTGGCGGTAACGATTTTGTGGAAGATGTTTCTGAAACTGCAAAATTTGTATTGGAATTAGAAAGCGACGCTTAAGTTACAAATATATTTTTTGAGTGTGTAATACCCATCACAGATACGGATTTTAAATACGGCTTTGGTCTAATTTTGTACTATTGCTTTATTTTTAATTCGATCTAAGATGAATTCAACGATAAAAATATCATTGGACGATAAGAGTCGTGTTATGGCAAAGAATGTTCTGAATATTTCATTGTTCACGCTATTTTGTTTAACTGTTTCTAACCCTGCTTTTGCTCAAAGCTCTATGTATCCCGCTTATATTTGCTTTGGTAGCGGTATTCTTATTGTGTTTGCACTTGCGGTTTATGTGGTGAAACAAAGTATTTTATCTGTAAAAAACCATTGTGATAAAAAGCCTGCAAAATAGCAGGCTTTTTGGTATTTGAACGATCTATCATTTCACATTTCATTCTTTTTAAAAGAAAAATAAAGCATTTATAAATGAGAAAACAGGTCGATTAAATATCTAAAATAAGCTTAAACTGTTTGCAATAAACAGGGAGTTTTTATCCCTTAAAATTCCATGAATGAAGCAAGGAATGCAACATGAAAGCCGTGTTTTTAGATTATGCCTCTTTAGACCAAAATGACTTAGATTTTACTGCCTTAGAACATACGTTTGATGAATGGGAAATTTATCCAAGTACATCTTCAGAACAATTATTAGAACGAATTCAAAATGTTGATGTCATTATTAGCAATAAAGTCGTGGTAAATGCAGAAGCAATTCAACAATGTAAGCAACTTAAACTGATTTTGATTTCTGCTACAGGCACCAATAATATTGACCTTGCTCAAGCTAAACAACAGGGTGTAGTGGTTTGTAATTGTCAGGCTTATGGCACGTCTGCTGTGGCGCAACACACGCTTATGCTCATGCTAAATTTAGCGACATCATTTAGACAATACGACAACGCCGTGCAAAATGGTGAATGGAATAAAGCATCGCAATTTTGCTTGCTCGATTATCCAATTATCGAATTGGAAGGTAAAACTTTGGGTATTTTAGGTTATGGCGAATTGGGTAAGGCTGTTGGTAAATTAGCCGAAGCATTTGGCATGAAAGTATTGGTGGGCGCTCTGCCAAACCGACCAAGCAATGACAACCGTATTGCGTTTAATGCGTTGTTATCTCAAGTCGATTTTTTAACTTTACATTGCCCACTTACAGCAGACACTCAAGATTTAATTGATGCTCAGGCTTTCGATGCAATGAAGTCGGGTGCATTTTTAATTAATTGCGCGCGCGGTGGTATTGTCAATGAACAAGCTTTAGCAGATGCATTATTGAATGGGAAAATTGCAGGTGCAGCAACAGATGTACTGATAGTTGAACCACCCAAAGATGGCAATGTCTTATTAAATCCTGATATTCCAAATTTATTGATTACACCACATAGTGCGTGGGGCAGTGTAGATGCACGTCAGCGTATTGTTCAGCAAATGGTGGAAAATGTTGATGCCTTTAAAAATGGTCAACCTATTCGACAAGTGAATTAAACTGCTTAAAGATAAAAAAGCCCATCTAGTGATGGGCTTTTTTATAGATGCATGATTTGGTGATTTATCTAGGGATAGATGAATCTGTATCTGCTGTATTTGTGCCTGTATTTGAGTTTGTAGGTGCTTGTACTTCAGTTTGTGGTGCTGTTGTAGCAGGTTCTGCAACCTGAGCTTGTGGCGCAGGCACGCTCTCTAAAAAGGTTTTTGGTTGGTTGTCTGTAGATGACTGACTTAGCGAATGTTGAACAATTGGTGCTTTTTCTTCGGGGTTACCAAATACACCTTCTTTGGCTTTAGTAACCGTACGGTTAATGCCGTTCGCTGCTTTATCTGCAGTTTCTTCGGTAAAGTCTTTGGTATTTTCCCAAGCTTGTTCTGCTTTTGGTTTTACTTTAGATACGCCTTTTTGCACACCGTTATCAATTTTTACGGCAGTTGTATCTATTTTTTCTTTGGCTTTGTGACCTAACACTTTAAAGATATTTGGGTTGTCGCCATAGGCAGGAGATTGTTTTACAGGCTGTGCTGTTTGCGTCGTTTCTGTTTGGGCAAATAGGGGTGTTGTGGCAAGAATTGCCGAAACAAATAGTGCTGCTTTCGATTGATTGATCACGTAGATGGATCCTCTTTTTTCTATATTGGGTTTTATTGAAATTGATCTTATCGGCTTTTGGGGTGTTGATGTCGCTTTGTGATTAAAAGCATACAGGTGTGTAACATGAGTTCAACATTTATTTCTTTTTACTTACAGATAAAAAAGCCTTTGCTTTAATGATTTAAGAGCAAAGGCTTTTTGTTCGCATTGTGGATTAGTCACATTGTGCTAATGCATCTTTTGCGAAGTTGTTACGTAGTGATAGGAAGTTTTTTTGTACTTCTGGTGCGTATAGGTCAAATGCTGAAGCGGTGCTTGTGCCGTCTTTTGCAAATGTTGCTGTGCCTGCTGAAATAAGGGTTAAGCCTTTAAATGCCCATTGTTCTACAACTTTTCCTGATTCAAGCTGACCTGTAAATTCGATGATGCATTTGTCTGAGAATTTGTTGAGTTGGGCTTTGTTGCTTGTGGTTTCAGGGTATGCTTTTAGGTTGTCTACTTCCTGTAGCGCACCTGCATTGATGTGTGGAATTGGTGGTGTAGTTGTACATGCAGATAGTGTTAAACCAGCAAGAGCTGTCAAAACGATGGCATTAAGTTTCATAAGTTCCATTTCTTTTTGAATGTAATTCACTTGAGTATAGGGAATTGGTATATGAAAGACTATATCTTTAATTCAAGTTTGTGGTGGGATTTTTGTTTAAATTCCAACGATTTTTTAGATCTACAAAATTTTCGAAAAATGATGGGTTATCCTTTTGTAAATTGAGGATGACATCTTCAAATGTAATATACGTTTTTATTACTTGTGATCTCATCATGCTTTTAACTATATCTTCATCTAATTCATTGTATTTAATACCAATAGCAATGGACTCATAATAGTTAAGAATATAATGAACAGTGGATTTATCAGAACTATTAAAACTTTCATATTTTTCAAAAGTTAAAGTCTTATCAGTTTTTAGTAATTCGTAAATATGATCAAACTTTTTGTTATATTGATCAGATAATCTGGCATTCATGATGGATTGAATCGAATGATTGCGCATATTAGTAAGACTTTGCATTCTAACTGTATATAACCATCCAATAATGGCAAAGCTAATTCCTATAAATGTAATAAATTTATCATTAAAGAAAAAAGTCTCTTGTGAAATTTTTAGCCCTAAAAACAGATTGTCTGATGTATAGGAATTCCAAACTATAAACAGCAAGATGGTTATAGTAACGAATCCAATATATAGATCTATTTTTCTATAACTACGACTTCTTAAGAAGAAAACATCTTTGTTTTTGGAATAGTAAAAAATATATATGAGTAAATAAGGAAATATCATTAATAGTGTAAGGCAAAATGAAAATGTATACATATCTTTTACTTATAAAAAACCCCGCTAATTTATAGCGGGGTTTTCTTTATTTTACAAGTATTTAAGACTTAATGCTGTAACACCGAAATATCCGCAACACTTGTGAACAAATCACGTAATTGAGCAAGTAAGCGTAAACGGTTTGCTTTTAACTCTGCATCATCTGCCATGACCTTTACATCTTTAAAGAAAGCATCAATAGGTGTACGTAAAGTAGCTAAAGCAGAAAGTGCAGCAGTATAGTTTTTCGCAGCAAATAACGGCTCAACCACAGGCGTAATTTTAGCAAGTTCAGCAAACAATGCTTTTTCAGCATCTTCAACTAAGTTTGCTTCAACAACAGCACCCGTCGGCTCAGCTTCGTTTACAAGAATGTTTGCAACACGTTTGTTTGCAGCAGCCAAAGCAGCAGCTTCAGGCAATGCACGGAAATGATTAACCGCATTTACACGCTTGTCAAAATCAAGAGGAGATTTTGGAGACAACGCTTGAACCGCTTGAATCACATCAACCGCAACGCCTTGGTCTTCGTATTTTGCACGGTAACGACCTTCAAGGAATGCAACAGCATCGTTTAAAGTCTTATCGTGATCTTTCAATACATCGCCATAGGCAGCTAAAGCAAGCTTGATTAAATCTTCAATAGAAACATCAAGATTGTTTTCAGTCACTAAACGCAAAATACCAATGGCAGAACGACGAAGTGCAAACGGGTCTTTAGAACCTGTAGGCGCTTGACCAATACCAAAAATACCTGTGAGCGTGTCTAAACGGTCAGCCAATGCAACAGCAGTACCTGTTTTAGTTTTAGGTAAAACATCACCTGCGAATTTAGGAAGATATTGCTCACCTAAAGCATCGCTTACTTCATCATTTTCGCCTTCAAGACGTGCGTAGTAAGTACCCGCAATACCTTGAAGTTCAGGGAATTCACCCACAAGTTCAGACGTTAAATCGCACTTAGTAAGAAGAGCAGCTTTTTCAGCATCTTCCGCTTTCGCACCTGTAATAGGCGCAAGCGCAACAGCAAGTTTCGCAATACGTTCAGACTTGTTCCAAAGCGTACCCAATTCTGCTTGGAAGACCATGTTTGCCAATTTCTCTTTACGAGAAGCAAGCGGTTGTTTTTGGTCTTGTAAGAAGAAGAATTCAGCATCCGACAAACGTGGACGAACAACTTTCTCGTTACCTTCAATAATTTGAGCAGGATCTTTAGACTCAATATTTGAAACAGTAATGAAGTACGGTTGAAGTTTATTGTCGCTATTCACTAAGCAGAAGTACTTTTGGTTGTCCTGCATCGTTGTGATCAACGCTTCTTGAGGAACAGCAAGGAAGCGTTCTTCGAAGCTTGCACGAAGCGCAACAGGCCATTCTACAAGTGCAGTCACTTCATCACGTAAATCCGCAGGCACAATCGCAATCGCGTTTACTTCATCAGCCAACGCTTTTACTTGTTGGTCGATGATCGCTTGGCGTTCTTCAAAGTTTGCAACGACATAAGCTGCTTTTAACTTCGCTAAATATTCATCAGCATGCGTTAAAGTAATAGCTTCAGGCGCATGGAAACGGTGACCAAATGTCACGTTACCTGCTTTGTGATCTTGAATAGTTGCATCAACAACGTCGTTGTCTTTCAGCAATACAACCCATTTCACAGGACGTACAAATTCGGTACGGCTTGCCGCAGAACGCATACGTTTCGCGATTGGTAGGTTGTCCAACGCATTTTGTAAAATTTGCGGTAAAAGCACATCTAGGCTTTGACCTTTTACGTCTTTTAAGTAGCACACTTTTTCAACTTTACCTGCTTGGAAAGTTGATACTTGATCTACAGAGATGCCTTGACCACGCATAAAGCCTTCTAAAGCTTTAGTCGGTTTACCTTCAGCATCAAACGCTGCTTGTTTAGCAGGGCCGTCAAAACGTTTTTGCGTGTCCGCTTGCGCGCCATCAACATTCACAATTTTTAATGCTAAACGACGTGGCGCTGCATACGCTTCGATAGAATCGAAAGCCAAACCTGCATCTTTTAAGCCTTTTACAGTTTCAGTATTTAAAGCATCACGTAATTTTTTTAAGCTTTTTGGTGGCAGTTCTTCACAGCCTAATTCGAACAATACTGTATGTTTAGACATTATTTGCTCTCCTTAGATTCAACTTTTGCTTCTGCTTCAACTTGTGCTTTTAACTGCGCTAAAACTTCGTCACGAAGTTCAGGTTCTGCCATTGGGAAACCAAGTTTCGCACGAGCAGCAACATAACTTTGTGCAATTGAACGCGCCAAAGTACGTACACGTAAAATATAACGTTGACGTTCAGTTACCGAAATTGCACCGCGCGCATCTAACAAGTTAAAGCTATGAGATGCCTTAATCACTTGTTCGTAAGCAGGAAGTGGAAGTTCAGCTTCAATTAAACGAGTCGCTTCGGCTTCATAGAAATCGAACAATTCAAACATTTTTTCAACGTTTGCATATTCGAAGTTATAAGTCGATTGCTCAACTTCATTTTGATGGAATACATCGCCGTAAGTTACTGTACCAAACTGACCTTTAGTCCAAACCAAATCGTAAACTGAGTCTACGCCTTGCAAGTACATTGCTAAACGCTCAAGACCGTAAGTGATTTCGCCCGTTACAGGGTAGCATTCAATACCGCCTACTTGTTGGAAGTAAGTGAACTGAGTCACCTCCATACCATTTAGCCAAACTTCCCAACCTAAGCCCCAAGCGCCTAATGTTGGAGATTCCCAGTTATCTTCTACAAAACGAATATCGTGAACCAAAGGATCAATACCAATGGCTTTTAAAGAATCTAAATAAAGCTGTTGAATGTTGTCTGGGTTTGGCTTAAGAACTACTTGGAATTGGTAGTAGTGTTGCAAACGGTTTGGGTTTTCACCATAACGACCATCTTTAGGACGACGTGAAGGCTGAACGTAAGCAGCATTCCAAGTTTCTGGACCTAAAGCACGTAAGAAGGTTGCTGTGTGGAATGTGCCTGCGCCCATTTCCATATCGTAAGGTTGTAAAATTACACAGCCTTGTTCAGCCCAATAGTTTTGTAAGGCAAGAATTAAGCCTTGGAAGGTATCAATATGCGATATGGCGCGACTCATGGTCATCCACTTAAAATTAGAGAAAAATTGCCCTCAATTATAAGGATTTTAAAGGGGAGTGGCAAAGGTTAAAGATCAAGTAGCATGGTTTTTAATGAAGATGTCAAAGAAAGTTAATTTTATGGATTACTTGTGTCTGTGTGTAAATGTTGATCATTGCTAATTTTGAAAATAAGTTGTTCTTAAAGCAACTCAATAACCTATTGATTATTATATTTTAAATTATATAAATGCAAAAAAAAAGCTACGATATCTTGGGGAACATCGTAGCAAAAAAAAGAGTTAAATAAATTAGGCGCGATCATCACCTACAGTACGAATAGGCTGTTGATTATTTGGAGTGTATTGTAATTCAATTTGTTTTTTAGGCATGATGAACCATAGGATTAAATACACTAAAATACCTGGAAATGCTGCGCTCATAACAGAGACCACAATAAAAATAATGCGTAGTAAATTTGCATTCCAACCAAAACGTTCAGCAATACCACCCATTACACCTGCAATCATGTTCGAGCGGTTTGAGCGATATAAACCAACATTGGTCATCTAGTTCTCCTTAAAATGAAATAAATCAGTTAGCTGTAATATAAAATATGGAGTTTGTTTTTTTTATTTAAAGCGGTGTCTTAAATTAAATCGTTAAAATGTGTAACTGTGTATATGCGACATATAAATAGAGTCATAGAATGCAGATGTAAACTGTTTATTTTTACTATAAATGGTTAATTATTAAGTAATTTTAAACAATATATTTGGTGTTTTTAATCTAAATTTTATGTGAGTGGTGAGTAAGTGTTGAATCGAAAAATATATCAAACTTGCATGGTTTCACTGTTTGTTTTTGGAATAACTGCATGTAGTGATGACCATGATAATGTTTCAACAGAGCAACAGGAAACATTTCAAACTGCAAGTAAAGATGATTATGAGCCATTAACAGGTAAAAAATTAACAGATGTTGCTGGACAAGTAGCTACCCCTATAGATGAAGAGGGTCTTGCTGATCATATTTCAGATAATGCACTTCCTTATGTAGGGCGTTATCGGGTTGTTGTCAGTTGTAAAGATCCAATTGTCTTCTGTGAACAAGGTACGGCAGATTTTATTCTGAATTTACTACCTGATGGTACGGCACATCGAACAGTTATACATTTAGGTACAATTACATTTGCTTCGGAAAATCAATATCGTCAAGATTACTGGAAATATGATGAATTAAATCATCAAATTATTTTAAAAAGAGTGAGTGGTGTTGAGTTTTTTTACGATATAGATAAAGATAAAAATCTAACGATGAATTTGGATCGAATTGCAAATGCAACAGATGTGAATCGAACATTTTTCCAAGAAGGAAACCCATTTCCACACGAAGCTTATAAACTAAAACCTGAAAATATCAAATAATGAATAAAGTCCTTAAACGGGGCTTTTTTTATATCTTAGATTCTTAAACGAAGTATTTTAACAAATAGAATAATTGGTGGGTTGTGTGGGGTTCGAACCCACGACCAATAGATTAAGAGTCTACTGCTCTACCAACTGAGCTAACAACCCTGAGTAAGGATTAGTGAAACAACGTTTCACTCGAGTGCAAAAAATCTAAGATTTTTAAAGGCGCAATAAAGCACGATATGATGCAACATCGATGAGCAAAATTTCGAGAATGGCGAATCAGAACCAAAAGAGGAGTGGTTTGTCTTGGTCGGAATAATGCAAATTTCGTTATCTTCGCATGGTGGAAGAAAGAAGCTCTAAGAAAGAATGGTGGGTCGTCCGCGACTCGAACGCGGGACCAATAGATTAAAAGTCTACTGCTCTACCAACTGAGCTAACGACCCATTCAAAGGTTTTGTATCAAATTAGATTTGATGGTTTCTAAAACAGACGTTTTAGAATGATGGTGGGTCGTCCGCGACTCGAACGCGGGACCAATAGATTAAAAGTCTACTGCTCTACCAACTGAGCTAACGACCCATCAGGGATGTCAAAGGAAATGGTGGGTCGTCCGCGACTCGAACGCGGGACCAATAGATTAAAAGTCTACTGCTCTACCAACTGAGCTAACGACCCTGAACCAGTATTCAAGAAAACTTGAATATGTAGTGCAAGAAAACTCTAGGAGTTTTGAAACACCACTTCATTTGATGGAGCGTATTGTAGCAAGATATCAAATGAGCGCAAGTAAAAAATAAGAAAGTTGCCTGTGATTGATTATAAATAAAACAAAAAAGCTTCATATAATCAAAAAACAAACAACTTTTACTATTAAAAGCGATATTTATAACTTTGGATGTTGTTGTAAATCTCTGTTGTGAGTTCGCAATAAGCATTAGCTCCTGGTAAAAGAACTAAAATCTTTTCATCCGTTTGCGTAATGTCGAAGCCTTGTTCTTTCAGTTTGCTTTTTTGATACTTAAATGTACCTGTTGTTTCAACAGTAACTTGAATACGTAAGAACAAAGGTACCGCATATGCAGGCAATGACTTTTTAAATTCACTATACATATTACTTAAATCTTGTGTATCCAATTTCACATCATCATGCAGGGTAATAGCTGCCATGCCTGCACGACCATTGGTATTTGGAATTTCTACGCCATAAACCACTGCAGCTGTAATTTTTTCATAATCACTTAGGATGTTTTCAACTTGGGTGGTTGATACATTTTCGCCTTTCCAGCGGAATGTATCACCTAAGCGATCGATAAATTGTGCATGTCTAAAACCAATATCTCGAACTAAATCGCCTGTATTAAAGTAGGCATCGCCTTTTTTCAAAACATTGGTCATGATCACCGTTTTATTTTTTTCAGGATCTGTATAGCCGTCGAAAGGTGATCTGCGCGTAATTTTCCCAATAAGTAAGCCAACTTCGCCCTTTTTAACGCGAATGCACCAACCATTTTTGTCATGAACTGGTTCATTTTTTTCTTTATCGTACTGAATGACTGCATACGGTGTAGGGGAGAATCCAACGGTATTGTCAAAATTGAAAACGTTGCTAAAGCCTACATTACCTTCGCTTGATGCATAAAGCTCTAAAACTTCTTCTATGCCAAAACGCGCTTTAAACTTATCCCAAATATTTGGGCGCATGCCGTTACCAATCATCTTTGTAACACGATGACCTTGTTCAAGTTCAGACTCAGGCGCATCCATTAAATAGCGACAAAGTTCACCGACATAACCAATTGCAGAGGCATCGAATTTTTTCACATCTTTCCAGAATGAAGATGTTGAGTATTTACGACGAATTGCGAGTGTTGCGCTACTTGCAATGACACCACACCAACACACCACAATACCTGTCGCATGATACAGCGGTAGGGTACAGTACATGACATCATTAGGTTTTAGATCGATGACATGACCGTACGTGCCATAAGCCAAAGTCCAACGGCTATTGGTAAAAATTACCGCCTTAGGTAAGCCTGTGGTGCCTGATGTGTAAATATAAAATAGACCATTTTTACCCTGAACAGATTGGGTCGTTGGTGTATTAAATTTAGGGAAGTTTTCTATTTTTTCTGCAAGGTTGATAAAGCCGTTTGGTGCTTCACCTGCATCTTTTAATGTTTCTTGATCTGCAAACCAATGAAAGCGGTTTTCAGTGATTTCTAGCTCATCACGAATTTCATCTACAGATGCGCAACATTCTGCGCCTGTAATGACTGCAATTGGTTTGACAAGGTTAATGCTATGGGCAAGGACTTTGCCTACTTGAGATGTATTGACTAAGGCAATGGTCACGCCAATTTTTGCTAAACCCAAAACAGTTGCAATTAACTCGGGACGATTTTCCATCATGAGCGCCACAACATCGCCTTTGTTTGCGCCTATTGAAAGATAGAAATGTCCAATTTGGTTTGCCCAATCATTTAATTCTTTATATGAAAATTGCTGATCTTCATATTTTAATGCACAACCTTGAGGATTGCGCTTAACGGCATTTTCAAATGCAATACCTAAGCCAGCAGGAGAGTTCGAAGTACGTAAATAAGCTTGCTTAAGACCAGTAACTAAATGAGGTAGCTTGCTCATGAATTTAGGGATTTTTGCTGCGACTTCTGCAAAACCAATGAGATCGCTTTTTTGATTGTGGCTCATAAGAATCCTATTATTTTCGTAAATCAGTATCGTGCCCATTTGTTTACGATTTATTTCAACGAATTACTACACTTGTCTTTTAATCGTTTCGGACTAGTGCAATCAACCTAAATTGACAAAAGTACCAAAAAAAAACCAGTCATCGAAATGACTGGAATTTTTAATCACCTGCAAAAAAGCAAATTATGACTCAGTTGCGGTGTCTACTTTTTTCGGTGGACGACCACGAGGACGACGTGGGCGAGCTGGTTTCTCTTTTGTCGAGCTGTCGTCAATGTTTAGGTCTTCAGCAGGTTGTTCTTCAGAAACTACTTCAGCTTGAGCAACTTCAGTTGTCGTTTCTTGAACTTGAATAACTTCTTCTGCTTTTACTTCAACAGGAAGCTTCTCAAGCTCTTGAGCCTCGGCAACAGGCTCTACAACAGCAACTGTTGTCTCTGCTTCAATAGGAGCTGTTTGCACTGCTTCTACTTCAACTTCTTGTGCTTTTTCAGCTTCAAGATGTGCTTGCTTTGCCTGTACATGGGCCTGTTCAGCAGCTTGTTTTGCTAAACGACGACGCTCACGCGGGTCATTTGCAACACGATTGTCTGATACAGGTTTTGGTGGAGTAAGGTCAAGCACAGGAGCAGGTTCTGCTTCTAGTACTGCTTTTGTTACTTCAACATCACGTGTTACAGGTTTTTTCTCAACAACATTTGTTGTTTGAGATGCAATGCTTGCAGCATATTCACTTGTGAATTTTGCCAATGCACGGTTAAAAGTAGGAATTAATCCAAACTGTTCAATCAGTACAGAGCAGTCATCACCGTATACATGGCGGATTAAAGAATCCACAGTATAAAGTGAAAGTGTAGGCACTTGAGATGGTCTCAACACAGGTATTTGAGGTTGAGCCTGTTCATTGCGCTGACGACGATTTTGACGAGGATCGTTGCTTGCACGTTTAGCTGGTTGTTGCGATTGTTTATGCGCAGATTCAGCTTTTTTATGTGCTTGCGGTTTCTTCTCGGCAACTTCTTTCGTTGTAGCGACAGGAGCTTGCTTCACTTCTTCTACAGCTGCAACTTCAACAGCTTTTGCAGGGCTTTCTTTAACTTGGCTTAAAGCAATAATTTCGCTTTGAGCTTGATCAATGTTAACCACTAATGCTGTTGGCATTACGTCTTGTTGAGGGATATCAATCATTTCAACTTTAGGCTGATTTTGATTGATTACTGTTTCCGTTACTACAACTTCAGGAACAGAAGCTTGTTCGTTCAGTACGCTTTGGTCACGATGGCGAGTTGGGCGGTTTGGACGTTGTTGATTGTTGCGATCACGACGTGGAACAGAATTTTGTTGTTCAATGTTTTGTTGAACATCTTGATGCTGTTGTTGATCGTTAGGCGTGTGTTGACGACGAGAAGTGCGTTTGTTTTCACGAGCTTCTTGGCGCTGTTCTTGACGTGATACTTGTACAACTTCTTCATGTACATGATGAGCAATTTCTTGCTGTATGTGTTGTACTTGCTGTTCACGTGGCTCTTTGTGCTTATTATTGCGTGGCTTCTTATTGTTTGGACGTTGAGTCTTTTCTTCGCGCTCTAGAGGTTTCTCTGTAAGATCACGTTGTTCAGACTTGTTTGCAACAGTTGAAGGCGCTAAATAAGCATTGTTTGCTTGAACTACAGGGGCGTGTTGTTGCGTTGTAACTTGACCACCAATTTGACCAAATTGACCACGACTTACCGCACCACCATTCACCATTTGCTCAATCGCAGATGCAGCAGTATTTGCTGTACGAGATTGATCGATAGTTGTAGCTTGTTTTTGTACAAACAAATTCTCTAACCAAGCACAAGGACTTGCTGAAGCTTGCGCAGGAGCAGCTTTTACTTGAGGTTGTTGAGTTTGCTGTTGATTCGCGTGTTGAGGGCGACGTTTATTATTTTGTTGGTTTTTATTGCCTTGCTGCTGAACAGGTGCAGGGGCTGTAGCTTGAGCATGTTGCTCTTCTTCTAAATGCCATTCAGAAGATTCATAACCCAATTCTTTTTCGCTATTACGCGTTGCTTCTGTGCGTTCATAGCTTGTTGGCGCGAAGCCTTCTGGGTTAAATGAAATTTCGTAATGAGGTGTTTCTAAATGCGGGTGAGGCAATACCGTTACACGTACATTTGAAGTTTGTTCTAAATAAACAAGCGTATGGCGTTTTTCATTGAGCATGAATGCTGCAATTTCAACAGGCACTTGAACTTGAACTTCACCTTGACGTTCACGAAGCGCAATTTCTTCCACTTTACGCATAATAGAAAGCGAAAGTGAACGAAGGTCACGTACCATGCCAGTGCCATGACAGCGAGGACATACATAACCAGTTGCTTCTTCTAAAGATGGACGTAAGCGTTGACGACTCATTTCCATTAAACCAAAGCGAGACAATTGACCGAATTGAATACGAGCACGGTCACTTTGCGTTGCTTCACGAAGTTTTGCTTCAACCATGCGTTGGTTGCGGTCTTTTGTCATGTCGATGAAATCGATCACAACTAAGCCACCAATATCACGTAAACGTAATTGGCGCGCAATTTCTTCAGCAGCTTCTAAGTTAGTATTTAACGCTGTTTCTTCTACGTCATGACCACGAGTCGATTTTGCAGAGTTAATATCGACAGATACTAAAGCTTCTGTTTGGTCAATAACGATAGAACCACCAGAAGGTAGTTTAACTTCACGTTCGTAAGCCGTTTGAATTTGGCTTTCAATACCAAAATGAGCAAATAATGGTTCATTTAAGGTATAAGTTTTTAACTTGTCTAATTGAAGTGGCATTACAGCTTTAACGAAGTTATACGCTTCATTATATGCTTGCTCAGAATCAATTAAGATTTCAGCAACATCATCACGTAGATAGTCACGAATCGCACGAGTTACAACACCAGCTTCTTGGTGAACCAACATTGGAGATGGACCAGAGCTTGCAGTCTTTTGAATTTGAGCCCAAAGATCTAACAAATGTTGAAGATCTAGCTGTAATTCTTCTTTCGAGCGACCAATACCTGCTGTACGAACAATAACGCTCATACCGCGTGGTGTATTTAATGACGCTAACATTTCTTTCAATTCTTCACGAACTGAACCTGAAATTTGACGACTAATACCGCCACCTTTAGGATTGTTTGGCATAAGTACCAAATAACGACCTGCAAGTGAGATAAATGTTGAAAGGGCAGCACCTTTATTACCACGTTCTTCTTTTTCGACTTGAACTAAAAGCTCAGTACCTTCCGTGATAAGTTCACGAATGTTCGAAGTTTGACGAGGATCTGCTTTGTAATACGAGTTTGCGATTTCTCGCATTGACAAGAAGCCTTGACGACCAGCGCCATACTCTACAAATACTGCTTCTAATGAAGGTTCAACGCGAGTGACGTGACCTTTATAGATATTTGATTTTTTTTGTTCACGGGTACGATTCTCTAGGTCGAAATCGTAAAGACGCTGTCCAGTGACAAGTGCAACGCGAATTTCTTCAGCATGAGTTGCATTAATCAACATACGTTTCATGGGTGTAACACCTTATAGTGATACACAGCAAAGCATCGCTAGGTCACGTAGCGAACATCAAAAACTACGAATCAACTGCTCAAACCACAAAAAAGTATTGGGATTCGAACTCTTTTTTACCGGCCTTTTTAGGTGGGCTTCGGTTTATGATTTACGTATCGATGATGCCAATACGGCTTCAATCTTTAAACGATTAAAGTCACCTGTGCGATTCACTGGCGGACTAGCGGTGTATTGGATGTGATCACTTTCACTGTCACATTGCTCGAAGATCATTCCTTCACTTAGAAGGCGTCTTGATACGGAATTATCATCGTATCTGTGCAAACTGTGCAGATCCAATACATCAACGCTGTAGCCTGAATTTAGCATCAGGGAGCGACTGATCTGATGTGTATCAGTTTACGTTTAAAAACCAACTTAAGTTGGCGACATATTTTTTCAGACAAACTGATTTATGTACCTGAGGTACAATTAAACGCAACAGTTTGTGTTTTTGCCGATATAATAAGCCTTCGGCGTCGGCATAATTCTTTTGGGACCTTTCCGTGTTCATGTGAGTTTTTAAGTGAATAATTATGTTCAGAATAGTCTGAAAAAATAGATTCCAACTCACAAACGATGGTTTCCGTATGCCGACTATACCAAACCTTGCATCATCTGCCTATGGGCTAAGCTTATGTTTCTTGTGAAAAGTATAGCTCGAATGATCAGTTTTTAATCAATTTTAGTATTTTTTTAGGTCTCAGTAACTGTATGAATTCTACACAAGAATGGCAAAATGTCACTTGGTTTGAAGTGGATGAACATCAATCGGGTCAACGCATCGATAATTTTTTATTTTCTCGTTTAAAAGGCGTGCCGAAAAGCCGTATTTATCGTTTGATTCGTGAAAGCCAAGTTCGTGTAAATAAAAAACGCGTAAAACCTGAAACCAAGCTTGCGATTGGTGATCAAATTCGTGTTGCACCAATACGTTATGAGCAAAAAGATGAAAGCTTAGTTCCTGTTTCAGATAAAGTTGCGCAGAGCTTATTAAGCCGTGTTGTCTATGAAGATGAAGGCTTGCTTGTGGTAAATAAACCATCGGGTATTGCAGTTCATGGTGGTAGTGGTATTGCTTACGGTTTAATCGAAAGTTTACGTGCAGCAACAGGTAAAAAATATTTAGAGCTGATCCATCGTATTGACCGCGATACGTCTGGTTTAGTGATGATTTCTAAAAAGCGCAGTACTTTGAAGTTGCTTCAAGACATGCTACGTGAACATAAGATTAAAAAAACTTATGCTGCTGTAGTAAAAGGAAAAGTAACTTTAGATAAACAGCTGATTGATGCGCCTTTACATCGTTATGAACTTGCTAATGGCGAGCGTCGTGTATGTGTGTCTAAAGAAGGTAAAGATTCTAAAACACAGTGGAATGTCGCTGAACGCTTTATGCATGCAACATTAGTTTATGCATCACCACTTTCGGGTCGTACGCATCAAATTCGTGTGCATGGTTTAAGCATTGGTCATCCTTTAATTGGTGATGAAAAGTATGGACATGAAACACCTTATAAAGGTCCAAAACCTCGTCGTTTATGTTTGCATGCCATGCGTTTAGAAATTCCAGGTTATGAAACCATAGAAGCACCATTGCCTGAAGATATGCAAAATATTGTGGCTCAATTACGTGCACAAAAAGCGGATAAAGTGGTAACGCCTGTTAAAGGTGATGAGTAATCTTTAATTCAGCTTTGTTTAAGTAGAAAAAACGCCCCATCTTTATTGAAGGTGGGTTTGAGGGAGATTAAAGCAATCGACCTCTCATTTGCACTTCAGTTTAAAACCGAATCAACATTAGGAAATTATGTATGACATCACCTGTAAAACTCGTTATTTTCGATTGGGATGGAACATTATTTGATTCGGTGGGGCAAATTGTCGCAAGTTTGAAATATGCAGCTCAGCAGTTTAATCAACCTTTAACAGATGATGCTGCGAAAAGTATTATTGGTTTAGGCTTACCTGAGGTAGCACAAGTATTATTTCCAGCTGTTCCTGAATTACATGATGAAATTTTAAAATGTTATGGCGATCATTATGTCGAAAATTCAAAGGGCGATGTATGGTTTGATGGCGTAGCTGAAATGCTACAAGAACTTAAACAATTGGGTGTTCTACTAGCAGTTGCAACAGGGAAAAGCCGTCGTGGCTTAGATCGTGTTTTGGCAAAAACGCAAAGTGTTGATTTGTTTATTGCAACTCGTGCTGCGAGTGAAACTAAATCTAAACCCGATCCATTAATGCTGTCGGAAATTCTGACTGAAACAGGTATCTCTGCTGAAAATGCCATTATGGTGGGTGATACATCTTACGATTTAGAAATGGCACGAAATATTGTAATGCCTCGAGTTGGTGTTACTTATGGTGTTCATACTATAGAAACGCTGACTCTATTTGAGCCTTTAACAATTGCTCAAGATGTTAAAGAATTACATGAATTTTTAGTTCATCAGATTAAAACTCAGCAAGCGATATAGTTTTTATGCATACTCGTTTGAATGTTTAGGCAACCTACGTTTTTGTTTTTTATATCAATGAAAGCCTGATAAAGGGCATTTGCTCATTTTACAGTGAGATCATTTTAAGATTGAACATAAAATAAAATACATTAGAAACTTAGTCATTCCTAATATAAAAAGCACGATTATTGATACTGTAATCGTGCTTTTTTATGTGGAAAATAAGCCGAAAATTATGATTTTGAATCAAAGTTAAGATAAAAAACTTTGCTCAGTAGTTCCATGAATTTTTGTACTGCAATCGAGGTATTATTTTTGCGATAACTCACATATAAATCAATTTGAGGTAGTTCAACACTAAGTGGACGAATTACGGAGTTACTCATCGCAAGAGGGGTGATGTAACCTGGTAGAATTGTGCAACCAAGTCCCATGCCAATGGAGTTGATATTAAAAAGAATATTGTCGGCAGTTTGTACAATATTCAATTCAATATTATGGGCTTTTGCAAAATCTAGAATTGCATGATGAAGCGTATGTGATTGCTCTACAGATGGAATAATAAAATCTAAACCATTCAAAGCCTTAATTGGAATTCGGTCATATTCTGCTAAAGGATGATCCTTAGGCAGAATGAACATTAAAGGTTCTCTTAAAACAAAAACACTTTCAATTTCTTCACTGCTGAAATTATGACGCGTAAAGGTGACATCAAGATCCCCTTTTTTCAATAATTTCATTTGTTCATTATTGTTTTGGCTAAGTAGCTCAATTTTCAAATCTGGGCTTTGAACACGTAGGCCTGGTAATACATATGGGAAAATTTTCATTTCAGCTACGGGGACAAAGCCAATTCGTAGCATTTGTTGTTTGGCTTGTGAAACCTGACGTGCCATTGCCACGGCTTTGTCTGCCTGAGCTAGTGTTAATCGAGCTTGTTCAAGGAAAACAGCACCTTCTTCTGTGAGTTCAACTTTGCGTTTTGTGCGATTTAAAAGTTTTACGCCAACATCTTCTTCTAGGTCTTTGATTTGTTGACTAAGCGATGGCTGTGCAGTGTAAAGCTTGAGTGCTGCCTTACTAAAGTTCAGTTCTTCAGCAACAGTAATGAAGTATCGAAGATGACGTAATTCCATATCACAGCCCTAGCGATTAATCTAAAAAAAGTCTTATATATCTATTCGAGTATAGTCTACAACTGAAAATATAGTGAAGTTTATTATGGTACTTAACGACTAAAGAATGGTGGCTTAGTCATAGTGTTTAAATATTAAAAATATAAGTATTTGAGAATGATTTAGTAAAAGCACTTTAATAGCTTTTATTTGCCATTTGTTGTTGGGTTTTTAGTTTCAGGATGTTTCTGGTGATGTTCTATTATTTTATTTTAATCAAGTATTTACCTTGTTAAGCTGTATTTTTATATGTAGTTATCATACTTCTTTCAGGTTAACTATACCTATGACTCTGAATAGTGAGAACATGAGTACATATACCTTTAAAGGTATTACTTTTTTAAATTTTGGAACTATTTGTAATAACTGAAAGGATGAAAAGAGCATATTGATAAGTCTTATCTCTGTAAAAGACATTGGGCTTTGTATCAGCTTTATTTATCTAAACCACTAAAAAAGAAACAAAAACTCACAAGAGTTGGTCTTGGTGTTTTGGTTATTATGATTGTAAAAGAAACATCTCTAACGACGAATTAACATTGTATGTAAAGAAAGTGGAGGTGTATTAACCTTGTATAAATCTTCTAGTTGCCCAAACATGACTGAAAAGAATCAAAGCACTCATTTAACCACTGAAACAAGCTGGTCACATTTATGGCAACAGCCGAAATTTGATTTTCTCAATTCAGAGCATTTTAATGGTGAACGCTTTTTTAATGTAGGGCATTCATCTGATAAGCCGTCACGTACAGATTTATATAAATGGTTAATAACCCGTAAGTCTCATACTTGGAATGTGGATATTCAGCATGAATATGAAGCATTTTATAAATCTATTATAAGCTTGCCAGAGTCAAGACCCCATGCAAGTTTAGATGATTGGAATGTCTGGTTTATTGGTCATGCAACAGCGCTCATTAAGATTGGTCCATATAATTTTTTAACAGATCCAGTATGGTCTGATTATGCAAGTCCGAAGCAGGGAGTGGGACCTCGACGTGTTTGTCCTGCTGGTATCCGCTTAGAAGACTTACCCGAAATTCATGGTGTGTTACTCAGTCATAATCACTACGATCATATGGATATTGCCACACTCAAATGGTTGCATGAAAAGTTTGGTATGATGATTTATACGGGATTAGGAAATGGATATTACCTGCCTGATGAGTTCAATGTGACTGAATTAGATTGGTGGGAATCCATTTCATTTAATGAACTTAATATTGTATATACACCAGCACAACATGGTTCTGGACGTGGTTTTAGAGATCAAAATAGTGCGTTATGGGGTGGTTTCTCTATTTCAAATGGAAAAGATCATTGTTATTTTGCAGGTGATACAGGGTATGCAACACACTTTAAAGAAATTAAGCAAAAGCTTGGTGCCCCAAGAATTGCGTTGTTACCTATAGGCGCTTATGAGCCACGTCATATTTTGCGTTACATGCATATGAACCCTGAAGATGCATTTCAAGCGCATAAGGACTTACATGCAAAATGCTCTCTTGCTATACATTATCGTACTTTTCAATTGACGGATGAAAGCCGAGATCAGCCTGAGGAAGACTTGCACAAGGCAATGAAAAACTCATCTAAATTAGTAAATCCGTTTTATTGTATTCGTGAAGGTAAAAAGATTATTGTTTAAGAAATAACAGTAATAAAAAACCACCTCGAAAGGTGGTTTTTTATTTTTTAATCTCTATAAATTAGAAATTAAAGGAAACCTGAATTATTACGACCAGGATCAGAATCACGTGCTGCTTGAGCATCTGCGACAGTCATACCTAATGCTTTTGCAACACCTTCGCCATATGCAGGGTCACATGCATAACAGTTACGAATATGACGATATTTGATGAAGTCTAAAGCATCGCCCATACCATCTGCTGTGTTACTGAACAATGTTTGCTTTTGTTCATCTGTCATTAAGTTGAACAATGCACGCGGTTGGCTGAAGTAGTCATTATCATCTTGACGATAATCCCAGTGATCTGCATTGCCTGAAATTTTAAGCGGTGGCTCTTTATATTCAGGTTGTTGCTGCCACTGACCAAAGCTGTTTGGTTCGTAGTGTGGTAAACCACCATAGTTAGCATCTACACGACCTTGACCATCACGATGATTCGAGTGAACAGGGCAACGTGCTGCGTTTACAGGAATTTGTTGATAGTTCACACCTAAACGGTAACGCTGAGCATCGGCATAGTTAAATAAACGTGCTTGAAGCATACGGTCAGGAGATACACCAATACCAGGAACAAGATTACTTGGTGCAAATGCAGATTGTTCAACATCTAAATAGAAGTTTTCAGAGTTTTTGTTGAGTTCAAACTCACCAACTTCAATAAGAGGGTAATCACCATGCGGCCAAACTTTTGTTAAGTCAAATGGATGATATGGAACTTTTTCAGCATCAAGTTCAGGCATAATCTGAACGTACATTTTCCATTTCGGGAAGTCACCTTTTTCGATAGCATCGAATAAATCTTTTTGATGACTTTCACGATCTTTACCAATAATTGCTTCCGCTTCTGCATTGGTTAAGTTCTTAATGCCTTGCTGAGTTTTGAAGTGGAATTTCACCCAAAAACGTTCATTTTTATCATTAATAAAGCTGTATGTGTGGCTACCAAAACCATGCATATGACGGTAGCTTGCAGGAATACCACGATCAGACATTACAATCGTTACTTGGTGGAATGCTTCAGGAAGAAGTGTCCAGAAATCCCAGTTGTATGTTGCGCTACGTAAGTTTGTTTTTGGATCGCGTTTAACCGCTTTGTTTAAGTCTGGGAATTTACGTGGGTCACGTAAGAAGAATACTGGTGTGTTATTACCCACCATGTCCCAGTTGCCTTCTTCTGTGTAGAATTTTAAGGCAAAACCACGAATATCACGTTCAGCATCGGCAGCACCACGTTCGCCCGCTACAGTTGTGAAACGTGCAAACATTTCAGTTTTTTTACCTACTTCACTGAAAATTTTAGCACGAGTATATTTTGTAATATCTTGGGTCACGGTAAATGTACCGAAAGCACCAGAGCCTTTTGCATGCATACGACGCTCAGGAATCACTTCGCGTACGAAATTTGCTAGTTTTTCATTTAACCACAAGTCTTGAGCTAAAAGCGGTCCACGAGCACCTGCCGTTAAACTGTCTTGGTTGTCTACTACTGGTGCACCAAAAGCGGTTGTAAGGTGGGATACAGGACATTTTTTTGGATCTTGGCTCATTTCGCTTCTCCGTTAATTTTAAAAAGTGTCTGCTACAAAGTGATGTTGCTTTCTATATAAATATCACGCTTTAAATAGGTGAACTTTATATGTTTTGTAAAGGAGTACAGCTTTGAATTTTTAGGTTATTTAGTTGCTATAACGCATATTAAATTTATCTTAATTGTATAAATTTATAAGTAAGCTTTCATTGCCAAAAGCACTCATAAATAATGTACTTACTACACTGTAGGCTTAAAATGAGCTTTTGACCAATTGAAAAAAATCTTACTGATAAGTGGAAAGTTCGATAAAAATAAAGCGTTGTTTATGTGTGTTTTTTGAATATATCTATTTATTTTATGATGTGGTTGATACGTAAGAGTCGTTAGATATTACGGTTACATCATTGGATATATTCATAATTCATTTAATGTAATTGGCAAAAATATTCACGCATTATGAATATTAGTATATGCGGGCTTGAAATTTATAAAAATAAGTGCAATATACACACAACATCATCTAGATGTTTAATTAAAAAATAGGTTAAAGAACATGGCAAAGAAAAAGCAAATGCCAGACGTTATGATTCATAACTTTGTGGCAAAACACATGAATGATTTCAACAAAAGCCAAACTTTTGTAGATCGAAAGAAAGATGCAAAACGTGGTTATTCAAAACACAAAAAAGGGAGATATTCAAATGATTATCTCCCTTTTTATTTCTTTAACTTTTCTATCGTTTAAAAAAATTAAGCACTTACAATACGTGTAGACGCCTTCACCATATCTTCCAAACCATGCGTTTTAAAATAATATTCCATCATACTTTTTACAATAAGCGGATTATCCATTTTTAAAGCACGTTCTAATAATTCCTGTGCATCGGTCATTGGAATATGACAAATGGCTTTACGAACTCGTAAGATATTACTCGAACTCATCGAAAGCGTATTAAAGCCCATTGCCATTAAGAGTGTTGCAGATAAAGGATCACCTGCCATTTCTCCGCATAAACTAATTGGCTTTTGATAGGTGTGACATTCTTTCACCAAACGCGTTAAAGCACGTAAAACAGCAGGGTGGTAGTTCGAATATACATTGGCAACGCGAGGATTATTACGGTCAACAGCTAATAAATACTGGGTTAAATCATTTGAACCCACAGAGAAAAAATCGACCAATTCAGCAAATTCTTCAATTTGTAAAAGTACACTTGGTACTTCAACCATAATGCCAATTTTGGGTTTATTGATTTTGACTTGTTCTTCTTCCTGAACCGCAATCCAGTCACGCTCTAATAAATACAATGCTTCTTCAACTTCACTCACACTTGTGATCATTGGTAAAAGAATATGTAAGTTATTTAGCCCAATACTCGCTTTAAGCATGGCACGAATTTGCGAAGAGAAAATTTCAGGGTGATCGAGCGTGAAACGAATACCGCGCCATCCTAAAGCTGAGTTTTCTTCTTCAATAGAGAAATAAGGTAAGTCTTTATCTGCACCAATATCCAACGTACGCATAACGACAGGTTTATTGGCGAAATGACTTAATTGTTGACGATAGATGGCACGTTGTTCTTCTTCACCTGGGAAGCGGTCACGTAGCATGAAAGGAATTTCAGAACGATATAAACCTACACCTTTTGCACCGCGTTGTACGCCACGGACAACATCTATCATTAAACCTGTATTTACAAACAAACGAACAGCAACACCATCAGGGGTGATTGCATCTTTGGTTTCGTACTGTTTTAAATCTTTGGCAATAAGCTCTTCTTCTTTTTGAATTTCTTTATAGCGAGAACGTAAGCGTCGAGGCGGATTGGTAAATACACGTCCTTGATGTGCATCGACAATCATCTCGACATCATCAAGGGTATTAATTGGTAATTCTGTTACACCAACAACCGTTGGAATTCCAAGTGCTCGCGCCACAATCACCATATGTGAATTCATTGCACCTTCAGTGGTCACAATGGCAGCAATTTTATCGACAGGAAGTTCAACCAATGCGGCTGTTGAAATTTCTTCGCCTATTAAAATACTTTCGTCGGTGAGTTCACGATGACTTGAATCTGCTTCTTGTAAATAAGCAAGAATCCGTCGACCTAAATCTTTGAGGTCTGAAACACGTTCACGTAAATAGTCATCTTCCATTTGTGCAAATAGCGCAATATGCTTATCAATAACAATACGTACTGCACCTTGCGCCCAATTACCATCTCGAATGAATTCTTTAATTTCGGCAGGTAGGGCATTTTCATCTAACATACGTAAGAACACGCTAAACAAAGCACGTTCTTCAGCCATTAAGGCATCTTGCATTTTATCATCAAGAGATTGAATTTCATTGCGAACAGAAGCTAATGCTTGATCAAGCAAATCGAGTTCTTCGCTAATGTCATCCGCTTCACGGTCAGGAACAGCGGCTAAGTCTGCAGGTGGATATAAAACCACAGCTCGACCAAGTGCAATACCACCAGAACCTGAAACACCTTGGAATGTTTTATACGCAGGTAAATTACTTGGTTTACGGAAAACATCGATAGTGCCAACGGCATGCGTATGGGCAATTACCCCTGAAAGTTGTGCACATAAAGTTACAAGGAATGATTCAGCCGCTTCACTAAAATCGTGAGGTTCTTTATTTTGAACGACTAAAACGCCCATTACTTTACGACGATACATCACAGGTACGCCAAGGAATGAGTTATAAATTTCTTCGCCTGTTTCAGGAACATAAAGAAAGCGTTCATGTTTAGGCGCATTGTCTAAATTGACAATTTCTTCACGTTGCCCAACCAGACCAATAAGACCTTCACCCGTATGTAGCGATACATGACCCACCGATTCAGGGTTTAAACCCTTAGAAGCCATCAGTAAATAACGTTGGTTACGTTCATCGAGTAAATAAATAGAGCAGACATCAACATGCATGGCATCAGCCACTTGATTGACCATAATGTCTAAAGATTCATGCAAGCTGGTTGACGCATTGATCTCTTGAACAATACGTCTTAGTGTATCCAGTTGCATATTCGACATTGAGCCTGCTCCTTATAGAATTATAGTTTCAGTCTATTTATAACAATACTTGGCTAAAAAATCTGCATAAATATGCGATTTTTTAAGGTTTTTTGAATGGGAGTTGTTCACACAACTCAATCATCGCCTGGCGATAAACATCTCGCTTAAAATTTACAACTTGTCCTAATGGATACCAATAACTTACCCATTGCCATTGATCAAATTCAGGTGGATCTGACAAATTTAACTGAATATTCTGAACCGAGGCCGTGAGTTTCAGTAAAAACCACTTCTGTTTTTGACCAATGCATACAGGGTCTGAATCTGTACGAATAAATCGATTTGGCAAACGATAACGCAACCAGTCTGTTGTTTGCGCTAAAATTTCGACATGTTCGGGCAGTAAGCCAACTTCTTCTCTCAGCTCACGATAAAGTGCCTGTTCGGGAGATTCTCCAAGTTGGATTCCTCCTTGTGGAAATTGCCAAGCATTGTGTCCAATGCGTTTTGCCCATAAAACTTGTCCAAACTCATTTGCCAAAATGATCCCGACATTGGGTCGGAAACCTTCTGAGTCGATCATTTGGCTACCTAAATAATGTGTAATTTATGACTTTGCTCTTGGGGATTGTTATTTCTTTCATCCAACTCGAAAAAAGCAAAGTTTAAAAATGCTATGATCTTAACGAATTTCTATCGACTAGCGGAGATAGATTTACAATTTTTTTCTTAAATTTCAGTTTTTACGAGTATTTTCATGAAATTGGCGCTATTTGATCTCGATCACACCTTACTTAATACAGATTCAGACCATTCTTGGGGAGAGTTTCTAGTCAATGAAGGCTTAGTCGACCCAATTCGTCATCGTGAAATGAACAATAAATTTTATGAAGATTATAAAGCAGGGCAGTTAGACCCAATTGCATATAATGAATTTGTATTTGAATTTTTGACTCAGCACGATAATCAATATTTAACTGATTTACATCAATTGTTTATGGAAAAGGTGATTCGCCCTCAAATGCGCCCTGAGGGTTTTAAAGCCATTCAACGCCATAAAGATACAGGTCACCAACTTGTTGGTATTACAGCCACTTCAGATTTTATTACGGCACCTATTTTTCGTGAATTTGGTATTACAGAAATTATTGCAACCAATGCAGAAGTTGTTGATGGAAAATACACGGGAAAAGTAATTAATACGCCGTGTTATCAACAAGGTAAATTGACACGTTTAGATCAATGGTTAGACGGACGTGAAGTAGATGAATCTTGGGCATATTCAGACTCTATTAATGATAGATTCTTATTGGAATATGCAGATCATTCTATTGCGGTGAATCCAGATGATCGGTTAGAAACTTTGGCAATCGAGCAAGGTTGGGTCATTCAAGATTGGTCAATTTAAACCTTATGTTTTAATGGACAGCACTTTGGTGCTGTTTTTTTTGTATCAACTTTTGGCACAAAAAGATGATTTATTTTTGAAATGGAAATGGTATGTTTAAGCTAAGAATGAAAATAATTGGGCGGATAACAGCATGACAGTACAACCAAGAATGACCAATCTTTTTGAACAACTCGGCTTAGACTCAAGTGAAGAGGCGATTGCCTTATTTATTGTGACGCATCAATTGAATGCTAATACTAAAATTACTGAAGCCGATTATTGGAGTGAAGGACAGCGTCAATTTTTAGCAGAAAAAATTAAGTCAGATGGTTCGTGGGCTTTAATTGTCGATCAATTGAATGAATCTTTACATGAAGATTCATTGGTGAAGGCGAAGTAAGTTTACTTATATCAGCTTAGTTTTTAAATGAACCCAATATAGGGAATTTGAATAAAGGCTTTTTTATTGCATTTATTTTATTAGAAAAAGGAATAATTATGTCATTTGGGGAAAATAACGTGCCACCGCCATTTCCAACATCAGGCAAACTCTCTGTAGCTAATGATGATCAAAAGGCATTATTTGTTGGCGAAAAATATGAAAAGTATTACAAGGAAAAATTTGAGCAAATTACGCCAAAGAAACAAATGGCGGGTTTTAATATAGGGGCATTTTTTCTAGGTCCTATTTGGTTGTTTTACCGCAAGATGTATGCTTATGGTGCTTTTTATATTGCTTTTGTATTTACCTCAGGAATAGTCACGACAATTTTTGAAATTTCAGAATCTATAGATCGTGCAATATCGACAGGATTAGCGGTAACCATGGGATTAGGTGGAAATGCGCTTTATAAGTATTTTGTGGAAAAAAGAATAAAAACTATCAGTGAAAATCATCCATCTAATATTGAAGAGGCTCTTGTTGAAAAAGGGGGAACAAATTCAATTGCTGCGTGGGGACTGTTGATTGTTTTTGTGATTTTAATTTATTTAAGTGTGTGAATAAGTCCTAAAATTAGAAAAGCCACCCAAAAGGTGGCTTTTTTTATTTCATCATTTCAATGAGCTTTTGAACAGCTTTCGATTGCGTACGACCTGGGTGCCAAACCATACCCAATTGTCGATTCATCTCAAGTTTAATGTCTAATTGTTTTAAATCATGATTAACAAGTGTTTGAGGTAAAACAGACCAACCTAAACCAATTGAAGCGAGCATTCGAATAGATTCAAGTGGGTTATTGCTCATGGTGATTTTAGGTTTTAAACCTTGTTTTTCAAATTCAGCTAAAGTGATTTGACTGGTATAGGTTTGCGCTGCAGGTAATAAACTTGGATACTGAATCAGATCTTCTAATTTAAGATTTTCTTGCTCAGCCAAAGGATGAAATGGCGTTGCAACAAAAACAAGAGGATCATTCCAAATGGTGACATATGAAAGGCGTTCATCACCTTGTGGTGGGAGCGTAAGGAATGCTAATTCTAAATCACCTGCTAAGACTTGTTCATGCGCTTGTTCAGAATCGACAAAATGGACATCGAGTTTTACTTGAGGAAAATTTTGCGCATACTGTTTTAAATGGTTGGGTAAATGATGTAAGCCTATGTGGTGACTTGTACCAATTTTGAGTTTGCCTTGTACCTGATCTTGTTCATGGCTAAGTGTATGATGAATATCACCTAACTCATTTAGCCAACTTTTCACTTTAGGTAAAAGAGAATGAGCTGCGTGTGTGGCTTGAACACCACGACCAGCCGATTCAAAAAGCTTTACGCCAAAATAGTCTTCTAAACTGTGAATACGTTTAGTGACCGCTGGTTGGGTAATAAAAAGATGTTCGGCAGCTTGGGAGATAGAGCCAGTTTCCATGACCTTAACAAAGGCTTCAAATGCAGCTAGATTCATAAGGATATTTTGGTTATAAAATTACTCATTAATTATAAAATAAATTTATACAAAATGCGAATTGGAATACTTTTTATAGCGATATAGATAAAATAAAAGATCACATTAATGTGATCTTTTTTACTTGGAGTATTCAAAGAAATATAGTTTTAGGCTTTCGCTTCTTCTTTTAAAAGTTCTGTTTTTTTATCCCAAACTTTTTCATGGAAAAAGAATGCAACAGCCTGAACAGTGGGTTCAAGCAAACTTAAAGTCAGTGCCATCCAAAGGTTTCCAGTGACAACGTAACCAACAAGCATTGCAACGGTAATGTGGAGAAAATAATAACTGAGCGTTTTTTTAAGTGTACGCTGATTTCGATTTACAAACTTTTGAATACAAACCATGAGAATACTCCAAGTATAATGATTGAACATTTATTAAATAATAATCATTCTCAATTGTTTTGTAAATAAGATTATTCTCATAGCGATCATTGGAGAAATAGATCGAATCTAAATATTTTAAACAAACTGTTACATCTTTATTTTTAGAGGAATAATTCATTTTTGAATGAAAGATGTTTTTTAATCCCATGAAATTTATATGGATTATTATGTTATTTATATCAAATGTTTATTAAATGATATGAAGTTACATTTATTTGCTTAAAAAAATGGAAAAATCACGGTAGTATCGTTGCCCATAGGTTTTGAAATAGCATTATATTTCATCAATTTAAAAGATATCGCGTTGAATTTAAGAGTTTAGAGGAAGTTATGGCTGGGGATGTAAGTTATATTAGTCATCAGGGGATGGATGCTCCTGCGGCACAATACAACTTAGGCGCAGATAGTGCTTATACAAACAGAAATGCAGATTACGAAGCGTATTTGCGTAAATCAAATGCGGCACAGAAAGCGGCAGCAAAACCAAGAAATTTTACTCAAATTGATATTAGTAAATTTAGTCAGCTATTAGCGAGTATTACAAGAACAACAAGTACACAAAAGTGTGCAAAAAGCATTCGTGTTGCTTTACAAGATTCAGGCGCTAAAATTGAAAAACATCCTGTGGCTGCATCGGACTGGGGAAATACCTTACAGAAGTTAGGTTTTACTAAAATTATGCCTCAATTTGAAAAGCCTAAAAAAGGTGATATCTATATTATTAAGGCAACTTCTCAGCATTCTTATGGACATATTGCGGGTTACTCAGGCTCAGACTGGGTGTCTGACTTTAAGCAGCGTACATACGATGTTTATAAAGATAAAAAAGTGACATATGAATATTATCGATTAGCCAAAGATGCATTATAAGTTGAGTTAAAAAACTTAGCTGCGTTTTGAACGATTTTCGTAGATCGATACAATAAAGAAGCCTAGGCCTATAAAACCTAGGCTTTGTACTATCAGAATCATTTTATTGATAGGTGGAATGGATTGAATTAAAAATAGAATGGCAATAATAGGTAAGCTCAAAACAATAATGTTTAAGCCATTTGAATATTTATTGTGAGTATTTAGCTTTAATTTTAAATGGTGCAGAACATGAATGAATACACCAATCCCAAGTGAAAAACCAACCGCCCATGTATTCAGCTGTTCTATGTTTGAAAAGTAATAAATAATTGCGCATGTGGTTATGCAAATAATAAGTTTGATTTCACGTGTGCATTTTTCTGAATACCAAAAATCTAACATTATGATGATTCTTTATTTTCAGTTGAACTTTGATTTAAAAGTGATAATGGTGAAAATAAGCAAATAGCCAAAGCCATAAATCCAATACCTTGAGCGCCTGCCAATAAAATTTCACCATTTTTCATGTTCATAAAAATAAGTGCAAGAACTAAGGCAATGGGAATCCAAGTGAATAGACGGTAAAGTAAGCCAGTTGGATTTTTCCCTGTAAAATGAATTTTACAATAACGGCAAATAAGGAAAATAATTCCTGTGCCTAAAAACATCAGAACAGCATCGAATGAAAGTGGTGCCATCCAATATAAAACACCTGTCACTATTGCAATGCTGATGAAGAGAAATAGTTTTTTGATTATTGATATTTGAGGATTAAACCAAAATTCGAGCATAGGAATATTTGAATAAATAAGCGGATACGAAGCACTTTAGCATAAATAAGAGATAAAAAAGCGAGGCAATTGCCTCGCATATTTTATGAATTTTTTAATGGACCCCAGTCGTATATTTTTTTCTGATAGGCATACCAAAGCATCCATAAACCAATCAAAATCATTGGTACAGTGAGGAATTGTCCTTTACTCATCCAACCTACAAAAAGTTGACCATTGTCTGGTTCACGGAAGAATTCAACAACAAAGCGTGCAATGCCATAGCCAATTAAAAATAGCGCAGATACGGCAAAGCGAGGGCGTGGCTTGGTGCTGAACCACCATAAAACAATAAATAGAATTAAACCTTCACACATCGCTTGATATAGCTGTGAGGGGTGTCGAACCAGTTGTAATGGATCTGTTGGGAAAATCATACCCAAAGCAAAATTGGGATCTGTTACAGGGCGACCATAAAGCTCACCACCAATGAAATTACCCAAACGACCAAACATCAAACCTGTCGGAACACATGGCGCAATAAAGTCTAAAGTCTGGAACCATGTCATTTGGTATTTCTTACACCAGAACAACATTGCAACCATCACACCCAAGAAGCCACCGTGGAAGCTCATACCACCTGTCCAAACTTGGAATAACCAAAGTGGATTTTGTAAAAATTGCTCGAAGCCATAAAAGAAGACATAGCCAAAACGACCACCAACAACAACACCTAAAGCACCATAAAATATGAGGTCTGAGACCATATCGGGTGTCCAACCACGTTGTTTAGAGCGGTATGTAGCAAGTCCCCAAGCAAATAAAAATGCCAATAAATACATCAGTCCATACCAATGAACTTGTAGAGGCCCCAGTGCTAATGCAACTGGGTCGATATTTGGATAGGTCAGCATTGCTGCTCCTTGTCATTATGTTTTGCCTAGATTTTAGCTGAATAATATGAAAAATGTTGTACATTCAATGTGTAAAGAATTTGAGTTTAAAATATGTGCATTGTTGCCTTTGCTTGGCATGTTCTAGAAGATACGCCTTTGTGTCTCATTTCAAACAGAGATGAGTTCTATCACCGTCCATCTAAAAAATTATCTGCTTGGGAAAATAGTCCCATTATTGCAGGGCAAGATTTACAATCGGGTGGCACATGGATGGGTATAACTGCATCGGGACGGTGGGCAGTTATTACCAATTTTAGGGATGGAACAGATCAAACAAAATATCCAACTTCTCGAGGTCACTTAATTCAACAGTTTTTAGAATCCGATTTAACACCAATTCGTTTTGCACAAAATTTAGAAAAAACGCAGTGTGATTATGCGGGCTTTAATCTTTTTCTTGGTCATGCAGATCAAGCGGTTTATATGAGTAATCGTGGTGAAGCACCACAAATTTTAGCAAAAGGTGTGTATGTGGTTTCTAATGGATTAATGACGGAACATTGGGAAAAAACACGACATTTAAGAAAAAGATTTACTCAAGAATTTTTACCACTGATGCAACAACAGCATATCGCAGAACAAGCTTTAGAGTTCGCTGTTTGGGATATGCTTGAAGATGAACGTAAAGTTTCTACGTCATTATTGCCTCAAACAGGCATTAAACAAGAGATGGAAGAATTATTATCATCAACTTTTATTCAAAGTCCTGTTTACGGCACGCGTTGTTCTAATTTTTTAAGATTGAAAAATGATAAATGGTTGTGGCAAGAAAAACAGCAATATGAGCCTAAAGGCGATCTCACAGAACTAGAAGTTACAATTTTAAAAGCGTAACGAATACAAATGATTCATTGAGTTCCTCCAAACTAAAATCTAAAAGATGCTAGCATGTAGACACTTAATAACTCAGGAATGCATCGTGGCTTTGCTTCTACCACTTTTTGCTTTTATATGTGGACTAGGACTAGCTTCAGTTTCACTTTCTACGCAACTCAAAACTCTATTTTCTAGCGTATTGGCACGTTGCTTTATTCCATTTGTCATTATTTACAATATGGTTTTTTATCAGGCGGGTAGTTTAAGCCTGATGCTTTTCAGTTTTACTGTTGCCATCTTAATGTTCTATTTCTTTAGACATATTTTTAAAGATCAACTTCGTGCGCTATGTGTGAGCTATGTCAATTTAGCATGGCTTGGTTTTCCTTTTGCATTGGCACTTTTTGGTCCTGAAATTAGTGCACCTATGGTCGCTTTATATGTGGGTGGATCTATCTTTGGAAATATTTGGGCAGTAACTGCATTAAATAAGGAACAACAAGCTTTATCCTCAATGATAAGAAAAGTTCTATTTTCACCACCTGTATTTGCTTTGTTGATTGCACTTGTTTGTCGAATTTTGGGGATGCAGAATCTACAAAATCATCAAATTTTAGATGTGTTATACAGCGTTGCAAAAGTTGGAATGAGCTTTACGGGGATGTGTATTTTAGGCATGTGGTTGCGCCGTACCCAAGTTTATTGGGCTGATATTTTGCGTAGCCTAAACGTATTTGCAATGAAAATTACGGTTGGTTTAGTTTTGTGTGGATTGACCTATTTATTTGTTCCAATTCCACATATTGAAAAATATATAGGCGTGATGTTTTTAATATTTTGTTTACCGCCCGCAGCCAATATTGTGGCTTTAGAAACACATTATTTAGGCACAGGTGAATCTGCAAGATATATTGCAGCAGGGACGATTGTGAGCTGTGTATTGGTATTGATTTATGGTGCGATTTTGCATTTTTTATAAGTGTTTATCTAAAAATAATAAAAAAGCCCTATATGAATAGGGCTTTTAAATGCCAAAACAACATATTTAAACAGCTAAACTTTGCTTGAAGAGTTTCATTGCCTGACCACGATGGCTAATTTTGTTTTTTTCTTCTTTAGAAAGTTCCGCACTAGAAATATTCAGTTCAGACAACCAAAATAAAGGATCATATCCAAAACCATTTTCACCACGCGCTTGTTCTAAAACTTCACCTTTCCAAATGCCTTGGAAAATTTGTGGTAATGGATCTTCTGCATGTTGAACGAGTGCCAATACGCAAACAAACATGGCTTCAATTGTTTCGCCATTTTTACGCAATGGTTTTAAGTCTGCTAAAAGTTTTTCATTATTCGCAGCATCATCACCATGTTCACCTGCATAACGTGCAGAGTAGATTCCAGGTGCACCACCTAATATAGGAACGCAAATACCTGAATCATCTGCAATGGCAGGTTTTCCTGAAATTTTAGATGCATGGCGGGCTTTGATAATGGCATTTTCTACAAAGCTTAAGCCATCTTCAATAGCATCTTCAATATTGAGTTTGCCTTGTGCAACAACTTCTACAGGAAGGTTTAATTCTGCAAATAGTTTTTCAAACTCAGCGATTTTTCCTTTGTTATTACTCGCAAGTACGAGAGTTCCTTGAGATAACCAATCTTGAGAAGACATTGTAATATGCTCATACTTTGAAAAATGAATACTGCATTCTAGCGGATTTTCATCAAGTGGAATGCTAGCTTATATAAAAATCTAAATAAAACTGAGATTGAAATGATTCGAATAGCTCAAACAGGTGATGTAAAAAATATTGTTAAGTTAATTCAATTTTATATGAATGATATTGTTATAAGCGAGTCTGGTAGATGTCACTTTAGTGAAGAGATCATTTCATCATTATTAGATCGTAAGGATGTGCACTACTATGTATATGAAGAAGCGGGAAGTCTTTGTGCCGTCATTGCTTATAAAGAACCGAATCATGTTCTTCATTTTTTTGTAGACCATGCTTTTAAAGGGACTGGGTTAGGGCGATGCTTGTGGGGCTTTATGGAAGCAGAATTAATGAAACAAAATGTAGAAAATATAACGGTTAATTCTAGTGTTTATGCTCAGCCTATCTATGAAAAATTTGGTTTTAATACAGTATCAAAAATGGTTGAGGAGCATGGATTACGGTTTATACCCATGCTTAAAAATATGAATAAAAATTAAAAAAAACACCTTACGGTGCTTTTATTTTCTAAAGCGATAGCCTTGTGAAATCATGCAATTATTTTCCATCGATTTCTTTTCTTTTGCATTCACTTTAGCGAGTCCAACATCGTATCGGCATTTGGCTAAAGTATTTTGCATATCATAACGAGATATGCCATTTTTTTTCCATGAAGCAGTCGAACCACAACCAACTAAAACCAAAAGACTTAAAGTTAGGAGAGCTATAGAATAATTTTTCATTTTTTATCCAAAGTAAAAATAAGTAAGATTTATTTGATGTATAAGCCGTTATTAATAATCATTTTTATGAAATTTGTAAGTTTAAAATGTGTAAATAAAAAGCACCCGAAGGTGCTTTTTCACATGAAATGGAAGCTTATTGTGCTTGAATCCATTTGTCCGCACGGTCACGTGCAGCACGAATTTGATCTTGAGTTAAGTTTGCAGCTAACGCAGTTTTTTTACCTTCAGAAAGTGTAATCACTTTGTTATCGAGCATGCCATCACGTGTAGAAAGTTCATACCATTGATATGCACCCACGTAATTTTTCTTTTGCTCTTCCATCATAGCTAAGTTAAAACTTGCACGGTTATCACCATGACTTGCTGCTTTTTCAAAGTATTTACGTGCTAAAGATTCATCTTTACGAACGCCAATGCCATCTGCAAGCATACGTCCAACATTCAGTTGTGCCGGGGATAATCCTTGGTCGGCAGCGGCTTTGTACCACGCAAATGCTTGAGCATTATCTTGTTTAACGTCTTTACCTTGTTGGTATTTAGTCGCTAAGTAAAATTGTGCCCCAGGTTGCCCTGATTTTGCAGCTTTAATGAGGCTGTTAATATCCATAATTGAATATTGAGCTGCTTGGCTTGAAACGGTTGGTTTCGGTGAAACGTAATCTGCATGGGCTTGTATGCTAAAAAGTCCAACCAGTAGCGTCGTGCTTAATAATAGTTTTTTCATAGAGCGCTCACTCGATAAATTGCGACTTCACCAAACAAATTAGGAAGATGTTTACTCAGTAAACTGTCTTCTTGGTTACCATTTACGGCAAGTCGATTAATAATCCGAATATTATTTTCTGCACAAAGTGCTTCAAAGTCTCGGAAAGTACATAAATGAATATTTGGGGTGTTATACCACATATAAGGTAAAGCTTCTGAAACAGGCATCTTCCCTTTAAGCGCAAGGAAAGAACGGGTCTTCCAATGTGCAAAGTTTGGGAATGTAATAATGGCTTGTTTCCCCACGCGCACCATATCTCGTAATAATACGTCTGGTGCATCTACAGCTTGCAAAGCTTGTGCCATGACAACATAGTCAAAAGACTGGTCGGCAAATCGACTTAAACCTAAATTTAAGTCCTGCTGAACAATATTTAACCCTCTACTGACTGCAATTGCAATCTTTTCTTGATCAATTTCTAATCCGTATGCACGAATATTGTGCTTTTTGCTCATATGAGCAAGCAGTTCACCATCGCCACAACCCAAATCGAGAACGCTGGAATCTGGCTTAATCCACTTTTCAGCAAGTTGATGATCGATACGCATTACACAGCCTCCTTTGTCGCTTGGAGGTGTTCTTCACCACCTAAAAATGCACGTAATGATTGCACATACAGTGGAATAGGGAATAAGAAAGAGTCATGACCTTGTTCTGCATCAATATCTAAGTAGCTGACAGGTTTAAAGTTGCTAATTAATGCATCTACAATTTCTTGCGAACGAGCAGGGGTAAAACGCCAATCTGTCGTAAAAGAAACGACTAAAAACTTACATTTGGTATTTGCCATTGCATTTTTAAGTGAAAGTTCATATTCACGAGCAGGATCAAAATAATCCAAGGCTTTGGTCATAATTAAATAAGTATTGGCATCGAAGTTACGGCTGAATTGTTCACCTTGATAGCGTAAGTAGCTTTCCACTTGGAATTCAACATCAAAACCATACATAAATTTGCCAGACTTTAAGTCACGACCAAATTTTTGTTTCATTGCTTCTTCTGACAAGTAGGTGATGTGTCCGACCATACGAGCCAAAATTAAACCACGTTTAGGATAGCTATCATTTTCTAAATAGCGTCCGTTGTGGAAATCTGGATCTGACAAAATTGACTGACGTGCAACTTCGTTAAATGCAATATTTTGTGCAGATAGTTTTGGTGCACTGGCAATAATCACGCATTTTTGCAGGCGATCTGGATAATCGACAGACCATTGCAAAGCTTGCATGCCACCCAAAGAACCACCAATAACCGAATACCAAACATCAATGCCTAAACGATCCGACAGTAAGGCTTGCGTTTTTACCCAGTCACGAACCGTTACAAGGGGAAAGTCTGGGCCGTATGGACGGTTTTCATTTTCGGGATTTGGTGATGTCGGGCCTGTAGAGCCACTACATCCACCAATATTATTGAGTGCAACGACAAAGAATTTTGAAGTATCAATTGCTTTACCTGGGCCAATACAAGCATCCCACCAACCTGGTTTTTTATCATCTTCATGATGATAACCCGCAGCGTGATGATGCCCCGATAATGCATGACAAATAAGAATAGCATTCGACTTATCGGCATTAAGTTCACCGTAAGTTTCAACCATAAGTTCAAAACGTGGAAGAATTCGATCACATTCGAGCTCTAATGGCTCTTCGAAAAGGAACTTTTGCGGGGTAACTAAACCCACTGAGTCAGCTGGAAAAGACACAGGAATAATTCGCCTTAAATCTTTAGGATCAATAAAGAAAAGGATACCACTTGGGGTATCCTTTTCAAAATAGTTTTATAGCTTAAACTACAGCAGCAATCACTTGATCTGTGCTAAGAACACCTTGATCAATTAAACGATTCGTACATGCCATAATTGCTTCGATCGATGAAGTTACAATGTTGTCATGAACACCTGCACCAAATGCAGATTTTCCAACACCTTTCACTTGAAGTTCAATTAATGCTAAAGCTTTTGCATGTGCGCCAGAACTAATACTACGTTCTTCATAGCTTAAAACATCAATTGGCAATTGAAGTGCATCTAAAATAGCTGAAATTGGACCATTACCTTCACCGCGTAAACGCTGAGTTTGACCATTGATTTCAACATCTAGCTCAATCACTTGGCTGCCATTTTCATCAGACAATTTATAATTTTTCACTGAATAATGAGCATCTTTGGCTGCAACATAAGTATCTTTGAACAATGACCAAATTGCTTGAGCAGAAATTTCAGTGCCATCTTCATCAGTTTTTTGCTGAACAATTTGCGAGAATTCAATTTGAATACGACGTGGTAAAACGACGTTGTAATTCGATTCTAACAAGTAAGAAATACCACCTTTACCCGACTGTGAATTCACACGAATCACAGCATCATAATCGCGTCCTAAATCTTTAGGGTCGATTGGTAAGTAAGGCATATCCCAAATTTCTTCATTCTTTTGGTGATCAAAACCTTTTTTAATCGCATCTTGGTGTGAACCAGAGAATGCTGTGAATACCAAGTCACCTGCATATGGGTGGCGAGGGTGAACAGGTAAGCCAGTGCATTCTTCAACGGTTGCAATAATTTCGTTGATATTTGAGAAGTCTAATTCAGGTGCAACACCTTGGGTATACATATTCAAAGCAATTGCTGCAACGTCTACATTACCTGTGCGTTCACCATTACCAAAGACACAGCCTTCGACTCGGTCTGCACCTGCCATAATGGCAAGTTCAGAAGCTGCAATACCACAGCCACGGTCGTTATGACAGTGAACCGAAATAATCACACCATCACGACGTTCTAAGTTGCGATGCATCCATTCAACTTGGTCTGCATAAACATGTGGGCCTGAAACCTCAACAGTTGCAGGTAAGTTCAAAATCACTTTGTTTGTTGGAGATGCTTCCCAAATTTCAGTCACAGCATCGCAAACATCTTTGGCAACTTCTAATTCTGTTGCAGTAAAACATTCAGGGCTATATTGGAAAATAAATTCAGTTTCAGGTTGCTTTGACGCATATTCTTTTACTTTTTGCGCCGCATTCATTGCTAATTTTTTTGCACCAGCAACATCAACATTCAATACTTTATTACGGAATGTTGGAGAATTCGAGTTGTAGATATGCACAATGGCACGTTTCGCACCTTGTAAAGATTCAAAAGTACGTTGAATTAAATGATCACGTGCTTGAACTAAAACTTCAATATAAACATCATCTGGAATATGACCTTCTTCAATCAATTTACGGGTGAAATCGAAGTCAATTTGAGATGCAGAAGGGAAGCCAATTTCAATGTGTTTGAAACCAATTTTCACAAGCATTTGGAACATTTTGAATTTTTGTTCAATGTTCATTGGCTCGAAGATCGCTTGGTTACCGTCACGTAGGTCCGTGCTCATCCAGATTGGCGCTTTATTGATTTCATTGTTTGGCCATTGACGGTCTGGTAAGTCAACACGCTGATACATGCGACGGTATTTTTTACTTGGATCTGCCAACATCATGTGAAAACTCCTTGTGTAGTATTGGTTGCTTCTAATCGTGGATAACGGCAACGTACTACTTTTATAGATTGTGTCTATTCTAACAATTTACAAGAGATACTTCGGGGTCTTTAGCCAAAAGTTGTAAAATATTCTTAAAAAATTGAAACTTAGCTTTACCGTAAGTCTTGTAAATCTATAACTAAATTTTAAAATACTTATTCCGAAAAAAAATTCCTAAATTTGCAGCTTCATAACAAATAGTGAGAAAATATTCCGTAAATTCAATTAATATTGAAAAATATATTCTTTATTAATTTCATTTACTGTAGCTGTTCCCATAAGAGCCATAGTGATTTCAAACTCTTCTTTTAATATTTTAAGTACATGTGCAACGCCTAAAGCACCCGCCGTCGCTAAACCATAAATATATGGTCGACCAATAAATACAGCTGAAGCACCTAATGCAATGGCTTTAAATACATCAGATCCACGTCGAATACCGCCATCATAAAGTAATGGAAAATCGGTAGGAACGACTTTTTTAATCATCTGTAAAGCTAAAATTGGAGATATACATGTATCTAAAACACGTCCGCCATGATTTGAAATAATCAGCCCTTGAACACCATGTTTAATCGCTAAAAGCGCATCTTGTGGGTGAGTAATTCCTTTTAAAATTACAGGTAAATTTGTTTGTTGAACAATCCACGCAATATCATCCCACGTTGGTGCAATTTTCATTAATCCATTAAAAACAGGATGATCACCATCTTTTAATTCAGGAAGAGGGACGTGTGTAGGCGTGTGCGGATGTTGCATTCCTTCAGGTAAATGAAAAAATGCTTTACGTTCACGGTCACGAATGCCTGTATGAGGGGAATCAACCGTAATCACAATAGCTTTGTAATGATGTTCTTCTGCCATTTTCACTAAAGCCAAAGATTTTTCACGTTCACCTTGCCAATACAATTGAAACCATTTGTATGGATTTTCTTTTTTAAGGCTTCGCATGTCGGTATTGGTAAATGTACTTAAAACAATATTGCTACCAAGAACTTCTGCCGCTAATGCCGATGCAGCTTCTGCTTCAGGATGAAATTGTTGTTGATGACCAATAGGCGCAAGAAAAATAGGGTGAGGATATTTTTGACCTAAAATTTCACATTCAGTATGACCATGCGTTAAATCTTTGAGCATTCGAGGTAAAAGCTGAATGTCGTTGAATTGATCTACATTGTCTTGAACGCTGATTTCATCCATTGAGCCACCTTGTAAGTAGCTCCAAACCATATCTGATAGATGTTTTTCTGCTTCAATTTCATAGTCATGAATAGTTTGTAGATGTGCTGGAATTTGGTTCAGCGGTTCTAAAATAGTTTTCATATTCATGAAAAATCCTTTGAAGTTAGAGGGCAATTCTTATTAAATTTCAGCCCATTTACGCATTAAATTATGGTAAAGACTGGTGAGTTTTACCACTTCTTCATGGCTATCGCCCAATTGCATCCGTAAATTTTGAATAGTTTGGTCTAAGTTGAAAAGCATATGTCGATCTGCATCTTCTCGGATCATGCTTTGAATCCAGAAAAATGAACCCACACGACAGCCTGAAGTTACAGGTGTAACCTCGTGAACACTGGTAGATGGATATAAAATTAAATCACCCGCAGGAAGTTTAACTTCATGATAACCATAAGTATCTTCTACAACCAATTCACCACCTTCATATTCGTCAGGTTCGCTTAAAAAGATGGTGCAGGATAAATCTGTACGAATACGATCTTTAGTACCTTTGATCCAACGAATTGAATTATCGACATGAAAGCCAAATGTTTCATTGTTTTCATATCGATTAAAATAGGGCGGTAAAATATTTAAAGGCAGAGCGGCAGAAATAAATAATGGATGCTTAGATAGCGCATCTAAAATAATATCGCCTAAATGATTTGTTAAAGGATGATCTTCGGGTAATTGTTGATTTTGTTTTACATTTGCAGAAAGTGATCCCGTAGAAACTTTACCATCTACCCAATTTACTTTGTCCATTTCTGAACGAAAATATTGAACTTGTTCTTTGGTTAAGACATTGGGAATATGATGAATCACGGCAATACCTTCTGAAAATATAATTAAATTATTTATAGCAGTTATATATAAAAATAGCCCCTATGGTTAAAGGCTATTTTAGTTTAAATCCCATGGTATTAATATGGGATTTAATATTTAAAACTTAGTATTTGAAGTTTACAGCCAATACTGCGCTACGACCTTCGCCTTCAACTGCATAGTGAGATGCATAAGCTTTAGTGAAATAACGTTTGTCAGAAAGGTTGTTGATGTTCAATTGTAGATCAACATTCTTGTTTACGTTATAACGAGCCATTGCATCGTAACGAACGTAGCCTGAAACCCATTTAGTGTTTGCTGCATCACCATAGACTTTGTCCATTGCTACAGCGCCAGCACCTACAGTAAACGCAGGAGTTACAGCATAAGTTGTCCAAAGTGTTGCTGAGTGTTTTGCAACGTTTTGAACTTGATTACCGTTACTTGGATTAGGTACATAGATTGCTGGTTTAGCACTATCTTTTTCGATATTTGTAAAACCACCGTCAAGAAGTTCGCTATCTAAATATGTATAACCTGCAGATACAGCCCATTTATCCGTGATGTTACCATTTGCACCTAATTCAATACCATCAACACGTGTTTTACCAATGTTGCTTGTTAAACCATTTGCATCTGTTGAGCGTGTATTGGTTTTTTCAGTACGGAAAATAGCTGCTGTTAGATTTAAATTTTTATTAAATAAATCCCACTTTGTACCAAGCTCCATGGTACGAACTTCTTCTGGTTTCAAGTCATTGATATATGAACTTGTGCCTGAATTAATACCTTCAGAACCATCACCTCCATCTACACCTACAGGATTTGTTGATGTTGCATAACTTGCATAGATAGAGCCATTTTCAGTTGGTTTATAGGTTAAACCTGCTTGGTAATTGAAAAAGTCTGATTTACTCTTGTATTGTGTACCAGCTTTATCTGTCACGTTGCCTTTACGATCTGTTTGATCTTGAATAGCCGTCCATTTGCTATCGAATTGATCCCAACGAACGCCTAAATCTAATAACCATTGTGGATTAATTTCAATGTTATCTAAGAAATAAACAGATGTATTTTCAGTTGTTACATTTGTTGATTTTGGATTTGCAGCAATGTTACCTAACCATGGATCATTTGGGTTTGGATTGTTTAGATCAGTACACCAACCATTTGGATTGGCTAAAGCACAAGAGCCTTTATCAATCGCTGATGTATTTGAGTCAGTTAGTTTGTAGTTGCCACGGTCCGAATCTTGACGGCTATATTCAACACCTGTGTTAAAAGAGTGTTTGAATGCACCAGTATTAAATTTACCTGTTAATGCAAGTTGGTCGGTAAATGTGGTGGTATCGGTAATGCGAGTATTTGCGCGACGCCAAACTTTACCATTGGCAACGTTACCTTGAGAGTCATCAGGCTGAGTAATGACGTAATTGTTTTTAGACTTGCCGTATACAGCCGTGTTGCTAATCGTAAGGTTGTCAGTCAAATCATGTTCTAATTTGATTGTACCATTTTGATTTTCTTGTTTTTGGAAGTCACGATCTTTCCAACCATAGTAAATACCTTGTTTTACATCAACTGGTTTACCTGCTGAGCCTTTATTTACTGTGTCATATTGGTATGGAACGCCAGAATCTGGAGTATCATCAGATTTTAGGTAGTAGTAGCTTAAAGTTGCGCGAGTGTCTGTATCTAGACCAAAAGTAATACTTGGCGCAATACCAACACGTGAATATTCAGCGCCGTTGTGTTGACCCGCTTTTTCATTTTCGTGACCCATTACAGCAACACGAGCGGCAATACCGTTACCAAAATCTTTATTGGCATCTAGGGTGATACGTTTGTAGGCATCAGTACCTGCTGCAACAGAACCTTCTAAAGAGTCACCTTTTTTAGCAACTTTAGAAACCATGTTGATACTACCACCTGTAGTACCAGCACCGCCCATTGCAGAAGCAGAACCTTTAGTTACTTCCACTTGTTCTACCGCAAACATTTCACGGTTTTGTGAAGTTGCGCTACGTACACCATCGACATACATCGAGCTTTCAGAGTTATAACCACGAATAAATGGACGGTCACCATTTGGGTTACCACCTTCACCCGCACCTAAAGTAATACCAGGTACAGTACGAAGTGCATCACTTAATGTTGTAACTTGAGTATCTTGAATGAGTTGTTTTGAAATTACAGAAACCGATTTAGGCGTATCTAAAAGGGGAGCAACAAATTTAGTATTTGCCGATTTATCTACTTTTAAGCTTTGTTTTTGTTGAGCTGTTGCTTCTGAGTGAATTGTATCGAGCTGTGTTGCTTGATCTTGGGCAATTGCGTGTCCAGCCATAATGCTTAGAGATGATGCAATCGCAGAAGATACGATTTTTTTACGCGTTTTAATGAAAGCCATTTCAAACCCAACGGATAGAGGAGAATATTGAGTGCGAATAGTAATGATTCCTATTTATTTAGTCTGTAGGTTGAAATTGGTAATAACGATTCTTTTGTGTAGAAAATAAGGAAGTTTGAATGAAATAATGTAACAAAAATAATTTAAGTTCATGTTTTATAATGGAATAGATAAAATCGTATGTTTTTTCTTTAATTATTGGGAATATGAATGTAGTTTAATTAAGGATAATAATGCATTCAGTTTAGGCTTAATACGTGGTGACTTTTTGAAAGTGCTTCACTGCGTGAAATAAATTTAGTGATATTCATTGAAGCTTTCTGTAAGTCATACTCATGAAAGATATTTATTTTTTATGAGTCATAAAAAAAAGGGGGATTTATAGAAATCCCCCTTTTTTATTACATTGAATATCGTTTATTTAGAAACGATATGTTCCTTTAAGGGCAAATGAGCGACCAGGAGCTACAGTTGAGAAAATACCAACATGTGAAGCATCGTAAATACGTTCGTTTGTAATGTTGTTAATATTTAATTGAAGACCTACTTCTGGCATTAATTGGTAACTTGCGAATGCATCAAAACGGACATGTGATGGCAATATGTATTCATTTGCATCGTTCGCGAAACGATCATCTACATATGAAATGCCACCACCAAGACGCAATTTATCTAGGACTTGGTAAGTCGTCCACAAATTAGCACTATTTTTAGCAATATATTTCATTTTATTGCCATTCTCTGGACTGATAGCACCATTTACATAGCCATTATCTAGAATTTTGCTATCTAGATAGGTGTATCCAGCGGAAATATCCCACTTCGGTGTAATTTGCCCAATTGCACTTAGTTCAAAACCACGAACACGATTTTTACCATTAACACTTACAGTTCCATCAATATCAGTTGTACGTGCATTCGTTTTTTTAGTTTCAAATATAGCGGCATTTAAAGCTAAGCGCTCATTAAGTACTTCCCATTTAGTCCCCAGTTCAATACTACGAGTTTCTTCTGGATCGATATTGTCACTTAGTCTATTACCGCTTGCTACACCATCAGCACCGCCAGCTTGTCCTAAGTTATCACCACTAGGATTCATTGAAGTTGCGTAGTTAGCATAAATACGACCATTAGGTGCGATTTTATATACAGTACCAAGTTGGTAGTTGAACATATTGTCAGATACAGTATCGATTAAATCAGTAGATTTATAATCATCAAAACGTAAACCTAGATTAACATCAAACTTTTCTGTCAGATTTATGTTGTCGAATAAGTAAAGACCAAAGACTTCAATTTCACCTGCACGAGTTTTAGGACCGTAAGTGATTTTAAAATTACTATAATCACCGTACGTTGGATTGTACAAGTCAACTTTTTCATTAGATGGTAAACCTGTAACAGTTGTATCTTTGTTGCTAATGCGCTCTTTACTGTAATCTGCACCAACAACAAAGTTGTGTGTAATATTTCCGGTATTAAATTTACCTGTTAGGTCAAGTTGACCAACACTTGAATGACTTTCACGATATCGAGCGCGATCTCCACGGTTATAATAAAGATCTGTACCATTTGCACTACATGCTGAGTTGTCTGTATTTATGGCAGAACCACCACGGTTAGTACATTCAAAACTTACACGAGTAAAGAAGTAATCTTGCATACTCGTTAAGTCTTTTACTACAGCTTTTAGAGAAAGATTGTCGTTGAAATCATGTTCAAGATTTAAGTTAAAGCTTTCAGATTCATATTTTCTGAAATCAACACCCGGGCGACCATAGTTAGTATCAAACTTACCACCTTCAAAAGGGGTATTTCCCCATAAATTCATTGTATTGCTAAATGGTACTCCCATATCTGGGGTATCATTAAACTCTAAGTAGTTATAACCTAAAGTTAAACGTGTTGGTGTGTTCAGACCAAAAGTGATAGATGGCGCAATACCCCAACGGTCAACTTCAACATTATCACGTCGAGCAGTTTCGCCTTGATCTAGCATTGCATTTAAGCGCACAGCAATATTGTCGTTAATGGCAATATTGTTATCTGTAGTGAAGCGATATTTTGTATGTCCTTTACCAGATGTTTGATATTCAGAAGTAATTTCGGATTCTGTTTTATCTTTAGGTTTTTTAGTAATTAAATTAATCGTACCACCTGTAGAGCCACGTCCTGAATATACAGACCCAGGACCTTTACTCACTTCTACAGCTTCAAGGTTAAATGTTTCATGAGATCCACGTGCATAATCACGCATGCCGTCAATAAGAATATCTGTACTTGCTTCATAACCACGAATAAAAGGACGATCACCCATTGGTGTTCCTCCTTCACCAGCCCCTAAGGTAATGCCAGGGGTGGTTCTTAGAACATCTTGCAAAGACGTAGCACCACGTTCATCAATTTCTTCTTTAGAAATAATGTTGATTGTGCGTGGTGTATCTAGAAGTTTTGTTGTTATTTTTGAATTATTAGATTCTTTAATATAATAGCTTGTGTGCTCTGCCGTAGAGGAGATTGTTTCAAGTTGATGTGAGTTTTGATCTTGGTCTGCAAATGTAAGTGGAGTTGAAAAGCTGATTAAAGAGGCAACAGCGATTCTTGTTCGTTTCTTACGACTTTTAATGTAATTCATAACAATGCCCTAATAAAAAAAGAATAAAAAATACACAAAGTAAACAAGTATCTCAATGGTAACGATAAGTATTATTATTTGCAATTAAAACTACACAATTTCCTCTTGATTGTTACCTAATAAATATGAGCAAGTGCTTTGTACAAAGACTATAGCTAAAAGTGATATAATCCTTTTTTTGTATATCTTTAAATGTTGTCATATAATGTGGCACTTTTAAAAAACTGTTATTTCCAATTATATCGAGGAAGCCATGCAAGTAACTTCTGAAGCGGTTTCGGGCGTTGCCCGTCGTTTAAACGTATCTGTACCGACGAGCCGTATTAATGAGCAATTTGAAGCTCGTTTGAAACGCACTGCCAAAACTGTAAAGATTAACGGCTTCCGTGCGGGTAAAGTACCTGTGAACGTAGTTCGTCGCGAATACGGTGCTGGTATTTATCAAGAAGTTGTTAACGACATTATTCGTGACACAGTTTTCGAAGCAATCCAACAAGAGAAAATCAACGCTGTTGGTATGCCAAACATCGATAAAACTGAAATGAAAGATGATGCTTTAGTTTATGAAGCAACTGTAGAAGTTTATCCTGAAGTTGATGTTAAGTTTGATGGTTTAACAGTTGAACGTAAATCAACTGAAGTAAACGACAAAGATGTAGATCAAATGATCGAAAATCTTCAAAAGCAACGCGCTTCTTGGGCTGAAACGAAAGGCATGGCTAAAAAAGACATGCAAGTAACTTTCGACTTTGAAGGTTCTGTAGATGGCGAGAAGTTTGAAGGCGGTTCTTCTGAAGACTTTAAACTTGTATTAGGTTCAGGTCGTATGATCCCTGGCTTCGAAGACGGTATCGTTGGTATGAAGAAAGGCGAAGAGAAAGTTATTGATGTAACTTTCCCTGAAGACTACCAAGCTGAAAACCTTGCAGGTAAAGCTGCTCAATTCAAAATTACTGTGAAGCTTGTTGAAAAACAAAAACTTCCAGAAATTGATGCTGAATTCTTAAAAGTATTTGGTTTGACTGAAGAAGAAGGCGTTGAAAAACTTAAAGCTGACGTTCGCAAAAACATGGAACGTGAAGTGAAAAATGGTCTTCGTAACCAAGTTAAAGGCGCAGCTTTTGATGCACTTGTAGCTGCAAACGAAGTTGAAATTCCTGAGTCTATGTTAACTCAAGAAATTGACCGTCAACGTCAACAAATGATTCAACAATTTACTCAACAGTTTGGTGCTCAAGGCGCTAAAGCATTTGATAGCAGCATGCTTCCAGATGATTTGTTCAAAGAGCAAGCTGAAAAAGCAGTTAAGCTTGGCGTATTAGTAAGCCGTGTTTTAGCTGAATCTAAAATTGAAGTAGATGCTGCTCGTGTTGAAGCTTACATTGCTGACATGGCTTCTTCTTACGAAGATCCAAACGAAGTAATCGAATTCTTCAAAAATGATGCTCAACAACGTCAACAAATTGAAGCTGTTGTATTAGAAGATCAAGTTGTAGATCACATTTTAGCTTCTGCTAAAGTAACTGATACAAAAGTAAGCTATGAAGACTTATTGAAAGAGCAACAAGCTCGTCAACAAGGCTAATTTCTAGCTGAAATAAAAAAAGGCGCTTAAAGCGCCTTTTTTTATGAAAATAAAATATAGAAATCACTTTTTCTTTGATGAGTTTGATGTAAAAATTTCTGCTATTTAATCTCGAATATTTTGCAATTTTGGCAAATATCCCTCATATTGTGGCTATGGGTTAACTCACAAGAATTTAGGAATAAATAAACGTATGTATGTTCCAACAATTGAAAATGCTTTAGTTCCAATGGTGGTAGAACAGTCTTCCCGTGGTGAACGTTCATTTGATATTTTCTCACGCCTTTTACGTGAACGTGTGATTTTTTTAACAGGTGAAGTTGAAGACAACATGGCGAACTTAATTGTGGCGCAAATGTTGTTCTTAGAAGCTGAAAATCCAGATAAAGATATCCACTTATATATCAATTCACCTGGTGGCTCTGTAACTGCTGGTATGGCAATTTACGATACTATGCAATTTATTAAGCCAGACGTTGTGACTTATTGTTTAGGTCAAGCTGCGTCAATGGGTGCATTCTTACTCAATGCTGGTGCTGAAGGTAAGCGTTATTGCCTTGAAAATGCACGTGTGATGATTCACCAACCGCTTGGTGGCTTCCGTGGTCAAGCCTCTGATATTGAAATTCATGCACGTGAAATTCTATTCATTAAAGAGCGTTTAAACCGTTTAATGGCTGAACATAGTGGTCAAGACTATGAACGCCTTGCTAAAGATACAGATCGTGACAATTTCATGACTGCACAACAAGCAAAAGAATACGGCTTAGTCGATGAAGTTTTATCTAAACGCCCATCAATTTAAAAAAAAGATTAGTTATTGGAGTAAATATGTCCGAACATCCTCAAGAACATAAGAGTTGTTCATTTTGCGGTAAAACGCAGTCTGAAGTCGGGAAACTGATTGCAGGCGAGGACGCATATATCTGTAATGAGTGTGTGGACGTATGCCTAGATTTAGTGCAAACCAGTCAGCAAGTAGAATCTAGCGATTGGGCGACTAAACCATTACCAAAGCCACATGAAATTCGTGCGGCATTAGACCAATATGTAATTGGTCAAGATGTTGCGAAAAAAACGTTATCTGTTGCAGTTTATAACCATTACAAACGCTTAAAAGTGCAAAATAGTGGTCATAAAGCAGAAGATGGTATCGAAATTTCAAAAAGTAACATCATGCTTGTAGGTCCTACAGGTTCAGGTAAAACATTGCTTGCTCAAACACTTGCTCGTTTACTTGATGTTCCTTTTGCAATTGCAGATGCAACTACATTAACCGAAGCAGGTTATGTGGGTGAAGATGTTGAAAATATTGTACAAAAACTTCTTCAAAAAGCAGATTACGATGTAGAAAAAGCGCAAAAGGGCATTATCTATATCGATGAAATCGACAAGATTACGCGTAAATCTGAAAACCCATCAATTACACGTGATGTTTCAGGTGAAGGTGTACAACAAGCTTTACTTAAAATGATTGAAGGAACAGTTGCTGCAATTCCACCACAAGGTGGTCGCAAGCATCCTCAACAAGAATTGATTCAAGTTGATACTTCAAACATCTTATTTATTTGTGGTGGTGCATTCTCGGGTCTTGAAAAAATTGTGCAACAACGTCAAGAAAAAGGTGGCATTGGTTTTACTGCAGAAGTGCGTAAAAAAGATGAAACTAAAAAGCTTTCTGATTTGTTCCGTCAAGTTGAATCAAATGACTTAGTGAAGTTTGGTTTAATTCCAGAATTCATTGGTCGTGTTCCTGTTGTTGCAACACTTGATGAGCTAGATGAAGATGCATTAATGCAAATTCTGACTGAACCTAAAAATGCATTAACACGTCAATATCAATACTTATTTGACATGGAAAATGTAGATTTAGTTTTTGAAAAAACTGCATTACGTGCTGTTGCGAAAAAAGCATTAGAACGTAATACGGGTGCACGTGGTTTGCGTTCTATTCTTGAAAACTCATTGCTTGAAACAATGTATGACTTACCAAGCCGTACAGATGTTGGCACGGTTGTGGTGAATGAAGCGGTTATTAATGATAATGCTCAACCAGAGCTTAAAGCTGAGCGTCAGCCAAAGCAAGAAGTTAAAAAAGAAGAAGCAAAAGTTGATCTTAAGTTGGTAAATAAATCTGCTTAATTTATTTTTGTTTTAAAAAAACGCGCCTTAAGGCGCGTTTTTTTTGTTTAAACATAAATTCAGTGTTTTGTTAATGGTTCAATTATTTTCAAAATTTCTTTTTCATAGTCTGAATTTTGCATCGTTTCTTGGGCGATCCTTTCAATTGCTGTTTGAATTTTTAGCATTGTATCCGTACTTTTTCTGTTAATTGATTTGCCTTCTGGTGTTGATAAAAAGGTGTTATAGGCTTTAATTTCTTCTTCGGTATAAACTTCTTTCACAACTTGTTTGATGGCATCTGTTACTGGGATTTTACCAATTTTCGCTTGCCAAATTTTTGGTGCAGTTGCATGAATAGACGTACCATTTACGTCAACAGCTACAGATACAGGCATATCTTTTACAACAAACTTGTAGATTGCTTCCATACCAAGGTCAGCAAAGGCAACAACTTCAGCTTCACGGATTGCTTTAGATACTAAGTAAGCAGCACCACCCACAGCCATCAAGTAAGTTGCTTTGTTGTCTTTAATTGCTTCAACGGCAGCAGGACCACGGTCTGCTTTACCAATCATGCCATAAAGACCAGTTGCTTCGAGTACTTGACGTGTGAATTTATCCATACGAGTCGCTGTAGTCGGGCCAGCAGGGCCAACCACTTCATCACCAACAGGATCTACAGGACCTACGTAGTAAATAAATTTACCTTTAAGATCTACAGGAAGCTCTTCACCGTTGTTTAACATATCAACCATACGTTTGTGAGCAGCGTCACGACCTGTATAGATTGTACCGTTAAGAAGCAAGGTGTCGCCCGGCTGCCATTGGTTCATTTCTTCTTGCGTTAAGTTATCTAGGTCAACACTTTTCGATGTTGAAGAATCCCAAGTCACTTCAGGATAGTCAGATAAGCTAGGTGCAATAATATTTGCAACGCCTGAACCATCTAATGTGAAGTGTGCGTGGCGAGTTGCAGCACAGTTTGGAATCATACCGACTGGTTTGCCCGCAGCGTGACAAGGGTAATCTTTAATCTTGATGTCAAGAACAGTGGTTAAACCGCCAAGACCTTGTGCGCCAATACCAAGTGCATTTACTTTTTCGAAGATTTCGATACGAAGTTCTTCAAGTTTGCTTTGTGGACCACGACGAAGAAGTTCGTCCATGTCCAATTCTTCCATGAGTGCTTCTTTTGCTAGCATCATGGCTTTTTCAGCAGTACCACCAATACCAATACCCAGCATACCCGGTGGACACCAGCCTGCACCCATCGTAGGAACAGTTTTAAGTACCCAATCCACGATTGAGTCAGATGGGTTAAGCATTGCCAGTTTAGATTTGTTCTCTGAACCGCCACCTTTTGCTGCAACAGTGATATCTACTTTGTTACCTGGAACAAGTTTGTGGTAGATCACAGCAGGTGTATTGTCTTTAGTATTCTTACGACCAAAAGCAGGGTCTGCAAGTACAGATGCGCGTAGGATATTTGAGTTTTCTAAGTAACCTTGGCGTACACCTTCATTAATCGCGTCGTCTAAGCCCATCGTTAAATCGAATTTAACGTCCATGCCCACTTCAACGAATACGTTTACGATACCGGTATCTTGGCAAATTGGACGATGTCCTTCTGCACACATACGAGAGTTAATTAAGATTTGTGCGATCGCATCTTTTGCAGCTTTGTTTTCTTCACGGTCATACGCACGGCTCATCGCTTGGATGAAGTCTTGTGGGTGGTAGTATGAAATGAACTGAAGCGCATCTTTAACCGATGTGATCAAGTCATCTTGCTTGATAATAGTAGTCATACAAAAATCTCTTGAGCGGGCTGTTAGCTAGCGGGCTAAATTATAAGATAAAAAGTGAGTTTTGTGGGTGTTTTGATCAAGCTTTGGGCGAAAGTTTAATGTGTTGTCATAATTGTGGTTCTAGCTGTCATATTTGATGGTTTTTTGATGTTTTTCTTGTCATATTTCATGAAATATTTGTAATATTTGATAGCGTAGAATGTACTTTTATTTACTAAGTAATTGATATTTATTGCTATAATAATTATTTATAATGTTTCATATTTGTCATATAACTGTCATAAAACTTTAAGATAATATTCATATCAAAGTTAGAGTATGAAATGATGGTTACAGCAGTGATGTCAGTGGTTGGTTTTTCTATGTTTATCGCAGCAACTTGGTTCTACGGTCAGCAAGAAGATCAAGCCTAAGCTTTATCTTCTTTTTTTTTGCTTAAAATCTTATAAAAATAATAATCTTCTCAAATCTCAAATCTCAAAT
>NZ_LWRV01000080.1:0-82807 GCF_009372215.1 Acinetobacter portensis | reverse complement strand
CTCAAATCTCAAATCTCAAATGCCTTTTTAGCTTTATTATTCTAAACATAAAAATACCCCATCATTCGATAGGGTAGGATGTCATTTCTGGATGACGGAATACTTTAATAATTATGTATTAACGTAAAAGAATTTCTCGTACTTCTACGCTACCGCCTGCAACTAAAATTGGATTTGTTTTTGCTAATTCTAAAGCTGCTTCTAAGCTTTCAGCTTTCACAATAATATAGCCTGTTAAAAAGTGTGAAACTTCTTTAAACGCACCAAGAGTTGTTGAGCCATCTGCGAATAAAGTTGTTGCCATAGTTGGAATAGGTGGCATTGTTCCACCTAAATTTACAACAGCACCAGATTCTTCAAGATTTTTAAGCCAAGCCATTCTTAGCTCAATTTCTTTAGGATCGCTGAATGCTTCAGGAGACATGTTTGTGTTAGCTCTTAAAAATAAAACGAAATTTTTCATAATTTTATAACTCTTTGTTTGTGCTTGGAGTACTTTTATTTACATGGAATATTAAATAATAAGTGCCATAAAGTATTGATTTTATAACTTTAATTATTTTAAGTCGGAGATTAGTTTTGCTTGTTATGGAAGTGAAGTCAATATCATAGTTGATACTAAAAATAAAAAACCCCATCATTCGATAGGGTGGGGTTGTTAAAACGTTTAAGTCAAAATTAGATTTTAAACCGACTGTTGCTCAGCTTGAATTGCCGTTAGAGCAATGGTAAATACAATATCATCCACCAATGCACCGCGTGACAAGTCATTTACAGGTTTGTTTAAACCTTGAAGCATAGGACCAACACTCACTACATTCGCAGAACGCTGAACCGCTTTATAAGTTGTATTACCTGTATTTAAATCTGGGAAAATAAACACATTGGCACGACCTGCAACTTGGGAATCAGGCGCTTTAGAGCGACCAACACTTTCAACCGAAGCGGCATCGTATTGAAGTGGTCCATCAATGAGTAAATCAGGGCGACGTTCTTTGGCAATACGTGTTGCCTCAGCAACTTTTTCAACATCTGCACCTGTACCCGAAGTGCCAGTTGAATATGAAATCATGGCAATGCGAGGGTCAATACCAAATGCTTTTGCAGAATCTGCAGATTGAATGGCAATTTCAGCAAGTTGTTCGGCATTAGGATCTGGGTTAATTGCACAGTCGCCATAAACATAAACTTCATCGGGTAACAACATGAAGAATACCGATGATACAAGCGAATAATCAGGCGCTGTTTTAATCAGTTGGAAAGCAGGGCGAACAGTATTGGCAGTGGTATGAACTGCACCTGAAACTAAACCATCAACTTGATCTAAAGCCAACATCATCGTACCTAAAACCACGGTATCTTGAAGTTGCTCTTTCGCTTGAAGCTCGTTAATTTTACCTTTGCGAAGCTCAACCATTTTCCCAACGTAATTATCTCGAATTAAATCAGGATCAATAATTTCTAAATCATTTGGTAGTTCAATACCACGTGCTTTTGCAACTTCAACAACAACTTCAGGTTTTGCCAATAAAATACATTGTGCAATTCCACGAGCCTGACAAATTGCCGCAGCTTCAATGGTGCGTGGTTCATCACCCTCAGGTAAAACAATACGTTTTTTTGCAGCAGTGGATTTTTGCACAAGCTCATGACGAAAAGCAGAAGGTGATAAACGTTGTTGATACGAACCGTTTAACATATCTGTGAGCCATTCTGTATGAATATGGCTTGAAACAAAACGAGTCACTTGTTTCGCACGTTCGGTATCATCAACAGGAATTTCATTGCCAAAATTGGCAAGTCTTTGTGCTGTTTCAAAGGTGCTTAAAGAGGTGTGTAAAATTGGCAAACCTAGCTTAATTGCAGATTGGCAGAAATTTAAAACTTGATTATTCGGTTGATGATGTTCGGTAAGCACCAAACCCGCTAAAGGAATGCCATTACTGCTGGCAAGGCTACTTGCTAAAAGCACATCAATTCGGTCAGATGCGCTAATGATCAGCTCACCCGCAATAAACTTATTGAGTTCATGTTCAATATTTGAAGCAATTAAACTGCTGTGCAAAACACGACGCAGATTTGCATCGCCACGATTAATCCAATTTGCTTGAATATGTGATGCGAGATCGGAAACACGTGGAACACTGAGCGTATTACTAAACGGAACTAAGCCGATAACGGGTAAATCTTTCGAGCCAATATGTGCATGTGTTTTTTGAATTTGTGCAACGAAACTTTGAGTCTCATCAACCAAACGTAAACTTGGGTCAAGGGTAACAGGAATTTGTGCAGAATCTTCAGATAAACCTTTGGTGCGCATGAATAGAATGCCCGAAAGGCGACCACCCGAAATACCACCATATTGACGCAATTGATTTTCAACTTTTTCCGCAGATGCAGATGCTTGATTAATATTGGCATTACTGACAATAATGACTTTGGCATCCAGTGCTTTTGCAAGAGCGGTATTAATTTCTGCGGCAAAAGAATCTCGACTCGTTGGCACAACGCCTTCAACAATAATTAAGTCATGTTTTTTTGCAATTTCGCGATGCATACGCACAGCATCTTCAAGCAGTTCATCATTTTCACCTTGATTTAGGCGACTTGTGAGTACTTCAAAAGTAATGGGTTCAACGGTTTCATCTTTAAATAAATGCCGATAAAGCGCAGTAGTACGATCTTCTGTTTGCGCTTGTGCTTCTTGAGAGAAGGGCTTTAAGAAACCTGCTTTTACACCTTGGCATTCCAAAGCATAAATTAAGCCTAAACACGCAGATGTTAAACCGACGCCTTCAGCAGTTGGAACCAATAAAATCGTTTTCATAGAGGTCTAAATCTTCAAAATCAAAAAAATGAGTTAAATATGTTTTAAGCCGATACCGCTTCAGACTTTTTTGCTAAGAATGCATTTACCTCATTTTGAACAACAGAAGCCGTTTCTTTGGCAATGCGACCTTCTTCATCTGTAGGTACAACCCAAATTTGTGGACCTGTGCCTGCATCAATACGACCTTCAGTGCCACGTTTTAAGCTGTCGTTTGCTTCTTTGCTTAAATTGAAACCAAAATGAGGTAAGTAAGCGAGGGTTTTCTCACGAATAAATGCAGAGTTTTCGCCAATACCACCTGTGAAGAACAAACCATTGAGTTGTGGTAAACCACAGCTAAGTGCAGCAAGAGATTTTGCTAATCGGTAGCAGAATACTTCAATAGCAAGTGTTGCATCTTCATTGCCTTGTTCCGATGCTTCAATCAGCGTACGCATATCATTGGAAAGATCGGACAGACCTAAAAGACCGCTTTGGCTATTCAGCATTTTGTCGATTTTATAAATATCCCAACCTAAGTTAGAGGCAAGGAAACTATGAATACTTGGGTCTACATCACCACTACGTGTACCCATTACCACGCCTTCAAGCGGTGTTAAACCCATTGATGTATCAACACTTTGTCCATTCCAAATAGCACAGGTTGAACTACCGTTGCCTAAATGTGCTGTTAGCCATCCACCTTTTTTGAAGCTACCTGCAAGTTCAGAACCACGTTCAGAAACATAAGCATGACTTGTGCCGTGGAAACCATAACGACGCACGTTATGGTGTGTGTAAAGGTATTTCGGTAACGCATAACGATATGCATGTGCAGGCATCGTTTGATGGAATGCAGTATCGAAAACAGCAACTTGTGGTAAATCTGGGAATAAGCGTTGTGTCGCTTCAATACCCACTAAGTGAGCAGGGTTGTGTAATGGTGCAAGTGGCGTTGCTTCACGAATAGTTTGAATAATGTCATCTGTAATAAGTTCGGCTTTGGTAATTGTTCCACCATGAACAATACGATGACCAATTGCATCTGGTTTGTAGTTAGCAAGACGTTCCAAGCCAACTTCTAATGCTTGTCTGTGATCTGCATTCGGAATACTAATATCTATAGGTTCATTACCCATAGTGACGCCTTTAATTCGGGCTTCTGGTGTGCCTAAGTTTTCAGCCAAACCATGAATGCGGAAGTCTTGATCTTCGAGTAAAAGTGCAAATTTAATTGAAGATGAACCGCAATTGATGACGAGTACTGATTTAGGCATAACCTTTCCCTTAACTAAAATGATCGTACTTGAGTTGTTTATTACTCTGGATCATTGATATTCAATGTATTTATATCTTTTGATCTGTGTGTATTTGTATCATGTGCTTTTTTCTTGTCCTAGATAGACTTTAGGAGATTAGACTTAAGCACAATCGACCATCAATTCAATAATAATTAAAATTTATGAAGTTATAGACCTCATTTATTATTGAAATGGTGGTATTTCATATTAATCACACAGTTAACATAGCATAGTTTATAAAATATCCATAAAATGTTTATGTGATTATTTTTTGATATTTTTAAATCGGTTTTTAAATAAAACCTCATTAAATTATCAACTTAATTTTTTTGAAAAATAAAAAAAGGGCTCATCGAAAATGAGCCCTTTTTGTTTGTCTTTAATTTGATCTATTGGCGAATTTGACCATCACCAAACACAATCCATTTTTGCGATGTTAAGCCTTCTAAACCAACAGGACCACGTGCATGAATTTTATCTGTAGAAATACCAATTTCAGCACCTAAGCCATATTCAAAACCATCTGCAAAACGAGTAGATGCATTAATCATCACAGAACTTGAATCTACACGAGCCAAAAATTGACGTGCAAGGTTGAAGTTTTCTGTAATGATTGAATCGGTATGATGTGAGCCATATTTATTAATGTGCTCAATGGCTTCATCTATGCCTGAAACGACTTTTACTGCCAAAATTGGTCCTAAGTATTCTGTGTACCAATCTTCTTCTGTCGCAGGAATAACAGTGCTTCCCAGAATTTTTTGAGTGTGTAAGCAACCACGTAGCTCAACTTGTTTTTCTGCATAAAGTTCAGCAATGCGTGGTAAAAATTCTTCAGCAACTTTTTCATCTACAAGTAAAGATTCCATTGCATTACATACGCCATAACGATGTGTCTTGGCATTGAGAGCAATAGGAAGTGCTTTTTGTAAATCTGCTTGTGCTTCAACAAATACATGGCAATTACCATCTAAATGTTTAATGACAGGAATGCGCGCTTCTTTAGTAATACGCTCGATTAAGCCTTTACCACCACGAGGGATAATCACATCGACAAATTCAGTGAGTGTAATTAGCTGACCCACCGCAGCACGATCTGCGGTACTAATGACTTGAACCGAATTTTCAGGTAAGCCTGCAACTTTTAAACCGTGCTGAACCGCTTCAGCAATGGCTTTATTTGACTCAAGCGCTTCTGAACCACCACGTAAAATAATGGCATTACCCGATTTTAAAGCAAGGGATGCGGCTTCTAAAGTTACGTTTGGTCGAGATTCGTAAATCATACCAACCACGCCTAAAGGCACACGCATTTTTCCAAGCTGAATGCCCGATGGGCGATACGCTAAATCTGTAATTTCACCAATCGGATCTACAAGGCTGATGACATCTTTCAAGCCATCTAACATGCCTTTAAAGCGTGTGGGGGTAAGTTCTAAGCGATCAAGTAAAGCACTGTCCAAGTTGTTGGCATGTGCTTTGGTCATATCAATTTGATTAGCAGCTAAAATTGCAGATTCACTGTTTTCTAAAGCAGTGTAAATAGCAGATAAAGCATTGTTTTTTGCTTGGGTAGACGCACTTGAAAGCACACATGATGCTTGACGTGCTTGTTGTCCTACCGTTTGCATATATTGTTCAATAGACTCTTGCATAGCGGTTTGATCACTTAGAAATTTCTACTCGATATTAACAGTCCTCAGCAGGACAATGAAGCTTCAATTAATAAAATAAAATGAATCAGAGTGTTGAGATGTTTGTTTTAACTTAAGTTGAGAGAAAAAATGTGAAATATAACGCTTTATAATGTGTTTGTTTTTTTAATGCTCATCTAAGTCTATAAAAAAAGAGCATCCGAAGATGCTCTTTTCAAATGATTAAGATAATGAGTTTTTGAATGCGACAATGTTATCTCGAACTTTTAGCCATTCATCACCCAATGCAAGTTCATCACCCATTTGAATATCAGGAATACGTCCACGCATACGTTCTAAACGTGCTTGATTTGGAAGTGGTAAATCGACAATTCCTTCTAGGGCAATACATTGTGCTTCACGATCATTGCAGACTAAGCCCATGTCACAACCTGCTTTTAATGCAGCTTGAATACGTGAGTCTGCACCACCTGCAACACAAGCCGCTTGCATGCTTAAATCGTCAGAGAAAAGTACACCGTCAAAATCTAAATCTTTACGCAAAACTTTTTGAATCCAAAATTCAGAAAAACCTGCAGGGTTTGGGTCAACTTGGTCATAAATCACATGAGCAGGCATGAGGGCATCAAGTTGTGGTTTTAGCTTGATAAATGTCTGCATATCTTTTTGTTGAATTTCATCAAAAGAGCGTGAGTCGATTGCCGCGGCAACATGTGAGTCTGCTTTTACAGAGCCATGACCTGGGAAATGTTTACCTGTAGATGCCATTCCTGCACGTTTCATACCTTTTAAAAAGGCTTCTGCAAGCGGAATAATGTCATCAATGTTTGTGGCAAAACTACGGTCGCCAATCACATCGCTTACATCATTTAAATCGAGTACAGGTGCGAAGCTAAAGTCGATACCAACTGCAAGAACTTCTGTTGCCATTAACCATCCACATTGTTCGGTTAAATCTAATGCTTTATTTGGGTTGGTTTTATAAAGCTCGCCAAAACGACCCATTGCTGGAAGTAGGGTAAAGCCTTTTCTAAGGCGTTGAACACGACCACCTTCTTGATCGACTGCAATTAAAATTTCAGGGCGAATTTGTCGCATATGGTCCGTTAGCGCACGAACTTGCTTTGGTGATTCAATATTTCGTCCAAATAAAATGACACCACCGACTTGCGGAGCTTGTAATAGTTGAATATCTTCTTGAGTAAGTTCTGTGCCAGCGATGTCGAGCATCAATGCGCCAATCATATCGGTATCCGTTTTGGAATTTTTCATGAAAACAATAACCGAATTTTGCAATGATTTGCTACATTTTGTCTGCATAGTTTATGATAAAACTACATTATAAAACTAAACTAAGCTGTTTAAGTCATTGAATCTATCCAATTTCAAGTCAAAATAAGCAAAGAAATTAGACCAAATACCAAGGAAGTACGAATTTTTATGAAACTTCAAACAATAGCGTGTGCAGTTGCAATAGCAACGGGCGGCTTTTTCTTTACCCATGCAATCAATGAAGCCGTTGCTGCAACTGAAATTACAGCCGCGACTAAAAAAATTGTTCCTACTCAAGAGCAGGCTTTAGTTTCTCGTCAATTAGCAACTTTGGTAGATCGACAGCATTATTTAAATCAGCGTTTAGATGCCGATACATCTAAACGAATTCTAGACTTTTATTTAGATAGTTTAGATCCTGAACATTCATTATTTTTAGCACCTGAAATTGAAAAATACCAAAAAAGCTACGGTGCTAATTTCGGTGCGGCATTAAAAGCGGGTGATTTGTCAGGTCCGTTTGTTATCCATGAACAATATCGTAATCGCTTAAAGCAGTTTTATGAATATATGTTGGCAGAGTTGAAAAAGCCGCAAAACTTAAATCAACCAAATGTCACTATTGAAACAGATCGAGAAAAAGCACCATTCTTTAAAACAGAAGCTGAACAGAAATCACATTGGAATAAAATGCTGGTTTCACAACTGATTAATTTAACCATCAGCAAAGAAGAAGAACAGGCGAAACAAAAAGCTTTAAAAGACAATCCAGAATTAGCAAATGGTCAAGATTTAACAGGACCTGAAGATTTAACCCCAGTTCAGACCTTAACTAAACGATATACACGTCAACTTGAACGTATGAGCCGTGTTAAGAGTGATGATGTACTCGATAAAACACTAAATGCGATGACATTAACGTACGATCCGCACAGTAATTATTTCCCACCTGTAGATGCAATGGAATTAAATCGTCAAACGACGTTGCAACTTGAAGGCATTGGTGTGTCCATTCGTCCTGAACGTGGAAATGAAGATTACACCAAAATTGAAACCATTGTAGAAGGTGGTCCTGCAAGTAAATCGGGTCAAATCAAATCGGGAGATCGCATTATTGGGGTTGCCCAAGATGGCGGGAAAATGGTGGATGTGATTGGTTGGCCAAGTAATGAAATTGTTGGGTTGATTCGTGGTAAGCGTGGTACAAAAGTCACCATTAAATTACTTGGTGCAGGCGCATCGATGAACCAAGCTCGTATAGTTCCATTGGTACGTGATGTGATTCAAGAAGAAGATGCAGGTGTACGTTCACGTACAGTGGATATCACTCGTGATGGTAAAAAACATACTTTTGGTGTGATTGAAATTCCATCTTTCTATTTAAACTATCGTGCACGTAGAGCAGGAACAGAATACCGTTCAGTTTCTGAAGATACCAATAATGCGTTGAAATCTTTAGTCGCTAAAAATGTCGATGGTATTTTAATTGACTTGCGTAATAATCCAGGTGGTTCATTAGAAGAAGTCGCAAAAATGCTTGGTCAGGTGATTAAGTCTGGTCCTGTGGTACAAATTCGTGACGGTAATGGAAATGTTAGCGTTTTTGAAGATAATGATGGTGGTGCACAAACGTATGCAGGCCCATTGGCTGTGATGATTAACTTGGCTTCGGCATCTGCTAGTGAAATTTACTCTGCTGCAATTCAAGATTATGAGCGCGGTATTGTGATTGGTAGCACCACAACAGGTAAGGGTACAGCACAGGTTCAGCTAGATAATTTGGCACATGGTCAAGCGACACTGACACAACGTAAATTTTATAGAATTACAGGTGGAAGTACGCAAAATAAAGGCGTCGTACCCGATATTAAACTTGTAGATATCTACAATGAGGCTTTCGGTGAGCGTAAATCTAAAAATGCTTTAGAGTGGGATACTATTCCAACAGCACCATTTAAACGCGAAGGATCTGTACAGCCGTATATTTCTGAGCTTACTAAGTTATCTCAACAACGTGTAAAAGTTGATCCTCAATTTAAATATTTAGAACAACGCACCGCAATTTCTAAAACAGCAGAGGATAAGAAAACTGCAGTATTGGATATAGATTTGCGCAAAGCTGAATTGAAAGGACTGGAAAAACAAACCTTAGATGCTGAAAATACTCGTCGTCAGGCAACAGGTTTGAAACCGCATGCAAATTGGGAAAGTTACCAAGCATCCTTAGATGCTTTGTCGGAAGCTAGAGCGAAAATGAAAGCGAATAAACGTCCACCATTAGCAGAGGAAGAAACTTTTGTTACCGAAGCTGCAAATGTATTGTTTGACTACAATCAGGTGAATAAAAAAGCAGTTGTTCAATAATAAGAGATAAGACCAGCGATAAGCTGGTCTTATTTTATTTATTATATTTACTCTGTTGATATTTTTGAGTTATAACACTAAAACATGGAAATAAATATGATAAGTGTTTGACCTTTAGTGAATTGTATAACATTCTAGGTTTAGCATTTTATGTTTCTTTACGCGAAAGTTCCGTACACTTTAGAGATGAGTACATAAATTTGTATATGGTGAAAAACAATAAAAAAATAAATGCAGAGGCTAATTATGCTTCCTATTCACTATGATGTTGATTTGGTTATAGGCTCAATAGTTATTTCTATTCTTGCTTGTTACATTGCTTTGTCTGTAGAAAGTACTTTATCTAAAAGTATGCAACACAATACAAATTATAAAAAAATTATTATTTTACTCAGTGGGTTTTTCTTCGGAATTGCCATTTGGCTCATGCACTTTATTGGTATGTTGGCATGTCATTTACCCAATGGATATTATTTCGATTATACCTTAACCATTGTGTCTTTATTAATTGCCTTTATTGCATCTAGTTTTGCTGTTTGGTTAACCACTCAACAAACGCTTACTCTACCTAAGTTAATGCTAGGTTCTGTGCTAATGGGGCTGGGTATTTCTGGAATGCATTATCTAGGAATGATGGGGCTAATTATTGATGGCTATTCAAGTCATTATGATTTATTGGTTGTCACTTTTTCTGTTTTAATTGCGATTAGTGGTTCAGGGCTTACATTTTGGCTCTTATTTAGATATAAAAATGCGGTGCTAAATAAGGCTTGGTATAAGTTTTTATTAGCAATTATGATGGCACTGACCATTGTTGGTATGCACTATACGGGCATGACTGCAGTATCATTTCATCTAAATTCAGCTTCAAATTCTGAAATTGTTGCGCAACAAAACCAGGGTATCATTTTCTTCTTAATTATATTCGTTACCAGTTTGGTTTTAGCTGTTTCATTGATTATTGCATTATTAGAGCAGCGCCTTGAAGAACGAAATAAAGAGTTGATAAGTGCAAACCGAGAGTTAGCAAATCAATCATTACAAGATAATTTAACGAAATTACCTAATCGATTATTTCTGACAGATTATGCTCATATTCTTTTTTCACAACAGCGTTTGACTCAAGGAAAAAGTGCATTCTTATATATCGATTTAGATCGTTTCAAAGCGGTAAATGATGTTTTTGGACATCATGTTGGTGATCAATTATTAATTCAGTTTGCCAATAAAATTCATAAGCAACTTGCAAGTCATGAAAAACTACTTCGTATCGGCGGAGATGAATTCTTACTTGTGATTGAAGATTCAACGCTCGAATATGCCACTTACACAGCTGAACGTATTCATCAAATTGTTCAAGAGGGTTTTTCGATTGTAGGTAAAGAAATTAATATTTCCATTAGTATTGGAATCGCATTATTTCCAGAACATGGTAATAACTTACAAGACCTACTTATGAATGCCGATTCGGCAATGTTAAATTCAAAAAAACAAGGACGTAATACTTATAGCCTCTATAGTTATAGTGATGTTCAGTCAGAGTCAAAAAGTCAAACTAAACTCATTAATGATTTATACAAAGCAGTAGAAGAACAACAATTTATCCTGTTTTATCAACCTAAATTTAAAACCAGCACAGACGAAGTTTGTGGTGTTGAAGCGCTTATTCGCTGGAATCATCCTGTACATGGTTTATTGGGTCCGAATATGTTTATTCGTGGTGCTGAGAAAACTGGTTTGATTATTCAAATGGGCTATTGGGTGCTTGAAGAGGCATGTAAACAAATTCAAATTTGGGAAAAAACAAATCAGACGAATTTCTTCCCATTGGCAGTGAATTTATCAGCTATTCAATTTGAACATAAAAATTTATTTTCAATTTTAGAAAATCTCTTTAGTCGTTATCAAATTCAAAGTGATCGGCTGATGATTGAAATTACAGAATCAACAGCAATGCATCATATAGATACAAGCTTGCGTAGCTTTATACGTTTGCGTCAAATGGGTATTAAATTAGCGATTGATGATTTTGGGACAGGACATTCAAGTTTCTTATATTTAAAACAATTACCTGTAGATGAGCTGAAAATTGATCGTGCATTTATTAAAGATTTAGATCAAAACAGTAAAGATGAATTGATTTTAGAAAGTATTATTAAGCTGGCAACAAATTTAGGATTAACTGTAACAGCGGAAGGGGTTGAAACAGAATTCCAAAAAGATGTATTAACCCGTTTGGGTTGCCATCAACTCCAAGGTTTTTTATTGGGTATGCCAATGCCTATTGATGACTTGGAGCAATTAAGAAATAAGCCTAATTGAAAGAATAGATTCAAATTTTATGAATAAAGAACTGCCTATTTTTACAAAGAAAGTAGGTGGTTTTTTATTCATTAATTATGTTGTATAAAATCAACATAGTGTGATACATTTCACAAAAATAAAACCAAATGATAATTTATATAACAAGATGACCTTTTGTTAATTAATTATTTTATTCTTGTGAATGTAAAAGGCACTATTGAAGATGCATCATAAAAAATATCATTACTTAAATAAATGTAATAAAAGTTTCTATTTTTTTAATTTTGAAAAAATATTAAATAAAAACAAATATATAAAAAATAAATTAGCAGCCTCAATTCCGAGTGTGGTTGGTGTAGTAATGTCTGCTGCACTAGTTTCAAGTTTATCAACCAGAGAGTTGAATGCAGCTGCTGTTAGGGATGATATTCCATATCAAACTTATAAAGATTTTGGTTCTAATAAGGGAGTATTTCAGCCAGGGGCAGAAAATATTCCTATTTTTAATAAAGATGGAATACAAATCGGTACTTTAGATGAGGTACCTATGCCTGATTTTAGTGCATCAGATATTAAATTGAGAGTGGGGACTCTTATCGCACCTGGATATATTGCAGGAGTGCAACATAATGTAGGGTATCAGGATGTCAGATTTGGATCAGCCAGTGATGCTTTGTATACGCTTGTTGATCGAAATGAGTTTGCAAGTGCTGATTATCATACTCCTAGGTTAAATAAAATTGTAACGGAAGTTGCACCAGTGCAATACACTGATGTGATGAAGGGGGGAGCAACTGTAGCAAAGGCAGAATCATTTTTTGATTCAAATCGATATATTGCTTTATATAGAACTGGTACAGGAACACCAAAACTAGTCAATTCTAAGGGGCTTGATACACCCGTAAGTATTGATGGGAATGTTGTGCCAAGTTCATCGGCATATAATCATATTACAGGAGGTACGGTACGACTTCCTGCTGAAGTGAAGTATAATGGTTGGGCTATTCTTAGTCATGTAAAAAATCCTCAAAGCCAAGAGGCTAATGATAATTATCCTTTATCTATTAATATTGCTAGTGGTGATAGTGGTAGTCCTTTATTTGCTTATGATGCGTTAGAAAAAAAATGGATTGTGATTGGATATGCGGCGCAAACATGGGCAAACTCTACTATGCTAGTAGGGCAATCATGGACAATACCAAGTTATGATTTTACTGAAGATAAATTTTTAGAAGATACAGCAGCGGAAATACAATTGAATGGTATGGATGTGGCAAAATGGTATTCGACAAATGCAAATGGTGGAGCTTCGATTTCGCAAAAAGGTGCCCATTTTTCTGCACAAGGTAAAAGTTCAAATACAAATATAAAAATAGCTTTAAATGATGGAAAGAATTTAATATTTACTAATGTAGATAATGTTCAATCTACAATAATATTGGAAAATAATATTCACCAAGGTGCTGGATCCATTACATTTAAAAGTGATGCAGTAGTAAAAAGTAATAATGATTCAAATTGGCAAGGTGCAGGAATTATTGTAGAAAAAGATAAAACTGTAGAATGGCAAATTGATGGTGTTGCTGGGGATGCTCTTCATCGTTTGGGTGAGGGTACATTGATTATTAGTGGCACAGGTGTAAATAAAGGTGATTTGAACACTGGTGATGGCGTGACCATCCTTGCTCAGCAAGCAGATACAAATGGCAATGTTCAGGCATTTAATTCAATACGTATTGTAAGTGGGCGTCCTAAAGTAGTATTAACTGATTCTAAGCAGATTAATGCTGACAACATTGTTTGGGGGTTTAGAGGTGGGGAATTAGATGTAAATGGTAATGATTTAATTTTTAACCGTATTCGTGCAACGGATCATGGTGCTGTTTTAAACAACTCGAGTAATACTACAGCGCATATCCAATTTAACTCAGATAAGAATAATTATATTTATCATGGTCGAATCACCGGAAATATAGATATAGCGAATAAAGCACAACCGACCCAAGCAAATCAAAGTTTTATTATTGATGGTTCATTAGATTTAGAAAACAATCAATTTACTAAAGAAAGTGGTGCGTTGGTATTTCAAGGGCATGCAATTAGCCATGCTATTGGTAGTGATAATAAAGCAACGTATTTAACTCAAAGTGATTGGGAAAATAGGAACTTTAAATTAAAACAATTAAACTTATTAAATACAGACTTTACGCTAGGTCGAAATGCGACCTTAATGGGAGATGTTTTTTCTCAAAATAGTATTATTAAAATTGGTAGTGATAATGCATTTGTAGACACGAATGATGGTGATAATGTCGATTATAATGAGTCACTAAATACAGTAGGAATTGCAAAAGACATCCAAAAAATCGAGACTGGTTTATCTGTAAATGGAAACCGTGAAAGTAAGTATTACGGTTTCATGGCGTTGGAAAATAGTGATGCTTTTGTGCAAGATTATTGGGAAGGAGGTGTTCAGGCACTTGAAAGCAAAATAGAATTAATTAAGGGTAAGCAAAATTGGGTTGAGCCTAGTGAGTTTGTTAATTCTAGTCTTGATATAAAAGAATCACAATTAACGGTTGATGCACCTCTTAAATTAGCGAGCAGTACTTTAAATTTAAGTGATGCGGGACAATTGAATGGCGATATTACAGCAATATCTAACAGTCAGGTTAATTTGGGTGATGGAACAAATTCTTCTGCGAAATATGACGGTATCATTGCTCTTCAGGACAGTAAGGCAATAGTTAAAGAAAATTGGTCTGGTGGGGTTTTGGCTGAGAATAGTCAAATTGAGTTGAACAAAGGTATTCATCAATGGAATTCAGCGAGTACATTAGTTGATACAAATGTTCAATTAATGGAAGCGGATTTAACGGTTTCAGAAGATTTAAAAGGTAATGGTGAATTTAATGTTGGTTCAGGGAATCTTAATTTCTTAAGTAGATCTAATGGCGTTGGAAACTATCAATTTAAAAATATTAATTTAGAGCAAAATAGTAATGTGAATATTGCAGCAGGAACTCAAAGTTATGGTGATATTTTTGCTCAAGGATTGAATCAGATCACTTTAGGTGAAAAAGATGGTCTATTACAAAGTCATTATGGTCAAATGAATGCCGCATCAAGTATCGTAAATCTTGTAAATAATAACTGGGTAAATACAGGTGATTCAACGGTCGGAACGTTAAATACAACTAATAGTACTTTGAAATTTGATGCGCCTATAAAAGGAAGCGACCAGTTTTCAACATTAACACTTGATTACTTGAATGCGAATAACACTAATTTTACATTAGGCACTGATGCAAAGAATAGTGACAAAATTCTTATTAATAAAAAAGCAGAAGGACTTAATAATCAATTAGAAATTGGTTTATTGAAAAATAAAAATGTAGATATTACCAAAGGGTTTGATGTTTTATTAGTGTCTGCACCATTGGAAACCGCTGATAATTTATTTAAAGCACAACCTATCTTACAAGGATTTAGTTCATTACAGCCTCAATTGAAGACGGAAATAAATGAAAATTAGAAAGAATGGCGTTTAACACAAGTTGCAACAATTGCTAATGAAGATGTTGCTTCAGTTGCAAATAGCTTTATGAATGCTGATTATAATTATTTTATTCAGGATCTAGGGAGTTTAGATCAACGCGTAGGTGAGCTACGTTCTCTTAATGGTGCAAACTATGGTGCATGGGGGCGAGTGAAGTCAAGTGAAGGTGAAAGTGATCAAGTAGAAAAAGATAAATATCAACATATGCAATTAGGATTTGATCAAGTTATTGATACAAAAAAAGGTCAGCTATTTGCGGGTGTGACTGGCTCAATGACATTGGGTGAAACGAGTAATAAACAATACAGCATCAACTCAAAGTCATATGGGGTAGGTCTATATGGATCGTACATTGCTAATTCAGGTGCTTATATTGATGTGCTAGGTAAATACGTACATCATAATAATGATTACAAGCTTAATATTGAAAATATGGGTGAAACAAAGGGTAATCATGACTCTATTCAATTAGAAACTGAGGTTGGTTATCGATTTAAACCAGCGTCGACTATATATGTTGAGCCACAAATTAAACTGGTTTATGGACATGTGTCAGAAAAATCATTTGAATGGGTTGATGAACAAGGTTCACCGATGAAAATGGAAACACCTAGCTATAGCATGCTAGTTGGGCGCGCAGGTCTGCATATTGGAAAATTTATAGATACAACCAAAAATAAATGGCAAATACATATGGGTGTTGATTACGAAAAAGACTTAGCCACAAATCGTCAAAATATTTTAACTGATAGAATCAATAGCTATTATTATGATCATGAGAAGGATGATCGTGTATTGGTCTCATTTGGTAGTAGTGTAAATATTAAAGATAGGGTGAGTGCAGGTTTGGATGTGGAGCGCTCATTTGGTGGTCGATATAATATTAAGAATTCGATTAATTTCAATTTAAAGTATTCATTTTAATAAATCATATAATTTTCTAAATGATGAATACAATAAAAAAGCAAACTTTAGTTTGCTTTTTTATATTTGAGGGCTAAGAAAAGGAATGTTATTAATCGTTTTTTATTTTTAAATTATGAATAATGGGACTGCATTGAATTTATGATTGATTATGAAGATTCGAACTCGTTAAAGTAAATCTGATACAATATTGCCAATTTTTAATATTGATCACTTTGATCTTTGCGCTGCGAGTTTCTGCAGTAGGTGTATTTAATGAGCTTTAAACAAGAATTAGCAGATCAAGTCGCGCAACGACGTACATTTGCTATTATTTCCCACCCCGATGCGGGTAAAACGACAATGACAGAAAAACTGTTGTTGTGGGGACAGGCGATTCAAGTTGCAGGTATGGTGAAAAGCCGTAAATCTGATCGTGCTGCAACATCGGATTGGATGGAAATGGAAAAAGAACGTGGTATTTCTATTACCACGTCTGTTATGCAGTTCCCATTTAAAGACAAGATGATTAACCTGCTAGACACACCAGGGCATGAAGACTTTTCTGAAGATACATATCGTACATTAACAGCAGTAGACTCTGCATTAATGGTGATTGATGGTGCAAAAGGTGTCGAAGACCGTACCATTAAACTCATGGATGTGTGTCGCATGCGTGACACGCCTATTGTTTCTTTTGTTAACAAAATGGACCGCGAAATTCGTGAACCATTAGAACTGCTAGATGAAATTGAAAACGTCCTAAAAATTAAATGTGTTCCACTTACATGGCCTTTAGGTACAGGTCGTGATTTTGCGGGCGTATTTAATTTAATTGAACAAAAGTTTTATGTTTATAAAGCAGGTTTTGGCTCAGTTATTACCGATATTGAAGTACGTGATGGGTATGACTATCCAGACCTTCGTGAAAAAGTAGGTGAGCTTGCTTGGGCTGCATTTGAAGAGTCTTTAGAACTTGTACAAATGGCCAATGATCCATTAGACCGTGATGAGTTCTTAGCGGGTCGTCAAACACCAGTATTGTTTGGTACAGCTTTAGGTAACTTTGGTGTAGACCATGTACTCGACGCATTTAGTTTATATGCGCCTGAGCCTAAAGCACATCCTACAGCAGACCGTAAAGTTGAAGCGACAGAAGAAGGCTTCACAGGTTTTGTCTTTAAAATTCAAGCGAATATGGATCCGAAACATCGTGACCGTATTGCATTCATGCGTATTTGTTCAGGTCGTTATGAAAAAGGTCTGAAAATGAAGCATGTACGTTTAGATAAAGATGTGCGTATCAGTGATGCTTTAACCTTCTTAGCAGGTGATCGTCAGCATTTAGAAGAAGCTTGGCCAGGTGATATTATTGGTCTTCATAACCACGGTACAATTCAAATTGGCGATACTTTCACTTCGGGTGAAAAACTCCAATTTACAGGTATTCCTCACTTTGCACCTGAAATGTTCCGCCGTGTACGTTTAAAAGATCCTTTGAAATCTAAACAACTTCAAAAAGGTTTGAAAGAGCTTTCAGAAGAAGGTGCAACACAGGTATTCATGCCACAAAACAGCAATGATTTAATTGTTGGTGCTGTAGGTGTACTTCAGTTTGAAGTGGTTGCATACCGCTTGAAAGAAGAATACAAAGTAGATTGCGTGTACGAGCCTGTAAATATTAATACAGTACGTTGGGTTGCATGTGATGATGAAAAGAAATTCAACGAATTTAAGAAAAAAGCACATGACCAATTGTCTGTAGATGGTGGTGGTCACTTAACCTATCTTGCACCAAGCCGTGTAAATTTACAGTTAATGCAAGAACGATATCCAGATATTCAGTTCCGTAATACACGTGAACATTAATATTTAGATGTGAAAAGTAAACAGCTTCCAATGGAAGCTGTTTTATTATGTAGTATGAGTTTTAAAATAAATAAGAGAAGTTTAGATGAATAAGAAACTTTCATATGCAATTTTGGTTGCAACTAGTTTGACCTTGGGTGCTTGTGATTCATCATCTGAACATAAAGACAAAGCAGGTCAGGAGCCTGAAGCAACAGTAAATTCAGCGAATCCTGATATATTACCCTATCTTAATATTAAGCAACAAAGTGCCGATTTCGCTTTGCCATTTTGTGAAAATAAAAATTGCATTGATATTGATATTCAAAGTATTCAGACACAAGATACTTGGCTAAATTCATGGATTGAGAAAAATCAGGCAAGGGTTGTTCAAGACCAAATTAGCTTAAATCAAGACATGAATTTACAGCAAGCGATCAATGCTTATGTGAAAAAATCGGATGCTTGGCAATCAGAACAAAAAACGAATACTGCTTTTGAATTGGCAATGTATACACGCATGGCTTATCAGCGCAACCAGTTTATTTTGTTGCAAGTTGGATTAGATTCAAAACAAGAAGGTGCTAAAGTCACAGAGCGTTACTACTTTTTTGCGGCAGATCGAAAGCAGCAAAAAGCACTCAAAATATTAGATATTATTGATGAAAAACAACAACTCAAGATGGATGGTTTTGTGCAAAAAGCCTATCAAGAATGGTTGAAAAAGCAAGATTCATTTGTTCAAGAAAAAGCACCCCAAAAATTAAGATGGGGGCAATCTGACTGGTTCTTCGATCATGAAGGAATTGGTTTACACTTGAGAACAAATGAAGTTGTTAAAGATGCACAACAGCTTGATATTTACTTAACTAAAGCACAAACTCAACAAGTTGTAAAACCTGTAATCTATAAAAATATGTTTTAGTTTCAGGTCAGAATAATTATTTGATATTGCATTAAATAATTGAGAGATGAAAAAGTAGGTTTACTCAATGTTAAAAAACAAAACTATATTCGTCATGAGTACGTTGGCAATTGCAATTTCGCTTGGTGCTTGTCAGCCAAAACAGACGGAAAAACAAGAAGATGCTCCACAAACTCAAGTAGATCAACAGAAATTTGAGCTTGTTGGTGATAATGAAAAATTGTCACTAAATTTACCTGAATGCAAAGATAAAAATTGCCCAGAACTTGATATAGAACGTCTAAATACGAATCATAAGTTTATTGATCAAGTGATAGATCAGAAAATTTTAGAGATTTTAAAAGAAGTTGTAACACTTGCGCCAAATCAAGAGAAAGAAGCAACAAGTGCATCTGTTGCTCAAGTAAGTTCTGAAGTTAGTGTGAAAGATGTACAGACGCCAAAAATGCTGCTTGAGCAAAAAGTTGCACCTTATACAAAATCATTTTTAAGTTTAGATGCTGAAATTAAAGCATTAAGTGCAAATCATAGTATTAATTTAATGATTAAGCCTAAAATTCTAAACTCTGAAGGACCGTTGGCTACAGTTGTATTGAATAGTAGTCATTATTTGGGTGGAGCGCATGGTTCATCATCTCAAACGTATTTCAATTTTGATTTAGAGACCAATAAGCAAGTTAAATTAAGCGATATTGTCGAAAAAGATAAATTAAAAGAATTAGATGCTAAAGCATATGAGGCATTTAAAGCATGGGTTATTGAATCTGAAATTGCCACAAATGTTGAAGAATATGAGCAAGCTTGGAAGTTTAAGTTATCTGATAATTTTAACTTAGGTAAAAAAGGCTTAATTTTGCAATATGCTGAATATGAAATAGGTCCCTATGTTGTAGGACTACCTCGTTTAGTTATTCCATATGAGCAATTAAACGGTATTATTAAAGCGAGATATTTACCAGAACTTTCTTCGAAACCTGTATCAGCAGCAAGTGAAGTTGTTGCAAAAGAAACTAAATAAAAGCATATGACCGTTCGGCTTTTTGATACGCATACACATTTTGATGTTCCCGATTTTGATCATGATCGGGAGCAACTTGCTTATGCGGCAAAAAGTCGAGGGGTTGAACACTTAGTTTTGATTGGTTTTTTAGAATCTAGATTTAATGATTTATTAAGAATACATCAGTTTTTAAATGGTTTAGATTCTGCTCCTCAAAGTCATATTGCTCCAGGTTTACATCCTTTTTATATTGAAAATCATCAAAAAGAACATCTCGATTCACTTGAAAAATTATTAAAAAGTGGAAATTGTGTCGCGATTGGGGAAATAGGTTTAGACACTTTCTTGAAACAACACAAAGCACCTGAAATTTATCAAAAACAAAAAGATTTTTTTACCGCTCAAATAGATTTTGCCCAACAATTTGAGAAGCCTATTTTGTTACATATTCGAAAATCACATGCCGATGTTCTCGCGATTTTGAAACATCATCATTTTAAAAATGGTGGTATTGCGCATGCATTTAGTGGTGGAATAGAAGAGGCAAAAGCATTTGTTAAATTGGGTTTTAAAATTGGTGTTACAGGTCAAATCACCAATCCAAATGCAAAAAAATTGCATCAAGTTGTACATGCAATAGGCATTGAAAATCTTGTGCTTGAAACAGATTGTCCAGATATGACACCACTATGTTGTCAGGCATCAGATGGAACAAAAACAAGAAATACACCTGTAAATTTGCCTTTTGTATTAGCGGGTTTAGCTCAAAATTTAAATATCAAAAATGAAGAATTAGCCGAGCAGCTTTGGAGAAATTCCTTTCAAGCTTTAGCAATTCAAGAATAAATTTACATTTTATCATCATAAAAAATTAAAGTTGATAAACAAGACGAATGATGTGAAACACAGTAAAATAAACTCAGTTTTAATTTAGATTTTATAGTGCAATGACTGAACTTCTTCAAGATGATGAATATGATCGCCGTTTTGCTGGTGTCGCTAAAATATACGGTGATGATTCCTTTAATCATTATGAAAAAAGTCATGTAATGGTGATCGGTATTGGTGGTGTTGGTTCTTGGGCTGTTGAAGCGCTTGCACGTACTGGTATTGGCGAATTAACTTTAGTTGATATGGATGTCGTTGCAGCATCTAATATTAATCGTCAGCTTCCTGCAATGACATCTACTTTGGGGCATGAAAAAATTGAAGTGATGGCAGAGCGTTGTCGTTCAATTAATCCAAGAATAAAAATTAATTTAATAGATGATTATTTAACACCTGAAAACGTCTCTGAAATTTTAAAAGGTCAGCCTGATTTAATTTTAGATTGTATTGATGATGTGAAAGCAAAATTTACACTGATGTTGCATTGCCGTTTTAATAAAATTCCGCTGATTGTATCTGGTGGAGCAGGTGGGAAACTCGATCCATTAAAAATTCGAGTCGCAGATTTATCTAAAACTGAACAAGATCCAATGCTTGCAAAATTGCGAACTCAATTACGTAGCAAAGGTATTTGTAAAAAGCCCAAAGAAAAGTTTGGTATTACCTGTGTTTATTCTATTGATAATCCTTTTTCTAGCGCAGATGTATGCCCAAGCGCAGGATTACGTTGTGGCGGTTATGGCTCTGCTGTTGTGGTGACTTCAAGTTTCGCTATGGTTGCGGTTGCTGAGGTTTTGAAAAAGCTAGATATTCTGTGGAACAATAAAAAAGCAAAAATGCTTGATTAATCTAAGGTTGAATAATTAAGGAAATTTAATTTATATTCTAAATTTCCTTAAATCCAATCTTAGATCAAGTTTAGCTATTACTGTTCAGAACGAAGTGATTGAAAATTATTTTTTAAACGAAGGCAGGTTAAAGTAAGTCCATTTTTCAAAATTGACTGGTTCTAAGCGAGAACGTTGGTTTGCTTTTGAGAGATTTCCCATAACATCACTCATATCTTCAGCCATAGGACTTAACGCATGTCCCAAGAAGTCACTTCTTACTGTGCTTGCATCAATAAGATCTATACCATTTAAATCAACTAGATCTTTTAATGGTTTTAAATAGCCAGCGCGAGGCAATTTATTCACTTTTTCTGAAATAGCTAAAGCTAAGTCTTTTTCAGAACCGTACAAAGTCACTGGAATATTGAAATCTTTTAGTTCTTGCAAAGCACTTCTGAAGTCTATGGTAGCTACATCTGGTGCTACAAATATAACGCCTTTAACATGTTGTTGAAGTTTAGGGTTTTTAGGAAACTCCTTACGAATGGTGGCTAGTAAAGCTTCACTTCCCATGCTATGCGCAATAAGGTAGAGATCTTGAGGTGCTTCTTCCACAAAATCATTTATGAATGCTGCAAATTTTTCTTGAGATTTAAAAACAGTTTTACGATCTTTTAGGTAGCCTGTAAGTCGAGCTTTAGATGGCCAGCTATAAAATATTGGTGTACCTTCAAATTTAAGGTCTTGTGCGAGCTCTGCTGTTTGAATGGCAGCATTCGCAAAATTTACGTTATATCCATGAAGTAAAACAAAGGCTTTCTTATTCGGATTTTGCTGAATACGTGAATAGAAATCTACTGGTTTTAATATTTCATTTTCGACCAAGTATGTATGCTTGTAGGGATCATTTTTGATTTCCCAAAATTTTTTAACGGCACTTGTTCCAATTTCTTTATTCAGTGGCACAGATACGATGGCTTGCCCCAATTGATAAGAGCGTTCACCCTTATAAATTCGATTACTAAATTGCTTATAGGGGTCATTTTTAGCTTTTGAAGCTCGATCGGTAGCGTAATAAGTCAGCCATTTCTTATAAGGTGGCTCATAAGGCTTAGCAGTCGTATCTGGTGTTGATTCAACTTTTGGTAATAACGTCTTATGAATTTCAATTGTTAAATTTTCTGAGTAATAAACATCAGATGGTCGTGGAACTGATATTTGAGGTTCGTTAGATTCTATTGGTGCAGACTGCACAATTGTTACTGAGTTTTTGTCAAAATATGGTTCACTTAAGATTTTACCATTGGTTAAGTAGCGAATATTATTGAAGATGCAGTGAATTTCTACATTTTTTTCCTTTTCAATAGACTGAAGAAGAGCTCTGTTTTTTTTCTTGGTACATTCAGACTTTTTTCAACCTGAATTTCTAGAATTTCATTGGCATAAGTGATATGGCTTAAAGACATAAGTAAAGCGCTTATCGTAAAAATATTTAATTTATTCATAAGGTTACTTTGGTTGTTTGAATTATTTTAATTGTATATGTTTTATGTAACTTTGTGTAAAAATACAGTAATAAATTAAAATCTAAAAAAAGCTCCCTTAAGGGAGCTTTTTTCATTATTTAAGTTCATTCTCTTTTAAATATTCTTCAGTACGTTGCATTGCATCTTTAATATTTTGAATGGCATTTTCAACATCTGCATACGTTTTTGCATTACCGCCACTTAAAGCCTGACGCCATTTTCGTGCACCCGGTAAGTTTTGGAATAAGCCTAAAATATGTCGAGTGATAATTGAAAGTGGTGCGCCTTCTTCCATACGTTTAGCAATGTACGGCATCATTTGATCCATAATATCGAAACGATTTGGCAGGTCTAAATTCCATAATTGACCGAGTTCAGCCAATAAATATGGATTATGATAAGCCTCACGACCAATCATCACACCATCCACATGTTTTAAATGTTCTTGTGTTTCATCAAAAGTTTTCACGCCACCATTAAGCTCAATTAAAAGATTAGGACGATCTTGCTTTAAACGATAAACATCTTCATAGCGTAAAGGCGGAACATCACGGTTTTCTTTTGGTGATAAACCTTGTAGCAAAGCAATGCGGGCATGAACGATAAAATTATTACAGCCTGTTTTTGCAACAGTATCTACAAAATGCAGCATCTCTTCATAAGATTGCATGTCATCAATCCCAATACGATGTTTTACCGTAACAGGAATATCAACAGCATTTTGCATTTCGGCAATACATTCTGCAACAAGGTCAGGCTCTGCCATTAAACATGCGCCAATTTTGTTGTTTTGTACACGGTCACTCGGGCAACCTACGTTTAAATTGACTTCATCATAGCCCCAGTCCTGTGCCATTTTTGTACAGATCGCAAGGTCTTTTGCATTCGAGCCACCGAGTTGTAAAACAATAGGATGTTCTTCATTGTTGTAATCTAAATGACGATTTGCGCCACCAAATAGAATTGCACCCGTCGTCACCATTTCGGTGTACATGATGATATTGGGGTTAAATAGACGTGCAAAAAATCGATAGTCTTTTGTTGTCCAATCCATCATAGGTGCTACTGAGATACGTGGCGTTAAAGACTGGATTGAAGACATAAAAAACCTGAATGAGATAACAAGAATGCGAATTATACGGTGTTTATAAAAAAAATCTAATTTTGAGTGTTTAAAGATGATGGATCTTACATTTGAAAAAATAGGAAATTTTTTGTTAGGTTAATAAAATTAAACAGATTTAAATGTTCTGATTTTTAATATTTTGATTTGTTTTTAGTCTGAATATTAATGAAACAAAATAATAAATATTTATAATAAACAGTACAATATATATTAACAATATTAGTTAATTCTATTAAAAGGTAAGTGTTTGAAAATTTGTGCGCCGAAAAGTGTATGAAACCTTCTTAATTTTTACGTTAGCTGATTAGGGGGTGTTTGGAGAAAAATACTAAGTCTTTTGTTTGTTAAAAAGCCTAATTAGTAGAGAGTTTAATTTTATTCAGCTTTTGAAAGATATTTTTTATCTAATAACGCAAAAATTGCAGCGGCAATAACTAAGCAAATGCCAACAATACAACTCATTTCCCAAGCGCCATGTCTCCAAGCATAAATACCAAGTGCTGAACCCGTTGCACCGCCAATAAAGTACATGGTCATATAAATTGAGTTGATGCGTGATTTTGAATCTTCACGTAGACGAAACACAATATTTTGGTTACTGGTATGAACTAAGGCAAGTCCAAGATTAATAAGTCCAAAACCAATAATGTAACTAATTAAATAATACTGTCCTAAATAAAGAAAAATCCAACTTATAGCTAAGGTTGAAATACCTGCCCATGTAATGGTTTTGGTATGACCACGGTCAGCAAATTGCCCAACTTTTTTGGTCGATAGCGCACCAAATACACCCACTAATGTCACAATACCTACGGTCATATCAGATAAGCCAAAGGATGATTTAAGCAACAATGCAATGGTTGAAAACAATACGCTCATCGCTGCAAAGGCAAAACCACCCACACAAGAACGAAAAATTAAACGAGGCTCCTGTTTTAATAAATCGAGCATGGAACTAAAAATTTTGCCATAGCTCATTTTTGTAATGGGCAATTGTGGTAAACGAGTTGATAGTAATACCGCAATAATTAACATGAGCACGGCACTGACTAGATAAATCACATTCCAATGAAATAAATTAGAAAGTAGTCCAGATAAACTTGTTGAGAGTAAAATACCAACAAGTAAACCGCTCATGAGTAGGCCAACAACTTCGCCAATTTTTTTAGGTGCAACGCTCATTGTCGCAAATGGAATAAGGACTTGGGCTGCAACAGAAAATAGTCCAGCCATAATTGTACCTACCCATAACATGGGAAGATTTACTGAAAATGCGCATAAAAAAAGCCCGATAGATGCCATGAACATCAATAGTGGAATGAACTTGGTTTTATTTACAATGTCGCCTACAGGCACAATAAAAAGTAAGCCTAATGCATAAGATACTTGCGCAAAGGTAACAGTGAGCGCAACTTGATCAATAGGTGCTTGAAAGTATTCGTGTATTGAGTTAATGAGTGGCTGGCTGTAATAGTTCGCTCCCGCACACAGTCCACACGCTATAGCCATTAACCAAAGTAAGGCTTTATCTTGGCTAATATCAATTTTAGACTGCATTCTTTTTCCTTAAAGACAAACGAACATGGTATTTACCGAGTGTGCATTTAACTCAATAGATTTTAGCGGATTGTGCAAAGTGCGAATCAGCTTAATTGGGTACCGTATAATTGCATAAATAACACGAGATCTTTATTGTATTTATGCAAGTTTTTTCTTGGCTAAAGTAATCATAAGCACGCCAATAATATTTAAAGCACATCCAATCCATTGAATAGTATTTAAGCTTTCACCTAAAAATAATGTTGCTAAGATAATGGTGAGGATAGGACCAATTGAAGCAATCATTGCTGTTTGGGATGCGCCCAATCTGGCAATACTTTGAGCGACTAAAATAGTCGGTAAAACCGTGACCAATAAGCCTAAGGCGATACCATACCAAATCACACTTGATGGTAAGGCTATAAGTAAGCCAATAGGATCGGGCGTTGCAATATAATAGTGTGTCAACATCCCAATGCAGGCAATGCTTAAAGCCAAACCACTGAAGTTCCAAGAGCCAAATTTACTAATTAAGCGTGGAGTGAGTAATAAGTAAGTTGCAAAGCTGATGGCACTTGCGAACACTAAACTTGCACCTAACCAAAAATTACCTTCGTGTGGCACATTACTTTGCTCTTGTAACATCACAATGACAGTACCACCATAACTTAGAGCAATGGCAAAAATACTTTTCGCACTTAATGGTTTCTTATAAATAAAGCTTGTCGCAATAACCGTCAATGTTGGATATAAAAATAAGATAATTCGTTCAAGCGAGGCGCTAATGTACATCAGTCCTGCAAAATCGAGCCAACTTGAAAGGTAATAACCAATTAAGCCTGCAATAATTAAAATTCCCCAATCTTTAGCTGCAATATTTTTATTGTGCGAACGATTCAACCAAACTAAAAGTAAAAAGAAAGGCAATGAACTCAGCATTCTTAAAGCCATTAAAACCGTACCATCAACAAGTGGTGAAAGTTCATAGGCTTGTTTAATGAAGATTGCTTTGGTACTAAATAAAAATGCAGCTGTAACGGCAAAAATAGTACCGACTTGCGTTTTGGTAAAAGATAAATTCATTGGGTACTGCACATTTTAGGGAGGGTAGATGGCTATAGGCAGTATAAAGACTTATTGAAAATAGGTTAAATGCAAAATAATGATGGAACCAAGAACATCTTGGAATGAAACGTTAAGCATGAAATCTTTCTAGGAATTATGAGTGCACAAAAAGAGTGCAATAAATGAAACGTTATAAATTGTCTAAATGATTAAATATATATTTTTTGAAACATTTAGATTTATCAAAAGCATTAAATCATTAGATGTGTGGAATATAAATTGAATTTCATTGTCTTTTAACTATAGAAATACTTCTTAATTTTATGAATTTAATAATGCAAAATTAAACTGAATTAAATCTATTTCTTTTGTGTTGTTTAAAAATAAAACAATGTCAGTTAAGTCAATGCCATTAAAAATTGTGCTACAAAAACCTATAAAAAGGCTATCGTTGTTAGAAATTTTAAAGAATAAAAAATTATTGAAAAGTTGATCTTTTCTGTCAGAAATTCCAGTCTAAATTTTAAGCTAAAAAAATAAGCATCGTATTCCGTTAATCTTCATATCTTAAATGTAAAAATGGTTGAAAATAGTACATAAAAAATAAGATTTTCACTTCAGTAAATGCATGTTGTTTATAAAATAGCATTATTTTTTTTATGAATTGTCAGTTCAAATTTCCTATATTTATTAAATAAATAGTAGGTAGTAATTTAAAAAACTTTCATTAGAATCCAAAAAAGCAAAGAAATTATATCTTGTGGGGAATGCTGCATATTTGCAGTGTTTACTAAAGGAAAATTAGCTTGAGGGATGCTCATGCAGATAGGAATTCCAGCAGAAACGATTGTCGGTGAAAACCGAATTGCCGCTACGCCAGAGACTGTAAAAAAGTTGATTGGTGCAGGACATTCAGTCGTTATTGAACGAAATGCAGGTGTGAAAGCAGCATATATTAATAGTGCTTTTGAACAAGTTGGGGCAAAAATTGTAGATGATGCCTATACAGGCAGTCAGATTATTTTGAAAGTTCGTGCGCCTAAAGGTGACGAAATTCAAAAGTTAGCGCCACACTCAACTGTTGTTGCAATGTTTGATCCTTACCGTAATACAGAATTGGATCAATTTGCAGCGAAACAAGTTTCTGCTTTTGCATTAGAGCTGTTGCCTCGAACATTATCTCGTGCGCAAAACATGGATGTGTTGTCATCTCAAGCAAACTTATCTGGTTATAAGTCTGTGCTTTTGGCTGCTACAGAATATCAACGTATGTTCCCCATGCTCATGACTGCAGCAGGTACAGTAAAACCTGCGCGCGTGGTCATTATGGGCGTGGGCGTTGCAGGCTTACAAGCCATTGCAACGGCAAAACGCTTAGGTGCGATTGTTGAAGCAACAGATTTACGCCCAACGGCAAAAGACCAAGTGGAATCTTTAGGCGGTAAATGGTTAGACGTTCCAATGTCTGCCGAAGAACAACAAAAAGCTGCAGATGCTGCAAAAAATGGTTATGGCTGGATGCCGGGTGAAGAATATATTCGTGATCAAGCTGCAATTGTCGATAAGGCTGTCTCTAATGCAGATATCGTGATTACCACTGCGCTTTTACCGGGTCGTGATGCACCTCGATTAATTCAAGCGGAAACCGTTGCCAAAATGAAACCAGGTTCAGTCATTTTAGATATGGCTGTTGAAACAGGTGGCAATGTAGAAGGTTCAGTTTGTGGTGAAACAACTGTTACAGAAAATGGCGTGAAAATTTTAGGTGTTCCTAATATTCCTGCAACTGTTGCAACGGAAGCATCTGCGCTATACGCACGTAATGTTTACAATTTTGTTGAAACACTTTTTGATGCAGAAAAAAACTTTGTCATTAATCAAGAAGATGAAATTCAAAAAGCATTACTCGTGACTCATGGCAGCGAATTGCTGTTCAAACGTGGTTAAGGAGAATTTTCATGGTTGAAACTATTACAATTTTTGTCTTAGCCATTTTTGTTGGTTACTACGTGGTTTGGGGTGTTACACCTGCATTACATACGCCTTTAATGGCTGTAACAAATGCACTTTCATCAATCATAATTGTGGGGGCCATGATTCAAACGGTTGGCTTGCCTATGGTTGGTGTGGAAGGTAGTGTCGATTTCCAAACAATTAATGTAGTCAGTGTTTTAGGCGCAATTGCTGTTTTCTTAGCAAGCATCAATATTTTCGGTGGCTTTGCGGTAACTGCGCGAATGCTTGAAATGTTTAAACCAAAGCAAAAGAAAAAAGAGGGTTAAGACATGGATTTTATTCGAGACTATGCAGATTGGTTTTATCTGATTGGCGCCGTACTTTTTATCTTAACTTTACGTGGTTTATCTGGTCCTAAAACTGCTATTGCAGGAAATCGCTATGGCATGATTGCAATGGCAATTGCTGTGCTCACCACATTTTTTGTGGCTGAAAACCCTGTGGTTTGGATGATTATTGGTGCAATGGTACTAGGTGCAATTGTAGGTATTGCTCGCGCACGTACTGTTCCAATGACACAAATGCCAGAAACAGTTGCGTTAATGCATTCATTGGTTGGTTTAGCTGCGGTGCTTATTGCTGTTGCAGCCATTATTCACAACAATAAATTAGCTGAATTAGATGTTGGTTTACTACAAGCGAATGGTGTGAATTTCCACGAAATGAGCAAAGTTCATTTGTTTGAATTATTCGTAGGATGTTTTGTGGGTGCAATTACTTTTACTGCTTCTGTATTTGCATACGGTAAATTAGCAGCAAAAAAATGGGCAAAAACCATTTCAGGTGTATGGGTTAAACCTGTTCAAGCATTAATCTTCATTGCAATGCTCGGCTTTGGTGTACATTTCTTTTTAACAGGAAATATGACTTCTTTCTGGGCAATGACAGGTCTTGCACTTGCATTTGGTTGGGTTTGGATTGCACCTGTAGGTGGTGGTGATATGCCTGTGGTTGTCTCACTTCTCAATTCATTTTCAGGTTGGGCCGCAGCAGGTATTGGTTTCACATTAGAAAACAATATGTTGATCGTTGCAGGTTCGCTTGTGGGTTCTTCAGGTGCGATTCTGTCTTACATCATGTGTAAAGCGATGAACCGTTCAATCATCAATGTATTATTTGGTGGTGCGATGGGCGGTGCTGCACCTGTAGTTGCAGTAGGAGATAAAGCACCACGCAACCATCGTTCAGGTTCAGCAGATGATGCAGGTTTCTTAATGTCAAATGCTGACAGCGTTGTGATTGTACCAGGTTATGGTATGGCGCAAGGTCGTGCACAAAATGCGGTAAAAGAACTAGCGAACATCTTAAAAGAGCAGGGTGTAACTGTTCGTTTTGCCATTCACCCAGTGGCAGGTCGTATGCCGGGTCATATGAACGTATTACTTGCAGAAGCAGACGTCCCTTATGAAGACATCTTGGAGATGGATGAAATCAACTCTGATTTTCCTGCAACAGATGTGGTGCTTGTGATTGGTGCAAATGACGTTGTAAACCCTGCGGCAAAAGACGATCCAAGCTCCCCAATTTATGGCATGCCAATTTTGGAAGCACATAAAGCACGCACAATTATGGTGATCAAGCGTTCTATGGCAACAGGTTATGCGGGTTTAGATAACGACTTGTTCTATAATGATAAAACCATGATGATTTTTGGTGATGCGAAAAAAGTTGTTGAAGATATGACAAAAGCCATTAATGGCAATGGTCACTAATCCGAAAATCTTTCCAGCCCTTCTTTTATAAAGAGGGGAATTTGGAGCATAAAAACCACCTTTCGAGGTGGTTTTTTATTTGGGTTAATTAAAACAAGTTTTAGTATTTAATTTTTTTTATGAAGATGATTTGAGCTTAAAAAGCTTAGATTAAAAGGTGAAATAGATAAGCTGCATATTATTGATGCGCAAAAATAAATGTGATTTTAAATAGTGCATATCTTGAGAATAATTTTGTGAAATTTTGAATAAAAACTTTGGGTAAAGAAAAGACATCATCATAAAAACACTAAAATAGTGCATGAATTTATGACTTTAATGAGAGTGAAAAATAGCCGAATAACTTGGCACAGTTGTTGCAATTTTATGCTTCAATCTTGGGGGATTGTGCATGAAAAAAATAAACTATTTGGCATTGCTACTTTTAGCAATGTGTTCAACTGCTTGGGCTGACGAAACGCTAACAACAGCAAAAAACATTCAAGAAATACGAATTTCACTTGATAGTGTTTGGGTGATCTTGGGGGGGATTTTAGTATTCTTTATGCAGGCAGGCTTTGCACTTGTAGAAAGTGGCTCTGTACGAAGTAAAAATACAGTGAATGTTTTAATGAAAAACTATATGGATGCTTGCCTTGGTGGCTTAGTTTTCTGGTTAGTTGGTTTTGGTTTAATGTTTGGTGTGAATGGTACAGGATGGTTTGGATTCAGCCATTTTGCTCCAAATGATTTAGATGATTGGAACTGGAATTTACTCTTCTTTCAAATGATGTTTGCTGCAACAGCAACCACAATTGCAAGTGGTGCAATGGCAGAGCGGATTCACTTTGTTGCTTATGTCGTGAGTGCTGCTGTGGTATCTGGCTTTATTTATCCAATTTTTGGTAGCTGGGCATGGGGTGGCTTATTCAACGGTGAGGGGTGGTTAAAGCAACTCGGCTTTATTGATTTTGCAGGATCAACAGTAGTGCATTCAATGGGGGGATGGGTCGCTTTTGCAGGAATTATAGTTTTAGGTCCACGTTTAGGCCGTTTTGGTAAAAATGGGCAAAGTCACTATTTAGCAGGACATAACATGCCTTTGGTGGCATTGGGTGGTTTTATTTTATGGCTTGCATGGTTTGGTTTTAACGCAGGCTCAACCATTAATGCCAATGTGAGCATTGGTCGTATTGCATTAAATACACACTTGGCAGCATGTGCCGCAGCCGTAACTTATATGATTTATGCATTAGTGCGTGGTAAAGCCATTTTAATGAAAACAACCATTAATGCATCTTTAGGTGGACTTGTTGCTATTACCGCAGGTTGTGCATCGATGACACCGTTATTTGCTGTTATTACAGGTGCTTGTGCAGGGTTAGTGGTCAGCACAATGCCATATTTAATGGAAAAATTACGCTTAGATGATGTTGTAGATGCAGTTACAGTTCATGGTTTTTGTGGTGCTTGGGGGACTATTGCAGCAGGATTGTTCTTAGAAAATAACATGTTTAATTCAGATATTTTAATTGTTCAAGCTTTGGGCGTGGTGTCTGCATTTGCTTGGGGTTTTGGTGTTGCATATATCGTATTTAAAATTTTAAATAGCGTGCTAGGTGGCTTACGTGTAGATAAGCAGCATGAACAACGCGGCTTAGACTATACAGAACATGCAGAATTATCTTATCCCGAGTTTCAAAAAGATGTGACGTTTGAAACAGACCATATAAATAAACGCCATTAAGGAGCTGAAAAATGTCGAGCGAATTATTGAGCATTAAACAAAAAAGAGAAGCAATAGGTCGTGGGCTAAGTGCTTATATGAACGAAACTTCATTGCAAAGAGTTTTAAGTTATTGGGAAGATGAATACGGTAATCAACCTCCTTTTGTTCTCAATAAGTTTCTGACCGAAATATGCAATACAGATGAGTTGCGCTTCTTTAAAAAAGACATTTTGAAGAAAGTTTTAGGTGAATTAGCAATAATTGAAAAAGAAGTGCTGATGAATCCTGTGAAATCTTCAGCTTTAAACAATGTCACTTTATCTAAGCAAACCTATGAAGCATTTATGTATTTTGTTCAAGAGGTCTGTAAAACGGTTCATTTAAAAACTTTTGGTGAATTTAATATAGATGTACAAAATATATTAATTAATGAAAATTTTGAAATTTTGACCAATTCTCAAGTCAATGAAAAAGTTTTCTTAGATTTCATTCCTACGGAAATGTATGCAAAGTTTATTACGGCATTATATGAAGTATATTGTGAATATTATGGTCCGCCCAAAGCAGATCATGTTTATGCGCAGCTGAAAGAAAAAATTAAGCAGACTTATCCAAATGTAGAAATGAGTTCTTTGCTATAAAAATCAGGCAATAAAAAAGCGGCCATTGAGCCGCTTTTTTATTTGCTATATGAAACTTATGCTACAGATTCTGGAGTAGCGCGCCATAAGTTTTCTAGATCATAGAATTTACGTGCTGTTGGAAGCATTAAATGCACAACAACAAATCCAAGATCAACAAGAATCCACTCAGCATCACGTTCACCTTCAACACCAAGCGGGCGGAAACCAGCTTTACGTGCTTCTTCAGCTACGTTGTTTGCAAGTGATTTAACATGACGAGTTGATGTGCCACTAGCAATAACAATAGCATCTGCTACGTTGCTAATAAGGCTGATATCAAGTTCAACAATTTCTTTTGCTTTTACATCTAGGAGAGCTTCGCGTACAACTTTCAAGCAAGCTTGTACGTCTTTACTTTGAGAATTCATTGCGAGATCGTGAGAATTAGAAGCGCCGGGCGATGGTTCTAAATTCATAGAAGGTATATTTTCCTGACAATTATGCATGATCTAATATAGCTGTTTTTTAGCTAAAATTCAATCAAAACTATTTTTGGGCTTAAAGCTCTAAGCAAAATATTTATTTTTCCATGCAAAAGAAAGTGTAGAACTTTGTAAAGGTCTGTATTCTGCGGCAATAAAACCTGTGTAATGACTTTGTTTTAGCCAGTTGAAAATTTCTGCATAAGTGATATTGGCTGTATCGGGTTCATGTCTATTTGGACAGTCGGCAAATTGAATATGACCAATGTTTTCGATATTTTCTTGTAAAGCTTCTAAAACATTTTCACCCATCATTGCCATATGGTAGCAATCGAATTGCATTTTTAATTTTGGGTTTTGAATAGCCTCAAGAATTTCTTGTGCTTGGGCAATATTTTGTACTAAAAACCTTGGCATATCTGTGCCATTAATCATTTCAAAAACGGGCTGAATTTGATGTTCAGCAAACAGATGACATGCGAGTTTTAAATTGCTTGCAAGTGTATTCAAGCAGGGTAAAAGGTCGGCATCTAATGGCTGTTTGCCTGCCAAAATATTGATACTTGGAACTTGAAGTGCCGTTGCATATTCAATGGCAAGTTTTAAAGCTTGATGGAATTCATTTTCTTTGCCGGGGATACCTGCTAAACCATTACCTCCTTGCATTAAATCTCCTGCAGGAACATTAATTAGGCAAATATTTAAATCGTGCTGTTTTAACTGATCTTGAATATCTTCAATACTGAGTTCATAAGGAAATTGAATTTCGACATGTTTAAAACCGTGTTCTTTTGCTAAAGCAAAACGCTCAATTAGCGGAACTTCAGTGAAAATCATAGAGATATTAACTGCGAGTTTAGACATATGATTTTTCCTTAATTGATGTTTTTTATTTTGCTTCAACGTGTTGAATAACTGTGGCTAAATCTGCTTCAGAGAAACCATTATTTTGATGATCTTTCAATTGAGATAGTGCATGTGTTGCCACAGGAATCTCTAAGTTAAATTGCTCAGCAAGTTTTACCGCATTATTTAAATCTTTAGACAATGTTTGAACTTTCCATTGCACGGGTTCAAAAGTATGTGTTGCCATACGCGGTGCTAAAATTTGGAAAGGTTTTGAGTCTGCAAAGCCGCCTGCAAGAGCAGGGGCAAGTAAGCTTGTATCTACACCAGATAATGATGCAAGGGCAACAGCTTCAGCAATTAAAGTACTATTTGCTGCCACAATCAGTTGATTGCAAATTTTGGTTGCTTGACCTGTACCTGTATCCCCCATACGAGTAACACGTTGTGAAAGTACATCATAAATAATTGAAAGATTTTGAATAACTTGAGCATTGCCACCTGCAAAAATGACCAATGTTCCTTGTTCAGCCCCCATTGTTCCACCTGAAACAGGGGAATCAATCCACGTTGTTTGTTTAGCTTGTACTTGTTTTGCTAACGATTGAGTTTTATCCACAGATAAACTTGAGAAATCCACAATCACTTGTTTGGGTTGTAAATACTCTTCAATTTGGTCAATAACAGCTTGAACGGCAAAATCATCTGCAAGGCAAGAAAGAACAATTGGATATTGTCCTATATCTTTTAAGTCTAGTTTTGTTGCACCTTGTACCACAAGTGAATCACATGCGGCTGATGTTCTATTCCAAACAGCAACTTGAAAGCCTGCATTTAATAAACGAGATGCCATGCGACTTCCCATTAATCCCATCCCTAAAAATGCAACTTTAGTTTGGTGGTTAAAACTCATGGCAAATCCTTTGTATCTAATCCATTATTTATATTGGCGAGGTAAAAATTCAAGTTCAGGCCTTTTATCTTTCTTTCGTGCAATTTGGCTGTTTTTACCCAAAAGTAATTTGAGTTGCCAAATTTTTTCCAAACGTAAAGATTTAGATGGTTGATGTTCCATAGCATCAAGTACGCGTTTAGATGCAGTTAAAGCATCAGGTGAGCGTTGAATCATTTCTTTTGCAATGGCTTGTGCGTGTGTTAAGGGGGACTCATCTAAATGCGTGACTAAACCGATGCTTTGGGCATATTCAGCATCGAAAATACGCGCGGTTAAAGTCAATTCTTTGGCTAAATCTAGGCGAATTAATCCTTTTAATGAACGACTTAAACCCATGTCTGGAACTAAACCCCAACGGCTTTCCATAATCGACATTTGGGTTTTTGGATGTGCTACTCGAATATCTGAAGCTAACGCAAGTTGCATACCAGCCCCAAAGCAAAAACCTTCTATGGCGCTAATGACAGGAATAGGAAGTTCTTGCCAAATAAGGAATGCTTTTTGAAATAGGCTTTGACCCGGTTTTATAAGTTCCCAAGCAGCAAAGGCTTTATTTTTTGGGTTGTTTAAATCGGCAAGATCTATACCTGCGCTAAATACCTGCGCTTCGCCTGTTAAAATGACACAGCGAAGTGAGCGGTCTTTTTTAAATTTTTCAGCAGTGCTTACAAGCTCTTTTAATAATGCAAAGCTCATTGCATTACGTTTGTCTGGGCGGTTTAAATAAACCGTTGCAATTCCATTGTCTTTTTCTATTCGAAGTAATGCCATTTCAAAAACTCTTATTTTGCTTCGTGAATGAGCATAGCATGTGCCTATATAAGATACATGACAGCGCAGTCACGTCATAGCATAGACAGAATCAACTTTAGTGGTATTGGTTGTATCAAAATTTTATGCATTGAAACGTCCTAGAACTTGTTTGGCTGCAATTTCAACTTGATGAATGACATCTTTTAATGCATGAAACTTAAGCATGACTTCTTGCGTAAATTGTTCATCAGCCTTTCGACGTTCTTTTCTTAAAGTAGAAACAAAGTGCTCAAATGAACCTGTTATATCTTGTAAATTAGGTGTGCCGATATAACGTGTTGCACCATGTAATCGATGTAGAACATGTTCAAGTTGTGGAAAATCTTCCATGTCTATGAGCTGTTCAATCTCTTTAAGCTCAACAGCAAAGCTATCGACCAACATCTTTAATAAATCGATGGCTAAATCTTCTTTGTTTGCTGCAAGTTGAATACTTTGTTGCCAATTTAGAACTTGTGGATCGAGTGTCTCAATAGGACTAATCTTTTCTGTCAGTGATGCTTTACTACTAAAATTCGGTGAAGTCCAATCCGTAAGAATTTGAATAATTTGTTCCATTTGAATAGGCTTGGTTACGTAATCATCCATGCCAACTTTGAGTAGCTTTTGTTTTTCGTCTGCAAGTGCATGAGCGGTTAAGGCAATAATAGGTAAGCGTTTATGATTTTCTAAAGTCGATTCTAATGAGCGAATTGCACGTGTTGTATCTACCCCAGACATGACAGGCATTTGAATGTCCATAAAGACTAAATCGAAGGCTTTCTTATTATCTTCAAAGTTTTGCTCAAGAATGCCAAGTGCTTCTTGACCACTAAGTGCTTTGGTTACTTTGACATTCATTTCACCTAACAGTGCCTCTAAAACAATGAGGTTGGGAAGATGGTCATCAACAGCTAAAACATGTAAGCCTTGTCCGTTAAACTCTTCTGTTTCAAGTTCCTCAAAGGTATTTTCATTGTTAAGTAAGTGAGCCAAAGCCGAACGACTTAAAGGTTGATACAGTGGTAACGCACGATATTGATTGAGCAAGTCTGGCTCTAAAGACATTTGATAGCCGTAAATACCAATTTTTCCTTGGTATCGAGAGCGAATTTCTTTTAATAATGCTTCTGTGTCACCATTATGATCAAAGATTAACCATGTGTTTTCAATGTTTTTAGACAGTAAATTGAGGCGACTAAATAAATCAATAATTGAAGTCGCTTCAATATGACTCACTTTATAATCTTCTAAATAATGACGCAGAATATTGGCAGTTGCAGGGTGTGCCATGAATGATAAAACTTGGGTATTTTCAAAACTTGGATGAACTGTAATTTCATCATCATTTGTACCCAACATTGCGGTAAACCAGAAAGTTGAGCCTTTATCTGTTGGTGCGCGTTCTTGATTATCTTCGAAGCCAATTTGCCCTTGCATTAAATGTACAAGTTGTTTTGAAATGGCTAGACCTAAACCTGTTCCGCCAAATTGACGTGTTACAGATGCATCACCTTGAGAGAAAGATTCAAACAGGCGTTTACGATCTGTTCCGCTTAAGCCGATGCCACTATCTTGAACGCTAAAATGAACAAGACATTGTCCAATATCATCATGTTCAATACGTGCGCGAACAATAATTTCACCATCTGGCGTGAACTTAATGGCATTGGAAATTAGATTCGTTAAAATTTGCTTAAAGCGAAGAGCATCGCCAGTCACATGTGTTGGTAAATCATTGGCAAAGTAAAATGCCATATTGATATGCTTTTGCGCAGCAAGTGGTGACAGCATATCCATCACATCATAAATGGCTTCTTCTAAATCGAAAGGGGCTGTTTCAAGTTCAAGTTTGCCTGCATCAATTTTAGAGAAATCTAAAACATCATTAATTAGCGCAAGTAAATGTGCAGATGATTTACGAATGGTTTGTAGATAAAGTTTTTGTTCATTACTTAAGCTTTTCTGGCGTAAGAGCAAATGAATAAAACCATCAATACTATTGAGTGGTGTACGTAATTCATGGCTAATATTGGCAAGAAAAACAGACTTAGATTGATTGGCAGAAATGGCTTGGTCACGTGCTTGACGATAGGTAATGTTTTGAACTTCTAATGTATCGAGTGTTCTTCTTAAATCGTCTTCAGTTTGTTCTGTGTGTTCTTTTAATTCGAGAAAACTAAAATGTAAACGTTTAACCACATTGGCAATATCACGTTGTAATAAGCGTAATTCACCCGTGCTGTTAATAATCATATGCTGATCGAGCGTATCGGCATTTAAACGTTGCAGTTGCATGCGAATTTCATACATTGGGGCAATCCAACGTCGTGAATAAAAATTCAAACACAATAAAAGTAACAATAAAGTGGTTAACCCCGTGGCAACTAAAACAATCAAAACCCGATAGCGTGCAATTTGTAAGGGCTGATTGTCGACTTCAATCATAAGCCATGCTTTATTATTGTCTGGATTTTTAATCTCTAAACCATAAATATGGTTGCCATTCGCTTTGACTGGTCCAATGAACTCAGATTTTTTAACAATATCTAGCCAAGGTGTTTGTTGCTGATAGCCACGACTGAGTAAAATTTTATTGTTGGAATTTACAATCGCGGCTCGAACAACATGCTTTTCATCCATAATACTTTGCATGAAAAACTGAGATTGAATAGGTGCTAATTCTGGACTATTCAGCTGAGATAAAAATGTTTCAGCCGCAACTTCATTGCGCGTTAAAATAGCCAAAGCCATTTGTTTTTGTTGAGATTTAGCCGCATTTGATGTTTCAGACAAAACAAGAGCCGCGCCTACACATGCCAAAATTGTAATAGGAACAAAAATGAGCGCGATAAGCTGCCCATAAGCATGATTTAAATGAAGTCGCTTAAATAACTTTTTGTTGATATTTGACATGTTTAGATCAAGTTTTTCTTTATGCGATTGAGTTTAGCATGCTTTTTTTTCGGCAGTTCATCTTTTCATCTGTGAATAAAAAGTGAATGAAAAATTCAAAAATATAATACCTGATAAATAATAAGGATATTTATATACAGAATTAAATGGCATAAGGGTTTGTTATTTATTCATGTTTATTAAAAAAGTAGTTAAAAGAGTGCAGTAAAACTGTTTTTTTCATACAATATGCGCACCTCGATATAGGTGCAAACAATGAGTAATACATCTCCAGATTTTCAAGCAGACGAATTTTTGTTAGACCACTATGTAGGCAAAACGCCTTTAGTGCGTTTACAGCGACTTGCAAATCACACTCAAGCAACAGTATTAGCGAAGCTCGAAGGCAATAACCCTGCTGGTTCGGTAAAAGATCGTCCTGCATATAATATGATTATGCAAGCTGAAAAGCGTGGACAAATTAAACCGGGTGATACGTTAATTGAAGCAACAAGTGGTAATACGGGGATTGCTTTAGCCATGGTTGCAGCCATGCGTGGCTATAATATGAAACTCATTATGCCTGCAAGTTCAAGCCAAGAACGTAAAGATGCAATGCGTGCTTACGGTGCGGAGCTGATTGAATCTGAAAACATGGAAGAAGCACGTGATCTTGCACTTCAAATGGAAAAAGAAGGCAAAGGTCTAGTTTTAAACCAGTTTGGTAATCCAGATAACGTAGAAGCACATTACTTAACGACAGGCCCAGAAATTTGGGAACAAACTGGCGGTAAAATTACCCATTTCGTCAGTGCAATGGGGACCACAGGTACAATTATGGGTATTTCTAAATACCTAAAAGAAAAAAATAAAGAGATTCAAATTGTAGGCTTACAACCCTCAGAAGGCTCAAATATTGCGGGTATTCGTCGTTGGCCTGAAGAATATTTACCGACTATTTTTGATCGTAGCCGTATTGACCGTATTATGGATATTCCGCAAATTGAAGCGGAAAAAACAGCACGTCAATTGGCGCGTAAAGAAGGGATTAGTGCAGGAACATCTTCTGGCGGTGCGGTATGGGCATCTATTCAATTGGCAGAAGAAAATCCTGATGCCGTGATTGTGTGTATTATGTGTGACCGAGGTGACCGCTACTTGTCTACTGGGTTATTCTCTGTGGTAGATCCTGAATAATAAACTTGAGATAAAAATGCGCTTACCTGTTTTAATTTTTGATATAGAAACTCTAACCGATCTTAAATCGGGTGCGCATTTGTATCATCTAGATTTACCTGAAGCTGATATTGATCAAGCTTTAAAAAAGTTACGTCGTCAAGAAACAGGCACGGATTTTCAGCGATTGGCTTTGCACGAAATTGTGTGTATTTCGGGTTTATGGATTGATGAACTTGGCGCAATGAAAATGTTTTCATTTAGCCGTGAACAATATTCAGAAGCAGAAATTTTAAGAAAATTTTTATCTATTTTCGATAAACGTCATCCAACCTTAGTGAGTTGGAATGGTTCGCAGTTTGATATTCCTGTGATTTTATTCCGTGCGATGTATCATGGTTTATCTGCACCAAGTTTGTTCGATCAGGGCGAAATTGACAGCCAAAAACGTTATAATAACTATCAGAACAGATACCACCAGCGTCATGTCGATTTAATGGACGTTATGGCAATGTTTAATGGTCGTAATTTTCAGAAACTTGATGATATGGCACATTTACTTGGTTTTCCGGGTAAGCGTGGCGATTCGGGCTATCATGTGCCTGAATATGTTCAAACTAAGCAATGGCTGAAGTTAACCAGCTATTGTGAGGGTGATGTGCTAAATACATGGCTGATTTACATTCGTTGGCTTTTGTTAAAAGGACAATTGAACGTTGAAGATCACCGTTTGTGGATTCAAAGCACCATTCAATATTTACAGTTACAACCGCAACATGCAGAATTTTTAGAAGTCTGGCGTGAAACCGCACAGCATACGGAATTTACTTCCTCCGATTTCCCATCTCCCATAGATTAGGTACACATGAAACATAGAGCCAAACCTCGTACTACTCAACAAGCCATTTATACATTTCAGGTTGAGTCACTATCACACGAGGGGCGTGGTATAGCACACTATGGTTCACATCCCGATCATCCTGTAGAAAAGCACGGAAAAAAAGTGTTTATTGGGTCTGCTTTACCAGGTGAAACAGTAAAAGCAAGAATTACGCGTGAAGTTAAAAAATTAGAAGAAGCCGATTTTATTGAGTTACTCAGTGAACCATCGGCAATACGTGCAGAGCCACAATGTCCACACTATGGCATATGTGGTGGCTGTAATATGCAACATATTCAAGAAGATGAACAAATTTTTCTTAAGCAGAATGTATTAAAGTCGCATTTAGAGCACTTCGCAGGAATTCAACCTAAGGAATGGTTAGCACCATTGCGTTCTTTACGTGAAGACTACCGTCGAAAAGCACGTATAGGCGTACGCTATATTCCAAGCAAAGATAAGCTTGTTGTTGGTTTTCGTGAGCGAGCAAGTAATCATTTAACCAATATTGACCGCTGTTTGGTGCTAGATAAGCAATTCGGTTCTTTAACAAGTTTGAAGCAGTTACTCCAAAGTCTAAGAGGCAAAGCTGATATTGGTCATGTAGAATTAGCCATGGGTGATACAGAAATTGCGCTATTGGTTCGTCATACGGATAAATTATGTGATGCTGATGTCAACGTATTAAAGGAATTTACGTTACATAAACAGTGGCAATTGTATTTGCAGCCAGAAGGTGCTGAATCGGTTCATCGAGTTGATGATGCACAAGCAGCAATGCGTTTGCACTATAGTTTGAATGATTTCGACATTAAATTTGCTTTTCATCCCCTAGATTTTACGCAAGTAAACTCAACAATTAACCCACAAATGGTGAAGATGGCATGTGAATTGCTTCAATTCCAAGGTGGTGAACGAGTTCTCGATCTATTTTGTGGACTGGGTAATTTTTCATTACCTTTGGCGCGCAGTGTTGGTGCGACAGGTAAAGTGATTGCAGTTGAAGGTTCAGATGATATGGTTCAGCGTGGTGCAGAAAATGCCAAACGCAACGGTTTAGACAATGTTGAGTTTTATTCACAAGATTTAACAAAAGATTTTTCGCATCATTCTTGGGCAAATCAAGGTTTTGATGCATTATTGATTGACCCGCCTCGCTCAGGTGCGGAAGAGGTGATGAGTTATGTGCCTAAGTTTGGTGCAAAAAAAATCGTTTATGTATCGTGTAATCCAGCGACACTCGCAAGGGATGCAAAAGTGTTGCAACAGCATGGGTATACATTGAAAACAGCAGGTGTTATGGACATGTTTACACATACAGGACATGTTGAATCCATTGCTTTGTTTGAGAAAGAACTCGTAATAAACGATTAACAAATAATGAAATATATAGAGGTAGGAGAAAGGTATGGTCACAGTACGTGAACAGCTTCCCGGACATTTTAATGAATTGTCTGAGGAAACGACTGTAGAACATGCCGAACAAGCACGACAAGATATTACCGAGTGGTTAAATCGTGTACGTGGCATATTAGATGGGGCTGCACTCAAGCGACTCGAAGAAGTTGCAAACTACATTTTACAAAAAGAATTAGAAACGACGGTCAAACATCGTTCAAATACGCTTTATGCGGGTATTGAAATGGCAGATATTCTTGCTCATTTACATGCCGATGAAGACACGCTTTCTGCTGCTTTCCTTTATCGAAGTATTCGAGAAGGGCTTGTCTCTATAGATGAAATTCGTAGTTTGTTTGGTGAGCCTGTTTTTGCTTTGGTGAAAGGCACTTTAGCAATGGGGCGCTTGTCAGACCTTATTGAAAAAAATAAGCGTTTAGAAGATCATTTTAATAATAATCAGCGTGAGCATTTAACAGGCATTTATAAAATGCTTATTTCCGTAACGGAAGATGTTCGTGTTGTACTCATTAAGCTTGCTGAACGTACCTATGCATTGCGTGAATTGGCTCATTCATCGAAAGAGCGTCAAGAACGTGTTGCGCGAGAGATTCTAACCATTTATGCACCACTTGCGCACCGTTTAGGTATTGCGCAGTTAAAGTGGGAGCTTGAAGATTTAGCTTTTCGCTATTTAGCACCAGATCGTTATAAAGAAATTGCGACACTTTTAAATGAAAAGCGTTTAGAGCGTGAGCAATATATTCAATTTGTGATTGATAAGCTTAAAAATGAATTGGCTGATCATAAAATTGAAGCTGAAATTAACGGACGAGTGAAACACATTTATTCGATTTATCGAAAAATGAAAAGTAAAAACCTCAGTTTCGATCAGCTTTATGATATTCGTGCATTGCGTGTTTTGGTTAAGTCTGTACCAGAGTGTTACCACAGTTTAGGGATTGTTCATCAAATTTGGCGTCATATTCCGCATCAATTTGATGATTACATTACCAACCCAAAAGCCAACGGTTATCGCTCATTACATACGGCTGTGATTGCTGAAAACAAATCTTTAGAAGTGCAAATTCGTACAACGAGCATGCATGAAGAAGCTGAGCTTGGTGTGTGTTCGCACTTTAACTATAAAGAAGGTGCGAAAGCGACAGATCATTCCTTTAATCATCGTTTACATTCTTTACGTTCTGTACTTGAGCATTATCAAGAACGTACTGATGCTAGTGCGCATAAAGATGAAAAAGATGAGGAAAACTTTGATCAAATTCAAGAATTTGAAGATTTCGAAAAAATATATGTCTTTAGCCGTGATGGTGATATTAAAGAATTGCCACGTGGCTCTACCGTTTTAGATTTTGCTTATCATGTTCATACAGAAGTAGGTAATAAATGTTATGCAGCACGTGTAAACCAACGTTATGTACCTTTAACTTACGCACTTAAAACAGGTGAGCAAGTTGAAATTTTAACCAAAAAAGATCGTGAGCCAAATCGTGATTGGCTGGTGAACTCTCTGGGTTATATTAAAACGGCACGTGCACGTGACAAGCTACGTCATTGGTTCCGTCAGCAGGATAGAAGTAAGAATTTAGAAGTAGGACGTGACCTTTTAAATAAAGAGTTGGCGCGTCTTGCAATTCATCCTAAAAGTATCGATTTAAGTGATTATTGCAATCATTTTAATGTGAAATTGGGTGAAGATATTCTGATTGCATTGGTGAATGGTGACATTAGTTTACATGCCTTAATTAATCAGGTGAATCGTCACATGCATCTAGATCAGGATGAGCCTGAACTAGTTCTAAAACCGACGTTGAATCCACGTGCAAGTCATACTTTATCTGCACATGGAATTTTGATTGATGGTTTAGATAATGTGGAGTTACATGTTGCGCAATGTTGTCAGCCTGTACATGGTGAATCCATTGCGGGTTATATTACTTTAAACCGTGGTGTGAGTATTCATAAAGTAGCCTGCCAAGATTATATTCGCATGATTGGTCAAGAACCCGAACGTGCTGTTGAAGCCGATTGGGAGATGCAGCCTACACGTGGTCAAAGCGTACAAATAGTGGTTGAAGCTTACGATCGACGAGGGTTGTTGAAAGATTTAACACAGGTGATTTTCTCGGATCAAATTAATATTCGTCAGGTAAATACCATTTCAGAGGCAGATGGTATTGCCAATATGAAATTATTGATTGAAGTAAAAGGTCTGGCTCAGTTATCTAAATTATTGGCTCGTTTAGAGCAACAACCTGGGATTATTAGCGCACGTCGCTTAGTTCAGGGGAGTTAATCATATTTTTTTTTAAAGCCTGCATTATCTTTTATGCAGGCTTTTTTATTGATGTCAGTAAAGATATTTACTTGAAAGTTCACTGGTATAAAGAAAAATTTATAAGCAATATATTTTTTGTAGATTTTTTTTGACAGGTGATATAATTGCTTGGCTGAAGATTAGCAAATAATGCTGGATGTTGTATCTGTGAGTAGGGATAAAGTAGATATGGTCAGATTGAATTTAACTCAGCTGAATATAAGTCAATCGGACTCTACGTTTCAGGGCTTAGCAAGAATTCCAGCGATGCAGCGCCGCCGTTTATCCTTTATTGCCAAACTTGCATTAAATAATGCGATAGAATCATTAGAAAATAATAACGTCGATTATATTGTGTGGGTTTCGCAATATGGTGATGAACATAAAACATTTAAAATTTTGGAAGATGTTTTAAACGACGAAACACCATCACCAACACAATTTTCTACTTCAGTTCATAATGCGATTGCAGGCTTATATTCAATTTTATGTGAAGATGCCACTTTATCTACCAGCTTAGCAGGAACTTGGGCAGATGCAGTCATTGAAGCATATTCTTGGTTGAAAACAACCCATCAAGCCAATGCAAAAGTGTTGATCGTTTATTATGATGAACCACTTCCGAATGTTTATAATGAGCAACAAAATTTTGAGGCACTTTCACTATCGGCAATATTCTCTTTAGATGATCATAATATTTCTTTGAATTTATCAGAGAGAGAGCTTGTACACTGTGCCGCTTTGGAAGCACAAGATTTTTATAATTTTTGGCAAAATGCCAGTGAGATGAAGTTATTCGCATGGCAAAAATATTAAGCATAAAAAATATTAAGCAAAAGTCGAATTATATATGGCGAGTTGGCGCAACAGGTCTTAGCTTTGTGAGCTTTGGTGTAGGCGGTGCTGCTATTGGTGGTGTTGTTTCACCTATTGTTAAATTGACAACTAAAAATGAAGAATTAAGAAAAGTACGGACTCAAAAACTAATCAAGCATACCTTTAAAGGTTTTACCAATATGATGGTTAAACTAGGGCTAATGTCTTATGAAGTTGAGGGTTTGGAAAAGTTAGAAAATAGTCATCAAGAATTAATTATCGCAAATCATCCAACGCTTATCGATGTTGTAATGTTGATTGGTTTGATGGATCAAGCAAATTGCGTGGTGAAGCAGGCACTGTGGTCAAATCCCTTTACGCGTGGACCAGTACAAGGTGCGGGTTATATTTTGAATGCGGGTTCTGAGCAATTTATTCAAGATTGTGTCGATAGATTATCGAAGAATCAGGCTCCTTCATTGGTGATTTTCCCTGAGGGAACAAGAACTGAAAAAGATGAAGTGCTTAATGAATTTCAACGTGGCGCAGCAAATATTGCATTACGTGCAAATGTGCCGATACGACCAGTTTTAATTACATGTTCGCCATCCACACTGACAAAAAATGAAAAGTGGTATCATATTCCATCGGAACCGTTTCATGTCAAAATAAAGGTTTTAGATGCCTTTAATATTCAGGATGTTTTAGAAGACACAAGTATTAATCCTAAAAACGTACGTCTTTTAAATCATTATTTTCATCAATTTTTTTACCAAGAGTTATCTTAAAATGAACAATCTTGCTGATGAATTAAAGCAAATGATTATTGATGTTCTCGCACTTGAAGATATTACTGTTCAAGATATCGAGACAGAAGCACCATTGTTTGGGAATGGGTTGGGTTTAGATTCTATTGACGCATTAGAGCTAGGTTTAGCTTTAAAGAAGCGTTACAACATTCATTTGAGTGCTGAATCTACTGAAACTAAGCAATATTTTAAGTCAATTCAAAGTTTAGTTACTTTGGTTGAAACGCAACAAACGGCATAAGGGGCATTCATGCTTACTCAAGAACAAGTACTCGAAAAACTACGCGAGTGGATGGAAGAACTATTTGAAATTGCTCCTGAAGATATTCAATTAAATTCAAACCTTGCAACAGACCTTGATGTGGATAGCATTGATGCAATTGATTTAGTTGTAAAAATTAAAGAGTTAACAGGTAAGCAAGTGAATCCTGAGGACTTTAAAAACGTCCGTACCATTCAGGATGTTGTGACTGTTATTCAGAATATGACATCTGAATGAGTTTTCTTATAAAAGGGATTGTCGCAATCGGTTTGATTCTCTATCCCTTTTTAGTAGGTTATAGCTTAGCAAATGGTCAATATATCTGGGTGAGTTGCCTGTTGATTGTATTTGGCCTAATTCGTTTATTTAGTAAAGGAAATGCTTTGCTATGGCCTTTAACTGGATTTGCTATTTTATGTGGCGGTTTGAGCTTATTGCTTAAAGATCATGCTTGGTTAAAGCTTTATCCAGTTTTTATGAGTGTGGGGGCATTTATTATTTTTGCCACAACACTCATTAAGCCACCATCAATGATAGAACGCTTTGCACGTTTGGCAGAGCCAGATTTACCTTTAGAAGGGGTTATTTGGACTCGGAAAGTTACTTTTATTTGGTGTGGCTTCTTTGTTGTAAATGCTGTCATTGCTTTAATGACAGTATTGTTAGCATCTACAAAAATTTGGGTGTTATACAACGGTTTTATTTCCTATATTTTGATGGGAATTTTATTGCTTGGGGAATATTTACTGCGTAAACGTCAACAGAAGTTGCATCAAGCGCAGAAATAGAATTAAGCCAAAATAGAAACGGATTGTTATGTCTTGTCACTTTGAGAATCATCTAAATTCACAAAATGTACTTTGTTTAAAGTCAGATTTAAGTGCGATTACATTTGCAAATTTCTGGAAAGATGTTGAGCAGCAAAAACTACATATAGAGCAGTTGTCAGAGAAAACATGGGCACTTTGGGAACAAGACAGTTACGAATTTTTAGTTTTATTCTTTGCAGCATTAAATGCTAAAAAAGATATTTTACTTCCTCCAAATCGAATCAGTGATTTAGAAAAAGAACTTGCTGAACAAGATATTTATTTCTTAGAAAGACAAGAATATAAGCTTGAACACAATCAAGTTACTTTAAATTTTGATCAAGCATTTTTAGAGCAGTCACAAGTTTACTTCTATACATCGGGTTCTACGGGTCAGCCAAAAAAAATTCCACGTAATTTGGCACAACTATTCAATGAAGTTAAAGGTTTAGATGAAAGTTTTGAGTTGCCTGAATATGCAATTGCAATTGCAACGGTAAGTCATCAACATATTTATGGCTTATTGTTCAAATTACTTTGGCCACTAGCAAGTGGTCGTAGTTTTTATAATAATCAAGTCGCATTTCCAGAAGATATTGCTGATATTCAAAAGAAAATAGTCTCTTTAAATATTAAAAACTATGTTGTTTCAAGTCCTGCCTTATTAAAACGTTGGACAAAAGATGTCATTTTACAAGATTGTATAACCCTATATTCTTCTGGTGGGAAATTAGATTCAGGTGTACGCCCTTATTTAAACAGACCAATCACAGAAGTTTTTGGTAGTTCTGAAACAGGTGGTATTGCGTATCGCCAAGAAGATGATGCACTTTGGATACCATTTAAAAATGTAGATGTACGAATGACTGAGTACAATGAGCTTGAAGTAAAAACCAACCATGCATGTACCCATGATTGGATTTTGACAGGTGATAAAATTGAGCTTGCTGTGGAAAACGACTTTAAAAGTTCATTTAAATTACTTGGTCGTTTAGATCGTATTGTGAAACTTGAAGAAAAACGTCTGAGTTTAGATGCGATTGAACTTAAAATTTTAGAATTAGATGCTGTTCAGCAATGCCATGTTTTGGTGGTTGAAAAAGAGCATCGCCAAATGTTAGCGTGTGTTGTTGTTCTTAATCATGATGCGCGTGAATTTCTAGAAAAATCGACGAAATCTTCTTTTGTGAAAGCTTTAAAAACGCAATTAAAAGATAAATTAGAAACGATAGCAATTCCTAGGCAATGGCGTTTTATTACTCAGTTACCACAAAATGCTCAGTCGAAACTGAACAAGCAATATTTAAAGTCATTCTTTCAACCCATGTTATTACCTGTGGTTCTAGAACAACATCAGCATGAATTGGGCATGACTTTTAAACTCGAATTTAATCCAGAACTAGAGTGTTTTAAAGGACATTTTCCTCACTATCCAATTTTTCCAGGTGTGGGGCAGATTGGCTTTGTTCAGCACTTTGCGAAACAAATTTGGAAAGATTTTGAATGGTGTAATGGTTTTGAACAGTTGAAGTTTCAAGATCTTATTTGTCCATATTCTGTATTGTATTTAAAGCTAAGTCGCAAATTGCATAAAGTGCATTTTGAAATGTCGATGGAAGATAAAACGATAGCAACAGGTCGTTTATTATTTGCGATGAATACTGAAAAAAATTAAAAAGAGGTGGCTGATATGAAACATTGTTTTGTGATTCCAGTGTATAACCATCCGAATTATTTAGAAGCTTTGGTTCAATATCTAAATGAATTTCAATTGCCAATTATTATGGTAAATGATGGTAGTGATATTGAATGCACTACGTTATTACGTGATATTTCGGGTAAAAACCCATGGGTTGAATTGGTTGAACATGAAGTCAATCAGGGCAAAGGGCAAGCTGTAATCACTGGCTTGTTAAAAGCGAAGGAGCTTGGTTATAGCCATGCCTTACAACTTGATTCCGACGGTCAGCATGCTTGGAAGGATATATCAAAATTTTTAGATGCATCAAAAAATAATCCATCAGCGATGATTATTGGCAAGCCAGTTTTCGATGCTTCTGTGCCAAAGAAACGCCTATATGGACGTTATGCGACCCATATATGGGTTTGGATTAATAGCTTATCTTTTGAGATAAAAGATAGCATGTGCGGTTTTCGTATTTATCCATTAGATAGTACTGTTGCTGTTTTAAATAAAGCAAAATTTCAACCTAGAATGGGTTTTGATACTGAAATATTGGTTCGTTTGAAGTGGGAAAATGTACCTTTCATAAATGTACCAACACATGTTATCTACCCTGAAGATGGCATTTCACACTTCAATGCTTTACGAGATAATATTGGTTTAACTAAAGCACATTCGCGACTTTTTGCAGGCATGCTCATCCGCTTACCAAAACTTATATATTTTAAAGTGAAAAATTAATATGAGCTCATTAGATCAGAAAAAATGGAGCAATATTAAAGAACGTGGCGGAATGTTGCCGCTCATGCTTATGCTGGGCTTTTATCGATTAGGCGGGCGTTGGTTGTGTCGTGTTGTACTTTTATTTGTGATTTTTTGGTATTGGCTATTTTCCAAAACTGCGCGTCAAGCTTCTTTAAATTACTTAACGAAACTACATGAATTTTCAGGTGAGGCCTCACCTTTTAAATCACCACCTACGCAAACCAATACCTATACACATTTAATGCAATTTGCAGAATGTATTTTAGATAAAATAGAAGGCTGGTTGGGGCATATTCCAGAAACAGAGTTAAAGCTTTTTGGTCATGAGAAAATTCGCGAGCAATATCAAAAAGGGGCGGTGATTGTTGTTTCTCATTTTGGAAATATTGAGCTTTTACGCGCAATAAAGTCTGAAAATCCGCAAAAAATTAATATTTTGGTTTACCAAAAACATGCCACGAAATTTAATCAATTTATTAAAAAATTGAACTCACATGCAGATGTAAATTTAGTTCCTGTCGATGAGTTAGGCGTAGATACAGCTCTAGTACTACAAGAAAAATTAGCTCAAGGCGAATGGATTATTGTGGCTGCAGATCGCATACCTGTGCAGTCGAATCGTGTACAAACTGTTGAGTTTTTAGGCGAGGATGCAGATTGGCCTCAAGGTGCATGGATTTTAGCCAGCTTACTCAAAGTTCCTGTATTAGCAGTGTTTTGTTATCGTACTTGTCAGCAATTTGAAGTGCATATTTATAAAATGACAGATCAATTACAGTTTTCAAGAAAAACACGCATGGAAGACATGCAAAAAACAATGCGTCAATACGTTGTTCTGTTGGAAAAACATTGCTTACGCGCTCCATACCAATGGTTTAATTTTTATAATTTTTGGAATAAGAAATAATGCAAGTATTAGTGATAGGAGAAAAGCCACTTTCAATTGAGGAAGTTGTTGCTGTTGCTCGTCAAGAAATGAAAGTGACATTACCTTCATCGGTTGAATGGCGCGAACTTATTCAGCGTGGTGCAGATTTTTTAGATCAGCTTTTAAAAGATGAAGGCGTAATTTATGGCGTAACAACAGGTTATGGCGATTCATGCTTGGTCGAAATTCCTGCACATCAAGTGAATGAACTTCCTTTGCACTTATCTCGTTTCCATGGTTGTGGTTTAGGTCAAAATTTAGATTTAGTGACTGCACGTGCTGTAGTTGTAACGCGCTTGTGTTCATTGGCACGTGGTTATTCTGGTGTATCTCATGCATTACTTGAGCGTTTAGCGTGGATGCTTAATGAAAATGTAATCCCTGTGATTCCATCGGAAGGTTCTGTAGGAGCGAGTGGTGATTTAACGCCATTGTCTTATATTGCAGGTGCTTTAGTTGGCGAGCGTGATGTGTATTACCAAGGTCAAATTGTACCTATTGCACAAGTGTATGCAGAAAAGGGTATTGAAGCTCATGTGATGCGCCCGAAAGAAGGTTTAGCACTCATGAATGGCACAGCCGTGATGACTGCAATCGCATGTTTGAATTATAAAAAAGCAGAACAAATTGCATTAGCAAGTACCTGTATTACTGCGCTCAATGTTTTGGCTTTAGAAGGGAACCCGAGTCATTTTGATGAAGTCTTATTTGCGCAAAAGCCACATGTAGGACAGCAAAATATTGCGGCTCAATTACGTGATTGGTTAAACAGCGAAGTGCAAACAGAACATCAAAATTCACGTTTACAAGATCGTTATTCATTACGCTGTGCACCTCATATTATTGGCGTATTTGAAGATTCAAAAACATGGCTACGTCAGTTCATCGAAAATGAATTGAACTCAAGTAATGATAATCCATTAATTGATCCTGTTAATTTACGTGTTTTACATGGTGGTCATTTCTATGGCGGGCATATTGCTCAAGCCATGGATAGTTTAAAAATTATGATTGCCAATATTGCAGATTTGATGGATCGTCAGCTTGCACAGTTAGTCGACTATAAAATGAATAATGGTTTACCACGTAATTTAACGGGTTCAACTGCCGATCGTTTACCGTTAAATCATGGTTTTAAAGCAGTTCAAATTGGTGTGTCTGCTTGGACGGCTGAAGCACTAAAACAAACACTTGCGGCATCAATTTTTTCTCGCTCAACAGAGTGTCACAATCAAGATAAAGTGAGCATGGGAACTATTGCAGCACGTGATGCAGCGCGTGTGATTGTTTTAACAGAACAGGTGATTGCTGCTTTAAGTTGTGCAAGTGTTCAAGCGATTAAACTCAAAGGTGTCGATACAGATTTAAGCGATGTATTAACAGCATTTAAACAGTGGGTTCTTCAAACATTCAATTATGTGGAAGAAGATCGACCATTACAGAATGAACTGCAAGGTCTTGTAGATCGTTTTGAAAACTTAGATTTGTTAAATCAAGTATTCAATTCATAAGACTGTTTCAAAATAGGAATTTGCTATGCATGCCGATGTAATTATTGAAGTGCCATTTCATGATGTAGATACCATGAATGTGGTTTGGCACGGGCATTATTTGAAGTATTTTGAAATTGCTCGATGTAAATTGCTCGATCAATTTCACTATAACTACAACCAAATGCGTGATTCTGGGTATGCATGGCCCGTTATTGAAAGTCATGTTCGTTATGCACATGGTATTGAATTTGAGCAAAAAATTCGTGTTCGCGCCATTTTAAAAGAATGGGAAAACCGTTTGAAAATTGAATATCAAATTTTTGATGCTGAATCGGGTAAGCGCCTTACCAAAGGTTATACATCACAAGTTGCGGTAGATATGAAGTCACGTGAAATGTGTTATCAATCTCCACAAGTTTTATTCGATTGCTTAAAAGCGTGGTCTGAATTTAAGGATGGTCAATAAAATGAATATGAAAGGTAATCGCCTTATGAAAATGTTGATCACTGCAATATTCAGTGTATTTGCTTTATTCAGTACAGCTACTTATGCACAAAATGCAGAACTTAAACAAATTTTTAGTCAACTTTCAGCAACATCTGTTATACGTGCTAATTTCGAACAACATAAAAAGTTAGCATCTTTAAATAAAACCTACATCTCTAAAGGTACGGTGGTTTTTACTAAAGATAGCGGTGTACTTTGGCAAATTCAAAGTCCTGTAAAAGCAGATTTAATTGTTACACCTAAAAAGCTTGTGCAAAAAACGCAACGTACTTATAGCCAAATTGAAGTCGATAAAACGCCTTATGGTTCTATAGCAACGATGTTTTTACAGTTGATGTCGGGTAATGAAACAGCTTTGGCGAAAAACTTTAATGTGGTTTCTGCAAGTTACACACCAACAAAATGGAATGTTTCCTTAACGCCAAAAAGTGGTTTATTTAAAAAGCTTTTTGTAAAAGTGGATGCACAAGGTCAACGTTATGTAGACCGTATTGTGATTCAAGAGCAAGCTAATAACAGCACGACCATTCGTTTTAGTCAGCAAACGGCTCAACCTCAAACTTTAACGGCAGCTGAAAATGCACTTTTCCAATTGGCAAAATAAGTGTACAGCCGCTTGGCTGATTATTCTGAGCATTATTGCCATTATGCTTGGTGTGGCATGGTTAAATAAAGATATTCATATTCAAACCAATATCTTTGCACTACTACCCGAAACGCACCAAGATGAGCGTTTAGAAAAAGCACAGCAATATGTAAGTGAAAAGCTGAATGACAAAATTTTTCTCGTGCTTGATGCAAAAGATGATGCATCTTTAAATCATGTCACTCAGGAAATTCAAGCTGAAGTCAAACAAAGTGATTTGTTTCATCCTTTAAAGCCTCAGCTTGATAATGAAAAATTTGCTAAAGCTTTATATCAGCATAAGGTTGGCTTATTAAACGAAAGCGATAAAACATTACTCGAGCAAAAGGACTATCAGGCACTTACCGAACAAAGTATGTTGCAAATGATGAGCCCAGGTATGCCCATTACCGCAGAGCTTTTAAAGCAAGATCCATTACTCTTTTTCCCACGCTATGCGATGGGTTTATCTGCATTGCAAACCCAAACAGATATTCAACTGGAAGATGGTTTTGCCACAATACGAGATGAAAAAGGCATTTCACGTCTTTTGGTTTTAGAGTTAAAAAACAGTCCTTACAATATTGAATACCAAGAAAAAACAGCTCATTTTATTGATGAATTAAACCTGAAAATAAAACAATATCAGGTGCAACCACATTGGACAGGCACGCTCATGTTTGCCCAATTTGGAACAAATTCAGCGCAAGAAGAAATTTCAACGATTGGTGTCGGTTCAACACTAGGCATTCTTTTACTGGTTTGGTTTGGCTTTCGATCTGTGCGTCCAATGTTGACCGAAATGGTGGCAGTAGGAACAGGATGTTTGGTTGCATTTGCTGCAACTTATTTAGTGTTTGATGAAATCCATCTAATGACTTTGGTCTTTGGCGCAAGCTTAATAGGCGTTTGTGTCGACTTTTCATTTTATTTTATGGCAATGCAATCTCAGCATCGACATATTGATGGATTTAGCGTTTTAAAACCTGTTTTACCAAGTTTATTTGTAGGCTTATTAACAACATTATTTGCGTATGTAGTTCTAAGCTTTACGCCATTTTCGGGCTTTAGACAAATTGCTGTATTTTCTATGGTGGGTTTAACCGCTGCATGGATTACCAGTATTTTATTATTGCCAAGATTGCCTGCCTTAAATGCAGAACCTGCAATTCGAACCTTAAGTTTTATTGGAAAAATTCGTAGCTTTGTACAAGCCAATAACCCACTTCGTTATGGTTTAATTCTTGTCATTTTAGTGGTAACTACAACGAGTTTATTTTTCCTGAAAAGCAATGACGATATTCGCAATTTGCAAAGTATGGATCAAAAACTTAAACAGGAAGATCAATATGTTCGTGATCGTTTTATGCAACAACAAGGCAGCGATTACTTTGTTGTCAGTGGAAAAACATCACAAGAACTTGAAAAAAATGAACAAGATTTATTGTTGAAACTTGAAGAACTTAAAAATTCTGGAAAATTAGATGGTTTCCAAGCTTTAGGTCAATGGCTACCATCGACTCAACAACAACAGCACAATATTCAACTTTTAGAACAGATTCCACGTGGAACATTAACTGAATATGCACAAGCAATGCAGTTAGATCCAAACGATCTTTTGGCATGGCAGAATCAGTTAAAACAGCAGCCTTTACTTACAGATAAAATCTTTGCAGATCATCCACTCGCATTTTTGCAAATGAGTTCTACAGAGCGTTTGGTGATGTTGCAAGGCGTTCAGAATAATCAAGCTCTCAAGACGCTAGTCAATGCAAATGTGCAATTGCTTCAACCTGTGAATCAGCTCTCTGAATTATTTAAAGAACACCGTATTCAAGCGCAGTGGTTACTTGGTTTAGCCATTATTTTATTAATGCTTGGTCTTGGTTTTATTTATGGCAAAAAATCGGTTTTGCCTTTGGTATTACCTGTGACAATGGCACTTATGACGACATTTGCCATTCAAGTATGGCTAGGTGTTGAAATAAACTTATTCAGTATTATGGGCACGTTCCTCATTATGGGAATTGGCGTGGATTATGCGATTTTTTATCGACATGGACATGATCATCCACAAGTGGTGGGTATGGCATTGTTTCTTTGTATGATGTCGACATTTTTTAGTTTTGGTTTGCTTTCATTTAGCCAAACGTATGCGATTCATTGCTTTGGTTTAACAGCTTTACTTGGTGTAATTTTCGCTTTCATTTACGCAACATTGTTTACATCATCCGATGATAAACATGTTGTAGTTCAGCAATATCAGTCAAAGAACTGATGGTGTGGAGAAATAGTGCATGAGCACAATGCAAATAACAGATGTATTAATTATTGGGGCGGGGCCTTCAGGAAGTTCAGCAGCAGCATTGTTGAAGCAGAAGGGATATCAAGTAACCATTATTGAAAAGCAACATTTTCCAAGGTTTTCTATTGGTGAGTCTTTGCTACCTCAATGTATGGTGTTTTTGGAAGAAGCAGGATTACTCGATACCGTGCGAGAGCATGTAGAGGAATGTGCTTTTCAATTTAAAAATGGCGCAGCCTTTTTAAAAGGAAAAAAACGAAGCTTCTACGATTTCACCCAAAAATTTAGTGAAGGGCCAGGAACAACATGGCAAGTACGCCGTGCTAGTTTTGACCATCTTTTAGCGCAACAAGCTGAAAAGATGGGAACAGATATTCGTTTTGGTCATGAAGTTTTGGCAGTTAATGTTGATGGAGAGCAACCTGTTCTAGATGTAAAAACTGAGCAAGGTGAAACCTACCAAATTAAAGCGAAATTTTTATTAGATGCAAGCGGTTTTGGTCGTATTTTACCGAAGCATTTAGACTTAGAAAGCCCATCAGATTTTCCTGTGCGTCGAGCTGTATTTACTCACATTGAAGATGGAATTTTAGATGATCCAGATTTTGATCGTGAAAAAATCTTAATTACAGTTCACGAAAAAGACCCACGTGCTTGGTACTGGCTTATTCCATTTGCAGATGGTCGATCATCTTTTGGTATTGTTGCAGAAGAAGACTTCTTTGAAAAATATGGCTTCGATGGCAGTCAAGATTACGATGTTGCTGCTCTACAACGCCGTATTTTAGCCGATGATGAAGCGCTTTCTCATGTTCTTCGTAATGCTAAATTCGATACGCCTGTTCGTACGCTGGTAGGTTATTCTGCAAATGTAAAACATCTTGCGCAGCGTAACTATGCACTTTTAGGTAATGCAGGCGAGTTCTTAGATCCTGTGTTTTCATCGGGTGTGACCATTGCATTGAAATCATCAAGTATGGTTGTGCCTTTGGTAGATCAATATATTCAAGGTGAAAACATCGATTGGATGGAACAATATGAAAAACCGCTACGTGCAGGTATTCAAGTGTTCCGTGCATATGTTGAGGCTTGGTATACGGGTGAGTTCCAAGATGTTGTATTCTCGAACCATCAAGATGATAAAGTTCGTCGAATGATTGCATCATTATTGGCAGGATATGCTTGGGATGAAACAAACCCAATTTACAAAAATGCGAAAAAACGTCTAAGCACAATTGCTGAATATTGTCGCGAAGATCAATAAAGAAAAGGACAGAAATGTACTTCAAGCCTCGTTTGAAACTTATAGCAACTTTGTTGGCAACCGCATTGCTTTGTAGTGCTTGCCAATCATTTATTCCATCTGCTCAAGGTTTGGTTACGCCAAGTTGGGTGGCTCAATCTTACCAACGCCAAGACCAAATTGAAGTTGAATGGAATAAGCACAGTTTTAGCTTTTTGTTATATCAACAACAAAAGGGGCAAAACTTGGAAATGGTTGCTTTAAGTTTAACGGGGCAACAGCTTTTCAAATTAAGTTTTGACGGTAAAAAGGTTGAGGTACAACAGCGTATTAATCAAATGAAGTTATTGCCATTTGAATATGTTGTACGTGATCTTCTTTATGCGACATATCCCAATTTTGCTAAGTTGCAAGGTGAACAAATTCGTGTTGAAACTCAAGATTCAACACAAAAAGTATTTATTCAGCAACATGCTGTTTTAGAGATTGTAAAACAAGCAGATTCTATTGCGTTAAATAATGTACAAGTGCCATATCAAATGGTAATTAGCTCAATAGATGAAAGCTTGGAAAATGATGGGGATTCAGATGCACAATAAAATTGGTGTAGATCATCCTGCTGTAGGTATTCAATTTAGTGTGGGCTTATCTGCTGTAGGTGAAAATACTGAGCAAATGAAGCTAGCATTGACGACACAAGTGAATACATTTACCCAATGCTCAGAATATATTGCTGAAAAAAAAGTGTGGGTGGGAGCTTATACATCTGAGCTTGTTGGCGATGTTCCAGAAAGTTTGAAAAATTCAGATTCACGAAATTTAAGATTTGCACTGACAGCATTGCAAAAAATTGAGTCGAATGTACGTGAATATACAAAACAGTTTTCTAAAGTTCGTTTAGGTGTTGTGATTGGAACGTCCACTTCAGGTATTGCCGATAACGAAGCAACATTGAAACAGCATTTTCGCCATAAAGAAGATGTTGAAGTTGTTCATAAAAAACAAGAAATGGGCAGTTTAGCGAAAGATCTACAACAATATTTAGGTTGGGGTGGACCTGCTTATACTATTTCTACAGCATGCTCTTCGAGTGCAAAAGCGATGGCGGCAGGTCAGCGTTTAATTAACGCAGGCTTGGTCGATGCTGTGCTTGTTGGCGGTGTAGATACACTTTGTCAGCTGACTTTAAATGGTTTTAATTGCTTAGAAAGCTTGTCACATGATATTTGCCAACCCTGTGGTAAAAACAGAGATGGAATTAATATTGGTGAAGCAGCAGCATTGTTTTTAATATCTAAAGATCAAGCACCTGTTCTGTTTTTAGCGGCGGGCGAGTCTATGGATGCTTGGCATATTTCAGCACCGCATCCTGAAGGTAAAGGTGCCGCAGAAGCGATGCAAAAAGCCTTGGATATGGCGAACTTAAAAGCCTCTGATATTGGCTATTTAAATATGCATGGCACATCTACACCGCAAAACGATGCCATGGAAATTAAAGCTGTTCGTCGTGTTTTTGAAAATATTGATGTGCCACTCAGTAGTACTAAGCATAAAACAGGACATTGCTTAGGTGCGGCAGGTGCGATTGAAGCTTATATTTGTCAACAAGTTCTACTCGATCAAACATGGTTGCCTTTACATCATTCAGGTGTTTTGGATCCCGATTTAGATGATCAAAATTATGTTTTAGATGTAAGTCTAGAAAAACCTATTCAATATGTAATGAGCAATTCATTCGCTTTTGGCGGTAGCAATATTAGTGTGATTTTGGGGACAAGTTTTAAATGATGGATGCAGTAAAGTTTATTCCGCATGAAAAGCCGATGGTTTTTGTTGATCATCTGATAGAGGCAAATGAGACTCAAGCGACTGCGGAATTACGTATTACACCAGAGTTAATGTTTTGTGAGCCTGAAGGTTTACCAACGTGGACAAGTATTGAAATCATGGCGCAAACAGTCAGTGCTTATGCAGGATTTCAAGGCAGTCAAAAGGGTTCAAATCCTAAAATAGGTTTTTTATTGGGTACACGGAAAATGCAACTTCCTGTACCTTTTTTTGCTTTGGATGATGTGATTCGAATCCATATAGAACAAACTTATTTACATGAAGGTTTGGGGCAATTTCAATGTAAAATTGACTATAAAGAACATCAAATTAATGCAATGTTAAGTGTTTATGAACCACAAGAAATTGATCAAATTATTGGGAAGTTAACGTGAATAAAAGAATTTTAGTGACAGGATCAAGCCGTGGTATTGGGAAGGCAATTGCAATTGAATTGGCTAAATCAGGTTTTGATGTCACCGTACATGCAAGATCAAGACAACAAGAAGCAGAACAAGTTGCAGAAGAAGTAAAATCACTTGGGCAAAATAGCCATGTATTAATGTTTGATGTAAATGATCGTGAAAATATTATTCAAATATTAGAACAAGATGTTGCAGACCATGGCGCATTTTATGGTGTTGTATTAAATGCAGGGCTGACACGTGATGGTGCCTTTCCTACATTAACAGATGAAGATTGGGATCATGTGGTAGATACATCTCTACATGGTTTTTATAATGTATTAAAACCACTTGTTATGCCAATGATTCGTTTGAAACAAGGTGGTCGTATTGTGACTTTATCTTCTGTTTCGGGAATCATGGGAAATAGAGGTCAAGTAAATTATAGCGCTGCAAAAGCAGGTTTAATTGGCGCAACAAAAGCTTTAGCGCTTGAATTAGCAAAAAGAAAAATTACAGTCAATTGTGTTGCACCAGGTTTAATTGAAACCGAAATGGTGACAGAAGAAGTCAAAGAACATGCTTTAAAAATGATCCCACTGCAAAGAATGGGGCAAGTGGAAGAAGTGGCTAAAGTGGTTAAATTTTTATGTAGCGATGATGCAAGTTATATCACTCGCCAAGTCATTTCAGTGAATGGGGGATTAATCTAATGAAGCGCGTTGTTGTTACAGGAATGTCGGGAATCACATCTTTAGGTGAAACTGCAGATCAAATTTTTGAACAATTCCATCAAGGCAAAAGTGGTATTCGCTATATGCCCGATTGGGAAGTTTATTCAGACTTACGCAGTAAATTAGGTGGTCCTGTAGAATCATTTACTGTGCCAAGTCATTTTAATCGTAAAATCACACGAGGGATGGGGCGTGTTGCGCTGATGTCAGTGATTTGTGCTGAAAAAGCATTGGAAAATGCAGGCTTACTAAATGACCCAATTTTAAAAAGTGGTGAAGCTGGTGTGGCTTATGGTTCATCGGCAGGTAGTGTCAATGCTGTTCGTGAATTTGGTGCAATGTTGTTAGAAAACAACATGAATCAACTCAATGCGACAACTTATATTCGCATGATGTCACATACAAGTGCTGTGAATATGACGGTGTATTTCGGTTTAAAAGGTTTAACTTTACCAACATCAAGTGCATGTACTTCAGGTTCAATGGCAATTGGTCAGGCATACGAAGCCATTAAGTATGGCAAACAAAAAGTGATGCTTGCAGGCGGTGCTGAAGAGCTGAGTGCCGCTGGTTCGGCTGTATTTGATGTACTACTTGCGACAAGTGCGCAGAATGATCATCCTGAAAAAACACCAAGACCTTTTGAAAAAAACCGTGATGGTTTAGTGGTTGGTGAAGGCGCAGGTTGTTTAATTCTAGAAGAATATGAATATGCTAAAGCACGTGGTGCAAAAATTTATGCAGAAATTATTGGTTATGGTAGCAATACAGATGGTCAACATGTAACACGTCCAGATTCAGAAATGATGGGACGTTGTATGCAATTAGCATTAAAAGATGCACAAGTTACAGCAGACCAAATTGATTATGTGAATGCACACGGTACATCTACAGACCAAGGTGATATTGCAGAATCTCAAGCTACAGCTCGAATTTTAGGTAAAAAACCAATTAGCTCATTAAAAAGTTATTTTGGACATACTTTAGGTGCTTGTGGTGCGCTTGAAGCATGGCTCAGTATTGAAATGATGTTACGTAATGAATTTACGCCAACCTTAAATTTAGATGAAGTTGATGAAGCATGTGGCGATTTAGATTATATCGTTGGGGAAGCACGAAAAATGCAAGCCAATATAATTATGAGCAACAACTTTGCCTTTGGCGGAATTAATACATCTTTAATTTTTAAAAAGTGATTATAAACATGTGTGTGGGGGCATACAATGAAATTAAATAAAGCCATTTTGACAATGGTTTGTGGGCTAAGTATATTGACTCTAGTTGGGTGTAGTCATGCAGTTAGAATATCTGCATATCCACAAAAGCAAATGATTGCGCGTGGAAATTTAACAGCATCAGATATTGAACAAAATATTAGAGCTGCTGTTGAACGAAATACACGAGCAGGTTGGTATGTTGAAAAGTCCGATCAAAATAAAGTGACGGCAGGTTTTACTCATGGTCGTCATTATTTACAAGTGACATATTTCATTAACGGTAGCCAAGTTTATTCACAAATTACAGATAGTCGAAACCTAAATCAAAGAGGCGATGTCATTCATAAGAATGCGATGGCTTGGAAATTAAGATTAGATAAATATGTATATGTTCAATTGGCGAAAGCACGTTGATGATTGAAAATAAAAAATTAGAGGGAAATATCATGTCTTTAAAAAATATCTATCTTGCAACAATCTTAAGTTTGGTTGGGATATCTTCAGCGCAAGCAGCAGATGAAGCACATAACTTTAACTTTAAAGAAGCGGTTGATCGAGCAGTGGCTGATGGAACTTTAGATGGTTCTGTAAAGTTCTATTTAGCAGGCACACGCTCTGGTGGTAAAGTGATTGACCGTGGCTTAGTGACAAATAAAAAGACCAATGGTTTTGCGAAATCTGCTGAAAATGCATGTGATCATGCATTGCGTTCAGCACTGATTCAATTCCAAAATACAGCAAAATCACGCGGTGCAAATGCTGTAACCAATCTTGTCAGTTATTACAAAGCGAACACGTCAAAAAGTACAACAACGTATGAATGCCATAAAGGTACAGCAATTGCGGGTGTTGCATTAAAAGGCGACATCGTAAAATTCTAAGTTGAAAGCTGAGTTGGGCAAATGAATAAACATAAATTGATCACCATTCATGTGCATTCATTGGCTCAGCTTGCTCCATTAGATAAAACCAATTTTGCAGATATTCGCTCTTATAACTATTATAAAAAAGAGCAAATTTACGTTCAGCGTAATCAATATTTATCTCATCAATTAAATACTGAAATTCAAAATGAAGATGTTATATCGACAGAGTTTGGTAAACCTTATTTAAAAAATTATCCAGAATTAAACTTTAATCATAGTCACAGCCAAAAAAATTATGCTTTGGCATTCAGCCATTCCATTCAAGATGTAGGGGTAGATGTTGAAGATTTAGATCGAAAAGTACGTTTTGAGGCATTGGCAAAGCATGCTTTTCATTCGAATGAATTAGCGATTTGGAATAGTTTAGAACAAGAAAAAGAATACTGGTTTAAGGTTTGGACAACCAAAGAAGCTGTACTTAAAGCAGCCGGTTTAGGTATTCGAATTAATTTAAATGAGTTCGATACACAAGTTCATGCTGAACAAAATGGCGGGATGTGTTATCACCCTGAAATAGGGACGTTTGCTTATCAAAATTATCAGCTTGCTCATCTTGTGTTAACGGTTGCTTGGCGATCAGAGCAGTCCTGTAAAGGTTTTAATTTACCTCAAATACACATTCATCAGCATTAAAAAAGCCCATCATGTGATGGGCTTTTTATTGAGTTCTAAAAAGAATAGATTATTGAACTTCTTCTTCATCAAACTCTGGTTTAACTTGCACAATGAAATCTTGACGGTTAATGCCACGCCATAAGGCGAATGCTGTACCAATGTAGATAGATGAATATGTACCTACAAAGACACCCACAAACATGGCAACAGAGAACCATTTTAGACCATCACCACCCATCAACATCATTGCAATAACAACAAGCAATAAGGTCATAGAAGTGTGAATGGTACGACGTAAGGTTTCAGTCAATGCAATATTGATAATTTCTAATGGTGAAGCGCCACGAATTTTGCGGAAGTTTTCACGAATACGGTCAGATACAACGATGTTATCGTTGAGAGAGAAGCCAATAATCGCAAGTAATGCCGCAAGAACAGTAAGGTCAAATGGCCACTGCATCATAGCGAAAATACCCAAAGTCACCACAATATCGTGGAACAATGAAAGTACTGCACCCATCGCAAGTTTAAATTCGAATCGAACAGTAACGTAAACCAACATCAGTAATAAAGCTAAAGCGACCGCTCCAGCAGAACGAATATAAAGCTCATTACCAACTTGACCACCTACAACATCAATTTTATGCACAACAGCAGCATTATCAGGAAGTTGTACCGCTTTGTTGATGACATTGGTTAGGTCTTCTGCGCTCATTTCTGATTGCACTGGCATACGCACCATCAAGTCACGGTTTGAACCTAGTGTTTGTACAACAGGATCACGGAAACCAGATTTTGCTAGGGCAGTAGAAACATCAGTCGCTTGTACAGGTTTAGCATAGTTCAGTTCGGCAGCAATACCGCCTGTAAAGTCTAAGCCAAGGTTTAGACCTTTGGTTGCAATAAAGAAGATACTTGCCACTGTAATGAGAATTGAGATTAATGCCATAGGCATCGCAACTTTCATAAATGGAATAATACGTTCTTCTTCAGGGCGGCCGTATTTTTTTGAATCTAGTTGAGTATTATCAGTCATCATCGATCTCCTAAATGCTCAACTTTTTCAAGTTACGTTTTTTGCCATAAATGATTTGGACAATTGCACGTGTTACTGTAATTGCAGTAAACATTGAGCAAATAATACCAATCATTAAAGTCACGGCAAATCCTTTAATTGGACCAGAGCCGATTGCAAATAGGATAAACGCAACAAGGAATGTCGTTAAGTTAGAATCGAAAATGGTGTTATATGCTCGGTCATAACCTGCCACAATGGCTTGTTTTGGCGATGCACCCCACTTCATTTCTTCTCGTATTCGCTCACAAATCAGTACGTTGGCATCGACCGCCATACCAATGGTAATCACAATACCTGCAATACCTGGTAGGGTGAGGGAAGCACCAATCCAAGACATAACCGTTAAAATCATGGCAAGGTTAAGTACAAGCGCAAAGTTTGCAATTAAACCAAATAGACGGAAGAAAACCACCATCCAAATAGCAACAAGTAAGAAACCAATTTGCGTAGAAAGAACACCTTTATCGATGTTTTCTTGACCCAAGCTTGGTCCAATAACACGTTCTTCAACGAAGTACATTGGTGCAGCTAAAGCACCTGCACGTAACATCAATGCAAGTTCGCCTGCTTCTTGAGGAGAATCTAGACCTGTAATACGGAACTGTGAACCTAATACTGCTTGAACAGTTGCAGCATTAATCACGACAGATTCTGTATATGGCGTACGTACTTCAGTTTGTGCGCCAGTTGTAGGATCTTGAACATAGCTAATTTTTTGTTTGTTCTCAATGAACAAAACAGCCATACGTTTGCCGACAGCATTACGTGTCGCATCTGACATTAACTTACCACCCGCAGAATCTAGGGTGATGTTAACTTCTGCTCCGCCTGAATCTTGGCTAAAGCCTGAAGATGCATTTTGAACACGTTCACCTGTTAAAATACGGCTACGGTTAAGCAATAATTGACGACCGCTATCCAATGATTGGAAAGCAAACGCTTCAGTACCTGGAGGTGCTTGATCTTTCAATTGACCTGTATATGGGTCGATGTGTTGATCATTTAAGTCAGATACCAAACGGAATTCTAAGTTTGCAGTACGACCTAATACACGTTTTGCTTCAGCAGTATCTTGCACACCCGGTAATTCAACCACAATACGGTTGCTACCTTGGGTTTGAACAAGTGCTTCTGCAACACCTAACTCGTTAATACGATTACGTAACGTTGTTAAGTTTTGGTTCACTGCATAAGACTGAATTTCTTGTTTACGTACATCTGTATAAGTAAGACGTAAAGTTGAACCGTCAGTCGTCGCAACAGCTTGTTGCGTATATTCATTGCCATTTCTGCGTAAGAAATCTGCAGCTGCATCGCGATCTGAATTATCTGCGAATTGAACTGTGATGACATTATTATTCAGCGAAAGGCTGTTGAACTTAATTTTATTATCACGGAATTGACGACGTAAATCAGTTGATGACGTTTCCATGCGCTGGCTGATGGCTTTATCCATATCTACTTCAAGTAAGAAATGAACACCACCACGTAAATCTAGACCTAACTTCATTGGTTTCGCACCAATTTTTTGAAGCCATTCTGGAGTTGTAGGCGCGAGGTTAAGAGCAACAACATAATTGTCACCAAGACCACGACGTAATGCATCCTTTGCTTTTAATTGTGCTTCAGATGAATCTAAACGTAACAATGCCGCGTTATTGGTGAAACTATTGTCATGGCTGGCAATTTTTTCGCTTTTTAAAATTTGCTCTGCTTTTTGTATGATGCTTTGATCAATTTGGGTACCAGCTTTGGCACCAGAAATTTGAACAGCAGGTTCATCTGGATACAAACTTGGCAGGGCATATAATGTACTAATCACAAGAACAAATAGAATTAGTAGATATTTCCATGCTGGGTAACGCATTTATTTTCTTCTTAAAATGAAAAAAGTCGTGCGAATCGCACGACTAATTTTTGATTAAAGATTATTTAATGTGCCTTCAGGAAGAACTGAAATCACGCTTGCACGTTGAATTTTCACTTCAACACCACGGCTCAATTCAATAACAGCGAAGTCGCCTTCAATCTTAAGGACTTTACCCATAAGACCACCAGCAAATACAACCTCACTTCCAACACCTAAGCTTTCAACTAACGCGCGGTGTTCTTTTGCACGTTTAGATTGAGGACGCCAGATTAAGAAGTAAAAGATTGCAACGAATACAGCAATCATACCTAAGTTAGCAATTAAGCTAGGTTGTTGTGCAGCTTCGCCCGCTGCATGAGCAGTAGAAATGAAAAGACTCATTTGATTTTCCTAAATTAAAAAACTGTAATTAACTACATGATAATAAATTAACTTGTAAGCAATTTACCTTGTCTTTTTCTTCAGCGCAAACACTGAAATATTAATCTTGCGGACAAGGTGGAACTTCTAAGCCACGACGAGCATAAAAATCTGCTACAAACTCATCAAATGTACCGTTATCTAAAGCATCACGCATTGCTTCTGTAAGGCGCAAATAATAACGTAAGTTATGAATCGTCCCTAACATAGAGGCAAGCATTTCACCGCATTTTTCTAAATGGAATAAATACGAACGAGTGAAGTTGGTGCATGTGTAGCAATCGCAATGTGCATCAAGCGGGCTTTGATCATGACGATATTTCGCATTACGAATACGAACCAAACCATCAGTCACAAAATAATGACCATTACGGGCATTACGCGTTGGCATTACGCAGTCGAACATGTCGACACCACGACGCACAGCTTCTACGATATCTTCAGGTTTTCCTACACCCATTAAGTAACGAGGCTTATCTGCTGGCATTTGCTCAGGAAGATAATCCAATACTTTAATCATTTCTTCTTTAGGTTCGCCTACTGAAAGACCACCAATTGCATAGCCATCAAAGTCGATGTCGAGCAAACCTTTAAGTGATTCTTCACGAAGATCTTCGTACATACCACCTTGAATAATACCAAATAGGGCATTACGGTTTTTCAGTACATCGTGATGTTGAGTTTTACAACGCTTTGCCCAACGTAAAGAAAGTTGCAAAGATTTTTGCGCTTCTTCACGAGTTGCAGGATAAGGCGTACATTCATCAAAAATCATTACAATGTCAGAATTCAATGTATGTTGAATATCCATTGAAATTTCTGGTGAAAGGAAAACTTTTGAACCATCAATAGGAGAGCGGAACGTTACGCCATCTTCTTTAATTTTACGCATAGCGCCAAGACTAAACACTTGGAAGCCGCCTGAATCCGTAAGAATAGGTTTATTCCATTTCATGAAACCGTGTAAGCCGCCGTGTTCACGGATTACATCTAAACCAGGGCGTAAATATAAGTGAAAGGTATTGCCAAGAATAACTTGAGATTTAATTTCCTCAATATCTCGTGGGAGCATACCTTTTACGGTACCGTAAGTTCCAACAGGCATAAACATTGGTGTTTCAACAACACCATGCTCTAGGGTCAAACGACCACGTCGAGCGCGGCCCGACTGCCCTAATTTTTCAAACTTCATAAAATGTCCAAATCATGGCGAAAAAACAGTTCGCTGATTAAATGTGCTAAAAGTCCAATATTTTCCTAGATTCTTGTATGAAACGCTAGCTTTATCGAGTTTTAACTCTGTAATTTTTGTTTATGAAAATCTAAAGTTACTGTCATAAACCATTTATTGAAATAAATGTGGCTTGTTAAAAATTTGGACGATAATCGAAACTTTGAGAAGCTTGATTATCTCTAAATGGGCGAAGCTTCTTTTTCCCAAGTGTTGCAGTGTTAATAATATTGTTTGGGAAAATTTGAATATGATTATTGAACAGCTCAACATTTCTATTGAAGATGGTAATAGCAGCAGAAACATTGTCATTTTGTTCTTCAATTTCACTCATCATTTTTAGATAAAGTTCATTGGCTTTTAATTCAGGATAATTTTCGACAACAACATTTAAGTTACGCATTAATTCTTTACTTAAGCTTTCAACACGTTGTAATTGAGAGACATCACTTGTATTTAAGTTGAGGTTCAAAATGTTTTGACGTAATTCAGTTACTTTTTCTAAAGTGCCTTTTTCAAAGCTAGAATATTGTTCAACTAGAGGTGCTAAATCATCTAATACTTTTATTTTTTGACGTTCGTATGTTGCTACATCTGACCAAGCCCGAATTGAAGCATTATGATGTCTTACAATATTATTTCTAATCATAATAATAGCTACAGTTATTGTAATTAGAACCAATAAAACAATAATCATCCCCATAATATATTCCTTGTTTTAATCTTTAGTTAAGAAGAGCATTAAATCACGTTGTAGTTGCTCTAAATGCGGTAATTTAAATGTACGTAAATGACCACGTAAAGCAGAGATATCTTCAACAGTTTTATCATTTTTAGAAATTTGGAATAGATTTTTCGCGCCCATAAAACACATTACATTTTTATCTGGGTGAAAGAGCAATTCGCCATTTTGATGATTAAAAAAGTTAGCAAGCTTTAGCGTAAGCACAGGCGTTAGTGTTTTTGCTAAATGCATGTCGCTTGTGCCAAAGAAATCGATTTTTCTATTTGCTGCAATATAGTTACTTTGCCATTCATGCAAATAAGGATAGTTAAATTTTTTAGAGATAGATGTGACTGCTAATCCCTGAATATCGATATTAAAAATGAAAGCACCCCAAAGCCTTTTTTCAATTTCAGTTGTTTTTAGAGTCACACCATGTTGTTGTTTTTCTATAGCTTCGGTTACGTAACTATATGAAAAAATGAGAACAGAGCGCTCAATACCTTGATGATCAATCCAAGTTGTTGAGGCATAGGAATCTATATTATTCGAATGATAGCCACGGTTAAAAATAGGGAAAAGATTTTTTAAATATACTGTAAATAAATGAGCATTAATTGTATGCCCAAGATATGGAGGCGGTCTGTTAAATTCGAGCTGATATTTTTTTGCAATTATGGTTTTTTCTAAATATGAAGTGACGCTTTGAATCTCTTCGTTATCTTCATAGGTAATATATGACCAAAAAATTGCCGAACATCCTGCAAATAAACAAAACTGTGCCCATATGTTTGAGGGTGATATAAAAATGGCAAGAGATAATATTGCGCCTAAAATACCTAATAAGAGGGGCAGTTTATTATCAAACTTTAATGTGTGATTTGCATTCCAAGGGTGTAAGCCATCAAGTATGTCTTGATGGCTACGTGCTTGACGACCTAATTCTTTAAGCCTATCAATATTGTTAAAAACAACCGCATTCTTTTTTCTGCGAATGTGGATTGAGTGTCTAACACTATCTATAGGCATAATTAGAACTACTTCGTTGCTGTGGAATCAACTAGCATGGCATCGCCATAACTAAAGAAACGGTATTTTTCTGCCACAGCATGATGATATGCCTTCAAAATGTTTTCTTGCGTTGAAAGTGCAGAAACCAACATTAATAAGGTAGATTCTGGTAAATGGAAGTTTGTAATTAAACGATCAACTACTTTAAATTCATAACCTGGGTAAATGAAGATTTGAGTATCGCCAGTCCAACCTTTTAACTCACCGCCATTTGCTTGAGCCGCACTTTCTGTTGCACGAGTTGCTGTTGTACCTACAGCAATCACTTTATTACCGCGAGCTTTGGTTTCTTTAATAAGTTGCATTGATGTATCTGATACATCACACCATTCGCTATGCATAATATGGTTTTCAATGTCATTAGTACGAACAGGTAAGAACGTGCCTGCACCTACATGCAAAGTCACAAATGTTTTATTAATGCCTTTTGCTTCAAGTTGACTTAAAAGCTCTTCATCGAAGTGTAGGCTTGCTGTTGGTGCTGCAACACTTGCAAGTTTTGTAGGATCATTAAAAACAGTTTGATAGCGTGCTGTATCAATGTCTTCAGCTTCACGATTAAAATATGGTGGAATTGGAAGTTTTCCGTATTTATCGAGCACATCTAAAATAGGTTGAGAAAATTCAACAATAAATAGATTTTCGTGACGACCTGTTACAGTCACTTTAACTTCATCTACACCAATAAATAATTCTGCACCTGCTTTAGGTGAATTACTTGCTTTAATGTGGCAATGTGCAACAAAAGGTGTTTGCATGCGTTCGACTAAAACTTCAACTGCACCGCCACTTGCTCGTTTACCTTTTAAGCGTGCTTTCATTACTTTTGTGTCATTAAGAACTAGCAAATCACCAGGCTCTAGTAAATCTAGAATATTGGTAAAATGTAGGTCGTGATGTTGACCTTGTGCATCTAAGTGCAAAAGACGAGAAGCACTACGAGTTTCAAGTGGATAGCGAGCAATAAGCTCATCTGGGAGATCGAAATTAAAGTCGGAAAGTTGCATGATTAATTAGAGCAAACACATATATTAAAACTGTGCTTAGTATATGCTTTTTTAAGTTTTATAGATGATATTGAGTGATTATAAGTCAAAAAAAATAAGACTGATTTAAAAATATACAATTGTTTTAAACTTGCGTTGACAAGTTTTTGAAACGGAGTAATATAGCCGCATCCCGAGGTGGTGAAATTGGTAGACGCGGTGGATTCAAAATCCACTATCAGAGATGATGTGTCGGTTCGAGTCCGACCCTCGGGACCATCTACCTAAAAAGGCTCTAAGCACATTAAGACTTAGAGCCTTTTTTTATTGTCTGAAATAAGTGGTTTTGAAGATTAAAGATTGATAAATTATTCATTTGGTGTGTTATTTTAAGCGAAACTATTCATTCAAACTTTCTTATAGTTTTCACAAACTAAAATTTATATAAGCGTTAATCAAAATGATTATTTTGATAATTAAATAAAATTACAAATCTAGTTTATTTAACTGTGCTTTACTCTTCATTTTTATGGTTATCTTCTCATTTGTCTTGTTAAATGTGTAATATTTTGTTATTTTTTATTCGTGAATATCGTAGCAGTGATTCGGACATCCATAAGAGACTGTAGGGCCTGTATGAAATTAGAATTACTAGAAATAGGCGAAAAAACTGAACAGCTTGGCGCATGTCGTTTGTCTCTGCTTTTGGGTATTTTATCTGAAGAAAATCAAATTGTTAAATTTTTGAAATTTGCATGCGGTATGCTGCAAATGGATTTTGGGATTTTAGTTTTTAAATATGAGCCTTATGGTTGGCTTGAATCTGATGGTAAATGCCATGCATTTTTGGCGCAACCACATGAAGAGTATGAGCACTTTTTTTTAGATCAAGCCTATATAGATGAAAATCATCCTAATTATAAAGAAGTTTCAGAATATATTTTAGTGCGTGGTGTAGAGCATAAACGCTTTGTAACCATGAGTTTAAAGTACGAAGGGCGATCTATTGGTCATGTGGTTTTATATGATGAGCGTTCAGATATTATTGAAAATAAACAATTAGAAATAGTTTTAGAGTTTGTACAAAGTTTAGTGAATATTATTAAGTTACGCCTTGAAAATGCAGAGCTTAAAGAAATGTGTGAGCAACAATCTGCATTAAATGCGAGTAAAACGAAATTTTTCCAAATTATTGCACATGATTTAAGAGCACCATTTCATGGTCTAATGGGCTTTGCAGATGTATTGGCGCATGAGCGAAATACTTTAGATGAAAACGGTGTTCAAGATATTTCTGAATATTTATTGGAAACGTCACAGTCTACTTACAACTTATTAGAAAATTTATTGCAGTGGGCAATGGCAGAAGGTGGGCGTTTTGTTTATCACCCAATTTGTTTCGATTTAACACAATTAACAACCATTGTTCAAAATGTTCTTGCAAGTTTAGCTGCTAAGAAAAATATTGAAATTATTAGTCAAGTATCGCCACACTTAAAAGTGTATGCAGATATCAATATGATCACATCAGTTATTCAAAACTTGGTATCTAACGCATTAAAATTCACGTATACCGATGGCAATGGCAAAGTCATTATGAGTGCTGATGAAGATGAACAATATGTTCATATTTATGTTCAAGATACGGGGCTGGGTATGAATGAAAAGCAAATGCAGAATATATTTGACCCTAATTTCACAGTGAGTATTCGTGGAACTTCAGGTGAAAAAGGCACGGGTTTAGGATTGGTATTATGCAAGCGCTTTGTCGATTTAAATCATGGAGCAATTTCTGTGTCTTCAAAAGAGGGTGTAGGAACAACATTTAAAGTATCTTTGCCTAAAAATAAAAAATCTGCTTTGGCGGCATAAAGCTCAAAGAATAAAAATAAATATTCAACCAATTATTTTCCCAATTTGCTTCGAGTACTGCTATAAATAATAAAAATATAAGGCTTCAGGTTTGGGAATGAACTCGGAACAACTGCATAAAACATTACGCGCAAGTCAATATGCTGAACTCGTTTTAGAAAAGCATAAAGAATTAATAGAAAATGATTATGCTTTTGATGCATTTTTCAAGCCTTTAAGTCGCACGCAAATTGCCAATATTGTCGATGAATCTTTAAATGAAATAACAGATGAAAATCAGTGGATGCGCGTAATTCGTATTTTACGCGCACGTCTTATGTTTCGCTGGATTTGGCAAGATGCAAACCAACTAACCAATGTTAAACAACTGACTCAAGAACTGTCAGACTTTGCAGATTTAGCTGTTTGTGCTGCTAAAAATTATGCTCGAACAGCATTGATTGCTAAACATGGCGAACCAATTGGTTATGGTGGGAAAGTTCAAGACCTTATTGTAATTGCGATGGGGAAACATGGTGCTCAAGAACTTAACTTATCAAGTGATATTGATTTGATATTTGCCTTTGATGAGCAAGGCGAAACCAATGGTCGTAAATGTATTGATGTTCAGCAATTTTGTATTTTGTGGGGGCAAAAATTAATTTATTTGCTCGATCACATTACCGCAGATGGATTTGTATTCCGTGTTGATATGCGCTTACGCCCTTGGGGCGATGGCTCTGCACTTGCAATTAGTCATGTCGCTTTAGAAAAATATTTGAGCCAACATGGTCGTGAATGGGAGCGCTATGCGTGGATTAAAGCACGTATTGTGACAGGTGGTGAAGATGGCGATGATTTGCTTGCCATGACACGTCCGTTCGTGTTCCGCAAGTATGTCGATTACACAGCTTTTGAAGCCATGCGCGAAATGAAAGCGATGATTGAACGCGAAGTTCAGCGTCGTAATATTGAAGATGATATTAAGCTTGGTGCAGGCGGAATTCGCGAAGTTGAATTTATTGTTCAGGTTTTTCAGCTTATTTATGGTGGATCGAAACTAGAACTGCAAGATCGTCAATGTTTAGTGAGTCTGCATCATTTAGGTGAGGTTGGTTTACTTGATGAGCAAGCTGTTGCAGAGCTTGAAGATGCTTATTTATTTTTGCGCCGTGTAGAACATGCGATTCAAGCTTTAAACGATCAACAAACACAATCTTTACCAACAGAGCCTGATCAACGTGCCCGAATGATTGAAACCTTAGGTTATTCATCTTGGGAAGATTTTCTTCATGTCTTAAATTCAAAGCGTTCAAAAGTCATTTATCAATTTGAGCACTTAATTAAAGAAAAAGAAGTAGATCCTTTAGTTGAAAGCTTTGCTCAAATTGAAAAACAATTAGATGAAGTTTTAGATGAAAATGCCAAGAATTTAGTCTATGAATTTTGGCATGGGCATGCTTTGAAAAAACTTCCTGCAAAAGCTGTTCAGCGCTTAAAAATGTTTTGGCCTCACTTAATTGAAGCTATTTTACAATCCGATAAACCGCAAATGGCTTTGGTTCGCTTAATGCCTTTGGTTGAATCTGTAATGCGTCGAACAGTTTATTTGGTCATGCTCATTGAAAGTAAAGGTGCGCTACAGCGTCTAGTTAAAATGGCAACAGTAAGTCCTTGGATTTGTGAGGAACTAACACATTATCCTGTGCTTCTTGATGAATTTTTATCGATGGATTTTGAATTACCAAAACGTAAAGACTTGGAAGATTCTTTGCGTCAGCAATTACTACGTATTGAAATTGATCAGGTTGAAGATCAAATGCGAGTACTGCGTTTATTTAAAAAGTCGAATGTGCTGACAGTGGCTGCAAGTGATGTACTTGCTGAAAGTCCGCTTATGAAAGTATCAGATGCATTAACTGATATTGCAGAAGTTTCTGTTAATGCAACATTGCATTTGGCTTATCAAATTACTGCGAAAAAACATGGTTATCCATTATGTTTAGATGGACAACGTTGTTCTTTAGATCATCTTGCATTTGCTGTGATTGGTTATGGAAAAGTAGGCGGAATTGAACTTGGTTATGGTTCAGATTTAGATTTAGTCTTTATTCATTATATGGATGAACAAGCAGATACAGATGGTCAAAAGCAAATTAGTGGCTTTGAATTTGCGATGCGAGTTGCACAGAAGTTTGTTTCACTCATGACAACACAAACTTTGGATGGGCGTGTTTATGAGGTCGATACTCGTTTACGTCCTTCGGGTGAAGCAGGCTTGTTGGTTACAAGTCTAAAAGCATTTGAACAATATCAAAATAAAAGTGCTTGGGTGTGGGAGCATCAGGCATTGGTACGCGCAAGATCAATTGCAGGCGAACAAAGTTTAAGAGAAAAATTTGAGATATTACGCTGTGATATTTTGACACGCGAGCGAAATGAAGAAAATGTGCGTGCTGAAGTTTTAAAAATGCGTGAAAAAATGAAAGACCATCTTGGATCATCTAAAGAGCAAAAAAAAGATGGAATTTTTCATTTAAAACAGGATGCAGGTGGTATCGTTGATATTGAATTTATGGCACAGTATGCTGTATTGGCATGGAGTGGGTCGAATCCAGATCTCGCCCATTACTCCGACAACGTACGAATCCTTGAGGATGCCGCAAAAACAAGTTACTTATCCAGTGACGATGCGACAGCATTGATTCAAGCTTATCTAAGTGAACGCGCCGAGAGTCACCGTTTAGCCCTTGCAAATCAATCCATGCAAGTGAATGCTGCGGACTGGCTTGATACCCGAAAGGTCGTTTGCAAATTGTGGCAAAGATTAATTGATCCAACTGCAAATATAGCGTTGGATAAAAATGACTGTGTATAAAAATTTGGAGTGTGTTTCATGAATTTGGCTGATCGTGATGGTTTTATTTGGCAAGATGGACAATTAGTAGATTGGCGTGAGGCGAAAACTCACGTATTAACACATACTTTGCATTACAGCATGGGTGTGTTTGAAGGTGTCCGTGCTTATGAAACCCCGAATGGAACGGCTATTTTCCGTTTAAAAGAACACACTAAGCGTTTATTAAATTCTGCAAAAATTTATCAAATGAAAGTTCCATTTGATCAAGCGGCATTAGAACAAGCGCAAATCGACGTTGTTCGTGAAAATAAATTAGCATCTTGCTACTTACGTCCAATTATTTTTATTGGTTCGGAAAAGCTAGGTATTGCTGCAACAGATAACACAATTCACTCTGTTGTTGCTGCTTGGAGCTGGGGTGCTTACCTTGGTGAAGAAGCAATGGCGAAGGGTATTCGTGTTAAAACTTCATCATTTACACACCATCATCCTAACGTGACAATGTGTAAAGCAAAAGCATCTGGTAACTACACATTATCTATTCTTGCGCATCAAGAAGTTGCTCATTCAGGTTACGATGAAGCAATGCTTTTAGATCCACAAGGTTATGTGTGCCAAGGTTCTGGTGAAAACGTATTTATGGTACGTGATGGTGTGATTCATACACCAGATGTTGCTGGTGGTGCATTAGACGGTATTACACGTCAAACTATTATCACAATTGCAAAAGATCTTGGTTATGATGTTGTAGAGCGCCGTATTACTCGTGATGAGTTCTACATTGCCGATGAAGCATTCTTTACAGGTACTGCTGCAGAAGTAACACCTATTCGTGAATATGACGACCGTCAAATTGGCGAAGGTGTACGTGGTCCAATCACAACACAAATTCAAAAAGCTTATTTTGATGCTGTTCAAGGCAAAGACCCTAAATATGCCCACTGGTTAACTTACGTAAAATAAGTTTAAACAGAATAAAAAAGGACTCGGAAGAGTCCTTTTTTATTCTAGAAAATTTGATAGGTAATCTGGTTTTCTTATTTCAAAAATAAAAACGCGAAAAGACTGTGATATGATGTTTAGCACTAGATAGGTGGATGTTTATAAGCATGTCTTTACATGAAAATGATGATGTTATAAGTACAACAGAACAACAAGATCAAAATATTGTGTTGTGCATGAAGTGGGGAACTAAATATGGTTCTGAATACGTCAATCGTTTGTACAACATGGTAAAGCGTCACACGACTGTTGACTTTAAAATGGTCTGTTTGACGGATAGAACAGAAGGAATTAATCCTGAAGTTCAATGCTTCCCAATTCCACCACTTGCATTACCTGAAGGCAGTCCTGAACGTGGTTGGAATAAACTTTCTACATTTGAGCCGGATTTGTATGGTTTAAAAGGGAATGCATTATTCCTCGATTTAGATGTTGTGATTGTAGACAATATGGATGAGTTTTTCACTTATCCCGGTGATTTTTTAATTATCCACGATTGGAAACGTCCTTGGCGTATTACAGGTAATAGTTCTGTTTATCGTTTTAAGTTGGGTGCTTTCCCGGGGTTACTTCCGTATTTTCGTGAAAATTTCGATGAAATACGCGAGAAATTCCGCAATGAACAAGCTTATTTATCTTGGTATGTAGATAAAGAGGGTAAGCAAACGTATTGGCCTGATAGTTGGTGTAAAAGTTACAAATATCACTGCTTACAAAAAATTCCAATGGCGTTTTTTAAGCCACCTGTAAAACCAGAAGGTGTAAAGGTTATTGTATTTCATGGTGAAATTAATCCACCTGATGCAATTAATGGCGGTGGTGGTAAATGGTATCGTTACGTGCTGCCTTCGCAGTGGATTAAAGATGCTTGGCAATAATTGGTCTAAATGGAATTAAAAATGAAACTAGGTGTTTATTTAATTAATTTAGACTCAAGTACTGATCGTTTAGCGCAAGCATCAGCCGAGTTAAAAAAGCATAATATTGAGTTTGAACGTATTTCAGCTGTTGATGGCCGTAAGTTAGATGTTAAAACGTATGAATCTTATAATAGTTCACAAGCGAATGCGCTTATGGGCCGTGATTTATTAGGTGCTGAAATCGGGTGCTATTTAAGCCATAAACGATGTGTATCTGAGTTTTTAGCTTCTGATTATGACTTTGTCATTGTTGTTGAAGATGATCTTGAAGTGATTTCTGATTTAGTTGCGACAGTTAAGAAGACAGTACAATGGCTAGAGCAAAATCAAAAAGGTTGGTACCTCATTAATATTGGTAGTACTAAGCGCAAGTTAAGCAAACAGATGCATCAAATTGAGCAACATCAGCTTTTAAAAGCCTATTACTTCCCTGTATTAACTTTAGGGTTGGTTTGGTCGCGAGAGGGTGCTCAAGCATTTCAGCATGATTTGATTCAAATTAATGCGCCTATTGATGTTGCTTTACAAAGTTGGTTAACAGATTTAAGTAAAGGATATTCAATTTATCCTCCATTAGTTCAACCAAATGGTGCTGAAAGTGATATTGATGCTGTTAAAGTAAATTCAACAGCAGTTAGACAGCGTGTAGGTAAGCGTTGGCCACGTCAAAAAAGAATGTGGGGTAATAAATTGAAAGCTTTAAAAAATAAAATTTGTTCGACTTAAAGATTGAATAAAAGATGAAAGTTTTATTAATTAATTTAGATCAATCAAAAGATCGTTTAGCTCAACAACAAGCTCAATTTAAAGATTTAGGTTTGGAGTTCGAGCGTTTACCAGCTATATCAATTAATGATTTTTCAGAGGAGGAATATAAGCGTATAGCCTTTGGTGGTCAGCGTCCTTTGAAACAGTCTGAACTAGCTTGCTTCTTAAGCCATAAAAAAGCATGGGATTATATTGTTGAGCATAATGAACCTTGTGTTGTTTTAGAAGATGATGCAATTTTAGTTAAAGATTTCAAAAATATTTTAAATGATTTAATGCAACTCAAAGAATTAGATTATGTGAATTTAGAAGTACATGGTCGAAAGAAAACAGTTGCAAAAAAATCGACATATTCTCTGGCTAATAATAACTACAACCTTCTTGAAATTTATATCGATCGAAGTGGGACGGGAGGGTATGTGTTATATCCGACTGGAGCTAAAATTTTATTAGATTTTATGGGTAAACGTGCCATTGGCTTATCTGATGAGTTTATTCATAGTTGTTATGAATTAAAAGCTTATCAAATTGAACCTGCAGCATTATTACAAAGTGACAAGTGCCCTGAATATAAAGTCCCATGTAAATATATTCATGAGTCTGTGATTGCACAAGTAAAGAATAAATTGAATTTTGATTTAACTACAAATGAGAAATCACAATTCAAAATGAGGAGAATAAAGACCCAAATTAATTTAGGTCTTCGTCAATTGCAATACTTAGGATTTGGAGTGAAGAGAGAAATTTTGGTTGATCCGAATAAATTTTAATTAACCGAAAATTTTACCTTTCCATTTTGCAAACCAAGATTTTTTCGAAGCATTTGCAACGCTATCATCTTCCCCAATATGGTGGCAAATACCATTTTCAAGAAATAGGACGTAACGTTGTTGTGCGCGAAGCCAACGTGAAACGTGCCGTTCTTTTTTAAACTCGCTAAAGCCCTTTGGCATGCTTTTCCATAATTCAATAGAGGCAAGATGTGGATTGAAAGTAAAGCCATGCCATTGATCATGCATGCTATCAAATCTTGCTAAGTTCAGTGGTGAAGACTTAATAAATTGAATTTTTGATTTTTGCTCTTCTGAAAAGGGAAAATCAGTCCATTTGCGAAAGCATACTTGTGTTGCTTTAGGATTTTCTTTAAGTATTTCAAAATATTTTTCAAATTCGATAGATTGGTCAAATAGCCAGTCATCTTCACAGTGAAATATGTATTCTGTTTGAACTTTTGAGTACATTTCATCTACTGCTTTATGATGACCAACTTGATTGGGGAGGGTGATGAGTAATCCATCAGGGCAAAGTTCTTTAAAAACTTGATTGGTTTCTTCATCACGAAAATCATTTATTGCAATAATTTGCTTAAATTGAGCTTTTGAAAGCAAACTATTTAATGTTTGACGAAGTAATTCTGGTCGTTTGCCAATAGTTAAGCAAAGCGTAATATCGTAAGCTTTCAAGTGATTTCCCAATAGAATAATGATTCAATTATAATTTAAAGTATAACCATTCCACAGATTCGTTCAAAGTTCTGTTTGTTACATCTTTCATTGCAGACCATTGAGCGTATTGGAATTTATGACGTTTTGTTGGTAGTAATACTTTAAGAATTTTATATAAAGCGGATTTCCAAATTGATTTCTTGTTAAGTTTTTCAATTAGTTGATCAAATTGATCCTTTGAAAAATGTTTGTAGGCGAATAAAATTTGAGAGCGATACCAACGATAAAAGAAATCATAGTTTTGATAAGGCTCGCTAGAACCACCTTTGTGATACATTTTTAAATCATTAACTTTTATAAGTTTTAAGCCAAGTTTTTTTACGCGTAAGCATAAATCTTCATCTTCACAGTACATGAAAAAATCAGGGTCAAAGCCTTGAATTTTTTTCATAGTATCTGTGCGGATTAGCAATAGTGCTCCACTAAACCAAGCTATTTTATCTGTAAAACCAAATGTCTCGTGGAATTCGAAATCGTAAAATTCAGATTTATCTTCTTGGTCATCATTTATAAGCTGGGTTGTAATAAGACCGTAATCTTTGTTTGATTTAGTATGTTGTAGTAGAGATTCTAGATAATCATTTTGCATCATTCTTAGGTCAGGGTTTGCGATGAGCAAATGTTGACCTTGTGCATTTTTTGCAGCTAGGTTCATGGCACAACCAAAGCCAATGTTGTTTTCGGATTGAACTAAATTAATATTCAGTGACTTTTTTAATCCTGAGTCGTTAATAGTTTTTTCTAAGATATTATTTTGTACATTATTAACAATGACAATTTCATAGATACTTGGATCAAGTGTCTGTTGATGTAAATCATTTAAAAAATTTAAGATAAATTTTTCGGTATTGTAATTAACAATAAGAATAGAAAGTTTCATTGGTTGAAAAATCAAACTGTACATTAGCTAAGTATTATATTAGGGTTACAAATAGTTAGATAGCAAAATTCAAGATTAGAAGAAATGAACATTAATTTATATCAAATCCAATATGATGAAAACACTGCTGCAAAAGATGCTTCAGGTTTATTAACTTTTGATTGTCGGGAAAATCCTGAGTTTTTAAAACGTGAAACTGCACATTTAATACGCTTTTATGATGAGCTTATTGTTCATGCAAATAATGATGATTATTTTGGTTTATTTTCACCAAAGTTTGAGCAGAAAGTAGGGTTGAAAATTCACCAGGTAAAAGACTTTATTAGCGATAATCAAGGGTATGATGTTTACTTATTTAACCCATTTCCTATGTTGGTTTATAAGTATATGAATATGTGGGAGCAGTCGGAGCTTAATCATCCTGGTATATTGAATATAGTAGATGAATTGTTTGAAAAATCTGGTATAGATTTTAAAGCAAGTTCTTTATCTCGCCAAACTGAGAGTCAGGTAGTCTATTGTAATTATTGGGTTGGAAAAAAAGAATTTATAGATAATTTTATATGCTTTCTTAAGAGGCTAGAGAAAACAATTGACGAAAATGAAAATTTGAAAACTAAAATTTTTAATGATGCTCAATATGATTTATCGGAGGCCTGTTTTTATCCATTTGTTTTTGAAAGGCTTTTATCTGTTTATCTGTGTTTGAATCCAACATATAAAGCAATTTCATATAAATATAATCGTAATGACTTTGTTGTTAACCACTTAAATAAAATAGAAAAAAAGTTTTATTTAAGTGATGTGAAACATGATTTTGATGTATGGGAATGTCAAAACTTTGAAAAAATAGATGAGGTTGAGATAAGAATAAATATTTTAAAAAACTTTTTACGTCCAAAATATGGAATTGGTTTGATTGAATCTATTATGCGAAAGATAAATATGTTCCGTTTTAATTCATTGAGAAAGAAAATTTTATCTGTTATTAAATGAGTTATCTAATATTTAGGAATTAAATCATTAGATAATTAATATATTTTAATGATTTAATAAAGATGAAGTTGAAATTTATAAATACGATACATGGGATTACTAGGTGACACCACATTACTCTAAACTTGACTCTACTTGTACTTTTATAAAAAAGTATAGTTTCTGTACCTTAGTTACTAATTTTGAAGAATATTTGGAAATGATACAAAGTGCAAAATTAGCTGGTTTTGATCGGGAGGATGTGGAGTATTTTTATATTGATAATATAGGCCAAAATTCCGAAGATGGGTTTAGTGGAATAAATCAAGCTTTTAAAAATGTTCGTGGTAAATATTTAATTTTTTGTCATCAGGATATTGTATTTAAATTCGATAATATCGACAAATTGGATGAGTGTATAGCTGAGCTGGAGCTACAAGATCCTAATTGGGCAGTAATTGGAAATGCTGGAAAAAAAGAAAATGGAGAAATAATTTTAAGAATTACTGATCCTCATGGTTATAATTCAAAAATTGGAAATTTTCCAGAAGAAGTAGTTAGTCTTGATGAAAATTTTTTAGTTTTAAATAGATCTGTGAGTCTATCCACAAGCTTTGGTTTGGAAGGATTCCATCTATATGGATTAGATATTTGTAGAAATGCAAATTATTTGGGATATAAAAATTATGTAATTGATTTCCATTTACTACATAAAAGTGGTGGGAAAATTGATCATAGTTTTATAAAAGCTCAACATGCATATTCTGTATTGGAACATAAAAGAAAAAATAGAAACTTTTATACAACGACGTGTACTAATTTCTATGTAAGTAGTAGTTCTATATTAAATTGCATACTCAAAGTTAAATTTTTATTTAAAATTTACAAGCGCTTTAAAGGTCTTAGATAAAAATATACGGTCCTAACTATAAAGTGTACAGTTTTTCAGTTTCTTTTGAGCCTCTAAAGCGTTTATATCCCCACATATAGTGTTCAGGGAATTGATTAACTAGGTTTTCTACTACTTTATTCATAGTGGCGGTTGAAGTGTATGCATCTGGGTCATAAAGTTTTGGGTATTGTAAGCCTGCATCATTAATATAGATGTTGTATCCATCATCACTTTGCGAACGTATACATACCATTGAAATCAATCGGCACTTAGTTTTTTGAGCTAATTTAGGGGCTAGTGTACTTGTAAGTGTATTAATTCCAAAAAATGGAGCAACAATCCCCCCGGAAGGATCGGGAACATGATCGGGGAGGATAACGCTGAATCCCCCTTGTTTTAAATTTTTAAATAAAGCTTTAACCCCAGAAGCATCTGTTGGTACCATAGTGGTATTGAGCCGCTCTCTAGAGGAGAGTACAAAATTTTCAATGGTCTTATTTTTAATGGGTTTGTACATAATGGTTGGTGTGCCATATTGATGTACCCACGGGTTCATGATTTCCCAATTTCCTAAATGTGGAGTAATAATCAAAGCACCTGTAGGGTCCGCCAAAGCATCTTTAAGAATATCTAGACCGCGGACCTTTTTAATTTGTTTAATATTCCAATCTGTTGGCATTGCCCAACACTTCAAAGATTCTGCATAGTTTATACATTGGTTGATCACGCTTTTCTTCGCTAAAATTTCGAGTTCTTCATCAGATAAATGAGGGTAGCAAATAGAAAGATTAATACGTGTTTTCCACAGCATACCGCTTGTTTTTTTAGTGTTTACAAGCTTTGCAATTATTTTTGCTATTGTTTTTATTGTATTTTCAGGAGTGTAGCGAAAAATAGAAAGAATGTTCATGGAATTAGTAAAAGTAAATTTGGAATGATGATAACTTAAAATTGTGAAGAGATACTATTTACCATACTGATTATTTGTTCTTTTAGTAATATTTTTTTGTGAAATTGCATTTTTATAAATGGATTATTTGTTATTATTCATTAGACTTCCGTCATAAAT
>NZ_LWRV01000079.1 GCF_009372215.1 Acinetobacter portensis | reverse complement strand
ATATCGAACTCAGGTTAATTAAAAAAAGCATTCTAGGATGAGTTTAAATTCACAAATTCTAATTACAGCCATATTGGGTGTGATTTTTGGTTTCGTTCTAAACCTCTTTCCAAATACACAATTTTTTGATGCAAGTATTTATGGCTTAAGTATTGTCAGTAGTATTTTTATTGGTTTACTTAAAATGCTGTTGATTCCCTTAATCTTCAGCTCAATTGTGGTTGGGGTTTCAAATTTAGAGGCGTCAGGTCAGTTAAGTAGAACGTGGAAAATTACTTTAATGTGTTGTGTCACCACAACAACATTGGCGCTTATTTTGGGCTTAGCATGTGCGCATTTATTTAATGTCGGCAAAGGTGTCGATATTGTTATGTTCCAAGATGCAATGAGCGCACATAACACGCCCGACACATTAACACCGTCATCTTTCTTCACCAATTTCATTCAAAATACTTTAATTAATCCATTTAAAGCATTTGCAGAAGGCAATGTTTTAGCTGTGGTTGTTTTTGCCTTATTTGTAGGCGTGGCTTTAGTGAAAGGTGGTGAAAATTTCAGAACGGTTCGTAAGCTCAGTCACCAGTTTTTTGACATTATGATGTTGATGATTGGCTGGGTGATGAAGCTTGCACCATTGGGGATCTTGGCATTACTTGCAAAGCTTATTGCCACCGAAGATGTGTCTGTATTAAGTCGTTTAGCTGAATTTGCCGCCGTGGTCACAGGTACAACAATTTTCCACGGGGTGGTGGTGTTGCCATTGTTGTTGTGGATTTTTGGCAAAATGAATCCATTGACCTTTTTTAAAGGGACACGTGCGGCATTAATTACTGCATTTGCAACAAGCTCAAGTTCTGCAACCATGCCACTTTCTATGAAGTGTGCGCAGGAAAATTTAGGTGTTCGTCCGCAAACAGCAGGTTTTGTTATTCCATTAGGTACGCAATTAAATATGGATGGGACAGCACTTTATGAAGCTGCTGCTGCTTTATTTATTGCAAACTTAATGGGTTTAGATTTAACCATTGGTCAGCAACTGATTGTATGTGCAACCGCAATGATTGCATCTTTGGGTGCGCCAGGTATTCCAAGCGCAGGCATGGTAACGATGATTATGGTTTTGCAATCGGTTGGTTTGCCTGCCGAAGCCATCGCAATTTTATTACCGATTGATCGTTTGTTAGATACGGTTCGTACCGTGGTTAATGTACAAGGGGATATGATGATTAGCGTGGTTGTTGATCGTTATACCAAAGAAGAAAATACGGTTTAGTTTGTCTATTTTAGAAACTGAGCAATAAAAAAGGTCGGATATTCCGACCTTTTTTATCTGTATGAAAAGAAGATTAATCTTCTTTTTTTACATCAATGGCTTCAACAGATGCGTCATTTTCAACATCAAGGTTGTCTTCAAATTCGATGTTGTCAAAACTGCCTTCTTCAAATTCGAATTCACCTTCTTCAAAATCATTTTCAGAAGCTTCTGGAATGCTATCTAAATCAAAATTATTTGATTGTTCAAGCGTAAAGTTCAAACGACCTGCCATTACACTTGCAAGCTCTTCTAAACCTTCTTTGTTCATTGAAGAGAAAAGTTGAATTGAGAAATTCAATTTCATCTTTTTCAATTCTGCCTTAACTTCTTGTAATGCTTTAGAAGCAGGACCACGGTTTAGTTTGTCGGACTTGGTTAAAAGTACATGAACAAATAATTGTCGTGAATACGCCCATTCCAACATCATTACATCGAAATGTTGTAATGGGTGTCGAATATCCATAAGCAACACTAAGCCTTGTAGGCTTTCACGATGAATAAGATAGTTTTCTAATTCTTTTTGCCAAACAATTTTCATGGCTTCAGGTACGGCAGCATAACCATAACCTGGTAAATCGACCAAGCGTTGGTCTGGGTTGCCTAAGCTAAAAAAGTTGATCATTTGTGTACGACCAGGCTTTTTAGATGCACGAGCCAATTGCTTTTGATTGGTTAGTGCATTAATCGCGCTCGATTTACCTGCATTTGAACGACCTGCAAATGCAACTTCATAACCTGTATCTTCAACACAAAGATTAAGCTTAGGCGCACTCATTAAGAATTCAGCTTTTCGTAACCAATTTAATGAGCGAACAGAGTACTCAGTAATGGCAGAATCAACTTTTTTCACATAGCTGATTTTTTGCTTAGGCGCATTTGCTATCTTACTGTTTTTAGACTTTCCTCTGCTGTGGTGCATAGCTTAACTTCAATCAATAATCTACAAACGACTATTATAAAGGAAGTCGAACATTCAAGCGACCTTTGCAGATTTTAAAGCGAAGTAAATTTACAAAGTACTTTATAAATGAATGAGGGGAATGGCAGATAAAGTTGAATATTTCGCTTGAGGTGATGTATTCAGAACATCATTGAGTGTGTATTGATTTAAGCTGACGTAAAACTGTTCAAGTGATTGATCTAAAATGCCTTTTAATCCACATTTACTGCGTAAAACACAGGGTGGGGTGTTACATTCAACAATTTGATGATCGCCTTGTAAAATTCTAACAATTTCACCAAGTTGTGAGTTTAATGCTTTTGGATTTAATCGAATTCCACCGCCTTTGCCACGTGTGGTAATAATCCAATCATGTTGTCCCATAAAATGAACAATTTTCACCAAATGATTTTTAGAGACATGCAAATCTTCCGCAATTTCGGCAATGGTATACGGCATATCTCTCGGTTGAGCGATATACATTAAAATACGCAGTGCATAATCGGTAAATTTGTTGAGTTGCATGTAGTCACATAAATGATGGGAGCTTTCTAGTTTAGCGTGAAAGTTCCCCTAAAGGAACTTTCAGCACAGAATCATCTATTTAGAACAAAGCAATAATGCTTATAGAGGAGCGGTAACTTGTACTGTATCGCCTACTTTATAGTTCTCTACCAAGATATTCGTTACAGAGAATTCTGTACGATTTTCTTCTGCTTTAACACTAAATGTAAATTCGTTATTTGCTTGAGCATCTGCGAATTTAAATTGTTGAGGTTGTTGAAGTTCATGATTTGGAACTTTAACTTTAACTGAAATATATTGTCCTGCTTCAGCATTTACAACATCTTTGCCATCAGTTGCTTTAATTGTAAATGTCTTACCGTTTTCATTTGTTTCAATTGCACTAATGTTAAATGAACGCCATCCGCTCCAACCACCTTGTTTTGCAGCAAGGTTTTCGAACTTCTGTTTTTCTGCATTAATTAAAATATCAGCCAATTGTAGATAAGCTTCTTTCCATGCCGCAATTAAGTCTGAATCCATTGGTACATCTAAAACTTCACTAATTGAATGAAGTAAGTTTTCACCCACAATTGAATATTGATCTGGTCGAATGTCTAAGCTGACGTGTTTCGTTGAAATGTGCTCAATTGCTTTAGCCAATACGCTTGGATTTTCAATATTCTCAGCATAAGCCAAAACAGCAGCGGCAAGAGCGCGTGGCTGACGACCTGTACTTTGATGATCGAGGTTAAATGTATTTTTAAGTTCAGGATTATTGTTCAACATGCGGTTGTAGAAATAGCTTGTAAGTGCAACACCATTCTCACGAAGTACAGGAACAGTAGATTTAACGAGTTCAATATATTGCGGGTTCATAGTTCAGCTTCTAGTGAGTTATAAGATATATTTAAAATACATCTTATAAAATATATTTACAATACATCTGAATGAAATAACCATAAAAAAAATATGAGATATGTAAAATATCCCATAAAAATATTAACTTAGTTAAATGTAAAAATTATTTCTTTCCGAATAAGGAACCAAGCAATCCACGTACAATTTTTTGCCCTGTAGATCCGCCTAAGCTACGCGCAGCACTTTTTGCAAAAGTTCCAACAGTATCTTGAATGATTTTTTCACGTTGCTTTGCGGCACGTTCAGCCTCTTTTTGCTGTTCTTTGGCGATGCGTTCTTGCTCCTTGGCTTGTTGTTTCGCAAAAGCTTCGGCTTCTTTCATTTGCTGTTTTTCTAAAGCTTCTCTTTCTTTTGCAGCTATTTTTTCTTGTTCCGCTTGAGCAGCTTGTTGTTGGGTTTCAGCAACTTTATTTTGTAAAAGTTCAAATGCGCTTTCACGATCGATCTCTTTTTCATAAATGCCTGCAACAACACTTTGACTGATTAAAGCATTACGCTCATCTGTACTGATTGGGCTGAAAGAAGAGTGGGGAGGCATAATCCATGCACGTTCCACCATTTGTGGAATCCCTTTTTCATCTAAACAGCTAACCAATGCTTCACCTACACCAAGTTCGGTAATAGCTTGATCTACTTTAAATTCAGGATTCGCACGGAATGTATCGGCAGCGGTTTTAACTGCTTTTTGATCTTTAGGCGTGAATGCACGTAAAGCATGTTGAATGCGGTTACCTAATTGACCTAAAACACTTTCAGGTAAATCGAGAGGATTTTGTGTAACGAAATAAATACCCACACCTTTAGAGCGAATAAGGCGAACCACTTGTTCAATTTTTTCTTGTAGTGCTTGGCTTGCATTGTCAAAAAGTAAATGTGCTTCATCGAAGAAGAAAACAAGTTTTGGTTTATCCATATCGCCAACTTCAGGAAGCTGTTCGAAAAGTTCTGAAAGCATCCAAAGTAAGAATGTTGCATAAAGCTTTGGTGTGTTCATTAATTTATCAGTAGCCAATAAATTAATGTTGCCTCGACCTTGGCTATCGGTTTGGATGAAATCCATAATATTTAAACTAGGTTCACCAAAAAACTTATCTCCACCTTGATCTGCAAGAGCAAGTAAATTGCGCTGAATTGCACCTAAACTTGCAGGAGATAAATTGCCGTATTCAGCTTGATAACTTGCTGCATTTTCACTGACATGGCTAATCATGGCTTTTAAATCTTTAAAGTCTAAAAGCAATAAACCTTGATCATCTGCAATTCTAAATACAGCGGAAAGCACACCTTCTTGCGTGTCGTTTAAATTCAACATACGTGCAAGAAGTAAAGGTCCAATTTCAGAAACTGTGGTACGAATAGGATGACCTTGTACACCAAATAAATCCCAAAAAACTACGGGATATGCAGCAAAATCTATCGATTCAATATTTAATGTTTTTAAGCGTTCGTCAAATTTTGCATTGCTTTCACCCGCTTTAGCTAGGCTTGAAACATCGCCTTTTGCATCGGCTAGAAATACGGGTACACCAAGACGGGAAAAGCTTTCTGCAAGTACTTTTAATGTTACAGTTTTACCTGTCCCTGTCGCACCTGTAATTAAGCCATGTCGATTGGCAAATTGAGAATGTAAAACAACATCTTGCGTTGTGTCAGATGTCTTTTTCGCAACAACAATTGGTGTACCCATATTTATTCCTATTTCATTGTAATTTATGACTTATTTAAGGTTTTAATTGCGTTTTCTATATCTTGTATTAAATCTTCAGGATGTTCTAGCCCTATGCAGAAACGAACCAGTAAACCTTCTTTTAAATGAGTATGTTCTAAAGTTCGCATCTCATTCAAGTTATATAGCATTACAAGGCTAATTGGACCACCCCAACTGAATCCTAATTTAAATAAAGTGAGTGCATCACAGAATTTTCGCACATCTTCCAAAGTATATTTAGGATCTAAAATAACGCTGACTAAGCCTGCGCTATGACCTTCTTTACATACATCTTTCCAGTATTGATGTCCTGCAGAAGCTTCATCATGAGGATGTAAAACTTGTATAAATTCTTTTTGCTGTTTTAGCCAATCTAAAAGTTTTATAGCACTTTTAGATTGATGCTCATAACGGAGTTGCATTGAAGATAAACTACGTTGAATTTGAGCAACATCATCACCTGAAATACTAATACCGTGAATTGCATGCATACGGAAGAGTTGATGATGTAACTTTTGATTACGTGTAACGATTGAGCCCATTAAAATATCACCGCCACCACTAGGATATTTTGTGAGTGCATGAACAGTAACATCGACACTTAAATGTTCATCGCTAAAGTCGAAGGCATTAAAGGCTAAACCTGCGCCCCAAGTATTGTCTAAAGCGGTAAGAATATTGTGTTGTTGTGCTTTTTTCGCAAGATTAACTAAGTCTGGGAATTCTAAAGTCACAGAACCTGCTGCTTCTAACCATAAAAGTTTGGCTTTTTCTGTTGGTTGAAAAGATGAAGCATCTATTGGGTTATAAACTTTGACTGAAATACCATAACGAGACGATAAGTTTTGTAAATGTTCCATGTTTGGACCATAAATATTATCTGCAACCCAAACTTCATCACCTTGAGATAAAAAACATGAGTTCACTAGGTTAATGGCAGATAACCCACTTGGTGCAAGTAGTGAATATTTTCCGCCTTCTATTTGGGCAATATTATCGCCAAGCGTAAATGTTGTAGGTGTTCCATGAGTGCCATAACTATAGTCGTAATCATCTGTCCAATGGCGATTAAACAAAGCATCTGTATTATCAAAAATAATTGTAGATGCACGATATAGGGGAGGTTGAATTGTATTTATAAGTTGAGGGGCTTTTCTTGGTGCGTGAATCAGTTGTGTTTGTTGGTTCTTTTTCACAATAAATCTCTTGGAATGTATTTAATGAACCTAGCTTAAGAGAAAAATATCGCTTTATGCTAATGAATTACGTAATTCTGTTAAAAATCGACAAATAAATAAAAGTTGGCTTCATTTTTGCAAAACTCAAACCAGAGCTATAACAATTAGGTTAACGCGCATGAAGTCGCATTTAAAAGTACATTATTTTCAGCATATTGCTGGCGAAGGATTCGGAAGTTGTTATGAATATTTAAAACAACTCGATGCACAAATAACAGCAACAGAATTCTTTGCTTTGCCTTTAGATCGTTCATTGGATATTGAAGCCTTGCCCACGGTAGAAGAAGTTGATTTGCTTATTATTATGGGGGGTACAATGAGTGTGAATGATGAGGCGAATTTTCCATGGCTAAAAGTAGAAAAAAGATGGTTGAGACGATACCTATCATCAGGTAAGCCGGCTTTAGGTTTGTGTTTAGGAGGGCAGTTAATTGCAAATGCATTAGGAGCAGCTGTAAGCCGTAATCCACAGCAAGAACTAGGTTGGGGGGTGGTGAAAAAAATAGAGGATGTGCCTAAAGATTGCTTTAAATTACCAGACTCATTTAATGTAATGCAGTGGCATAGCGAAACATTTGAAATTCCAAAAGGTGCAATACATCTTGCACAGAATCATATTTGCCGAAACCAAATGTATCAAATTGGAAAAAACATACTCGGATTTCAGTTTCATCCAGAAATTACGCCCAGTGCTTTAACATTATTTTTAGAGAATGATGATGAGTTGTCCAATTTTTCAGGAAAGTATGTTCAAGAGAGATGGGTGCTTGAAAAAACACCAAAAACAAGCTTTATTGAGGGAAATCAAATACTAAAAGATGCAATAGATTATTTGATAAAAGCAAAGCTGAGTGAATTAAAATCGGTTACAAAATAATCGGAAAGATAATTTAGATTATCTCTATAAAGGATAAAATAGATTTGCTTATGCAATAAACAATCGTTATAATGAGCGACCCTTTAATGAAAGGGGTTAGCTATAAATAATTAGCTAACATCGTGACAGTCATGGCATCGATCATGACCTTAGTGATTTTCACTGCCTTTGACACTTGCCTTACTTTTGTGGGGTGAGATGCGTCAAGGGTGATTCTTTATATATTTTGGCTTGGAGTTAACTGGTATGTCTAACCAGAGAATTCGTATCCGTCTTAAGTCTTTTGATCATCGTTTAATTGATCAATCTGCTCAAGAGATCGTAGAAACAGCAAAACGTACTGGCGCACAAGTTTGTGGTCCAATTCCGATGCCTACACGTATCGAACGTTTTAACGTTTTAACATCACCACACGTTAACAAAGATGCGCGTGACCAATACGAGATCCGCACTTACAAACGTTTGATCGATATCGTTCAACCTACAGATAAAACTGTAGATGCGTTGATGAAATTAGATCTTGCAGCTGGTGTTGATGTTCAGATCGCATTGGGTTAAGGCTTTCGGGTTAATTAACGTTTTAAGTTAATTAGGCCGCTTTTTTAGAGGTTTATGCACATGGCTATTGGTTTAGTCGGTCGCAAGTGCGGTATGACACGTATCTTTACAGATGCTGGTGTTTCTGTGCCTGTAACAGTGATTGAGGTTGATCCTAACCGCATCACTCAAATCAAAACGCTTGAAACTGATGGTTATCAAGCGATTCAAATCACTACTGGTGAACGTCGCGAATCTCGCGTAACTAACGCTCAGAAAGGTCACTTTGCGAAAGCTGGTGTTGCTGCTGGTCGTCTAGTTCAAGAATTCCGCGCTACAGAAGCTGATCTTGAAGGTCGTGAAGTTGGTACTTCTCTTACCGTTGAATTGTTCACAGTGGGTCAAATTGTTGACGTAACTGGTCAATCTAAAGGTAAAGGTTTCCAAGGTGGTGTTAAGCGTTGGAACTTCCGTACGCAAGACGCAACTCACGGTAACTCACTTTCTCACCGTGCTGTAGGTTCTACAGGTCAAAACCAGACTCCTGGTCGCGTATTCAAAGGCAAAAAAATGCCTGGTCACTTAGGTGCGGATCGCGTAACTACTCAGGGTCTTGAAATCGTTTCTATCGACACAGAACGTTCAGTTCTAGTTGTTAAAGGCGCGGTTCCTGGTGCTACTGGTGGCGACGTTATCGTTCGTCCTACGATCAAGGCCTGAGGGGAAATATTGTGAATTTAAATACTGTTTCCGGCTCTGCTGTTGAATTATCTGAAGTTGCTTTCGGTCGTGACTTTAACGAAGCACTTGTACACCAAGTTGTTACAGCTTATTTAGCTGGTGGTCGTCAAGGTTCGAAAGCTCAGAAATCACGTGGCGATGTATCTGGCGGTGGTAAAAAACCTTTCCGTCAAAAAGGTACTGGCCGTGCACGTGCTGGTTCTATCCGTAGCCCAATCTGGGTTGGTGGTGGTAAAACTTTTGCTGCTCGTCCACAAGATTGGTCTCAAAAAGTTAACCGTAAAATGTACCGCGGTGCTATGCAATGCATCCTGGCTGAACTTGTTCGTCAAGATCGCTTAATCTTAGTTGAAGAGTTTGCTGTTGCAGCTCCAAAAACTAAAGAATTGCTTGCAAAACTTAACGACTTGAATGCTACTCGTGCATTAATCGTTACTGATGCTGTTGATGAAAACTTGTATCTTGCTGCTCGCAATATTCCACATGTAGATGTGGTTGATGCTGCTGCAATTGATCCTGTTAGCTTGATTGCGTTCGATAAAGTTGTTATGTCTGTTGCTGCTGCTAAGAAAATTGAGGTAGAACTAGGATGAACAACGAACGTTTATATCAAGTCCTACAAGGACCTGTATTTTCAGAAAAAGCACAAGTTTTAGGTGAAACTGCTGGTGTTCAAGTTTTTAAAGTTGCTTTAAGCGCTAACAAACTTGAAATCAAAAAAGCAGTAGAACAATTGTTTGGTGTGGAAGTTGTTAAAGTTAACACGACTATCACTAAAGGTAAGACTAAACGCTTTGGTAAAACATTAGGACGTCGTTCTGATGTTAAAAAAGCATACGTCACCCTGAAAGCTGGCCAAGATGTTGAAATGGCTGACTTGGGCGATACCGCTGAAAGCGCAGCGGAATAAGGACGAGAATTATGCCTATTCAAAAATGTAAGCCAACGTCACCAGGACGCCGCTTTGTAGAGAAGGTTGTTCACGACCATCTACATAAAGGTGCTCCTTACTCACCGTTGGTTGAAGCTAAAAAACGTACTGGTGGTCGTAACAATAACGGTCACATTACGACTCGTCACGTTGGTGGCGGTCATAAACAGCACTACCGTCTTGTTGACTTTAAGCGTAACAAAGATGGCATTCCTGCTGTAGTTGAACGTATTGAATACGATCCTAACCGTACTGCACACATTGCACTTGTATTGTATGCTGACGGTGAGCGTCGTTATATTATTGCACCTAAAGGCCTTCGCGCTGGTGATCAAGTACAGTCTGGTAACGATGCTCCAATTCGTCCAGGTAACTGCTTGCCACTTCGCAACATGCCAATTGGTTCTACTCTTCACAACATCGAGCTTAAAATCGGTAAAGGCGCACAATTAGTACGTTCTGCTGGTACATCTGCTCAATTGTTGGGTCGTGACGGTTCTTACGCAATCATTCGTTTACGTTCAGGCGAAATGCGTAAAGTACACGTTGAATGTCGTGCAGTTCTTGGTGAAGTTTCTAACCAAGAAAGCAACTTACGTTCACTAGGTAAAGCTGGTGCATCACGCTGGCGTGGTGTTCGTCCTACCGTTCGTGGTATGGCGATGAACCCAGTTGACCATCCACATGGTGGTGGTGAAGGGCGTAATAAAGGTATTCAACCTGTAAGCCCATGGGGTCAAAAAGCTAAAGGGTACAAAACACGTACCAATAAGCGTACGACTAAGATGATCATTCGCGACCGTCGCGTTAAGTAACAAGTAAAGGAATCTGACAATGCCTCGTTCTCTGAAAAAAGGCCCATTCGTCGATGCGCACTTGTTCGCTAAGGTTGAAGCGGCTATCGCGGCTAATAACCGTAAGCCGATCAAAACTTGGTCGCGTCGTTCGATGATCCTCCCGGATTTTGTTGGTTTAACAATTTCTGTTCATAATGGTCGTAACCATGTTCCGGTAATTGTATCTGAACATATGGTTGGTCATAAACTCGGTGAATTCGCGCCAACTCGTACCTATCGTGGTCACGGTGTTGACAAGAAGTCTAAACGTTAAGGTGCTATGATGGAAGTTACTGCTAAATTACGCGGTGCCGCTATCTCGGCACAAAAAGCACGTTTGGTTGCAGATTTAATCCGTGGCAAATCTATTGCTCACGCGCTTAATATCTTGAACTTCAGCAATAAAAAAGCTGCAGTGATAGTTAAAAAAGCATTAGAATCTGCAATTGCGAATGCTGAACACAATAACAGTTTAGATGTAGACGACCTTAAAGTTTCTACGATTTACGTTGATGAAGGCACTAGCCTTAAACGTATTTTGCCACGTGCTAAAGGCCGTGCAGATCGTATTACTAAGCGTACTTGTCACATTACCGTTAAGGTAGGGGTTTGATATGGGTCAGAAGGTTCATCCAATCGGTATCCGCCTAGGTGTTGTGAAACGTCATAACGCTAATTGGTATGCGAGTCCGAAACAATACGCTGAATACTTGCTTAAAGATTTGCAAGTTCGTGAGTTTTTGAATAAAAAACTTAAGAATGCAATGATCAGCAATATTCTTATCGAACGTCCTACGGGCGCTGCTAAAATTACTATTAGCACTGCACGTCCTGGTATCGTTATCGGTAAAAAAGGCGAAGACATTGAGAAATTACAACGCGAATTAACATCTATTATGGGTGTTCCTGCGCAAGTAAGCATCAACGAAATCGACCGTCCGGATTTAGATGCTCGTCTAGTTGCTGAAGGTATTGCTTCACAATTAGAAAAGCGTGTTATGTTCCGTCGTGCTATGAAGCGTGCGGTGCAAAACTCTATGCGTGCTGGTGCTAAAGGTATCAAAGTTGAAGTTTCAGGTCGTTTAGGCGGTGCTGAGATTGCTCGTACAGAATGGTATCGTGAAGGTCGTGTACCTTTGCATACTCTACGTGCTGACATTGATTACTCATCAGTTCGTGCTGAGACTACTTACGGTACGATCGGTGTTAAAGTTTGGGTATTCCGTGGTGAGATTTTAGGTGGCATGAAACAAGTCATGAACCCTGCTCCTGCTGAAGAACGTCCAGCTAAACGCGGTCGCGGTCGTGGTGAAGGTCAAGAGCGTCGTGGTCGTCGCAATGATCGTTCTGCTGAAAAAGGAGAATAATCCATGTTGCAACCTAAACGTACTAAATTCCGCAAAGTGCAAAAAGGCCGTAACACTGGTTTAGCACATCGCGGTAGCACTGTATCTTTTGGTACAATTGCACTTAAATCAATTGAACGTGGTCAAATGACTGCGCGTCAAATTGAAGCAGCGCGTCGTACAATCAGCCGTCGTATTAAACGTGGTGGTAAGATCTTTATCCGTGTTTTCCCAGACAAGCCAATTACTGAAAAACCATTAGAAGTTCGTATGGGTAAAGGTAAAGGTTCTGTGGAATACTGGGTTTGCCAAATCAAACCAGGTAAAGTCTTGTACGAAATTGATGGTGTTAACGAAGAATTGGCTCGTGAAGCGTTTACGCTTGCGGCTGCTAAACTTCCGTTTAAAACCACTATCGTGACTCGGACGGTAATGTAATGAAAACTAAAGATCTACGTGAAAAGTCGGTAGAAGAATTGACAACTTTGCTTGATGAGCAACAGTTAAATCAATTCCGTCTTCGTATGGCTAAAGCAACTGGTCAGTTGGGTAAATCGCATGAAGTAGCGCTTACTCGTAAGACTATTGCTCGTATTAAGACCCTCCTTACCGAAAAACAGGGGAACGCACAATGAGTGAGCAAACAGTTCGCACGTTAACAGGTAAAGTAGTAAGTGACAAAATGGAGAAATCTATTGTTGTTCTTATCGAACGCCGCGTTCAACATCCGTTGTATGGCAAATCAATCCGCCGTTCAACAAAATTACACGCTCATGATGAGAACAACACAGCTAAAACTGGCGATGTTGTAACCATTAAAGAAAGCCGCCCAGTTTCTAAAACTAAGTCTTGGACTTTAGTTGAAGTGATTGAAGCAGCTGCTGAGTAATTAGACGTTCTTGTTGCATCATCGGTTGATTTCGAGTACTCTTTGAGCCTTTCGAAAATGTGACCGGTGATGCTCGGTTTTGGAGTAGGGCAATGATTCAAACCGAAAGTATGCTAGACGTAGCAGACAACAGTGGTGCTCGCCGCGTACAATGTATTAAAGTACTAGGTGGTTCACATCGTCGTTATGCTTCCGTTGGCGACATTATTAAAGTTACTGTAAAAGAAGCTATTCCACGTGGTCGTGTTAAAAAAGGCGACGTGATGAATGCTGTAGTTGTTCGTACAAAGTTCGGCATCCGTCGTCCAGACGGTTCTGTAATCCGTTTTGATGATAATGCTGCTGTTATCTTGAATACGAACAAAGCGCCGATTGCAACTCGTATTTTCGGACCAGTGACTCGTGAACTTCGTACAGAACAGTTCATGAAAATTATTTCATTGGCTCCTGAAGTACTATAAGAGGCGATCATGGCTAAGATTAAAAAAGGCGATCAAGTAATTGTGATCGCAGGTAAAGAAAAAGGCAAACAGGGTTCTGTTCTGTCTGTTTCAAATGACCGCGTTCTAGTTGAAGGCTTGAACTTGGTTAAGAAGCATCAAAAGCCGAACCGTGCAACAGGTGCTGAAGGCGCTGTAGTTACACAAGAAGCTACGCTTCATATCTCAAACGTGGCAATTTTTAATGCTGCAACCCAAAAGGCTGACCGTGTTGGTTACCAAGTTGTAGAAGGCACGAAAACTCGTATCTTCAAGTCAACTGGTGAATCAGTGGCGGCAGCGAAGTAATAGGTTGAAATAGGCGATGGCCAGACTTAAAACACGTTATAACGACGAACTTAAGACTCAGTTACAAGAAACTTTGGCTCTTAAGAATGTGATGGATATTCCACGCATTACTAAAATCACCATTAACATGGGTGTTGGTGCTGCTTCAGCTGACAAGAAATTGTTAGATGGCGCTCTTTCTGATATGCAAGCTATTGCTGGTCAAAAACCAGTTCTTACATTAGCTCGCAAATCAATTGCTGGTTTTAAAATCCGTGATGGTTGGCCGATTGGTTGTAAAGTTACTTTACGCGGCGAACGTATGTACGAATTCTTAGACCGTCTGATCTCTATCGCGATCCCTCGTATCCGTGACTTCCGTGGTTTCTCTGCGAAATCATTTGATGGTCGTGGTAACTATTCAATGGGTCTTAAGGAACAAATTATGTTCCCTGAAATCGATTTTGATAAGATTGACCGTATTCGTGGTATGGATATTACCATCACTACGACTGCTCGCACTGATGACGAAGGCCGTGCGCTTATGCGTGCATTCGGCTTCCCGTTCAAATAAGAGGTCGATATGGCTAAGAAAGGTATGATTAATCGCGAATTGAAACGCGAAGCTACTGTTGCTAAATACGCTGCGAAACGTGCTGAATTAAAAGCAATTATCGCAAACGTAAATGCATCAGACGAAGAACGTTTCGAAGCGATGATGAAATTTCAAGCATTACCTCGTAATGCGTCTCCAGTACGTCTACGTAACCGTTGTGGTTTAACTGGTCGTCCTCATGGTTACTTCCGTAAGTTCGGCTTAAGCCGTAACAAATTACGTGAAACTGTAATGCAGGGTGATGTACCGGGCGTTGTTAAGGCAAGCTGGTAAGGAGCACTATAAATGAGTATGCAAGATACCGTTGCCGACATGCTAACACGTGTTCGTAACGCACAAATGGCTAAGAAACAAACTGTTTCTATGCCGAATTCTAAGTTGAAAGTTGCAATTGCAAACGTACTTCAACAAGAAGGTTATATTTCAAACGTAGAAGTTGCTGATAATGAAGGCAAGCCTACTTTGACTATTACTTTAAAATACTTTGAAGGCAAACCAGTTATCGAAACTGTGAAACGCGTAAGCCGTCCAGGTTTACGTCAGTATCGCGGTAAAGATGCACTTCCAAGCGTTAAGCAAGGTTTAGGTATTGCAATTGTTTCTACAAGCAAAGGCATCATGACTGATCGCGCTGCACGTGCTGCGGGTATCGGTGGTGAAGTTGTTGCTTTTGTTTCTTAATAGGTGATTCCTCATGTCTCGTGTGGCTAAAGCCCCAGTAACTGTACCTAACGGTGTAACAGTTACTCAGAACGGCCGGCAGGTCGAAGTGAAAGGCACAAAAGGTACTTTGTCTTTCAACCTGCATGCGCTGGTCGAGTTAAAACAGGAAGAAGGTCAGCTTCATATTGCTCCAGTTAAAGAATCTAAAGATTCTTGGATGCAAGCTGGTACTGCTCGCGCTGTTCTTAACAACCTTGTAAAAGGTGTTAGCGAAGGTTTCGAACGTAAGTTGCAACTTATCGGTGTTGGTTATAAAGCTGCGGTTAAAGGTAATATTATTAACCTTAACCTTGGTTTCTCACACCCGATCGATTACAACCTTCCTGAAGGTGTAACTGCAGAAACTCCAACTGCTACTGAAATTGTTCTTAAATCTGCTGATAAAGCAGCTTTAGGTCAAGTAGCTGCTGAAATCCGTGGTTACCGTCCTCCTGAGCCTTATAAAGGTAAGGGTGTTCGTTATTCTGACGAAGTTGTACTTCGTAAAGAAGCTAAGAAGAAATAAGGCGCGAGGTTCTTATGAACGAAAAGAAACAATCCCGTTTGCGTCGTGCGAAAAGCACACGCTTGCACATACGTGCATTGGGTGCGACTCGTTTGTGTGTAAACCGCACTCCGCGTCACATCTATGCTCAAGTTATCTCAGCAGATGGTGGCAAAGTTTTAGCGCAAGCTTCAACTTTAGATGCTACTCTACGTGCGGGTACAACTGGTAACGTTAATGCAGCCCAACAAGTTGGTGCTTTAATTGCTGAGCGTGCGAAAGCTGCTGGTGTAACTAAAGTTGCATTTGACCGTTCTGGTTTCAAATATCATGGTCGTATCAAAGCCTTGGCTGATGCTGCTCGTGAAAACGGTTTGGAGTTCTAATCATGGCTAAAGTTGAACAAAACGAAGGTCTTGTTGAAAAGCTGGTTGCCGTTGATCGTGTAGCCAAAGTTGTTAAGGGTGGTCGTATCTTCTCTTTCACAGCATTAACTGTTGTGGGTGATGGTAATGGTCGCGTAGGTTTTGGTCGTGGTAAAGCACGTGAAGTTCCAGCTGCTATTTCTAAAGCGCTTGAAGCTGCACGTCGTAACATGATTACTGTTGATCTTGTTGATGGTACTGTTCAGCACCCTATCAATGCTCGTCACGGTGCAAGCCGCGTTTACATGCAACCTGCTTCTGAAGGTACTGGTGTAATTGCTGGTGGCGCTATGCGTGCAGTTTTAGAAGCTGTTGGCGTACGTAACGTATTGACTAAATGTTATGGCTCTACCAATGCTGCTAACGTAGTAAACGCAACTTTTAATGGTTTGCGTGATATGACTTCTCCTGAGAAAGTCGCTGCGAAACGTGGTTTGTCAGTAGCACAAATTCAAGGGTAATCAATCATGAAAACGATTAAAGTTACCCAGACTAAATCTGCAGCTCATCGCTTGAAAAATCACAAGCTTAGCCTGCAAGGTTTAGGTCTGCGTCGTATTGGTCATACTGTAGAAGTGCAAGATACGCCTTCTAACCGTGGTATGATCAACCAAGTCTACTATATGGTTAGTGTAGAGGAGTAAGCCATGACTCTGCGTTTAAATGAACTTGCACCTGCAGAAGGTGCAAAACGCGACAATTTACGTAAAGGTCGTGGTATTGGTTCTGGCGTTGGTAAAACCGGTGGCCGTGGTGTGAAAGGTCAAACTTCACGCTCTGGTGGTGGTGTACGTGCTGGATTTGAAGGTGGTCAAACTGCGTTGTATCGTCGTTTACCTAAATTCGGTTTCACTAGCCAAATCGCTTTGAAAACTGCTGAAGTACGTTTATCTGAGCTTTCTAAAGTTGAAGGTGATATTATTTCACTTGAAACTTTAAAAGCTGCGAATATTGTTCGTAAAGACATGATTCGTGCTCGTATCGTACTTTCTGGTGAAATTACTCGTGCCTTCACTGTTAAAGGTATTGTGTTGACTAAAGGCGCTAAAGCTGCTCTTGAAGCTGCTGGCGGTAAAGTCGAGGAGTAATCCCCAGTGTCTATGACTCCTAGTTCTTCAGGTCATGTAAACATGATGAAAGGTCAACCGTTTCATGTGAAATATCGTGAAATTATTCGCCGAATGATGTTCCTCATTGGTGCTTTGTTGGTTTTTCGACTAGGAGCGCATATTCCAGTTCCGGGCATTAATAATGCTGCCCTCGAAAACCTTTTTAATGCAAATCAAGGTACTATCCTTGGTTTGTTTAACATGTTTTCGGGTGGTGCATTAGAGCGGATGTCGATTCTTGCTTTAGGTATCATGCCGTATATTTCTGCATCTATTATTGTGCAGTTAATGTCTACGGTAGTGCCTTCGCTCGAAGCTTTGAAAAAAGAAGGCGAGCAAGGTAAGCGTAAAATAAATCAATATACGCGACAAGGAACTTTGTTTCTTGCACTTGTGCAAGCAACGGGTATGTGTGCTGGATTAATTAGTCAGGGTATTACTTTGACAGATGGTCTTGCATTCTACATTCCTGCAGTAACTTCTTTGGTTGCTGGTACAATGTTTCTCATGTGGTTAGGCGAGCAAATCACCGAGCGTGGTGTGGGTAATGGTATTTCCATGATCATCTTCGCTGGTATTGTTGCAGGATTGCCGAATTTAGTTCTGCAATCATTAACATCGGTTGATAGTGGTCAGTCAAGCCTGATTGGTTTGGTTGTATTTGGCTTACTATCTTTAGGTGTTTTGGCGGCAATTGTATTTATTGAGAAGGCGCAGCGTCGTATCCCAGTAAATTATGCTCAAAAACAACAAGGTCGTCGTGTGTTTACTGCACAACAGACACATTTGCCATTAAAAATTAATATGGCTGGTGTTATTCCTGCAATTTTTGCAAGTTCATTGCTTTTGTTCCCTGCGAGCTTAGGGCAATGGGTGGGAAGTACTGATCCAAATGCAGGATTTATTAAACGTGGTCTGCAAGATTTAGCACTCGTGCTTTCGCCTGGACAGCCGTTGTATTTGGTGCTCTTTGGTGCGTTAATTATCTTTTTCTGTTATTTCTATACTGCGCTAGTATTTAGCCCTAAAGAAGTTTCAGAAAACTTGAAACGCAGCGGAGCTTATGTGCCTGGTATACGTCCAGGTGAGCAAACTGCTCGTTACTTAGATCATATTCTCAATCGTTTGACATTTATTGGCGCGATTTACATTACAGTGATCTGTTTAATGCCGATGATTCTGCAAAGCTCTTTTGGTATTCCATTTAGCTTAGGCGGTACATCTTTGCTGATCGTTGTGGTTGTTGTGATGGACTTTATGGCTCAGCTTCAAGCACATCTCACATCGCACCAATATGATAATCAATCACTAATGAGAAAAACGACTGCTCATCCTAAGGGATAAGCGCACTTAGAGGTTTCATCATGAAAGTACAAGCTTCTGTAAAGAAAATTTGTGGTAGCTGTAAAGTTATCCGTCGTAATGGGGTTATTCGCGTAATTTGTAGCGCTGAACCTCGTCATAAACAGCGTCAAGGTTAATCTAAATTAAGACCTGTTGATTTCAGTAGGCTAATTAGGTTATTATCCGCCCCTCAAGATTTTTGTGGGGCGGTTGATTATCTCAATTGCCTTTTTGGAGAAAATTGAATGGCTCGTATTGCCGGTGTAAACATTCCGGATAACAAGCATGCTGTTATCTCTCTAACGTATATCTTTGGTATTGGTCGCCATACTGCTAAGAATATCTTAGCTGCTGTAGCTATCGCTCCAACGACAAAGATTCGTGAATTAGATGATGCTCAGCTTGATGCGATTCGTGCAGAAGTTGCTAAGGTTCCGACCGAAGGTGATTTACGTCGCGAAATTTCCATGAACATTAAACGTTTAATGGATTTAGGCTGCTACCGCGGTCTTCGTCATCGTCGCAGCTTGCCTGTCCGTGGACAACGCACTAAAACTAACGCTCGTACCCGTAAAGGTCCGCGCAAACCTATTAAGAAATAAGATTTCTGGAAGCTAAAAGATGGCTAAAGATACTCGCGCACGCAAGAAGGTCACTCGTACCGTCTCTGAAGGTGTCGCACACATTCACGCTTCTTTTAATAACACCATTGTGACTATTACCGATCGTCAAGGTAATGCACTGGCTTGGGCTACCTCTGGTGGACAAGGCTTCCGTGGATCACGTAAATCAACTCCGTTTGCTGCTCAGGTAGCTGCTGAAGTTGCTGGTAAAGCTGCTTTAGATTACGGTTTGAAAAACTTGGACGTCCTTGTAAAAGGTCCTGGTCCTGGTCGTGAGTCTGCGGTTCGTGCTTTAGGTGCAGTGGGTTATAAAATTAACAGCATTACCGATGTGACGCCAATCCCGCACAACGGTTGTCGTCCACCTAAAAAACGTCGCGTGTAAGGAGAAACATTCATGGCTCGTTATATTGGTCCAAAATGCAAACTCTCTCGCCGCGAAGGGACAGACCTGCAACTTAAATCAGGCGTTAAACCGTTTGATGTTAAGACTAAAAAACACGCTAAAGCTCCAGGCCAACATGGCGGAGCTCGTGGCGGTAAACAATCAGAGTATTCACTACAATTACGTGAAAAACAAAAAGTACGTCGTATGTACGGTGTTTTAGAGCGTCAATTTAGTAACTACTATAAAGAAGCTGCTCGTGTTAAAGGCGCAACAGGTGAAAACTTGTTGAAATTGCTTGAAAGCCGCCTAGATAACGTTGTTTATCGCATGGGTTTTGGTTCTACACGCGCAGAAGCTCGTCAGCTAGTATCTCACCGTTCAATCACTTTAAATGGTCGTCGCGTTAACATCGCGTCAATCCAAGTTAAAGCGGGCGATGTGATTGCAGTTCACGAAGGTGCTAAACAACAATTACGTATTAAAAACGCAATTGAGTTAGCTGCTCAACGTGGTATTCCTGCTTGGATGGAAATTGATCATTCTAAGTTGGAAGGTACGTTTAAAGCTGCACCAGATCGTTCTGATTTACCTGCTGAAATCAACGAAAGCTTGATTGTAGAATTGTATTCTAAATAATCCTTGAGGTAGCAATATGACGCGTACTGCAAATGAGTTTCTAACTCCGCAAGCGATCAAGGTCGAAGCGGTTAGCGGGACCTCGGCAAAAGTTATTCTAGAACCCTTAGAGCGTGGCTTTGGTCATACTCTTGGTAATGCTTTACGTCGCATCCTTCTTTCTTCTTTACCTGGCGCTGCTGTGGTTGAAGTTGAAATTGAGGGTGTTGAGCACGAGTACAGTACTTTGGAAGGCTTGCAGCAGGACATCGTCGAGCTCTTGCTGAACCTAAAAGGATTGTCGATTAAGCTGTTCGATCAAAACGAAGCATATTTAACATTAGAAAAACAAGGTCCTGGCGATGTAACAGCCGCTGATCTTCGTTTACCTCATAATGTTGAAGTGGTTAACCCTGAACATTTGATTGGTACTTTAAGTGCTTCAGGCTCATTAAAAATGCGCCTGAAAGTTTCTCAAGGTCGTGGTTATGAAACTTCTGATTCACGCTTCCCTGAAGGCGAAACTCGCCCAGTGGGTCGTTTACAATTAGACGCTTCTTATAGCCCAATTAAACGTGTGTCTTACACCGTAGAAAATGCGCGTGTAGAACAACGTACTGACCTTGATAAGCTGATCATTGATCTTGAAACAAATGGTACTGTTGATCCAGAAGAAGCAATCCGTAAAGCGGCAACAATTTTGCAACAACAAATTGCAATTTTTGTTGATCTTCAGAAAGATCAAGCACCAGTTGCTCAAGAGCCTCGTGAAGAAGTTGACCCAATCTTGCTTCGTCCAGTAGATGATCTAGAGCTTACTGTTCGTTCTGCTAACTGTTTGAAAGCAGAAAATATTTACTACATCGGTGATCTTGTTCAACGTACTGAAGTTGAGTTGTTAAAAACTCCTAACTTAGGTAAAAAATCGTTGACTGAGATTAAAGATGTTCTGGCTTCAAAAGGCTTGCAACTCGGCATGCGTTTAGAGAACTGGCCTCCGGCTAGCCTCCGTATGGACGATCGCTTTGCCTATCGTAGCCGTTAATTAAGTAGGACTATCACCATGCGTCATCGTAATAGTGGTGTGAAATTAGGCCGTACAAGCAGTCATCGTAAAGCGATGTTCCAAAACATGGCTAATTCTTTGTTCGAACATGAGTTAATTAAAACTACTGTTCCTAAAGCGAAAGAATTACGTCGTGTAGCTGAGCCTTTAATCACTTTAGCTAAAGTCGATACAGTAGCAAACCGTCGTTTAGCGTTTGCTCGTACTCGTTCAGCAGCAACTGTTGGTAAATTATTTACCGTTCTTGGCCCTCGTTACAAAGAACGTAACGGCGGTTATCTACGTGTGCTTAAAGCAGGCTTCCGTGCAGGTGATGCTGCGCCAATGGCTTATGTTGAGCTTGTAGATCGCGAAGTTAAATAATTTCGTAAGAATAGCTTCAGTTGTTCTTAGAAAAAGCCGGTTTTTAACCGGCTTTTTTTTATGTTTGAAATAATATAATGGATTAAACACAAACGTATTCATGTTGATCTATGTGTTCTAATATGGAGGATATAGCTCAAGTCAAACTGATCATGCAAAAAGAAATAGATATTTTAATTATTGGTGCTGGTATTTCTGGTATTGGCTTAGCATCACACTTATCAAAAGAATGTCCAAAACGCAGTTTTAAAATAGTTGAGCAACGCCAAAATATTGGTGGTACTTGGGACTTATTTAAATATCCGGGCATTCGATCTGATTCGGATATGTCGACCTTTGGTTTTAACTTTAAGCCTTGGACAAAGGCGAGTGTATTGGCTGATGGTACTTCTATAAAATCTTATTTATCTGAAGTCGTGACTGAACAGCAATTAGAAAAGCATATTTATTTTAATCATCGTATTTTATCTCTGAACTTCAATTCTTCAAAGAAGAAATGGGTCGTTGAAATTGAAAATGCTCAACATCAAATGGAAGTTTGGGTAGCAAATTTTGTCTGTGGATGCACTGGCTACTATAATTATAATCAAGGCTTTCAGCCGATATTTCCTCAGCAAGAGGTATTTAAAGGGGAATTAATTCACCCGCAGCATTGGCCTGAAAATTTAGATTATAAAAATAAGAAAATTACTATTATTGGTAGTGGCGCAACAGCAATTACTTTAGTTCCTGCTTTAGTGAAAGGTGGTGCGAAGAATGTGACTTTATTACAACGATCACCAACATATATTGCATCTGTTCCATCTGTAGATAAATTTTACAAAAAAATACAAAATATATTGCCGTTGAAAATGGCATATCAACTTACACGTGCACGTAATGTTGGTATGCAGCGCCTTGTATATGTGTTGGCACAGAAACAGCCTCAATTGTTGAGAAAATATTTATTGAGCTCTATAAAAAAACAGTTGCAGGGCAAGGTGGATATTAAGCACTTCACTCCTACATATAATCCATGGGAGCAACGTTTATGTGTTGTACCTGATGGTGATTTGTTTCAAGTTTTACGTGATGGGCAGGCAAGTATAGAAACAGATCTTATCGAAAAATTTACAACCTCAGGTATTTTACTTAAGTCAGGTAAAACGATAGAAGCCGATATTATTGTTTCTGCGACAGGTTTGGAAATTCAAATATTGGGCGGCATAAAAACCACAATCGATGGTGTAGCTTTAGATACCTCTAAAACAATGTTGTATCGTGGTGTGATGGTCAGTGATGTGCCAAATATGGCAATGATGATTGGTTATGTGAATGCATCTTGGACTTTAAAAGTTGATATTGCGTCTGAGTATATTTGTCGCCTGTTAAATTATATGGATCAAAATAATTATAAAGGGGTAGTGGCCCAAGGCGATATAAATGAAATGTTAGATGATACCGTGATGGGTAGTTTGTCATCAGGCTATATTTCAAGAGCAATGGATGTTTTGCCTAAGCAGGGTAAAAGTAAAATTTGGCAGGTGACGAATAATTATTTGGCAGATCGAAAAGCCTTAAAAGCTGCAAAATTTAAAGATGATATTTTGAAGTTTCATTAATTTTTAAATGTATTCATCGCACTGGCTTTTCATACAAATGCATCGAAACTTTTTAAGGGCTAGGTTACACTAGAGATTACTGAAATAGATTTATTTTTGGATAAAACGATGACTGAAGAAATTAGTTTAGAAGAACGTAAGGTAATTTACCGTGCACGTCGTGGCTTGAAAGAAATTGATGTCTATTTTGATCCTTATGTTAAAAACTATTATTTGAAAGCTGATGCTGAAGAAAAACAGATGTTCTTTGAATTGGTTGAGCAAGAAGATCCAGATCTTTTAGATTGGTTTATGGAAGTTTCTGAGCCTCCACGTCCTGAGCTTAAAGACTTCATTAAGAAGTTGAAGTTTTACGTGCATGGTGCATAAAGAATTTCATTTGAAACACAGTCGAATCTCGATTGTGTTTCAATTAGTGATTATTCTCTTAATTATTTTCATACTATATCCATTATTAAATATTGTATTTTTTATCTTTTCGATTATTTTATTAATCATCTCATTTCTATTCTTTCATAAAAAAGCACACATTAGACTTCCTTCATAAA
>NZ_LWRV01000078.1 GCF_009372215.1 Acinetobacter portensis | reverse complement strand
TTTTAAAAGAATTGATTATTAGAAACTATATGTTTAGGGAAATCACGACATAGGCAGCCTGTTCTTATTCTATAAAGTATTGCTTCGACAAAATTTCTCAAATTAGATTTGAAATAGATATCAAAATTTCGGAAAATAGAAAGTAACTTAGACCAGTGTTGATCATTCAGCATTGTACGAGGCATAGCGAGAAGTAAATTTGGTTTGGCGATTAAATTTTACTTTCTCGCTATTTTTTTGAACAGAAAATGTCAACAGACCCTAATCTATTATTATCTTTATTAAATGATATGTACAAATTAAATACATATAAAAAATAGGGATTAATGCGTGATATTTTTCCTTAAATATTTTAAATTATTGTTAAAACTTATAATAAAAAAAGCCCGCATTCGCGGGCTTTTAAAAAGGCAATAAATTAAGCTTTTAACGCTGTAATCAATTTTTGATGCAAACCACCAAAACCGCCATTCGACATAATCACAACAGCATCGCCCTCACCTGCTTGGCTGACTACAGTTTGAATAATGTCGTCCAAAGTTCGAGCAATTACAGCTTTGTTTGGCGCAGTATCAATTACAGGTTGTAAATCCCAATCTAAACCTTCAGGTTGGTACCAAATGACTTCATCAGCCAAACGTGCAGAATGCGCTAAACCATCTTTATGGCTACCCATACGCATGGTATTTGAACGAGGCTCAATAATTGCCCAAAGTTTGCGTTCACCTAAACGTTTACGTGCGCCTTCTAGTGTTGTATCAATTGCCGTTGGGTGATGTGCAAAGTCATCATAAACTTCAATGCCACGTACAGTGCCTAAAAGTTCCATACGGCGTTTTACACCACCAAACTTAGATAAAGCTTCACATGCAGTTTCAATTGAAACGCCTACATGTTCTGCGGCAGCAATCGTCGCTAAAGCATTCGCTACACTGTGTTGCCCTGTCATTGTCCATTTCACTTCACCTTTTACAACGCCGTGTTGCAAAACTTTGAAGTGAGAACCATCGGCAGATAATTGCTCTGCATAAAGCTCAGAATTTTCATTTGCATCTAAACTTGTACGAATAACAGGTGTCCAACAACCTTGTTCTAAAACTTCATCGATATTGGTTTCAGTAATTGGCGCAATAATGCGACCTTCGCTTGGAATAGTACGCACTAAATGATGGAATTGTTTTTGAATTGCCGCCAAGTCATCAAAGATATCGGCATGGTCAAATTCTAAGTTATTTAAAATGGCTGTTTTAGGATGGTAATGCACGAACTTCGAACGTTTGTCGAAGAATGCAGAATCGTATTCGTCAGCTTCTACACAGAAATATTTACCGCCACCTAAACGTGCACTTTCACTGAAACCTAAAGGTACACCGCCAATTAAAAAGCCTGGCTCTAAACCAGCTTGATCAAGCACCCAAGCTAACATTGTGGTTGTTGTTGTTTTACCGTGTGTACCTGCAACACCTAATACATGCTTACCTTGTAAAACGTGATCTGCAAGGAATTGAGGTCCTGAAATATATGGTAAACCTTCATTGAGCATATATTCCACAGCATCAATACCACGCTTCATGGCATTACCCACAATCACCAAATCTGGATGCGGTTGTAAATGGCTACGGTCATAGCCTTGCATGAGCTTAATGCCTGCATTTTCTAGCTGCGTAGACATTGGTGGATAAACGTTTTGATCTGAACCCGTAACTGTATGACCAAGGTCACGTGCAAGTAATGCTAAAGAACCCATGAATGTGCCACAGATACCTAAAATATGCAGATGCATAATACGTTTTACTCCACTTCTTTTTTTGACACATCACGTTGATTTTTGTGCTGTTGTCATGATTTATTCAATTTAAAAGCAACGATAGCAAGGCTATATCTGAAAAGATAGTTTTTCTTGTATCAAATAGGGAGTTTTTCACAATCAAAAACAGCAAAATTATTCAAAAAAAATCATCAATAAAAGTGCATTAAATCGACACAGAAATTTGTACAATAGCGACAATCTTTTAGGATGATATCTCCGATGTCTTTGCCTTTAATTCTGCTTATTATTTCGAACTGTTTTATGACCCTTGCTTGGTATGGTCATTTAAAATTTTTACATGATGCTCCGCTTTGGCAAGCCATTTTATTTGGATGGATGATCGCGCTGTTGGAATACAGTTTCATGATTCCTGCCACGCGTATGCTTGCGCAACATGGTTGGTCTTTGGGACAAATGAAAATCACCCAAGAGGTGGTAACGCTTTTGGTCTTTGTACCATTTATGATCTTTCTATTTAAACAACCCTTTAAACTTGATTATTTGTGGGCAGGTTTATGCTTATTTGGTTGTGTTTATTTTGTATTCCGAAGTCAGTAGTAAAAAATAGCATTTGCTACTGCCCTATTTTTGTTTAATTTTTTGTAATTTTAATAAAAAAATAATAAAAATCATACTTTGCATTGACCGTTAAATTTTATTGAGATGAAAATTCAGTCTATAATATGTGGCTCTTATTAAAGCTTGGCTCTCTCGTCGAGATTTATCTCTTCTATCTTTAATCTCTGGAAAATTTGCAATGAATGCGGCCGCTTCTCAAGACACTCCTCTCGTTGGAATTATTATGGGTTCTCAATCGGATTGGGCAACTCTAGAACACACTGCCAATATGCTTAAGCAGCTTGGTGTCCCTTTTGAAGCTGAAGTTGTTTCTGCACATCGTACTCCAGATCGTTTATTCGAATATTCTGAAACTGCGCGTGATCGTGGTATTCAAGTGATTATTGCGGGTGCGGGCGGTGCGGCACATTTACCAGGTATGTGTGCGGCTAAAACTGATTTACCAGTACTAGGTGTGCCTGTGAAATCATCAATTTTAAATGGTGTCGATTCATTGCTTTCAATTGTACAAATGCCAGCAGGTATTGCTGTAGGCACACTTGCAATTGGTCCAGCAGGTGCAACAAATGCAGCAATTATGGCTGCACAAATTTTAGGTTTAACACGCCCTGAAATTGCAAAAAATGTCGCAGATTTTCGTGCAGCGCAAACTGAAAAAGTAGCGAGCAAAAATATTCCAGGTCAAATTTAAAGCCAAGCTTAATACGGGAAAAACGCTATGAATAAAACCATCGGTATTTTTGGTGGTGGTCAATTAGGTCGTATGATGGCACAAGCCGCATTACCACTTAATATTCAATGTACATTTTTTGAAGCAAGCACAGATTGCCCTTCAGCAGCTTTAGGTCAAGTCATCTCGACAAAGGCTGAAAATGGATTACAACAATTCATTGAAAGTGCAGATGTATTTAGCCTTGAATTTGAAAATACACCATTATCAGATGTAGATGTTTTAACTCAAAGTAAAGCATTGCACCCACCACGTCAGGCTTTGGCTATTGCACAACATCGTCTTTCAGAAAAAGCATTGTTCGATGAGCTAGCTATTCCTGTTGCGCCGTACAACGCAGTAGATTCATTAGAAAGCTTAAAAGCTGCGGTTGCTGAACTTGGTTTGCCTATCGTCTTAAAAACTGCAACAGGTGGTTATGACGGTAAAGGTCAATTTGTTCTTCGTAGCGCAGATCAAATTGATCAAGCTTGGGCGGAACTTGGGCCTGCTGGCTCACTCATTGCAGAAAGCTTTGTAACTTTCTCTCGTGAAGTTTCAATTATTGCAGTACGTGGACAAAACGGTGACGTGAAAACTTGGCCTTTGGCTGAAAACCATCATCACAATGGTATTTTGTCGCACTCAATTGTTCCTGCGCCAAATAGTGCAGATCTACAACCTGTAGCACAAGACTACATCACTCGCCTGCTGAATCATTTGAATTATGTTGGTGTGTTAACGCTTGAGCTATTTGTGACAGATAAAGGTTTATATGCCAATGAAATGGCACCTCGTGTTCATAACTCAGGACATTGGTCAATTGAAGGCGCAGTTTGCTCTCAATTTGAAAACCATATTCGTGCGGTTGCAGGCTTACCTTTAGGTTCAACAGACGTTGTACGCCCTACGGTGATGGTGAATGTTATTGGTCAATATCCAAAGTCTGAAGATGTTTTGGCACTGGAAGGTGCTCATCTTCACCTGTATAACAAAATTGAGCGTGAAGGTCGTAAAATTGGTCATATTACATTAATGCCAAATGACAGCGCTGAACTTACAACTTTATGTCGTAAATTGGCGAAAATTTTACCGAACCCACTCGCACTTAGCGAAGATATGAGCATTTAAACCAAAGTTTGAATGTTAAAAAAGCGGTCATGTAAATGACCGCTTTTTTTATGCCTACACTTCGGGCATGATTGCGCCTCTTTGAAGGAAGCACACCTTTTGTCGGAAGATGATTGATCTAAAAATAATCAATATATTAAAGTAAATAACAATCTAGAAACCTAAAAAGAAGCTTAATAATTAGAAAAATATTTAAAACACTTCATTTTGATTTAGGCAAAATGAAGTGCGATAAAACTTTAAATTCAAACTTTTGAATTTATAAAACAAGAAATGAATTTAAAGTTATTTGTGTTTTGAATTTAAAACCCGAACTTTGAATTTAAACTGCCTATTTTTGAATTTGAATGCTTAAAAATGAATTTAAAAGGACTGTTTTAAATTTAAAACATTGGTTTTTAAATTTAAAGATGCTGCCCTGGAGTGCGGTTGCTTGTGGATAACTCTAGATATTTAAATTTAATTTCTGAGATTTGAATTTAAAATAATGATTTAAATTCAAAGTTCTTTTCAAAAATACTATTTTTAAATTCAAAAAGGCGCTCTAAACACACGGTTTAAATTTAAAAATCGCAAAAATCTAATTTTTTTGAATTCAAAACTGAAATATGAATTTAAAATGGAGAAAAATGAATTTAAATTTACGATTTATTTCTATTTTTTGCCTTTGATGGTGGTATGTTTAAGTCATAATTTAAATTCAAAAATGCATCGGGATAATATGCGTAATATTGCTTTTCTTTTAGGTTCTACTTTATTCCTAACAACTCAGGTTCAAGCCGATCTTGTCATTAATGGTCAATCTGTTGCTGTAAATACGGCGGAGCAAAAAATATTAGATTTGAATGCTTCTAATAATTTTCAAATGTGCATCGCAAATCTAAAAACTCAGGCGATGAATTCTGGTGTTTCTAGTTCTACTTTTGATCGCTATACGCAAAATTTAACTCCAGATTATTCAGTTATTGAAAAATTGAATTATCAACCAGAATTTTCTACGCCAATTTGGGACTATTTGTCTGGTTTGGTTGATATTGAACGTATTGAGCTTGGTAAACAAAAAATCCAACAACATCGTGATGTATTAAACAAAGTTTCTGCAACGTATGGTGTACCTGCTGAAACTGTGGTGGCCGTTTGGGGTGTTGAAAGTAACTATGGCAGTATTTCGGGCAAAAATGATTTATTACAATCCTTAGGTACCTTGAGTTGCGAAGGTCGTCGCCAAAGCTTTTTCCGTGGTGAGTTCTTCGCTGCCATGCGAATTTTACAACGTGGTGATTTAACGCAAGATCAATTGAAAGGCTCTTGGGCGGGTGCATTTGGTCATACGCAATTTATGCCATCTACCTATGAAGAACTTGCAGTCGATTTTGATGGTGATGGTCGTCGTGATTTAGTATCCAGTACGACAGATGCTTTAGCATCTACAGCAAATTTCTTAAAAAAACGTGGTTGGCAAACAGGTCAACCATGGGGTTTTGAGGTTAAAGTACCTGAAGGTTTTTCAATTTCAGGTGAAAGCCGTCGCAATAAAAAGTCACTTTCTTCATGGGTTGAAAGAGGCGTTGTGCGTGCAGATGGCAGTCCTATAATTCAAGCTAATTTAGCTGAAAGTTCACAAGCAGGTTTAATGTCACCAGCGGGTGAAAATGGTCCATTATTCCTGGTGTTTAAAAACTTTGATGCCATTTATAGTTACAATGCTGCGGAAAGTTATGCGCTTGCAATTGCGCACTTATCTGACCGTTTACAAGGTGCAAGTGGCTTTGTCAAAGAGTGGCCAACCAATGATGCGGGTACGTCAAGAACCGAACGTCGTGAAATTCAAGCCTACTTATTGAGTAGAGGTTATTCAATTGGTGATGTTGATGGCTTAATTGGTGATAAAACGCGTCAAGCCATTCGTCAGGAACAAATGCATTTTGGTTTGAGTCCAACAGGTAGAGCGGGGCAACTTATTCTTCGAGCTATTCGTGATCAAAATGCAAAAAAGATGATGAAATAAGAAAACACAAATAAAAAAAAGGTCTGCATATGCAGACCTTTTTTATTTAAACTTTGAATTAAAGTGTCGCATTTGGATCAATTTTTACAGCATCTAATAAATCGAAAACAGCAGATGTGATGTCTATACTTAAATTGCGATTATTGAAAACTTCATAAGCTGTAATTGTTACGTCTGTATCACTTGGAAGTAGGCGTTGTTCTTCTTCAATTAAGTCATTTATTGGTAATAGTGTTTGTTTGATTTCTAGATGTAAAACATCTTTGAACTCAATGTTATCGTCATCTAATTCAAGGATTTGTTCATTGAAATAAGGTAATAAAATTGAGTGAAGATATGGTTGAAGTTCAACAATATCGAATAGTTCAATATCACGAGTTTCTTCAATCGTGCTGATATGATCGTTTACTTCCAAAATAATATGATAGTAACTCACAGCCTTCTCCTCTAAATAATCTGCCCATACAATAGCACGAATCGTATTATTCAAGAAATTGAAAACAAGATAGGTTAATTCCGTCTTATTTAAGGCTAAATCAAGTTATATAAAGTGATTGTGAGTTATATTTTAAATTTTTTAATAGAACAGAAAATAAAAAATAGCCCTAATTTTATAGGGCTATTTCATTTAGAAAATTAATCAAAAATATTGAATAGAACTCGAATATTTATGTGATTTTTTCAATAATACTAATAAAGAATTTAATAAAAATACTGTTTGATATATCAATAATAAACCCACCCACCATAGGTACGATTAGAAACGCTTTATGTGATGGACCAAAAGTTTTAGTTACCGTTTGCATGTTGGCAATAGCCGTTGGTGTGGCGCCCATACCAAAACCACAATGTCCTGCACTAATTACGACAGCATCATAATCTTTACCCATCAATTTAAAGGTAATAAAGCATGCAAATAAGCCCATTACGATTGTTTGAACAATAATGATTAATAGGACTGGCCCAGCCATATTCGCCAATTGGCTGAAGTTTAAAGACATGAGTGCGATTGCTAAATATATAGAAAGAGCTGTACTCCCTAAAACATCAATTGTTGGCTCAGCCACATTTTTCTTGATCAAATGATTGAGTACATTACGTAAGAATATACCGACAAATAAGCACCATACAAAAGTAGGTAAATAGAATGCGCTATCTTTTAATAAGTCACCAATATAAGTACCGACAACAATACAAATACTCAGTAAAAAAATTGTTTCGATAACATTTTTAGTATTAATTTCTCTTGATACTTTAGGTGCTTCGAATGATTCTTCAATTTTATTTTTTTGATCTTCAGTTGTTTTTGGTACCTTCACTTTTTTAATAAGATGTCGTGCAATTGGTCCACCCATTAAGCCGCCAATAACAAGTCCTAATGTTGCACACGCCATAGCTAACTCTAATGCACCTGTAACACCATATTTTTGTTCTAAAATTGGTCCCCATGCCCCAGCATTACCGTGTCCACCAGAAAGTGTAATTGAACCAGCAATTAATCCCATGAATGGATCTTCACTCATAAGCATTGCCATGCCAATACCAACAATATTTTGTGTGATAATCAGGATTGTGACAATAAACACAAGAATTAACTAAGGTTTTCCACCTTTGAGTAATTTTGAAAAGTCAGAACTTAAGCCAATAGAAGAGAAAAAAGTAATCATCAGTAGGCTTTGTAAAGATGTATCAAATTTGAAAGTGTAACCTGTCATCTTATTAACCAAGAATAAGATAGTTGCAACGATAAACCCACCCACAACCGCTTCAGGGATATGATTGTTGCGTAAAAATTTAGTGTGCTTTACTGCAAGCATGCCAAGTGCCAATGCAATGCAAGCCATCAGCAATGTATGGTTTGTACTTACTATCATTTCTATCCCTTTAAATATATTAGATACTTTACATGCCTTAAAACGATTGTTTTTTAGGGTTCATGTCGGATCTATTAGACTTATCCGCTATTGATGAATTGTTAAACACATATTTAATTCACTATTTATTAGCCCAACTCCTAATGAATAGTTTTCTTAAATTAGCTGTCGAAATTGATGCAAATTTACAAGGGTTTATTGACATTAAGTAATGAATTCTAATAGATTACCTATAACTATTGGTTATGTGCTCTCTTATGAATCTTAGACACCTAGAAATGTTCTATTCAGTGATGCTTTTTGGGTCATTGACAGAGGCAGCTTCATCGCTATGCATATCACAGCCTGCAGCAAGTAAATTACTAAAACATGCAGAGCAACGTCTTGGTTTTGCACTATTTAAGCGCGTAAAAGGGAAATTACAGCCCACCAAAGAAGCGTATATTTTATATGATGAAATTAAGCCAATTTATGAAAAAATTAATGAATTAAATAAGCTCACACATAACTTAGCGAAGAATACTCAAGGACAAATAACACTCGGATGTTTACCAAGTTTAGGTTTGAGTCTAATACCAAAGTTGACTGCTCAATTTCTTAAAAGATATCCAGATGTATTCGTAAATATCGGCACAGATCATACGCAAGCATTGGAGCAAAAATTATTACAACGAGAAATTGATATTGCAGTCACATTCCAGCCACAAACCCAGCACGGCATTATTGCAATGCCCATTTTAGAAATTCCATTGGTCTATATTGACTCTCAAGCAATACGTTCAAATCAAGATATTCATTCTATTGATGAAAATAGATGGATTAATCCAGATTCAGATTCACTCATGCAAGTGGTTAAGCAGTACAGAACATTTAATAAAAGTATCGTCAATGTGCAAACTTACTACATGGCAAGTGAATTAGTTCGACAAGGTTTGGGATGTAGCATTACCGATATTTATACAGCAGCATACTCATTACCTAAAGAAATGATTCATGAAGTAAAGCCTCGTTTGTACACCACCATCTATATTTTAAGAAATGCTAATGTGAGTACAACAAAGGCAACGGAGGATTTTATTGAGCTGATAAAATCGGAAATTGGGCTAATTACACCTTCAGTTAACTAAAAGTTATGACTACTCGTTAAAAACTCATTTGTTAAAGCAGTTTTCTTCTCTTTTAATGAACATGTTTTTTGGACATGTAGCATGGAACAATGAAAAAGCATGTAGCCGTAATTGGCGGTGGGGTAATTGGTCTAAGTACAGCTTATGCACTTATTCAAGCTGGTCATAAAGTCACAATGGTCGAAGCAAGTGATCAGGTAGGTTGCCAAACAAGTTTTGCAAATGGTGGTCAACTAAGTTACCGCTATGTTGCACCTTTAGCAGATGCAGGCGTTCCATTCCAAGCACTTCAATGGCTAGGTAAAGCACATTCTCCATTAAACTTTAAATTGAATGCTTCACCATTCCAATGGTCTTGGTTATTACAGTTTTTATTTGCTTGTAACCGTAAAGCCAATATTGCAAATGGTAATCACATTTTACGTTTATCACTTTATAGTCAAAGCATTATGTCTAAATGGCGTGATGAAATTGATGATTTTTGCTGGGTAAAATCAGGAAAAATGGTGATTCATCGTGATGAATATGCATTTAAAAAAGCCGCATCAGGTATCGATCTTCAAGTACAAAAAGCATTGAATCGTGATGAAGCTATTGCGCTTGAGCCATCATTAAATGGTATTGCTTCTGAATTGGTTGGTGCTATAGCCAAATCCTAAAAAC
>NZ_LWRV01000077.1 GCF_009372215.1 Acinetobacter portensis | reverse complement strand
AATGTCAACAGACCCTAATAAAAAAGAAAACTCGACTGGTTAGAAAACAACCGTGCCTAGCATTATCTGTGTTTCAATCGTACAAATTTATTTCTGTTTACTTGTATCAGGTGCGTGCATTGCTGAATTAAGCAAATCTCGCTCCTTATTCATTTCCACCTGATAACAAACATCTTTACTTATACCTTTAGCTTCACATTTAGCCATTCTTTCATCAAGTGTTGGAAAAATCGCACAAGATGTAACTGTTAATGAAACAACAACTAGAGCAAAAAAATTAATATTCATTAAGCTACCTTTATTTAATTGATAATAATTAAGCTCAATTATGAAAAAAAATTAAGCATATATCCATACTAACTATATGGGTATTTTGTAATCATTAAAATAAGACATCTTCAATTCCTACAGGTGTAAAATATAAATTTTAAGTAGTTACAATTTTTAATAACTTAATTCAAGACCAATATCATTATTGAGTCAGTCATTATATGAAATTCGCCTTATTCTAAACGTAATAGAAAAGCCCTCACTTAGAGGGCTTTTCTATTTAATTCAAATCACTTCACATTGGGTGAAATCATTTGCTCTGGTCTTACCACCTCATCAAACTGCTCTGCGGTTACCAAATTAAGTTCTACAGCAACCTGCTTTAAAGTTTTATTTTCCTTATAAGCAGTTTTCGCTACTTTTGCCGCATTTTCATAACCAATTACAGGGTTTAAAGCCGTTACAAGCATTAAAGAATTATGTAAAAAATCATCAATTTTATCTTTGTTTGGCTCAATACCTACAGCACAATGATCATTAAAACTATTACACGCATCACCCAATAACTGAATTGATTGTAAAAGGTTAAATGCAATAACAGGCATAAATACGTTTAACTCAAAATTACCCGAAGCACCTGCAACATTAATGGTTGTATCATTACCCAAAACTTGAGCAACCACCATCGTCATCGCTTCACTTTGAGTTGGATTCACCTTACCTGGCATAATACTTGAACCAGGCTCATTTTCAGGAATACGAAGCTCACCAAAACCACAACGCGGACCACTTGCTAACCAACGAATATCATTGGCAATTTTATTTAAACTTACAGCCAAAGTTTTTAAAGCACCCGAAGCAAATACAGCGGCATCACGCCCTGCTAAAGCTTCAAATTTATTGGGCGCAGTCACAAAAGGTAAACCTGTTAAAGCTCCCAATTGATCTGCTGCTTTAACTGCATAATCTACATGTGCATTTAAACCTGTACCAACTGCTGTACCGCCTAAAGGTAATTCATATAAACCTGTTAAAGCTTGTTGTAAGCGTTTTAGCCCATGATCAAGTTGAGATACATATCCACTAAATTCCTGCCCCAAAGTTAAAGGCGTGGCATCTTGTAAATGCGTACGACCAATTTTCACAATATCTGAAAATTCTTTTGATTTTTGATCTAAAGTGTCACGTAAACGCGTAACCGCAGGAATTAAAAGCTCGTTAATTTGTAAACTTGCCGCCACATGAATAGCCGTTGGGAAAGAGTCATTTGTAGATTGCGCACGATTCACGTGATCATTAGGATGTACAGGCTTTTGCGCACCTAAAGGATTGCCCAATTTTTGATTGGCAATATTGGCAATAACTTCATTACAGTTCATATTACTTTGTGTACCTGAACCTGTTTGCCAAACCACTAAAGGAAATTGTGAATCCCACTTTCCTGCAATCACTTCATCCGCCGCACCCACAATATATTGTGCAAGTTCTTCAGGAATTTGATTAAGTTCTGCATTGGTGATTGCCGCTGCTTTTTTCACCAAACCCATGGCACGAATCATAGGACGTGGTAAACGCTCTTGACCAATTTTGAAATTCTGTAAGCTGCGTTGAGTTTGTGCCCCCCACATTGCTTCACTTGGAACTTCAACATCACCCATTGTGTCATGCTCAATACGTGTTTGCATTTACTACCCCTATATTCTTTTGTTTAATTGTTGCGTTGGCTACTTCAACAAATCTTGCTTACATTTGATCTTATTTAAAAAGCAACAAATTGTAAATGATAATTATTTACAATAACTCATTTATTAAGCATTTAACTGCTTTTGGAAAAATAGCCATTCATCTTCAATCATGTTTTGAATAGATTTTTGAGCTTGCCAGTTTAATATTCTTTTGGCTTTTTCAGAAGATGTTCCTATTTGAGATATCTCCTCACCATCATCTATATCAAGATCCACCGTTAGAATAGGCGTACCCGTAACCTTAGAAACATTATCTAAAAGCTGCTGAATTGAACTAAGTTCACCACCTACATTAAAAATTTCATAGACATTATTTTGATAATAAAGCCATTGCAAAGAAAGACTGACAATCGAGCACACATCCATCACATGTACAAAACTTCTTTCTACAGTTTGATCTTGAGTTTTGGCTTGTTTACGCAACTCAATATATTCGCGTTGTCCTGCTGCAACTTGCATTGCTAAAGGCAAAATATTTTTTGGAAATGGACGTATTAACTCACCTAAAACAGTATATTCAAAAGCCCCTGCTACATTACCCAACCGAAGATTGACAATTTTCCATTCAGGGTCTGTGATGTAAGTATCTTTTAGAATTTCCTCCGCCATTTGCTGAGATTTAACATAGGGATTATTAAAATGATAATTAAATGAATCTTCTTCTTTTAAGTCTAAACTAGATGTTCCATATACAGCCAAACTTGATAAATGAACCAAACTACGAACACCTGTACGCTGCATGGCGCGTAATAAGCTCATCATGCAACTTACATTGGCATTGTAATATTCAAGTGGTTTAAGTAAAGATTCTGTTAATGATTTAAAACCTGCTGCATGAACTACACTGTCTACGGCATATTGCTGAAAAACGCTCATTAAGGCAGGCGTGTTTCGTACATCAACTTTAGCAAAAGGAATGCTCATACCTGTAATCGATTCTAAGCGCTCTAAGTTACTCATATCGGTATTCGATAAATTATCGACAATAAGTACTTCTTGCCCTTGTGCCATTAGGCTTAAAGCAATATGAGAACCTATAAAGCCTAATCCACCTGTCACTAAAATCATTGTATACTACCTTTTTCTTATCAAGTCAGAATGTCTCCCTATCGTTGGAAACTGTTCATGTGTGAATTTCGATGAGTACTTTATTACTAATAACGTCTGCACCAACTTCTGTTCAAGCTTGGCATGCCTTAGGTTTAGCTCAAGCTTTACAAAGTAAAAATGAAGATTTTCGTGTTTTCTTCTATCAAGATGGCGTCTCTGTTGCCAATGAACTGCAATGGGTTCCAGATGACCAAAGAAACTTAAAAGCTGAATGGCAAAAGCTATCTATTCGTTTGCCTGTATGTGTCAGTGCTGCGCTTGCACGTGGAATTTGCGATGAAGAAAATGCAAAAAGACATCAACTTAGTCAGCACAATTTGGCACAAGGTTTCGAATTAGTAGGCTTAGGTGAGCTTGCCGATGCAGTTCAATCTACAGATCGTCTACTTCAATTCTAATCTTTTTTTAACCCAAACTTGTTGCATTTAAAAGGTAAATTGTGTGAAAAATGTACTCATAATTTTAACTCAAGCCAATTTAGCAAGCTCACAAACACATGAAAGTTTATCTGCAACAATGGTTCTAGCAACCTTTGGATGTGAAGTTAAAGTTGTTTTGCAAGATGCAGCGCTAAGCCTTCTTCAATCAGATTTACAGTTCGATCAACTAAAACATGTATTTAAAGTTGCATCTAATATGGTCGATAGTTTTGAGTTTTATGATTTAAGCCCTATTTTTGTAGAAAGTGAAAATCAGGATTCTTTTTTTGTAAAAAATAGCACTCAAAATATTGAATTTATTGAGCTAAATACTGAATATATTCAAAAATTTGATCATGTATTGTATTGGTGAAAAGGGACAATGTAATGACAAACAATACACTTTATTTAGTCCAATCAAGCTTCAATACAACCCCTGCCATGCTGAAAAAGCTTAAACAACTTTATGCTGAAAATGATGCTGTAGTTTTAATGGGTGAAGCTGTTTTACATCAAAATGCTGAATTTATTCAAAATTTAGATCATGTTTATGTTTTAGAAACTGAAGCTGAAAATTTAGCGCAAAGTGATTTAGCAAATATTCAAGTAATTTCATATGCACAATTTGCAGACGTGGTCTTAAATTTTAAGCGTAGTATTCGTTTACAATAACCCATCTATCACAATATTTTTTGACAAGTTTAAAGGCAATTTATGAGTTTAGAATTGGATCAAGATGGTCACTTAGTTGATTACACCATTTGGAATGAAGATGTTGCACAGGAACTTGCAAATTCACTAGATTTAGAACTCACAGCATGGCATTTTGAAATACTCAATGCGGTACGTCAGTTTTACGCACAATTTGGGCACTCTCCTGCAACACGCCCAATGATTAAGTTTTTAATGAAAACGGTTGGTCCCGAAACAGATAATGCGATGCTTCAGGACAAATTTAAAACAGGTTTAGTCGCGCGTCATTTAAGCCGTTTAGCAGGTATTCCAAAACCTGCAAATTGTTTATAAACAAAAAGTTTAAATTAAAAAAGCACCCAATTGGGTGCTTTTTATATGGCTTAGATTCAATACTTATCCAAAGAAACCAATGGAAAGTTGAATGACCACGGCATTTACGATATCAACAAAAAAAGCACCCGTGAGTGGAATCACCAAAAAGGCTCTATGCGATGGACCATAAGTATTGGTTACTGCTTGAATATTAGCAATTGCCGTTGGTGTTGCCCCTAAGTTCACACCACATTGCCCTGCGCAAAGTACCGCAGCATCGTAATTACTCCCCATCACCCTAAAGGTCACGAAGTAAAGATAGAGCGCCAATAAAATAGTCTGAGCAATAAGAATAATCACCAATGGACCTGCCAAATCTGCAAGCATCCAAAGCTGCAATGACATAAGAGCCATAGCTAAAAATAATGACAATGAACCGTTACCAAATACATCGATACAACGGTCAAACATCTCAATTTTGAAAATATGTTCAAAAATATTACGTAAAACCACACCGCACATTAAAGCCCAAACAAAGGTCGGAAGTTCAAACCATTGACCTTTTGCAAATGTAGCCATGAAATATGCAAAACAAATACAGGTCGCAAACATCCCCATTGTTTTCACTGCATCATCAGCAGTAATTAAACGTGTTTTTTCAGGATATTCGAATGGCGCTGTTTCAGATGCTGGTGGTGCTTCATTACGCCCTGTTTCAGAAACAATTTCTTCAGCAAGCTTGAAGCGACGAATCAGGAATTTTGCCACAGGCCCACCCATCATACCGCCAATGACTAAACCAAATGTTGCACTAGCCATACCTAAAACAACTGCGCCTTGTATGCCATGATCTTGCTCGAATACTGTTCCCCATGCACCTGCTGTACCATGTCCACCTGTTAAGGTTACCGAACCTGTAATTAAACCAATTAAAGGATCTAAGCCCAACATTTTGGCTAAACTAATACCCAATGCATTTTGCAGCAGTACAAAAATAACAACACAGACAAGAAAAACGACTAAGGTTTTTCCTCCCTCTTTTAATTTACCTAAACTCGCGCTCAAACCAACAGAGGTGAAAAACATCAGCATGAAGATTTGTTGAATTTGCGCATCAAAATTCACGGTAATATTAAATTGCTTAAATAAGATATAAGTCACTACAGCAGCGACCAAACCACCTGCAACTGGTTCTGGAATATTGTATTTCTTTAAAATGCTCAGTTTATGAACGCACACATACCCAATTAAAAGAACCAACACTGCAATGACAATCGTCATAAAGGCATCAAGTTGATAATCCATCTCATATCCTTCTTATATTTCCTATACTTATATACAAATAATGGATTTTTTTCTGCTTTAAAAATGTAACTTTCGATATAAAATTTAGTCAATTAATCTATTTTCTAATCATAAAGCATAAAAAAAGCACCGAATTCGGTGCTTTTTTTAGCTCAAATAACTTACTTTTTAGCAGGAACAGATGCTTCAGTCGTAATATTTACTGTGATCTTATCACCCACATTTGGCACATATGCACCTACACCAAATGCAGAACGATCGAACGATGTTGTTGCATTAAAGCCAATAGTTTCTAGCTTAGACATTGGATGTACAGCTTGTTTATTTAATACAGCATCTAGAACAACAGGCTTAGTCACATCTTTAATCGTTAAGTTACCTGTAATTTTGAAATTCTTTTTGTCTGTTGTTTCTACTTTTGTACTTTTAAAAGTAATGGTAGGATATTTTGCAGCATCAAAGAAATCTGCTGTTTTTAAATGATCATCTAAAGCTTTTACATTTGTATTTAAGCTAGCAAGTGGAATGGTCACATTTACAGATGATTTTTCTGGCTTCGCGTTATCGACATTAATTGTACCTTGAATGTCACTAAAGTTAGCAGATGGCGTAGAAAAACCAAAATGATTCCAATTAAATACAGTTGCTGTATGCGTTGGGTCAATTTGGTAAGCAACAGGTTTTGCCATTGAAAGTGTTGCAGCCGAAGCAAGTGCCAAACCTAAAGAAAGTGCTTTAAAATTCATTTTGTTAATCCCTCAATCGAATAATCATTAGTCTATAGATATTATTTACAAATACATTGATAAAGATAAAACGATTTGTTGCAACTATAGAACGATTAATCGTTGATTTTTTGTAAATAAATACCTGAATTCCATAATAAAAATATGTGATTATTACAACCCTTTATTTTCATGCGTTTCATGAAGCCATGCGTTATAAATACATTATTTTTTTATTAAACATTCAATATATAATTCACCTAATACTTACACAACTTCACGAAATACGCTCATTATCTTCTTTATCATTTACATATAAGTCAAATAAATATCAGGCGTATTATGAAGAAGTTTCTTAAATATCTAGTTATTCTGATCATTGTATTATTCATTATTGGGCTCATTTTCTTATTCAGACCTATTGCATCCAAATCTGTTAAATCTACAGCCAATGAAAAAGTTGTAGATGTTGTGCTTATTGGTGGCGGTATTATGAGCGCAACATTGGGTACTTACTTGAGTGAGCTTGAACCCGACTGGAATATTCAAATGTATGAACGTTTGGATGCAGTTGCTCAAGAAAGCTCAAAAGGTTTAAACAATGCAGGTACAGGTCACTCTGGTTTTATGGAGATGAACTATACTCCTGAAAAAGATGGCAAAATTGATATTAAAAAGGCAATTGATACAGCATCTCAATTTGAAGTGAGTAAGGAATTCTGGTCTTATCAAGTGAAAAATGGCGTACTTGGTCAACCAACAAGCTTTATTAATCCTGTTCCTCATATTGCTTTTGTGTGGGGCGATAGCGTTCCATATATGAAAAAACGCTATGAAGCGATGACTCAAAACCCAATGTTTGAAGGAATGAAATATTCAGATAATCCTGAAGAAATTAAGCAATGGGCGCCTTTGGTTATGCAAGGTCGTGATGCTTCACAAAAAGTTGCAGCAACACGCATGGATGTTGGTTCAGATGTGAACTATGGTTCTATTACGACTCAATTAGTGAATAACCTGAACAAACAGCCACAATTTAAACTTGAAACATCAACTGAAGTGACAGGTATTAGCCGTAACGATGACAATACTTGGACTGTTTCTGTTAAAAACTTGAAAACGAATACAACAAGTCATGTGAAATCTAAATTTGTATTTATTGGTGCAGGCGGTGCAGCAATTCGTTTGCTTCAAATGACAGGTTTAGAAGAAACTAAACAATATGCAGGCTTCCCTATTGGCGGTATTTTCTTAATGACCGACAACCCGAAAGTAACTGCAATGCACACAGCCAAAGTATATGGTAAGCCTGAATTGGGTGCGCCTCCTATGTCTGTTCCGCATATTGATACACGTTATATTGATGGTAAAAAATATGCGTTATTCGGTCCTTTTGCGACATATTCAAATAAGTTCTTAAAGCATGGTTCACAATTTGATTTAATGGATTCTGCGAATAAAAATAACGTGATTCCTATGGCAACCATTGGTTTAGAGAATTTAGATTTGGTTAAATATTTAATTAGCCAAGTTGCGATGTCTAAGGAAGATCAGTTTAACGAGCTTAAAAAGTATTATCCTGAAGCGAAAATTGAAGATTGGACATTAAACCAAGGTGGTCAGCGTGTTCAAATTATTAAGAAAGTGCCAGGTAAAGATGCAACATTGCAATTTGGTACTGAAATTTTTGCCTCTAAAGATGGTTCTGTAACAGCTTTATTGGGTGCTTCTCCGGGTGCTTCGACTTCTCCTTACATCATGTTAAGTTTGATGGAAAAGGCTTTCCCTGAACAAGTGAAAGGTAAATGGAATGGCAAGTTACATGAAATTGTTCGTTCTTATGGGCAAGATTTAAGTGCTAACCCTGCTCTTTTAGATCAAGTTCGTACTTATACAAGTTCAACTTTAGGTTTGAATTATACGCCTACGCGTCATGCGGCAAATGATTCTACTGCGGTTGTTCCTGCTGTTGCGAATGCGAAATAATTAATTTCCAATTCAACAAAAAAGATGAGCTTCGGCTCATCTTTTTTGTTGCTTTAAATAGTGTGATTATTCGATGTCATAGACCCACTTTTTGGCTTGTAGATCGGTTGTATCTTCACACACGTAGTAGTCATGATTCCATGAATCTGGATGGAAGATTTCAAGTTTTCGGTAAGTCACATTTTTAGACTTTTCGACACAGACAAAGCTGTCGCCTTGGTCTTTGACTTGGGTTCCATTGAGAAAACCACCAATACAGAGGAATCGAGATTGTTTTGCCATTGTTACATCAACTTGTTCAATCATTTTTCAATGTGAGGATTAAACGATTTATTAAGTGAGGTGTAAAGTACAAGGAATCCTTTATCACCCATATACCCACTTATATTAAGCTACTTCCCGTATATCAGCATACAACCTACTAATACTCTTATATAAATCAGCTAAATAATTAATAGACATATCGACAAGAGGCTCGAACATAAAAGAATTGATGTGAATATGTTCAGGTGTTATTAAATTAACTTTATTTATTGACTTTAATATCCTTTTATCCAATCCTTTATTTACACATAACTTATACAGTTGCGAAGTTTGATTTGTTTCAATGGAATTAACTTCTTCTGGATCAAGTTTTGAAAGCATAAACATTTCAGCTTTTAATCTGCAAGCAATTGCCAAAACTAATTTATCTTCTAAATCAATAGAATGCTCTGAAATATTATTTAGAATTAAATCACTTTCCTCAAAAACCATATCAAGATAATTCTTATCTTGAAAATCCAAAACAATATCAGATTTAGATCTCAATACTCTTATTAGATATTCGTGAATATCACATACTTTTATTTCACTTGTAGTAGACTTAATATGTAAACAGCTTGTTAAAAAAGTTTTACCTTCTTCATCAGATAAATAGTCAAATAGGTTTCGAATAAAAGGAATTAATCCTATAAAATTTTTACGAATTTTATATTTTTTTACGAAAACATTATTAAAGACATCTTTTGTATACTTACCTGCAAAAAGTTTAACTTTTCCTTCATTACATTTACTCGCCATAAATCCACGTTCTTGAATTAACAACCTACTATGTAATGTTCTGTAGAAATCAAAATTATGTGTAAGTATTAATGCATTAACGCTAGGATTTTCTAATAAATCCTTAATATATTCTATAATTGCATACTTATTTTTATAATCAAAAGAATCAGCAACATCATCAAAAATAAGCATAAGTTCTTGACCATCACTCAGACGAGACTCAATTTCAAACAAAAATTTCAAAATAAAATATGCTCTACTTTCCCCTCGGCTTAACAGATTCAGAAGGGTTGTTTCATTATTATCTTCTAACTTGCTTCCTTTATAAGTAAATGTCAATTTGGGTACTGCACTCTGAAGAATTATATCTGATTGATTTTCAAGACCAACTGTAAATGGAACGTAAAATCTTGAATTAAATAGCTCTATTGTTTCTTTCCATTTTTCAATTTCTGCATTTGCACTACTGATAATAGCTTTTAGTTCATTTTTTCTAATTTTATATAATTCTACTATTCGATTACTTTCATTTTTTATATCTGATATATAACTTAACCAGATATACTTCCTAAACCCCTCATAATTTTTTAATTCTATTAGCAAAGTTTGATCTTTTTCAATCACATTTTTAAAAGATCTCAATGCTGGATTTTTAGATAATGCATTATCAATTTTTGCAAACATTTTTAATAGTTTTTCATCTTTTAAAATTTGATCCATTTCATTTTTAATTAAAGTAGTGAAATCATCTTTTGAAGAAATAATTTCATCTGTACTTAAACTAATAGTATGACCTGCTTCAAAAAAAGAATTATCACTAACTGATTCAAGAAGACTATTGGCTTGCAAAGTACCAAAAGAATTATCTGATTTTCTAAAAAAATTAGATTTTGTAAGCAGTTCATTATAACGCTGAAAATAATCATCAAGTAGGGATTCATTGTCACTTATAAATACTTTTACCTTATTTGTCTTATCAAAAACATCATTATACTTAAAGTCATAGCTCTGATATTCCTTTCCTAAAAGAACGTCTATTCTCTCTAAATAATCAAAAATTGTTTCACCATCTTCAAATGCTGATTTCATCTCAGATTCACAATCAGTACTTCTAGACTGTTTTCTTAAAATAGTAATAAACCTATTTTTTTCTTCTGATAATTCATCATAAATTTCCTCATATCTCCTTTTTAGATCACTACTTGCTATAAATTTTGTTATCGATTTCACGGTATCTTTATTATTCGCATTTATAACTAATATGCTATTTTTATCAATAGGTTCATTATTTATTTGAATATCGACAACAGGAACTTTTTCTATAAACACTCTATCTTTTATCTCATTTTTTTTATCTGCTGACAAAAGCTCAAATACATTTGATAAGGACGTTTTCATTGTTCCATTAGGTGCATATATTAATTGAACATTTTTATCAGTTGAAAACTTAAAGTCATGTTTCAACTCCCCGATACCAAAACAATTTTCCAAATTTATTTTTAAAATTTTATTCATTTTTTATACTCAAAAAATAAGGGCTGATTAATCAGCCCTTATTTTTAACTCATATTACTTTAATTTTCAACAAATTAAGACAATTGAGCAGCAGCAATTTTCTTCGTATCAACATCTTTAGCAGCGTCTGTATAGTCGCCCATTTTGTCGAAGCTTAAATATTGGTAAATATCAGCAGACATGCTGTCAATTTGAGCAGCATATTCTTGATATTCAGCAGGTGTTGGTAATTTACCAAGTACCGCAGCAACAGAAGCAAGTTCAGCAGAAGCTAAGTAAACGTTAGCACCTTGACCTAAACGGTTCGGGAAGTTACGAGTAGAAGTCGAAACACAAGTTGTGTTCGGAGCTACACGTGCTTGGTTACCCATACATAATGAACAACCTGGCATTTCAGTACGCGCGCCAGCTTTACCATAAATGTTATAGAAACCTTCTTCCATCAATTGGTGTTCATCCATACGAGTTGGAGGAGCAATCCAAAGACGAGTATTCAACACGCCACCAGGAACTTTCTCAAGCAACTTACCAGTTGCACGGAAATGACCAATGTTTGTCATACATGAACCAACGAATACTTCGTCAATTTTCACGCCTTGAACGTCAGATAACAATTTCGCGTCATCTGGATCATTTGGACAGCAAAGAACAGGTTCAGTAATTGTAGCAAGGTCAATTTCATACACTTTAGTGTATTCAGCATCAGCATCAGCTTTAAGAAGTGATGGATTCGCTAACCATTTTTCCATGTTCTCAACACGACGAGCCATAGTACGCGCATCGCCATAACCTTCAGAAATCATCCACTTAAGCATAGTGATGTTTGAACGAAGGTATTCAGCAACTTTCTCTTCAGAAAGTGTGATAGAACAACCAGCAGCTGAACGTTCAGCAGAAGCATCAGAAAGTTCGAATGCTTGCTCAACAGTTAAGTCAGTTTCCATTTCTGTTAAGTCGATTTCTAGAATACGACCAGAGAAGATGTTTTTCTTACCTTTCTTCTCTACAGTTAAGTCACCTTGCTGAATCGCAACGTAAGGAATTGCATGTACTAGGTCACGTAGTGTGATACCAGGCTGCATTTTACCTTTGAACTTAACAAGAACAGATTCAGGCATGTCAAGTGGCATAACACCAGTTGCAGCAGCGAATGCTACAAGACCAGAACCCGCAGGGAATGAAATACCAATTGGGAAACGAGTATGCGAGTCACCACCAGTACCAACGGTATCTGGAAGAAGCATACGGTTTAACCAAGAGTGAATAATACCGTCACCTGGGCGTAAAGACACACCACCACGGTTCATGATGAAATCAGGAAGCGAGTGTTGCATTTGAACGTCAACTGGTTTTGGATAAGCAGCTGTATGACAGAAAGATTGCATAACAAGATCAGCAGAGAAGCCTAGGCAAGCCAAGTCTTTCAATTCGTCACGAGTCATAGGACCTGTAGTATCTTGCGAACCTACAGTTGTCATGCGTGGTTCGCAGTAAGTACCCGGAAGTACACCTTGACCTTCAGGAAGACCACAAGCGCGACCAACCATTTTCTGTGCTTGAGTAAAACCTTTGCCTGTAGCAGCAGGTTGAACAGGAACACGGAATAAAGTAGAAGGTGCAAGACCTAATTCTTCACGCGCTTTAGTTGTTAAACCACGACCAACGATTAAGTTGATACGACCACCCGCACGAACTTCATCAAGAAGAACTGGAGTTTTAAGTTCAGCTTCAGCAATTACCGCACCGTCTTTAGACGCAGAAACTTTTGCAGCAGCATGATCAATTTTAAGAACGATTTCATCGCCCATGTTCATGTTTGCAACATCAATTTCAATTGGTAACGCGCCTGCATCTTCCATAGTGTTAAAGAAGATTGGAGCGATTTTAGAACCTAGGCAGTAACCACCGTCTTTTTTGTTCGGGATGTGCGCAATGTCATCACCAAAGAACCAAAGAACAGAGTTAGTTGCAGATTTACGAGATGAACCTGTACCAACAACGTCACCAACGTAAGCAACTTGGTTGCCTTTCGCAACGAGTGCTTTGATTTGGTTTAATGGACCAACTTCACCTGGTTTTTCAGGGTTGATACCATCACGTTCGTTTTTCAACATTGCATTTGCATGTAATGGAATATCTGGACGGCTCCAAGCGTCTTGTGCAGGTGACAAGTCGTCTGTGTTAGTTTCGCCAGTTACTTTGAAAACTGTAAGTTTGATTTCTTCAGGAACGTCTTTACGGCTAGTGAACCATTCAGCATCAGCCCAAGATTGAAGAACTGCTTGAGCGTTTTTGTTACCCGCTTTTGCTTTATCTGCAACGTCATGGAACGCATCAAATACAAGAAGAGTTTTCTTCAATGCTTCAGCAGCTAATTCTGCAAGTTCTGCATCATCAAGAAGAGTTACTAAAGGCGCAACGTTATAACCACCAAGCATAGTACCTAGTAAGTAAACAGCGCGTTCTTTAGAAATTAAAGGAGATTTCGCTTCGCCCTTTGCCAATGCAGCCAAAAAAGCAGCTTTAACATAAGCAGCTTGGTCAACACCTGCAGGAATACGGTTTTCAAGCAAATCAACTAAAAATGCTTCTTCACCTGCTGGTGGATTTTTTACTAATTCAACTAATGCAGCTGTTTGAACATCATCAAGTGGCTTCGGTGGGACTCCGAGTGCGGCACGTTCTTCAACGTGTTGGCGGTAAGCTTCTAGCACGGTTTATTCCTCTTCTTTAAAAAATTATCTACAAATTCCAGCCATTCACAGGCTTCGTAAATAATATGGACGACTCGATTTTACTAAAATTCCAGTTAAAAGTTAATGCGCTACAAGTGTTTCTTCGTGATGCTCATTATTTATTAACTAAATGATGCTCATATTGATTATTCGATAAACGAATTGCGATAAATATGTACATCAAAGATATATGTTTAACACTTTTTAGTCAGAAATTAATCATTAAAAAGGCAACATGATGTTGCCCCTTTTGTAAAAAGAATCATATTCAACCTTAGTGTACAGTACTGGTTAAAATATATTGTTCTAAAGTTGCTCTACAACCTTCGAATTTAATCTGAATTTCATCTTCATGCATCATTTTATGCGCTGAACTTGCAAATGAAATTTTGACAGAAAAGAGTTTAGCTTGTTCATCTATAGCATTTTGAATATAGACTTTATCGCCTAAACTTAGCACGTAACTACTACCACAAATAATGGCAACGCCTTGCTCATCTTCTAAGAGCAAATCTGCATTGTGAAGATATTCAACCACTTCCATTCTGCGCTCCTTTTTTATTTGTTATTCACTCTAATATGACAAAAAAAGATAAGCTTTTCTATAAAATTAATTTAGATTTTGTAACTTAGAGCTTGCTTAGGCTATTTTATTATTTATATAAAAAAACCGTTCCTTAGAACGGTTTGTAATCTGGCATTTGATCATGCGGTGTCGCAATACATCTTTCTGTTACTTTTGCTTTAAGTTTATCACGTGAACCTTCAACATCATTTTTCATTTCTGCTACAGGTATTGCGTAAGCTTCATCAATAATTTTTAAAATAAAACCTTTGGTGGTTTCATCATCAATTTTATCTGCATGCTCAATTGCTTTGTCTTTTTCAATGCCGTTTTGACGGTCTAAAACAATAGAACGTGCTGCATTACCAACGCTTGTACAGTAACCGTGCCACTGCTCTTGCGGAGTTAAAGGTTTCTTTTCAGCACAGCCTGTTAATGCAACAAGAATGCTTAAAGCAAGTAACTTTTTCATTCAAAATCTCCTAATCCGCATATCATAATCAAATTTATGTGAAATAAGAAATTTCATGAGCTTTAAATACAAAAAAGCCCCAATTAGAGCTTTTTTAATACTTAAATTAACGTATTTAATCTTTTCACTGTTTACATTCACAATGGAATATTTACACGCTTGTTTTCAATAGATTTGAACAATTTAATCCAATATATAAACAACAAGCATAGAAAATACTAATTCGTGTTTGCTTCTGTTTTAAATAATGGATGTAACGCTCTATAAGCAGTTAAAAGCCTTTTTTCGGTATCTAGGAAGGCTTTATTTTCCTCAGTCCATGTTGATTTTCGCGTATCAAAATCTGAGTTTTTGAGAAACCAATCAGAAACAACGCCATAAATGAATGTGTTATCAGAAAATACAAATTTTGCTGTATTGCGAGCTTTAGCATTAAGAAAAATTTTATGAGTGGGTAAAGAGCCGAATACACCTAACTTTGTATACCGATACTCATACAAATCGACCATAAAAAAAGAATCCAATAACTAATTCTCTATAGTATCTTAATTCGCGAAATTAAACTTATTGGAGTCTTTTTAATACTGAAATAAATATCTTTAAAATTTTACCCGCACGATGCTGTTATAACTTTTTGAGTTATTGGATCAACCGTAACTGTAACACGATCTGAACGATAATCCATGGTGACAGGCTGACCTGGTTTTACAATACGAACTACTGAAGATTTGGTTTTTCCTTTAATTTGCTCTTCTGTTAAATTTTTAAGTCCAACCAGTTTTTTCGCTTCTTCAGATACGCATTCTGCTTGGCTTTTTCTAAAAAATTCCCACTCTTCAATTACTTGCCCGTTTGATAAATGGCAATAGCCAACTTGACCATTCGCTTCATTTTTTATAGACAGTTTCCCGCCTTGCTGTACACAATACTGACTAGCAGGATTAGGCATACCTAACTTAGGTGTGGTGTCTTGTTGAGTTTGTGCCGTTGAACATGCGGTAAGAGATGCAAATAATGCACCGATTAATAATGTTTTTTTCATGGCTTATTATCTACTCGTTAAAACTAAAATTTATCAGATTCCAAATATTTATGTACTGATTATTTGCAATTATTACAGTAAATATTTTTCCCATTATCTCAATATACGACTAAAGTAAATTTATAAATAATCTTAATTACAGTCGGCAAACTTTACTTTTTTAGATTTAGCTATAAAAAGGAATCAGGGAATTCTTTGAGATTTAAAAACCAAATCCAATTAAAGATCATGGCTCTTATGGACTTTTGAAGTGCTATGATGAAATTTTAACACGTCTCATTTCAACCATTAATCTATGAAGTAAAAACACATTATCTTTATTTTTAAAATAAAAACCATGCGTATCATCCTTTATATTTTGAAAAGTAACTCTTAAGTTAGGCTTCACCACTTCACGTAATTTTTTAATATTAGGAGCGTCCAATTGATTATCTCCGTACGCACAAAACCATTGCACATTTACATTCTGCATTAATGTAATTTTATCATTAATATTAACCCAATTTTTTTCTACTTTTCTTAAAGTATTTTGTAAATCAGACCATGCATTATCAAAACTACTTTTGAAATCAATCTGCGGGTTACTAACAATAGCATTTGTATTGAGTTCTAGACTGTGAAAAAGTGCTCCGTACCCAGACATAGAACTTCCAAATAAAGTTATATTTTCACACCCATATTTTTTTACAAATTTTTGTAAAAGTCTTTGGTATGATGCACCTTGATCCTCCTCAAGATAGTACGAGTTGATCGGATCAGTAATGAAAAGTAAACTGCATTCGCAACTCTCACATAATCCACGAAGCATATAATAGTTTTCACCAAAATTATGTGTACTCATGGCAACTATTAAAGTTCGATTAACTTCATTTGCTATATAAACATATTTTTTATTTTCAAATTCTCGCTCATGCCTTTTAACTAAATAATCAAGATCCATATTACACCGTGTACTTTTTCAAAATACCAATATCCACTGTATGTAGAATTACAATACAGTTAATGTGAAAATATTGCTTACATCTATATTTTAAATCTGAAATCACCAACGGGTTAAACGCAAATAACACACACTCAGACTTCAAATAAAAATAGATTTTTACAATCAATCATGTTTTTTTAAAATTAGAATCGCCAGTTATAGAAGAAATCGATTGCACGTTCTAATGACTGGCTTGCTTCCATATATAACCGTTGGTTCATTTGATAACGAAGTGTTAGTTTATTTACAGGTGTAAACACACCTACACCATAACGAATAAATAAATCTGGTGTAATGTAGCCCGTTAAGCTCACTTGCGTATCATCACCTGTACCTTGCGCATCTAAAGCCAAACCACTTAAACCTAACGTTCGACCAATTTGATTGGTCAGTGCACGTGTTCCACCCAAGCCCATACTAATACCTGCTGCTGCAATTGTATTATTTACATCAGACTTAAAGCCTTCTGTTTGGCTTAAACCACTTGCACCTTCATTAATACGACCTGTAATAATCGCATTTAATGCTTCTTGCTCAGATAGACCTGCATCGTTATACACTTGAATACTTGGGCTTGTTGCTGTTCCCGTAACCCGAATACCAACCAAACTTCCTTGAATATTTTTATTGGTATCTACATCTAACGTTGGATTAGACAATGCACCATTAAAACGAGCAATCGCACGGTTTAAATCTAAACTTTGTCCATAGGCTTCAATTTTAACGCGCTTACTCACACCAATTGCGCCATTAGCACGCATTGCCGTTTCAGAGCCACGTTGCGTTAAATACAATCGACCCACCAACGGAATACGGCTATCAAAGCCTTGGAAAACCACTTGATTCCCTAAACTCACATCTAAGTCAGCATTAATATCCCAAGGTTTTGCCGCTTTTAAAATGGCAAGTTGATCTTGCCCTTCATGCACAATGCGAACATCTGAAGATACATTCACAACACTTGCTGTAGATTCAGGCATAGAAATAAGTGCACGTGGTACATCAACTTTACCTTTCACAGACAACTTGCTGAGGAATGGATAAGCTTGCACAGAAACATCTGTATTCACAATTGCCGTAATTAATGGCGCTTGGCGAACCAGTAAATTATCACCTTTTAGATTCAAATTAATACGAGGCTCACCTTTCCAATCGAACTCACCCGTTAATCTGCCTACACCACGCCCACTATTAAATGCGCCATTAATTGCGGCATTATCTTGTCGAATAGATGAATACAACTGAATATTGGTCAAATTCACAGGCAATGAAATCATACTAATTACGCCATCTTTCAAACGCATTTCACCTGTTAATAATGGCTTAGAAAGTGAACCACTGACTTTTCCTGCAAATGACAAACTACCATCTAAACGGCGCACATCGGCAATAAATGGTTTTAACACCTTTAACTGTAATTCGTTAAATGCAATATCACCACGCATGGCTTTATTGGCAGAATATGGGTCGATCACAACATTGGCATAACCTGTACCAATTGCAGGCGTTTTCACATCTAAACGAAGCTGCAAACCTTGAGCTACGCTTTTCGCAATCAGAGAAATTTGGTCATATCTTAAGTTTGAACCAATTTCTTGAGGGTCATCACCTGTAATACCAATAATACCGTTACGTGTTAAAAGTTTTACATCAATTTTAGGTTTTTGATTTTGCGCCCAAGATGCTTTTGCATATCCATTGACCTTACCTGTAATTGCTAAGCCATCAGGCATAAATGCAGCAAAATCATTTAAGTCTAGGTTTTGGGTAACAAAGGAAACGTTACCTTTCGTTTTACTTGTACGAATAGGCTGATCGAAACATAATTGGCTTTGCTGACTCACCCAACAATGTGCACCAATAAAGAGTTCACTATTTTTAGAATGATAAATAACCGATGCATTTTCTTTTTGCACTAAGCGTGTTCTGAGCGAATCAAAATCACCTTTTTGAATTTGACCAAACCAATCATTATTCGCATTAAAACCACCGGCCAATTGCACATAGAACTGACTCAGTTTATTTTCCGCTTTCACTTTTAGAATATGTGCTTTACGTGTACCCGCAACAGAAACTTCACCTTGTTGAATTTCACGATCACCACTGCGCAATGAATTCAATTTCGCAGTTAAAATGGTTGGCGTGGTATCCGACGTTGGTAATTCACCTTGAATACGTAATTGCTTAACACTGAATAAATTATTAAAACTAAAACCATCTACAGCTAAATTCGCAGTTGCTTTTAATCTTGGCTGAGCTTGAACATTTAAATAGCCATAAGCCTTACCACGCAAACCACTATAAATTTCATAGAGCGCAGGTGCATTAATCTTAATTTTTAAGTTTTGTGCATTACCTGTCGCTTGAATTTGGTTTTGTGCATACGATAAAAATAGATCATTCGCTTCAAATTGCTGAGGCAATAAACCCTTTTGTTGGGAACTAAGCACCATCGCCAAATTACCCGTACCACGAATAGGCTTGTTGTTAATCCGACCTGCTAAGTTTAAACGCGATATATTAATACGTTTAATTTTATCTGACCAAAGCCCTTGAGTTTTAACAACACCTGAAACTTCACCTTGTACACTCGATACAAAATATTGTGGTTTAAAGCGAATAAGTGATGCGTTAACATCCCAACCAATGCCATGCGTTAAGTTCACAATACCATCAGCAGCGATTTGTCCTGCAACACCATTATGACTAAATTGATTAATCTTAATATATTGTGATGTGCCTGAAATTTTCGCTTTTAAATGACCTTCGCTACCTTCAATGCTACTGGCATTCAATGCACCATCATAATCTACAGCAAAGCTTTTAAAAGCACCGCCATGCTTTTCATCATGGAATAAAACTGCAGCTGTACTTTTACCCGTTAAACGAATCGTTTCGTTTTGATCTGCTAAACGACCCGTTAAATTAATTGGGTTTAAATGAATAATCTGTTGATTTGGCTTTGCATAGCCATTGGCTTTTACACGACCATTCAATAAATTAATTGGCGCAGCACTTGTCACCGTTTGCGGATTGAAATTATTTGCATCAAGTAATGCATTCCATTTAAGTTGACGCTTATCTGTTGGAAGTTCAACAAAAGCACTGCCTTTCAAACCACCTTGACCTGCACTAAAACTAAAACTTGGAACATTTAAATTATTATTTTTAATATTTAACTGCGCTACATATTGCCCCGCAGGTAATGATGATTTTTCATGTTGTTTTACCACTGTTGCAACATGAATATTTTGCTGATCTTCAATTAAAGTCAGATTTACATCACCTGAATCGCTTTTTAACCAACCAATGTACGGCATTTCACGATCTAAACCCTTCCATGCCACATTCATTAACATTGGTTCAGGTTTTTTGCTTTTTTCTTCTTTTTGATCGAGCTTTAAATTCCATGTTTCATATTTATCGAAGTCGACATTAGCCGTTAAATGCAAACCATCTTCCAATAAACCTGTAGATGCTAAATTGGCATCTAATGATGGTGGTAAGAAATCTCGCACCACTTGAGGAATAATTTTATCTGTTGGTTTAATTTTATCTAAGCGACCTTTCATATCCCAAGTCACATGATCTTTCCAACTAACAACACCTGCAACATTTACGGCACCATCTAGAATTTGTCCATTTAGATTTTCAATATCTAACTGATTAACTAAATCTGTATGCATTGATGCGGTATAACGACCTTCGGGAATATCTTGACCACTTAAATCTGTATTTAAATCGATATTTAAACGTTCAATATCACCATAGTATTTTGCTGTCCCTTTTTTTGCAAAAAGCTTTTGATCTGTGAGTAATGGAAGATGGTAATTTCTGAATTTTACTTCACCTTTCATTGGAACATGGTCACGAAGTGGATGTACAACTCCCCAACCTGTGAGTAAATCTGGCGTATTGGTTGCAAAACCTGCTTCAATGGTTTCTAAAGTACCATTAGCAACAACATGAATACCGTGAATATTCAAACTATCATTAAGTGACGGAATATTGACATCAGCTGTTGCTTTAATTGGATATTTACCTTGATCAAAGGTCATACCACCATTGGCATTTTTAACATTTAAATATCCCATATCCATACGAGTATTTTTAAATGTAAGTTTGGTATCCTTCCACAATGCCTTTTCTAGATGAATATCAAAAAAATCGACCTGTGTTGTACCTGTATGAATTTCTAATTTATCAACATCAGCTTTATCTACACGTAAAACAAATGGTAGTCGAATTTCGTTATATTTGAATGGTTCATCCGAAGATGGACCCTTTGTGGTAATTTGCAGATTTTGAACATCGGCATGCGTTAAATGAATTTCTTTATTTACAATTGCGCGCCAACCTAAAGACACATCGGCACGATCAATTTTCACATCAACAGATTCTAAAGTCACAAGCACATTTTTTAGAATAATGCCGTTAAGTAAGTTTCCATCTTCATATTCATAGTGAATAATTTTCTGGCTTTGTAGCACACTATCGAGTAGAAATTTACTCCCCCGATCTGTAGAAAACATAACTGCTAAAGCAGCAACAATAAATAGAATCACAAAAAGAAGTGACTTCAGTACACTTCTTATAATTTTCCGCTGTTTAGGCAAAGGTGTTGGTAATTCTGGTTGCTGTTCCACTTCAGCCATAAATCTTCTCTAGTATTAAATTATAGTTGTGAACCAATAAAGAAATGTAAACGAATGGGTTTACTTTCATCCGATAAACCACTTGCGACATCTAAACGAATTGGACCAATTGGAGATGCCCAACGAATACCTACACCCGCGCTATAAGCCGCAGGCGTTTTAAAATCTGCATCATAGGCATTACCAAAATCTGTAAATACCGCAGCGCGCCATCCTTCAGAGAATTGATAGTTATATTCTAAAGAACCAACAGCAAGCGCCTGACCACCGACTTTAAATCCGTCTTCTCTTGGTGAAAGGCTCTTATAGTCAAAACCACGCATGGTTTGATCACCACCAGTGACATACCGTAAATTATACGGTACACGGCTAAAATCATCTGTAAAGATATAACCTAAGTCAGCACGACCGACAAATTGATGATCAAAATTATCACCCACTGAATAAATAAAACGCCATGAAGCATTAGCAATTGCCATATTGACATCGGTCATGAGATTCTCACTACCAACTTCAATTTTATAGGTTTGTTTAAATCCACGAGATGGATTTACGCGTTTATCTGAATCTGTACGAGATATTTCATAACCAAATAATAAAGATTCTTGTTCTGTATTTCCTGTCCCTAAGAAACTATCAGGAATATCATTAACATCAAAGACACCTTGTCCTGTTAAACGATCTAAACGATAACGCACACCCATCACATGTTGCCAACTTCCGCGCGGGTTTTTAATCACTCGGTCTGCACCTAAAACAGCAGATTCAATAAGTAATCCACCTGTATCGGAAATATCTTTACGTTCTTCACGTTCGTAACCACCGACCAAAGAAATATAATCATTCAAAGGATGGTTATAAGGAATGTTATATCGACCATCAATAGATTGACGTTTTTGTGATAATTCGAAGTTTGCATCAAATGAATGACCACGTTTGTTCACAATTGCACGGCGATATTGACTACGTAAACGCACACCTGTATCTGTACCATAACCTAAACCAAGCTCGGCATTATTTAACTTATCTGCATTTAAAGTCACAATGACAGGCACTTTTTTATTTTCACGCGCTTGTGCTTTTAGGCGTTCAGTTTCTTGTTCTTTGGTTTCTTGCTGTATTTGTAATTTTTTAACTTTACTGTTGCTTTCTTCAACACCCGAACCTGCAAACTGATCTTCATTCACTACATTCTGCGTCACTTCAACTGAAGATGCTGCCGAAACTTGCTTTTGCTGAGGTTCGCTAGAAGTAGTACCATTTGCCAAATTATCTAAATCTATTAGGGCTTGAAGATCTGGTGCATATTCTAATTTCTTTTCAATTGGATCTGGACGTGCAGCATCAACCAATGTGTAGTTAAAATAACGCGAGTTGGTTAAGTTATTTGCCAATGTATTGACACGCCAAAATGCATAATCTTGACCGTCTGTCCAAGGCACTAATTTTTCTAAAATATCTCGGTCTAGAGGGAATTCCTTATTAGGATCACTCATTCGGAATTCAACAGCACCTAATTTATATCGGTCACCTGTTTCATATTTTAAATTAATATCTGCTGTATCTTGTGGCTGCGAAACTTTAACGTCATGCATGCGCCAATATGCATCAAAATAACCATTATTGGTTGCTGCATCTGTAATTCTTTGTTTGGTTTTGTCATATAAACCATGATTAAAAACATCATCTTCAGCAAGATCTGGCAAAATTCCAATGACCTGAAATTGAGCCTGATTTTCACCTGCACCACTAAATTCAACCGTATTACTTTTCACAAGCACAGGTTTATTCGGCACAACTAAAACTTTAACTTTTCCACTGCCAACTTTTTCAAACTTAAACTCTGCATTATAAAAACCAACAGCTTGAGCTGCTTGATTAGATAAGCTTCTGAGTTGTGATGTTGCAGAAATAAAATCTTCAAATGCCTCTACCGTATAACTAGATAGTTTGGCTTTTACATTTGCTTTTAATGCGGTAACGGCTAATTTTTCTTTATTTGTAAATGTGTCTAAACTACCATCTGCAACCACAACATCTGCGCTAATACGCTCAATCACTTGTGCATTTACAACTTGTTGAGGTCTAACTTTATAATAAAGTTTTTTAAAGAAACCTACTTTTTCTGGTTCAACAGTTTCAGAATCTAAATTAAGCGCACTTAAAGTCCGTCCGCTTTCATTCGCTTCTACAATAATTTTGCTGTCTGAACGAATACTTTCCATTAAGCCATCAACATTAATTGGCGCTTGATTAATTTCTGCCAATTCTTGCTGTGTTGCATCATTCACTAAAATTTCTTTAGATTGTTCAGCTCGATTTTTCTCAGCATCTTGCTTTGCCTGCTCCGCAACTTTAAAGATGTCATTCACCATCTGATCATCTGCTGAAATCTCAGGTAAATTTTCTAAGTCATCAATATCAATCGGTGCAAATTCTTCGACTGGAGCTGGTGATGAAACTTGATTCTGAAGCATCTGATAGCTGTCAAAATCTTCATCAATAGCGTACAAATTTTTATTGGGTTTCTGTTTTATCGCATTATTTGCCTTAAGCGCATTTGCTTTTATTTCTTCTTGATATTCTATAGGCAATTCAATTGGGCTTAAATTTGGCTTAGCCTGAACCTCAGCAAATCCATGCTGTGCCATGAAACTTAAAAAAAAGCCCATACATATATGCTTATGATTGATTCTTCCTGAAATGGAATGAATACTTAAACACAATGTCGATTTTTTAAACTTTAAATTTTCAGGCATAAAACTACGAACCAATTTAATATTTTTAATATGAAGTCTTTGTAAATATTATCACACGAGTAGAAATACTATATGACTTTCAATACATAATAGACTTAAAATATCATACATGAATTTTATAGTATTATAGACATCGCTCACATTTCTTAATAAAACTTTTAAATAAGTGCCAATATTATGGACAACAAAGAACATCTACTCGGTACACGTCGCTTCTTACCGATGTTTATCACGCAATTTTTTGGTGCATTAAACGATAACGTTTATAAACAAGCTCTTTTATTGGTCATTACCTACGGATGGATCCAACAACAAACTGCAGATGTAAGCACACTGAATAATTTTGCAGCACTTTTATTTATTTTGCCTTACTTTATTTTTTCTGCAACAGCAGGACAAATTGCAGACAAATATGAAAGATCACAACTCGTACGTTATTTAAAAGCAGCTGAAATTTTCATTATGATTCTTGCCACAGCAGGTTTCCTCATTGGAAATTTATGGCTGTTATTACTTGCATTATTTTTAATGGGTACACATTCAACATTTTTTGGCCCAATTAAATACGCAATTTTGCCTGAAATTTTAAAACCCAATGAACTTATGTCAGGAAATGCCTTATTTCAATCTGGCACGTCTATGGCAATTTTAATTGGGATGATTTTAGGCGGTGCTGTTATTTCCTTATCGCAAGGAAATTTAGTATGGATTAGCGCGACAGTCCTGATCATTGCAATTTTAGGTTATATCTCTAGTACATTTATCCTGAAACAGAAAGTAACAACAAATAACATTCAAGTCGATTGGAATTTTTTCAGAACCAGTTTTCAAACACTTAAATATGCTAAAAGCCTCCCTCTTATTTTTACCATTCTTTTAGGAAATTCTTGGTATTGGTTTTATGGGGCAACCTATCTCACTCAAATTCCACAACTCACACAAGAATATCTTTATGGCAATGAAAACGTAGTGAGCCTTTTACTGACTTTCTTCTCTGTGGGAATTGGTGTTGGTTCGCTACTTTGTAGAAAAATTGGCGGTTCTGAAGTAAATATTAAGATGGTTCCTATTGGTGCTATCGGTTTAACTATTTTTGCTTATTATTTAGCAATGAGCATATCTTTTGTACCTACACATACAGGTGAACTTCTTACACTGAGTGAAGTTTTCCAACAAGGTGCAAGCTATTATCACGTGATGATTGCTATTACTTTATTGGGTATTAGTGGTGGTTTTTACATTGTGCCGCTTTATGCCATGATGCAAGCCTATTCACCCCGATCACATCGTGCTCGAGTAGTTGCAGCAAACAACATATTAAACGCAATTTTTATGGTCAGTTCTGCTATATTTTCTATTATTGTATTAAGTATCTTAAAAATAGATATGAAAGTACTATTCTGTATTACAGCAACTTTAAGCGCAATATTTACAGTTTGGCTATTATTTAGACTAAAGCCATTACTCAAAACGGCACAGCTCTCGTTGGAGGATTAATTCATGCGTCAATTTACAGGTATCGATAAGCTTATCAATTCATTCGATCAAGCTTTACGCAGCTTAGTACCAGGTGCAACATCTGCACACCGTGAAAATCCTGCAAATGAAGTCGATACTCAACTTGCTGTAAGCGAAGCACGCCATGTTGCAGGACTAATGCGTGTCAATCATAGCGGTGAAGTATGTGCGCAAGCTTTGTATCACGGTCAAGCTTTAACAGCAAAGTTACCCAACGTACGTCGAGAAATGGAACATGCAGCAATTGAAGAACAAGATCATCTAGCATGGTGTGAAGATCGTTTAAAAGAATTAGACAGCCATACCAGCTTATTTAACCCTGTTTGGTATAGCCTTTCTTTTGGTATGGGTGCATTAGCAGGTATTGCTGGAGATAAATACAGTCTTGGTTTTGTTGCTGAAACTGAACGTCAAGTGAGCTTGCATTTAATTGATCATATCAACCAATTACCATCCCAAGATGAACGCTCACGTAAAATATTAACGCAAATGAACGAAGATGAATTGCAACATCGAGATACCGCATTAAATGCAGGCGGTGTAGATTTACCTTTACCTGTACGTATTGCGATGACAGGCATTTCCAAATTAATGACCAAAACAAGTTATTACATTTAAGACTGTTTGATTCACAAAAAACAAAAAAGGCTCAGAATTCTGAGCCTTTTAATTCATAATTAGAAACGATAGCCAATACTTGCATTCCAACCATTAACTTTAATACGCAGCTCATCAGCAAATTTCAAATTTGTACCTTCATAACCTAAATTAACAGTGAAGTTACGCGTTGGATTTACAATCAATCCTGCACCATAAGCTAATTCTGTCTTAGACGTTTTTGTAGGGTCTGCAGGCTCTGTAGTCCCACCTATGGTAAAATCAGTACTCTTAAGTTTAATATTAGAAATACCTGTAGTCGCATAAATACTTACATAATTATTAAAACGATAAGCTGGTCCCATCATATATGTAAAATATTTGACATCAGTCTTATATACATCTAGGCCATCTTGCTCTGATACATCACCTTTTAAATAAGAAACAGAAGAAATTAAACTAAAAGGTGAGTTCCACTCGTAACGGTATTGAGCATTTACACCTTTTAAATCTAAATCGCTAATTTTACTTTGAGCATATCCCAAACTAAAAGAGTGATTATCAGCAAATGTATATGAAGAAGCAGTCATAGCTATTAATAAAGAATATTTTAAGTATTTATTCATAATATTAAGTTCCGATTTTTAGTATTCGTAATGTCGATCAGGATGAATCGATTAATGCATATTCTACAACACATTTTTAAATATATAACTAATGTGTCACATTTCAAGTTTTTAAAAATTTTGCATATTTTATTTAATAATCAGATTGTAAATTTTTACACTAAACAAAAAAGGCTCAGAATTCTGAGCCTTTTTTTAGCAATCTTTAAAATTAAAAACGGTAACCAACACCAATGTTAAAGCCTTTTGCTTTAGCTCCGTCAACCTTGGTACCTTCATACCCTAAGTTCACAGATACATTATCTATTGGATTAATTTTTACACCCACACCATAAGCAAAATTAGTTTCTTTTAAAGAATCATTAAAATCCTTTGTATGACCTGTACTATTTACCCACGTCTGTTGACCTTCAATTTTAGAATGTGCAAAACCTGCAAGGGCATAAACACCTAAGAAATCATTAATCTTGTATTCTGGACCTGCCAATAATGAAAACTGTTTAACATTATATTCATCATGATACATATCATAACCATCAGTATATGATAATTTATTATCACCCTTTAGATATGAAGCTGAAACAACAAGATTTACAGGAGAATCCCATTCATAACGATACTGAGCATTTACACCCTTAAGCTTTACATCTTCTATTTTAGAATAAGCATAGCCTACAGACACTGTGCTTTCAGCAAATGCCGTTGATGATAAAGCAGCAGTAGCCAACAATAGGCTATATTTTAATGTTTTGTTTAACATACTATTTTCCATATTCAATTAAGGGTAGATATTTTTAGCCATAAATAGAGCGAATAAAATATGGACAAATCTTAACCCAATAAGCAAAATATGAGAAATACATCACACTTTTCAATTAATAAGCATTCAATTTTTTTTAATTTATACATTTACAACATTAAATTTTATTCCATTACTAATTAATAACTTATGACTCAATATCTCAGATAAAGGAATTTTCACATCTAAAGCCAATGGCATTTTTTTAGGATTAAATTGCATTTCATTTATGTGACATCCCCATGCAATTAGGTCTATATCTAGTGAAATCTGATGGGATGGGCGTACTCTCCCTGCCTCAGACTCCATATTTTTTACAATGAGTAATAATTCGTCAACAGAAAGACTACTCTTTAAAATACATGCAGAATTCCAATAATCTTCACCAATGCCATCACGACATGGAATTAAATATATATTTGAAAACTGCACATTACCCAAAGATTGGATTCTTTTATAGGCTTTTTCAAAATTAGATTCAGGCTCGAAATTACTCGCTAGTGCTAGCGCGAAAATCGTTTCGGTGTCGTTCAAGACGAATTCCTACAGAATTTGCTTGCGGGATAATGGCAGGCTTACGGATCGTGATGATAATTGATTCAATTGCTAAGAACTCTGTAAATAAAGCATTTATCACGAGTTTTGCAGCATGTTCAATCAATTTTGGTTGAGCATCTTGAATGACTTTTGCCGATATTTCACAAATTTCGGCATAGTTCATTGTATCTTCAAGTTCATCGGAATTTGAAGCTTGTTCAAGATTTGTTTGCAAGGTCAAATCTAACATTAAAGGTTGAATAATTTGACGTTCCCAATTGAAACATCCAACAACCGTATCAACTTTTAAGCCTTCAATGATGATTGCATCCATAACTCAACCTTGTTCTAAAAGTAGATCTTTATTAATGTTTTAATAAAAGATTTGGATCTATAGTTTGCACCATCTGCAAACGTTGGTCTGCATAAATATCGGTATATGGTGCTAGAATGCGCATAAAGCGATCAAAATACAGCATTTGCTTAAAGAGTAATGCAAAATCACGTGGGAATCGAATACCATGACGCTCACCCACTGCGACCATATCCATCATGATATCGTTTAAATCGGCAGGATTTGACGACAAAATCTCTTGTGGATCTGCAAGTAAAACGCCGCTAAATAGGCGTTCTAAATCTTCCGTCAAAACTTTGGTATCAATTTCACGATCAGTCATGCCCATTTTCAGCATATTTTCAGCCATTAATGGAAAATCTGTTTTTTGCAGCGCATCCATAAATGCAATACATGCTGTCCAAACTTCAGGTTTTAACTGACCTACAATACCAAAATCGATAAAGCCAACGCGACCATCTTCAAGCAACATAAGGTTTCCTGCATGTAAATCTGCATGGAAACTATTACACATCATTAAACTACCAAACCAAGTATTCATAGCTGTAATAAGCACTTGAGATGGATCTTTAGATAGTTTTTTTACCACATTGAAGTCTGTTAACGGCACGCCAAAAAAGCGTTGCATGGTCAGAACACGACGTGTTGAATATTGATGATAAACTTTGGGTGCTGTGGCTGCTTTATTTTGTGTGATTTCTAAATACTGTACAAAATCATCAATATTTTTTGCTTCTTCAATAAAGTCGACTTCACGAACCATACGGTTTTTAATTTCTTCGACAATATCGGCTAATGATGCAAATTTTACTTTTGGAACGACTTTTTCAAGTACTTTTGCAGACCAATGTAAGACATTTAAATCTGTATAAAGGATGGTTTCTACACCAGGTTTTTGCACTTTAATGACAACATCTTCGCCACTAACTAATTTAGCAGCATGAACCTGTGCAATTGAAGCAGATGCAAGCGGTGTTTCATCAATAGATGCAAAAATTTCACCTAAATCTCGCCCTGCAAATTCAGATGCTAAAACACTTTCAATATAGCTAAAGGGCAATTTTGGTGTTTGATCTAAACAGCCTTGAAATTCTTCGACATATTCACGTGGAAATAACGATGGCGTACTGGCAATAAATTGACCAAGCTTAATATAAGTTGAACCGAGTGATTCAAAAGTTTCACGCATAAGTTTTGCGTTACTTGGTTTTTCAGTTGCATATTTAATGCCTGCTTTTGCAGCAACAACCGCAGTTTCACCCATACGAGCAACTGACTTAAGTCCATCTAACCAAATTTTCTTTTTCATAATGTCTTAGGAAAAAATAATTGCACCGAGTGTAGCAAAATTTTAAGGTTTTGCAGGATTATATTGCCTGACAAAGAGAACAATTCGTATCAATTTGGAAATTAACAATGCGTTGTTTCATGCTTAAACCATCCCAAAGCAAGAGCTTTTGCTTTAAAGGCGTTAAAGCCAAACCCAAATATAATAAGGCATGATGTGCCTGCAAACTTGCCATGACATTTGGCGTGGTTGCCAATACCCCAGAATCTGCACATCTAAGGCTTTCATTGATATGATCTTCTTTTGGGAAAAGGCATTCATAACATGCTGAATCTCCTTCCACCATAAACATTTGACCTTGAAAGCCAATCGCAGAAGCGCTAATTAATGCAACATTGTGCTTTTTAACAGATTCATTGACTAAATAACGTGTGGTGAAATTATCACAACCATCTAAAACTAAGTCTTGTTGAACAATCAATTCATCTACATTCGATTCATCTAATTTTTCCACTTTTATAATGACATCTATATGTGGATTAATTGATTTTAATCTTTTAGCCAATACTTCTGCTTTATAAAAACCAACATCTTGAACCGTATAAGCAATTTGGCGTTGTAAATTACTCATTTCCACAGTATCTGCATCAATAAGTGTAATTTTCCCAACACCTGCACGTGCCAATAATTCTGCTGTTGTACAGCCAATACCACCACATCCCACAATTAAAACATTCGCAAGTTTTAACTTTTCTTGCGCTTCAATATCCCAACCATCAAGTAAAATTTGGCGTGAATATAAATGCATTTCTGCATCAGAAAGTTCTAAGTCTGTATCTAAGTTGTTGTCTAATACTTGTGTCAAAATAATTACCCAGCCAAGTTTGTGGAAGATGATACAAATAAAGCATCTAAAGTCTGTTCTATTTTTATAAATATTTCATCAAAATTAATTTTCTCACCCACCATTAAAGTATCTATAAATGGTTTGGCAATTGAAGCACCAAATAACATATCTGCCAGAATTTCAGCAGAGAGATGAATCTTGTAGTGATTTTTTTCAATTTTTTGAATGGCTTCAATTAAGTGATCACGACTTTTAGAAATACCAATTTCATAAAATGTATCACTTAAACCTTCTATACCAATGCTTTCAGAAATTGCCAAACGGCATAATTTAATATGACGATCTGATAACACATGTTCTGCACACACTTTTAACCGATATTTTAAAAGCTGAATTGCAGATAAATTTTGCTCAGGTAATGCACTTTCTTCCCAAATATAAGAAGATAGAATCAAGTCTTTAAGCAGTTCTTTTTTATCCTTAAAATAGACATATAAGGTTTTTTTAGACATCCCCGTTTCAGATGCAATTTCAGACATCGTGACATTTTCAAAACCTTTTTCACCAAAAAGCTGTTCAGCAATATTAAAGATTTCCTTACGGCGATCTTCAACTTTCATCGCCAATGGACGACCTAATTTAGCCATATCTTCAACTCTTGACTTAAGAAACCCATAAGTTTCATAATGCGCCACTCAAAAAAAATCATCAGGTAATTATGACAGCATCATCTAACCGTGCAATGCCTATTCTTATTGCATTACTCGCGGCAATCGGTCCTATGGGAATCGATATGTATCTTCCTAGTATTCCTGCTATGGCAACATCTTTAGGAAGTAGCGAAGGTGCTGTTCAACTCAGCTTAATGACTTTTTTTGTAGGCTTGATGCTTGGTCAATTGGTTTATGGACCATTATCTGACAAATTTGGTCGAAAACCACTCATTTACTTAGGTTTATCTATTTTTGTACTTGCTTCAATTGCATGTGCTTTTTCTCAAACGGTTCAACAACTTCAAACCCTTCGTTTTGTTCAAGGTTTAGGTGGATCAATTGGGATGGTCATTGCCTTTGCCATTATTAAAGACCAATTTCAAGGTCCTGAAATGGGTAAAATGATGTCGATGGTTTTGGCAATTTTAGGATTATCTCCTGTTGCTGCACCACTCATTGGTGATGGTTTACAAGCCTTAGGTTCATGGCGCAACATTTTCTTCTTTTTAGCAGTCTATTCTTCTATCGTGATGATTTTGGTTTTTGCGCTTTTGCCTGAAACGCGTAAAGTAGAAGATCGAGCAACATTTAAATTATCACAAACTTTTCATCATTATTTAAACATCATCACAAACCGTAAATTTATTATTTTTGCTTTAACACTTTGTATCGCACAAGCAGGTTTTTTTGCTTATATCGCAGGCTCTGCAAGTGTATTCATTAGTGAATATCAACTTTCTTCTACCCAATTTAGTCTTATTTTTGCGATTAATGCATTTGGCTTAATTGCTGCGGCAATTTTAAATCCTAAATTGCATGAAAAATTTGGTCCATTAAAAGCTTATAAAATCATTAATATTGGCTTTTTTGTGGTGATTGCAATTTTACTTGCATGTTTCTTAATGGGATTGAATCACTTAGTTGTACTTTGTATAGGTATGTTTATTGCAGTTGCACTCCTTGGATTTATTATGCCTACAGGTAGCCAACTGTCATTAATGTATCAGCATAAATTAGCAGGAACAGCTTCAGCATTATTAGGTTCTATGCAATTTTGTTTTGGCGCAATTATTACAGCAGTTACAGGCTCATTTGTTTCTTCTGGCAGTATTGGGCTCATTAGTATTATGACTATTTGTGCTTTAGTTTCAGCTTTAATGTGCTTATTGATATTCCCGAAAAAGCTATAACATAAACTCGAAACGAGCCTCGCTTTAAAATAAGATGCAAGCCGTGATTACCCATTATGAATCACGGCTTTTATTTTTAATGAAGTAAAATCTAAAGATATTGTTTTAATTTAACCACACCAAAACAACACACAAAGTAATTACATTTAATTGAAAATTCTGATTATTCCATATAATTGTAATTACAAAAAGTAAAATAAGTTTAATTACCATACAAATTTGTATTTTTTAATGAACTGAGCGTTCATCTTATCTTCCTTGTATATACACGCAAAATAGGTTAATTTTCAATCAACTTAAAGCATTTGCTTAACCCGATTTTTTATAAATCACCTTACCCTAGAGGTACTCCCATGTCTAAGATGATTGATTTATTCGAACAAAACCTTGTTCAAAACTTTGCTCAATTTTTCTTTTCTAAAGCAGATCATATTGAAGATCAGTTACATCAATATATTCAAAATACATCTGAAAATGATCTTAAATCGATGATTGCGAATTTCTTTGCACAACCTCAAGCACAAGAAACTGCCCTTGCTTTAGATTTACAAAAAAATGAAATTCAAGCTTTACTTGCAGGTGATGCTTTAACAAAAACTCACTTAAAAAGCACAGCTAAAATTGCGACTTATTATTTAGCAATGGAAACAGATGCTTTTTCAAAAGTAAATGTTTTTGATAGCTTAAAAGATTACCCAATGTAATTTTCCATAGCACATAAAAAAGCGACTTTAAAAGTCGCTTTTTTATTGGAAATAAAATTTGATGATTAAAACAAATTAATGCATCCAACAACCTAAAGTCACACGATCATTGCCGCCATAATCTTTTACCGTACGAACTTGCTTATAACCTGCTTGTCTAAACAAATGTTGCACTGCATCTGCTTGGTCATAACCATGCTCAAGTACCACCCAACCATTGACAGTTAAATGCTTTTTCGCTTGAACAATAATCTCTTCAATATCCGCCAAACCATTTTTTGCTGAAACTAAAGCACGTTCAGGTTCTGTTGCCAAATCCTTCATATGCACATCATTGGCATCAATATAAGGTGGATTCGATGCAATTACATCAAAAAACTGACGACCCAAAGGTTTTAGCCACGAACCCAATACAAACTCAACATTTTCAATATCATGCTGTTCTGCATTAAACTCAGCTACCTCTAAAGTTGGCGCATAAATATCTGAAGCAATAATTTTCCATTCAGCACGCTCAGAAGCAAGTGATAATGCAATTGCACCTGTTCCTGTGCCTAAATCTGCCACACGAGCATCTTCAGGTAAATCCAGTTTAAGAACAGTTTCAACCAAAACTTCCGTATCTGGACGTGGTACTAAAGTATCTTTCGTTACTTTTAAATCTAAAGTCCAAAAAGGTTGAGAGCCTGTGACATAAGCAAGTGGCTCACCTGCTTCAACACGTGACAAACCATCTTTATATGCTTTTTCTTGCTCAGAAGTTAACACTTGATCTTTTTTCATAATCAAGTCAAAAGAATCTATTTTCGTGATGTGTTCAAGTAGCCACGCATTTTCTTGGCGTTCGTAACTTTCTGCTTCACCACGTAAGGCTAATGCCTGTCCAATATTCAATTAACCACCATTCTGCTGTGCAAGCATTGCTAGCTGATCTGCTTGATATTCACGGTGTAAACTATCAAGAAGTTCTGTTAAATCACCTTCCATCACCGCATCTAACTTATATAAAGTTAAATTAATACGATGATCTGTCATACGACCTTGCGGATAATTATAAGTACGAATACGCTCTGAACGGTCACCCGAACCAACTAAGTCACGGCGCATTTCTGATGTCGCAGCATCAGCAGCAGCACGTTTGGCATTTTCTAAACGAGACACCAATAACGCCATCGCTTTTGCTTTGTTCTTATGTTGTGAACGCTCATCCTGACATTCAACCACTGTACCTGTTGGAAGATGCGTAATACGAACAGCAGAGTCAGTTTTGTTAATATGCTGACCACCCGCACCCGAAGCACGATACGTATCAATACGTAATTCAGATGAGTTAATTTCAACCGATGTATCTACATCAATTTCAGGCAAAATTGCGACCGTACATGCCGATGTATGAACACGACCTTGAGATTCTGTTGCAGGTACACGTTGTACACGATGCGCACCACTTTCGAATTTCAAACGACCATAAACACCATCGCCATTAATCAGGCAAATCACTTCTTTATAGCCACCATGTTCACCATGGTTTTCCGATAGAATTTCTAAACGCCAACCTTGCGATTCTGCATATTTACTATACATACGATACAAATCGCCAGAGAAAATCGCCGCTTCGTCACCGCCCGTTCCCGCACGTACTTCCAAATATGCCGAGTTTGCATCATTTGGATCTTTTGGAATCATCAAGATATTTAAATCAGCTTCAAGCGATTCAATTAAAGCTTTATTGTCTTTAATTTCTTCTTGCGCCATTTCTTTAAAATCTGGATCAGATAACATCGCTTCAGCAGTCGCTATATCTTCCTCAGCTTGTCTATACTTTCTCCAAACATCTGTAATTTCAGATAAATCACTATGTTCACGTGATAATTGGCGAAAGCGTTTGTTATCTGAAATTACTTCAAGATCTGCAAGTAATGCATTCAACTCTTCATGACGGTCAGTAAGCTGATCTAATCGTAAACGTAACGATTCTTTCATTTTAAAAAAGATCTCAATATAAAAGCCATTCCTTGTATTTCCACAAGATCGGCATAATAAAAAATTGGGCCTAGTTTAACGATTCTTTGATGTAAATGACATATTTAACTTGTATATAAGATTGGGTATAAGAAATTAATGACTGAATAAAACTTTATATTCAGTCTTCTTTATAAAATGAAAGGAGATCAATTGAGATACAAACTAAAATAGATATTTCAGTCCAATGCTAAGTCCCATATTTTCTTGTGAATGATTTGCTAATCTAGCATTCACCATAAACCATGAAGAAAAATTATTCCTTAATTGCGCATTGAGTCCTACATTCACATTGAACCAATCTTTTTCTGGTTTATAGCCACTCATTTCAAAACTACCATTCATTGTTTTTAAGCCCGCTTTCACGGCAAGAGCATCATCTTTAAATTCATGACTCCATGATGCTTCTAAGGCAGGTGATAATATGTAGTTATTTAACTTCCAGTCACTTTGAAATCGAACACCTAAACTTGAAGTGAGGGACTCTCTGTTTTGATCCTCAAACCACATTGCAGTACTATCAGCTTCTTTTTCTTCAAAACCATTTATTCTGACTTTTTGCCAATCTAATGAAGTAAATGGTGTAATTTTGATATTTGAATACACATCAAACACATGACCAAATTCTAAACCAACACCATATTGAGAACCTTTGGTTTCAGCAGTTTGTACTCTTTGCATTGGACCAATCTGAATTTGACGTGATATATCCTTGTAGTCTAAACGTCCAACATTCGCATATGAACTTAGATAATTTTTATTTTCTTTATAAATACCAAATAAAAATCCATTGATAGATCTTAAATCATAAGATCCTATTTGATGACCAAAATCACCTTTTTGCTGATTCAAACTGATACCAACTCCCCCCGAGACTTGTGAACTTAAACGATAATTTAGCCCCACGTTTAAATTCACATCATTTGTACTTAATTCAGGATTAGATGGTGTTGCTTTAATTTTTTGATGATTATAGTCCGTATTAATAAATACATGTGTATCTTCACGCTTTATATCTTTTAACATTTCTTGGCGTATGACACGCTTCTGAGAATCTCGTGCCATTAATGGAAGCTCTGCCAACAAAGACATTTGTTGAGGGGCAGCTAATGTAGACAAAACAACTTGTGCTAATAGTTGATGGGTTTCAGATGTTGGATGTACACCATCCGCAAACATATAGCCTTGCCCATTCGCGGTACAACCCAATGAACTGCCACCACATGCTGTATCCGAAATATTATTGATAATTCCATAGTTATATGGATTTTGGTTAATTTCACCCAGTAAACCATATACATTAACAGGTACAATATTCAAACCTTTTGTACTCATTTTCTCTAATTCAGCATTTAATTGAGTATTATAAGAATTAGAAAGTTGAGACATAAATCCAGCAACCATAGGACCACTAGCATTTGCATCTGGTGTTAACCCCATATCGGGTAAATTATAAACAACAACATAACGAGCACCAGCATTATATAAACTGTCTAAAATCAACACTTCTTTATTTGAAGTATCCATTAAAGATAATTGCAATTGTTGTAAATTTATAGAACCTGTTTGAAATTGTGAAACCAAATTAAAAATATCATTACCCCCTCCCCAGACTTGATACAGGGTATTTTCATTCGCCTGTCCTCCATTGCTTGATAAATATTGTCCGAGTTGTTGTTGTAAATTCGGTACCTTTTTTTCCAAATCTGAAACAGTTGCACCACCCCACGCATAGTTTTGACCACCCAATAATGATGCGGTGGTATGATGACCAATACGATCTGCCACAATTTCTGCTGTAGTCATACCTGGATTCGTTGTGAATTTAGTTGCTTGACCTAGTGTCGCAAGTCCAACATTTCCGCCATCACTCAAGCTATCACCAAATATTACGGAACCGTTAAAGTTAGATGCATTTACATATACTGCATTGCATAGAATTAATGATGTAAACATCCATTGTTTATGATTGAAAAACATTACCCTTCCTTTTGTGATGTACTACTTATTATTCTGTTTTATCTGTAAATTTAATCACAAAATATCATTAAATTCATTTTCAACACAAATTTAAAATCGTTTTCACACTATCTCATCAGAAAAAATGAATCATATGCTGAAACATTGAACACATCATTCATATTTACTTCACCTTTCACGTGTTAATTAACAAAGCGCAACAAAGCAAAAACCAAACTACTTAAAAGCCTTTGGATCTCTTCACATTGTGGAATAAACCCTTTGATAAATTAGCGATCAAGATAAATATTTAAAATCCATAAGGATTCGGAGATACCATGAAACTGAATGCCATTCTATTAAGCACAGCACTTGCAACAGCTTCAATGTTTGCAATGACCGCTCATGCAGACAACACAACTCGCGTTGCAGCAGCAAGTGCATTAGGAAGTGTTGCTGGAACAGCAATTGGTAAAAATATGGGTGGCAATACAGGCGCAACGATTGGTGCTGCCCTAGGTGGTGCTGGCGGTGCAGCTGTCGCAAGTGATAAACGCAACCGCACATCATCTGCAGTTGGTGGTGCAGTTGGTGGTGGTGCTGGTTATACCGTAGGTAAAAGCATGGGCGGTACAAATGGTGGATATATCGGTTCTGCACTTGGTGCAGCAGGCGGTGCTGCTTTAGGTAATAAAGTATCAAAAGATAAACAATACACCAGCAGCAAAAATAGCAAATGGAAAAAACACAACCGTAAGCGTCGTTAATAATTCCTCAATGTTATAGATTTACTCCATTCGCACCTTCGGGTGCTTTTTTTTGCTTAATAAACACTGAATAATCATGAAGAAATATAGAGGAAATATCATTTATTTTTTACCAATCGAAACAAAGCAATGAGCTTTTTCTCCATCGTTTATTCTCACTCTTTAACTACATTAGATGCAATAAACAACAGATACCTTGCTAGGGCTAAAAAATGAAAATTCAATCTATATTAATTGCTAGCATCATTACAGCATCTGCAATAACAATGACTACAGCACAAGCAAGTGATAGTACTCGTGTTGCTGTGACTTCTGGTTTAGGCGGTTTAGTGGGTGCAGCCATTGGTAATAAAATGGGTGGACAAACAGGTGCAATGATTGGTTCAGCTATTGGTGGTGGCGCAGGTGCTGCAGCATCTTCAAGCAAACGCGACCGTAATGGTGCAATCATTGGTGGCGCTTTAGGCGGTGCTGGCGGATATACCGTAGGTAATAGCATGGGTGGAAGTAATGGCGGATACATTGGTGCAGCAGCAGGTTCCGCAGGCGGATCAGTCTTAGGCAAAAAAGTAAGTGAAGATCGACGTTATGATGATCGATACGACCGTCGCAACAACAACTATCGAAATAATGATTACCGCTACAACAACCGTGGTCACCGTAATGACAATGGACGACATAATGGTTGGTATAAAAACGGCAAACGCTAATTATTTCAGAATCTAGTACAAATTAGCTATTCATCTAAAAAAGCATCTTCGGATGCTTTTTATATACATATTTTACCGATGCATAAACAATATATCGTTTTTTTTCGATATACAAACTTAAAATCAAGTCGTATGATGAAAATAGTTTTTAATTTCGGAATACATCATGCGTTCATTGCAAGAGACTAAATTTTCTATTCTTGAACTCGCCCCCGTTCGCGACGATCAATCTGTGCAATTTTCTTTACAACATTCTTTAGAACTTGCTCAACATGCTGAAAAGTTAGGTTATGACCGTTTATGGTTAGCAGAACATCACAATATGGATGGTATTGCGAGTTCAGCAACTGCGGTTTTATTGGGTTATATTCTTGCCAACACCAAGACCTTAAAAGTCGGATCTGGCGGAATTATGTTACCAAATCATGCACCACTCGTGGTTGCAGAACAGTTTGGTACGCTAGCAACTTTATATCCGAACCGTGTTGAACTTGGTTTAGGTCGTGCACCTGGTACAGATCAAGTGACCATGCGCGCTTTAAGACGCGGTCGCCAAGAAACTGAAGAACAATTTCCGCAAGATGTTTTAGAAATTCTCAGCTATTTTGCAGATCCTCAACCCAATCAAAAAATTGTAGCCACGCCAGGTCAAAGTACACATGTCCCCGTTTGGCTTTTAGGATCAAGCTTATTCAGCGCGCAACTTGCTGCACGTTTAGGACTTCCCTATTCATTTGCCTCACATTTTGCTCCACGCATGTTAGGTCAAGCGATTCAGCTTTATCGTGAGAACTTTCAACCTTCTGAATATCTAGATCGACCTTATGTTTCTATGGGCGTTCCAACTGTAGTCGCAAATAGCAATGAAGAAGCTCAATATTTAGCGACTAGTGCGTATCAACGCGTACTTGGACTCATGCGCGGTCAGAGCTTGAAACTCAAAGCCCCAGTAAAAAGCATGGATGAATTATGGTCTTCTGCAGATAAAATGGCGGTTAATAATTTTTATGCAATGGCACAAATTGGCGATCAACAAACCGTTAAAAATGGTTTAGAAAAGCTACTTTGCCAATTCGATGTTGATGAGTTTATCTTTACTTGTGATATTTATGACACAGATAAAAGATTAGAAAATTTTGATCATCTTATTCATCTAAAAAACCAATAATCATTGATTCCCCTACAAGGCTTATGGAAACCCATAGGTCTTTGTTTTTTATTTTCTTTATAACAATAAAAAAGTGATTTGCGATTAAAGAAAATAACTGTATAAATATTGTTCAAAATTAAAATTTCAAAAAATAAAAATCCTTGGGGAATGATCATGGCCATTAAAAGTCAACGGGAAATATTCGCATCTTTTCAAAACTTAAAGGAAGATTACTCAGAATTTCAAGGAAAAATAATATCGTCCGATGTCATTACACAACATAACTTTGAACATTTAAATGTTGCAATTATTGGCACAGACCAATTTATTGTGATGCACTTAGAGAATATTTGCTTAGCTGCAAAAAACATTAAAGTTTTTCAAATTTCGCCACAATATATTTTACCTAAAACAGATAAAGGCTTGCATCGCTTAATTAGTCATCCTTTACTGATTAAAAATCGTCGTTTATTTAGCAATAGAATTAAAGCCCTTTTGTCTTTACGTTTTTTAGAGTCTCAAGTAATTGACCCATGGTTAAGACGCTTACTTACACCCAATAGTGCAAATTTACCCAAAAACATTCTTAAATCGGATAGTTATTACGCAGCATTACAGCGTGAAAATTGCAGCTTAAATGCTTGGCCAATTCAAAAAGTTTCAACCTCTGCCATCCATAGTATTGATAGATTGGCTTATTTTCCCGATATCATCATCACGACATTCACACAAAAATGCTAGTTTTTTAATCACTTACAATCTTTTATTTATATTTTTTTATGATTACCTATTCATTATTTTTAATAAAAAAAAGAGCCACATTTTGACTCTTTTTTAAATATAAAAACTTATGTTTTAGCTAATACGACGTTTTAGTCCCGTCATCTGAAGTACACGTGTAGAAATTTCTTCAATCGACATTTCAGAGACATTTAAGTGCTTAATTCCTTCTGAAATATAAATACCTTCAATTGCACGAAGCTCCATCTGACATTGACTAAAACTTGCATAACGACTATTTGCTTTACGCTCTGAACGTATTGCTACTAAACGATCTGCGTCAATCATTAGACCAAATAATTTATGCTTATGTTCTTTTAAAACAGCAGGCAAACGGTTGTCATCTAAGTCTTCTTCAGTCAAAGGATAGTTTGCAACACGAATACCAAATTGTAATGACAAGTAAATAGATGTTGGCGTTTTACCCGAACGAGACACCCCAATTAAGATCAAATCTGCCTTGTCGTAATGACGTGTTCTTGCCCCATCATCGTTATCTAAAGCGAAATGAACCGCATCAATACGTGACTTATAAGACTCAGAATCTGTCACCGCATGGGTTTGTCCGACTAAAGTTGTAGGCGCAGTACCTAACTCTTCAGACAATTTACTAATAAGCCCTTCAAATACATCAAGATTTACTGCTTTTGCAGTATTAATAATGTCACGAACATAGGGGTCGACCAAAGTATCAAATACCAAAGGCTTTTGCCCATCCAATTTTGCTCTTGCATTAATTTCTGCTACGACATTAGTCGCAGCCTCTTCAGAGCTAATATAGGGAATAATATGAATGTCAAAATTAACATGTGGAAACTGCGCTAATAGCGAGTGGCCAAGGGTTTCAGCGGTAATTGCAGTACCATCTGAAACAAAGAAAACACTGCGCTTAATTTGTTTAGCTTCTGACATTAAAATTCTCCCGAAACATTTGTCTTAGTGTCATTAAATCTTTATAGTAAGCCATCTTACATGACTGTAACTTAGTTCAATAAAATTACTAAGTAATTTGTTATAATTTCATGCCAAGATAGTGATAAATACTGCAAAAGTGGAGTAACAACTTTGGAAGCGCGCGTAATTGGTCTAGAAAAATTAGGGAAACATGATGTTGAGCTTGTAGGTGGGAAAAACTCATCTCTAGGCGAAATGATCAGCCATCTTTCTAATGCTGGTGTATCTGTCCCTGGTGGTTTTGCAACAACCGCTCAAGCTTATCGTGAATTTCTCGAGCAAAGTGGCCTAAACGCTAAAATCAATGCAGAGCTAGCAGCACTCAATGTAGATGATGTTGTCGCTCTTGCTGAAACTGGCGCAAAAATTCGTCAATGGATTGTCGACACTCCACTGACTGCTGATCTTGAAAAAGAAGTTCGTACTGCATTTGAAGCGCTTTCAAACGGCAACCCAGACATCGCGGTTGCCGTTCGTTCATCTGCGACTGCAGAAGACTTACCTGATGCTTCATTTGCGGGTCAACAAGAAACATTCTTGAACATTCGCGGCATCGACAACGTACTTGTTGCAATTAAAGAAGTATTTGCATCGTTATATAACGACCGTGCTATTTCTTACCGTGTACACCAAAACTTCGCACATGACGTTGTTGCGTTGTCTGCGGGTATCCAACGCATGGTTCGCTCTGAAACTGGCGCTGCGGGCGTTATGTTCACACTCGATACTGAATCTGGCTTCCGTGATGTTGTTTTCATTACAGCATCTTATGGTTTGGGTGAAATGGTCGTTCAAGGTGCAGTAAACCCTGACGAATTCTATCTATCTAAACCATTACTAAACGCAGGTAAACATTCTATCTTGCGTCGTAACTTGGGTTCTAAACATCAAAAAATGATTTACAGCGAAGATGCTTCTGCGGGTAAATCAGTGTCTATCGTAGATGTTGAAAAAGCAGAACGTCAACAATTTGCGTTAAACGATCACGAATTACAAGAACTTGCTAAACAAGCGCTCATCATCGAAAAACATTACGGTTCTCCAATGGACATCGAATGGGCTAAAGATGGCGATGATGGTGAAATCTATATCGTTCAAGCACGTCCTGAAACTGTAAAAAGCCGTGAAAATGTCGGCACAATGGAACGCTACCTACTGAAACAAAAAGGTACTGTTGTTTGTGAAGGTCGTTCAATTGGTCAACGCATTGGTTCTGGTAAAGTTCGCATTGTGAGCTCAATCAAGGAAATGGATAAAGTACAAGACGGTGACGTGCTTGTATCTGACATGACAGATCCAGATTGGGAACCAGTAATGAAACGCGCTGCTGCGATTATTACAAACCGTGGTGGTCGTACTTGTCACGCTGCAATTATTGCGCGTGAACTTGGCGTTCCTGCAATTGTAGGTTGTGGCAATGCAACTGAAATTCTAACCGATGGTCAAGAAGTTACGGTTTCTTGTGCCGAAGGTGATACAGGCTTTATTTACGAAGGTGCGTTAGATTTCGAAATTCAACGCAACTCTATCGAATCTATGCCTAAACTTCCGTTCAAAGTAATGATGAACGTAGGTAACCCTGACCGCGCATTCGATTTCGCAACTATTCCTAACGAAGGTATTGGTCTTGCACGTTTAGAATTCATCATCAACCGTATGATTGGTGTGCATCCTAAAGCATTATTGAATATTGAAAGCTTACCGCGTGAAACACGTGCTGCTGTAATGGCTCGTACTGCAGGTTACTCTTCTCCTATCGATTTCTATGTAGAGAAATTAGTAGAAGGTATTTCAACACTTGCCGCTGCGTTTGCAGACAAACCTGTTATTGTTCGTATGTCTGACTTTAAGTCAAACGAATACGCAAACTTAATTGGTGGTAAGTTATACGAGCCAGAAGAAGAAAACCCAATGCTTGGTTTCCGTGGTGCAAGTCGCTACGTTTCTGACAATTTCCGTGACTGCTTCGAACTTGAATGTCGTGCATTGAAAAAAGCACGCGATGAAATGGGTCTTACAAACATCCAAATCATGATTCCTTTCGTACGTACAGTTGCAGAAGCGAAACGTGTTATTGAATTGTTAGCACTTAACGGTTTAAAACGTGGTGAAAATGGTCTTAAAGTGATCATGATGTGTGAGCTTCCAACAAACGCATTATTGGCTGAACAATTCCTTGAACATTTCGATGGTTTCTCTATCGGTTCAAATGACTTAACTCAGTTAACACTTGGTCTAGATCGTGACTCAGGTATTGTGTCTCACCTATTTGATGAGCGTGATGCTGCTGTGAAAGTACTTCTTTCAATGGCAATTCAAGCATGTCGTAAAGCAGGTAAATACGTGGGTATTTGTGGTCAAGGTCCTTCTGATCATCCTGATCTTGCAAAATGGCTCATGGAACAAGGTATTGAATCTGTATCTTTAAATCCAGACTCAGTATTAGAAACTTGGTTCTTCTTAGCTGAAGAAGAAAAGTCTCAACAAGCATAAGAAACTGTGTTAAAAAAGACCCTAATTAGGGTCTTTTTTCATTTATACTCTTTGTTCGTTTTTCGAGATTTAAAATTTATGCAGATTTACTTGGCGCGAAATAATCAACAAGCTGGTCCATATACAATTGAGCAAGTTAACCAAATGCTTGCAAGCCAACAAATCCTACTTACAGATTTAGCTTGGCACCAAGGCATGGTGGAATGGAAAGCTTTAGGTGAACTTACACAAGGAAAACTCATATACGAACCTGCAGGTTATATAACACCTTCACTTTCTACATCTGCACAAACACCAAATCAACAAACGCAAACAACGTTTAATCCAAGCATTCAGAACAACCGTTCTCATAGTAAAGTAGAACCTGAACTTGCATCTCTGGGTTCACGTGCTTTTGCAAAAGTTTTAGATATTCTACTTTGGATTCCTGCTGCAATTATTCCATCATTTTTCTTGAATCAAAATCAAATTACAGATCTTGCTTCAATACAACAAAAAATGCAGACAGCAACAACTTCAGAGCAAGCGCTTCAAGTTCAGTCAGAATTATTTCACCTTATTCCACAAGAAGCTTGGATTGCTGTAGGGCTTTACATCTTAATTATGCTTGCAATTCAAGCGGTGATGCTTGCAAAGCATGGACAAAGCATGGGCAAACGTTTAGCTAAAATTCAAATTGTAGATGCAAATACCAACGCTAAAGTTCCATTAATGCGTAGCTTCACATTACGCAGTGTTTTGTTTGTTTTACCTACAATTTATTTATTCCCCTTATTTTCCATTATCGACTGGGCATTTAGTTTTGGCAAAAAACGTCAAACTTTGCACGATAAACTAGCAAAAACTAAAGTCACTAAGCAATAAATTACCTAAAATACACAAGGGCATAAACATGTCCTTGTTACTACACACTTCATTGATATTACGAATAAATTTTTATAAAAATAATCAATCCCGACCAACAAAATTGGTTTTTATTACAGTCATTTAAAGCATCTTTACATATAGCTTAGTTCTTAGATATAAGGCATAATGCCCTACAACGTAGCGGTGTCTAATGATTAGAAGCTATTTCATGTTTTTATCAAACATCAAAGCGCTCAGTTATACGGCACTTTAATCGCTATCCCATATTTAATTTAGGGAATGGGACTCTTCACCGAGGTTGTAAAATGAGACAAACGACTTTAGCTGTATTGTCTTTATCAATGATGGCCGCACTCTTAACAGGTTGCGGTGGTGATCTAGTACTTCTAAACTCAAAAGGTCCAGTAGCAGCAGGTCAAAGTGGCTTGATGATGACTGCGATTTGGCTAATGCTTTTGGTGGTAATTCCATCAATTGTTATGGCTTTATGGTTTGGTTGGAAATATCGCGCGTCAAATAAAGATGCAGACTACAAACCGACATGGGCACACTCAACTGCAATTGAAATTGTAGTATGGGGTATCCCCGTGATTATTATTGGTATTCTAGCGGTTCTAACTTGGGTTGGTTCACATAAATATGACCCTTACAAGCCTCTTGAATCTGATAAAGCTCCAGTAACTGTTCAGGTTATTGCTGAACAATTCAAATGGATCTTCATCTACCCAGAGCAACAAATTGCGACTGTTAACGAACTTCGTTTCCCGGAAAAAACACCTGTAAACCTTCGTTTAACTTCTAACTTCACGATGAACTCTTTCTTCATCCCATCGTTAGGCGGTCAAATTTATGCTATGGCGGGTATGCAAACTCATCTTCACTTGTTAGCAAATGAAACTAGCCCAGCCGAAGGCTTCCGCGGTTTCTCTTCTAACTATTCAGGCTATGGCTTCTCACAAATGCGTTTCCGCGCTCACTCTGTGACTGATGCTCAATTTGCTGAATGGGTAGCAGCTGTTAAAGCAGGTAAAGGCACTTCAGTAAATCCAGAAGCGGTTCAAAAAACTGTTTTAGACAAAGCTGAATTTGCAACTTTACGTGACGGTAACCGCTCTGCGCACCAAATTGAAGTGATGGATGCCAATGCAACTACTGATCTAGAGAAGAAACTTGCTGCGACTGCTAAAGCAGAAGGTCCTTACCCGACTAAGCCACATCCTGTGACTTACTATTCTTCTGTAGAGCAAGGTTTGTTTGAATCTGTAATCAATACTTACATGTCAAACTATCATGGCGCTGATCATTCAGCTTCTGAAGCACATGCAACTGCTTCTCAAGGGGAATAACACATGAGCTTATTAGGTAAGTTAGGTCCTGATGCAATCCCTCACGATCCGATCGTGTTGGTGACGATTGCATTCATGGTTCTAGGTGGTATTGCTGTAATTGGTGGTATTACTTATTTCAAAAAATGGACTTATTTGTGGAACGAATGGTTCACATCTGTAGACCATAAAAAAATTGGTATCATGTATCTTCTCGTATCTATCATCATGCTACTTCGTGGCTTTGCTGATGCGATTATGATGCGCCTTCAACTGTTCCTCGCTCGTGGTGGCGGTGAAGGTTACTTACACCCTGAGCATTACGATCAAATCTTTACAGCCCATGGCGTAATTATGATCTTCTTCGTAGCAATGGGTCTTGTAGTTGGTTTAATGAACATCTCAGTACCACTTCAAATTGGTGCTCGTGACGTTGCATTCCCATTATTAAACTCTTTAAGCTTCTGGTTATTCGCTGGTGCTGCTGGTTTGATGATGGCTTCTCTTGTTCTAGGTGAATTTGCTGCGACTGGTTGGATGGCTTACCCTCCACTTTCAGGCATTCAATATTCTCCTGGCGTAGGTATGGACTACTACATCTGGGCATTGCAGGTTTCTGGTCTTGGTACATTGTTAACTGGTGTTAACTTCTTCGTTACCATTATCAAAATGCGTGCGCCTGGCATGGGTCTTATGGATATGCCGATTTTCACGTGGACATCTTTATGTACTGCTGTGTTAATCATTGCATCATTCCCTGTGTTAACTGCAACGATTGCAATGTTAACGCTTGACCGTTACTTCGATTTCCACTTCTTCACTAACGACTTAGGCGGTAGCCCAATGTTGTACGTGAACTTGATTTGGACTTGGGGTCACCCAGAAGTTTATATCTTAGTATTACCTGCTTTTGGTATTTACTCTGAAGTTGTTTCAACGTTCTCTCGTAAAACGTTATTCGGCTACAAATCTATGGTGTATGCAACAATCGCGATCACAGTACTTGCGTTCGTGGTATGGGTTCACCACTTCTTTACGATGGGTGCTGGTGCCAACGTTAACGCGTTCTTCGGTATCATGACCATGGTTATTGCGATTCCTACAGGTGTGAAAATCTTCTCTTGGTTATTCACAATGTATAAGGGTCGTATTACCTATACAACACCAATGCTTTGGACACTTGGCTTCCTTGTGACTTTTGGTATCGGTGGTTTAACTGGTGTATTAATGGCTGTTCCGCCTGCGGACTTCCTTGTACACAACTCTTTATTCCTTATCGCTCACTTCCATAACGTAATTATTGGTGGTGTAGTATTCGCAATGTTTGCGGGTATCATTTTCTACTGGCCAAAAATGTTTGGTTGGAGATTAAATGAAACTTGGGGTAAAGCATCTTTCTGGTTCTGGTTCTTCGGTTTCTACTTTGCATTCATGCCGCTTTATATCCTTGGTTTCATGGGTATGACTCGTCGTTTGAATACATATGACAACCCAGAATGGGATCCGTACTTAGCAATCGCTTTATTTGGTTCAGTACTAATCTTGATTGGTATTCTGTGCTTCGTTATGCAAATTGTTGTTGGTTTCTTACAACGCAATCAACGTATCGATTACACAGGCGATGCTTGGGATGGTCGTACACCTGAATGGTCTACTTCTTCACCTGCTCCGTTCTATAACTTTGCTCATCTTCCAAAAATCAATGGTATTGATACTTTCTGGACTGACAAAGAAAACGGTGTTGCATACGTTAAACCAACTCAATACGAAAACATCCACATGCCTACTAACCGTGCCGCTGGTATCGTTATTGGTCTAATCATCACAACTATGGGCTTTGCTTTAATTTGGCACATTTGGTGGTTAGCGGTTGTTTCTTTCGTTGCTGCAATTATTAGTTTCATCGTTTCTTCATTCACGAAGAAAGTTGATTACTACGTACCTGCTGCCGAAGTTGAGCGTATTGAAAACGAACGCTATGCGATTCTTGAAAAACATTTGAAGAAGGACTAAGACAATGGCTGACGTACTTCATCACGAAAACCATGGACACGATGAGCATCATCACCACGATGATACTGACATCACTGTCTTTGGTTTTTGGACATACTTGATGAGTGACTTGATCCTTTTCGGTACACTCTTCATTGCATTCGCTGTTTTAAGTAGCCATATCCCTGTTGGCACTCCAAGTGCAAAAGATTTATTTGGCGATTCTTTAAGTTTCGTTTTAACTGAAACTTTCGCTCTTTTAATCTCTTCAGTAACATTTGGTTTTGCGGTTCTTGCTGCATACAAAAAGAATGTTACTCAAGTATTAACTTGGTTAGCTGTAACTTGGGTATTTGGTGCATCGTTTATCGGTATGGAACTTTATGAATTTCATCATTTAGTTCACGCTGGTCATGGTCCAAGCACTTCTGCTTTCTTATCTGCGTTCTTTACGCTGGTAGGTACGCATGGTATCCACGTAACTTCAGGTTTAGTGTGGATGATCGTGTTGATGGTTCAAATCAAGAAAAATGGTTTGACTCTTCCAAACACGCGTCGTCTTGCTTGCCTAAGCTTATTCTGGCATTTCCTTGATATCGTTTGGATTTGTGTATTCAGCGTAGTTTACTTATTAGGAGTACTATAATGAGTCACGAACATAACGCTGCTGGTGCTGCACACGGTAACGCTAAACAATACACAATTGGCTTCATCCTTTCAGTTATCCTAACCTTAATTCCTTTTGGTATGGTAATGGCTGGTGGTTTTAGCCGTGGTTTATTGGTTGCGGTTATTGCAATTACAGCAATTGCACAGGTACTTATTCAATTAGTTTACTTCTTGCACATGAACTCATCTTCTGAGCAACGTTGGAACGTAATTGCTTTTGTTTATACAATTCTTTGTATTGCTGTGTTATTGATTGGTTCTGTGTGGATCATGAACTACTTACACCTCAACATGATGATCTAAACTGATTGTCATGCTGAAAAAGTATTTATTCCTGACTAAACCAGGAATTCTCTTTGGTAACTTTGTTACCACTTTGGGCGGCTTCTTCTTAGCCGCCCAAGGTTCTGTAGATTTCCTTCTCCTACTCACCACCCTCATTGGTACAACACTTGTTGTTGCCTCTGGCTGTGTGATCAATAACGTCATTGATCAAGACATTGACCAAAAAATGCAACGCACAAAAAATCGTGCACTTGTTCAAAAAACCATTTCTGTTCCTGTCGCATTGGTATATGCATTTGTTTTAGGTCTTATTGGTTTTAGTATCTTATGGTTTGCTATTAATGGTTATGCCTTTTTATTTGCTGTTATTGGTTTTGTAGTTTATGTGTTCTTTTATAGTCTTTGGACAAAAAGAACCACAATTCATCAAACAGTTATTGGAAGTATTTCAGGCGCAAGCCCTCCTGTTATTGGTTACACGGCTGTTGTAGCTCAATTTGACTTAGGTGCTTTAATACTCTTTATTGCTTATGCGCTTTGGCAAATGCCTCATTCTTGGGGAATTGCAATTTATCGCTTTGATGACTACAAAAATGCAGGTGTTCCAATTTTACCTGTAGCACGCACAATATTACGCACCAAAATCGAATCTTTGATTTATGTTGTTTTATTCACCATTACAATGAATCTTCTATTTGTATTTGGTTATGCAAATTGGATATACCTTGTAATCTTAAATGCGCTTTGCATTTATTGGTTGTATATTGCTGTTATTGGCTTTAGAACACAAAATGATCAACTATGGGCAAAACGTTTTTTCCTATTTTCGGTTATTTTAATTACTGTTGTTAGTATTTGCTTCAGTTTTAGCTCCATTGCCCCAACAACAAATATCGTACTTTTTTAAAAGATAGAGCCCTCTCTATCTTTTAATAGGGTATTTTTCCATTCAACAATTAAAATTAAAATTAAAATTAATACTTAAATTTGGCTATTTCTTTCCACCTTTTATCTCCAAATCCTATTTATTAGTTTATTGCCTTCATCTCTTGTATTTTCTAGCTAAAAGCACTAAAATTACGCTTCGCAATTTAGCGACACAACTTTGGTTGTGACTCCTTGCCTTTAACTTTAGTTATAGGCTGCATAATCCGTAAGGAGCTGACAATGCGTCACTACGAAATCGTACTTTTAGTACACCCTGATCAAAGCGATCAAGTAGTGGGTATGGTAGAACGTTACCTAACTCACATCAAAGAAGCTGAAGGTCAAATTCACCGTCTAGAAGATTGGGGCCGTCGTCAATTGGCTTACCCAATTAACAAGATCCATAAAGCTCACTACATTCTTATGAATGTTGAGTGTGGTCAAACGACTCTTGATGAGCTTGAAGAATTGTTCCGTTATAATGACGCGATCCTTCGTAACCTTATCATCCGTCGTGAAAACGCAATTACTGAAGAGTCATTATTGGCTAAGAGTGCTGAAGAAAAACGTGCGCGTAAAGCTCAACGTGAAGAAGCACAACAAGTTAATCAAGACTCTGCTGAAGCTTAAGGAGAACATTCAATGGCACGTTTTTACCGTCGTCGCAAGTTCTGCCGCTTTACAGCAGAAAAAGTTGTGTATATCGACTACAAAGATATCGATACATTAAAACAGTACATTACTGAAAACGGCAAAATTGTTCCTAGCCGTATTACAGGTACTAAAGCTCGTTACCAACGTCAATTAGCGCTTGCTATTAAACAAGCTCGCTACTTGTCTTTGATCCCTTACACTGACAATCATAAGTGAGGTTGAGCTGTGGATATTATCTTATTACAACGCATTAAAAACCTTGGTAAATTAGGCGATAAAGTTTCAGTTAAAGCTGGTTACGGCCGCAACTACCTTATCCCTCAAGGTCAAGCAGTAGCAGCGACTGAGTCGAATACTGCTGCTTTTGAAGCTCGTCGTGCAGATCTTGAAAAAGCTGAAGCTGAAGTTTTAGCTGCTGCTCAAGCACGTGCTGACCAATTAGACGAAGTTAACATCGTTATCACTGCGAAAGCTGGTGATGAAGGTAAACTATTCGGTTCTATCGGTACTCGTGATATTGCTGACGCTTTAACAAACGCTGGTCTTGTTGTTGACCGTGCAGAAGTTCGTTTACCGAACGGTGCACTTCGTCACACTGGCGAATTTAACATCGCAATCCAATTGCATCATGATGTTACTGCTGAAGTTCTCGTTACTATCGTATCTGAGTAATTTCTTGCAAAAAAAAGAGCATGCTTTCGCATGCTCTTTTTTTATCTTTTAAATACCCTTCTCTATTATTTTTTATATTTCACGTTATTTACAACTGCTAAAAAACTGAAATTCAATTCGCATTTTTTATGTAGAACACGTATGATTTAAATTCAATATTGATAATTTAATGATTATTCAAACATTAATAATTCTGCATATACTGTTTTAAAAAATCAGGGATTTATATGTCACAGGCGAATGCCACTGCTAAGCAAAATTCAGCGAAAACAAACACTTTGAGCAATGAAAATAGTCAACTTAAAGAGTTTCGTACGCCACCACATAATTTGGCAATTGAACAAGCAGTACTTGCCGCATTAATGACGGTTGCCGAGTCTTTTGAACAAGTCGGTGATGTAATACAAGAGTCTGATTTTTATGCAACGCGCCATAAATATATTTTTAGAGCAATTGATACTTTAACCAAAGAAAACTCACCTTACGATGCTGTTTTGGTGAATGATTGGCTCATTAAGCAGAACCTATTAGATGCAGCTGGCGGTGAAGAATATTTAATGCAGTTGATGGCAGACTCCCCATCAAGCTTCTATAACATTGAAACCTACGCAACCAAAATTAAAGAATTTGCAACTTTAAGAAACATGATTAAAGTCAGTTCTGAAATTCTACAAAATGCATATGATACAAAAGGTCGAAATGTTAGTGAAATTTTAGATCTTGCAGAAACTAATATTTTCCAAATTGCAGAGCAACATAATAACAATAAGAAAAATGTCGGCCCTAAAGCAATTAATACCATTGTTGCAGATGTTTTCGATAAGCTAAATGAATTATCGCAACAAGAAGGTAGCATTACAGGTTTAACAACTGGTTTCGTTGAACTCGATAATAAAACATCTGGTATGCAAGCAGGTGATTTAATTATTGTTGCTGCTCGTCCATCTATGGGTAAAACTACTTTTGCGATGAACTTAGTTGAAAGTGTATTATTTAACAACAACTTACCAGCTCTTGTTTACTCAATGGAGATGCCCGCAGATTCAATTGCAATGCGTTTAATTTCTTCATTTGGACGTGTGCATCAGGGACATTTACGCGCAGGTAAAATGGATAGCGATGAATGGTCTAAAGTAACCAGTACCATCGTCCATTTACAAGAAAAAAATCTGTATATCGATGACTCATCAGCATTACCACCAACAGAATTACGCTCTCGTGCTCGTCGTATTGCCAAGCAGCATGGCGGTAAGTTGGGATGCATCATGGTCGATTATCTTCAATTGATGAAAGTACCAGGTATGGGCGATAACCGTGTTGGTGAGATTTCGGAAATTTCCCGAAGCCTAAAAGCACTCGCTAAAGAAATGCAATGCCCTGTTATTGCTCTTTCACAGCTTAACCGTGCGCTAGAGAATCGACCAAATAAACGCCCTGTAATGTCCGATTTACGTGAATCTGGTGCAATCGAGCAGGATGCCGATTTGATTATGTTTATTTACCGTGATGAGGTTTATAACAAAGAATCAAAAGAAGCAGGTACTGCCGAAATTATTATCGGTAAGCAACGTAATGGCCCTATTGGTACTGTTCGCCTTGCTTTCGAAGGTCAATATACGCGTTTTAGTAACTTATCTCCTGAGTTCTATTCGCAATACGATGATGAGGAATAAGTTTTTCATCTGTCATTATTGTATATATTATTAGGTCTCAAAATAACTTAGGATGAATAGCTCACCAATTCAATTGATTTTCTATTCATCCTAAAACTATAACGAAGAGCTAATATTATGAATAAGTTTTTATTTTCCATCTTTATTCTTCTTAATTTCAACAGTACAAGTATGGCAAACTCAAACTTTACTGGTGAAAGTGCTTCTGACCAAATTCTTAAACAAGACATTAAAAAAGTAATTTCAAAAACTTTAACAACTTGGTTTGGATCAAGCTGTAGAAAAATTGATTCAATTCAAACTCAAATTTTCAAAATTGACCAAACACCAGAAGGACAAATTAAAGAAGTCATTGAGTATTGGACTGTAAGTGCATGTAATAATAGTAAAACCTACTATATTAGTTTACGTCCAGATACAAATGGAGAAGTAGATTTTTCCGTACGCTTACCACCCAAATAACTTTTTAACCATTTAGAAAAAATACACAACAATAATGACTAAATATTCAAAAATATTAGATATAGGCATACAATAACAATTGCATTTATAACGATTGTTTATTTAATTTCAATTGTATGAAATGCCTAAGATTCTCACTGTAATTTACATCACCTCATCAAGTGATACCAAATTCAGCATGTTTTATTCCGCATTGGTCATTGAATAAAATTTCACTTACCTTTTTCCTATTTAAAGGAGTTCTTCGGGTGCGCCAAGCAACTGTTTATATTGATAGTGAAGCACTGCAATATAATTTAAACCGCGTTAAACAACTTTCCCCAACCGCTAAAATTGTCAGCATGGTCAAAGCCAATGCTTATGGACATGGCGTTAAAGACTGTTTAGCAGCCTTAGCAAATACAGATGCTTTTGGTGTCGCTTGTTTAGCAGAAGCCATTGAAATACGTGAATTAGGCTACCAACAGCCCATTACACTTATTGAAGGTATTTTTTCTGCAGAAGAAATGCAAATTGTGATAGATCAGAATATTGAGTTGATTGTTCACCACCAACAACAACTTGATTGGTTGCTTACACATAAAGATGCTTATATTGCTAAAAATTTAAAAGTTTGGGTAAAACTCAATAGCGGCATGAACCGCTTAGGTTTTAAAGTCGACGACATTATAAGTGTCATTCATACGCTAAAAGCCGAAGGATTTACCTGTGTTTTAGCTATGCACTTTGCAAATGCCGATGCAGAAAACCACCCATTAAATGAACAACAAAAATCACAATTTTTACGAGTAAAAGAAGCCTGTGAACCTATTATGGCATCTTGCTGTAATTCCGCAGCTATTTTCAAATGGCCTGAACTTAATTTTGACTTTGTTCGTCCTGGAATCATGTTATATGGTGCAAGCCCTTTTGCCGATAAAACTGCACATGATTTAGATATTAAACCTGTCATGACTTTCACTGCTGAAATTATTGCTTTAAATACCATTCAAGCTGGTGAATCTGTAGGTTATGGTTCTACCTTTATTGCAGAAAAAGAAACTGAGCTGGCTATTGTATCTATTGGTTATGGAGATGGTTACCCACGTGCTTTTCCAAAACAAAACCATGTTGCAATCAATGGGCGGAAAGTAGCTGTTATTGGTCGTGTTGCAATGGATATGATTGCAATTGATGTGACAGGCATAAATGCACCCATTGGTACAGAAGTCGAACTTTGGGGCAAAAATCGCTTAGTTGATGATGTTGCTGAAGCGAATGGTACCATTGGCTATGAATTATTATGCCGATTAAGTCATCGCCCTATTCGAAAAAAAATCTAAATACATAAAAGCCCAAGTGATCTTGGGCTTTTATCTGTCTAATACAGTTTTTCATAAAACAGGTTTTAATTTATAAAAAAAGATCCAACAATGCTTTCTCTAATCTTTTATATCTGCTAATAATAAAACCAATTCATCGACCTGATTTAGTTGTAATAATTTTGGTCTAAATAACTCAAAGCCATGATCACGCATATATTGCTGAATCACACTATTTCTTTTCACGTATTTCATAGACCAATCTACAAAATGCTGCTTTTCAATCGGCTTATATTCAAAAAGTGTAAAGCCTTTATGGCGATTATCCTTTTTAATCATTTCACATAAAACATCTAAATCAGCCTTATCCCCTTCCAAACATTGAAAAAAATAACCGTCTGCAAAATAAAGAACACCTGTAATTTGATGTCTAACATTAAAATCACGCGCTTCTTTCAATGTATTCCTAAGATCTTCTAATAATTTTTCACCATCCGATGTTGCACAACTGGCATAACATAATTGGTACATTTATGCTCCTCTTATTATTGTAAAAAATTACAATACTTTATCTAACCAACGTCATTACTTTAACAAAAAATACAGAAATTAATCGAAATAATCATGGGTTGGCTTAGGCAAATCTTGTAACCCCTTTTTCAATGTTTCAGACCATTGCTTGCTAATTTTTTCAAAATATTCATCTGATTCATTAATTCGCTTACCTTCTGGAAGGTTTAAGCTATCTTTTTTATAAACCAAAACATCAAGCGGCATTCCAACAGATACATTTGATCTGAGCGTTGAATCAAATGAAATAAGAGCGCATCGTAAAGCTTCATCTATTGGCATATCATAACTAAGTGCACGATCTAAAATTGGCTTACCATATTTACTTTCTCCAATTTGGAAAAATGGCGTGTCTTTGGTTGCGCTAATGAAGTTACCTTGCGGATAAATGTTATAAAGTTGCATAGGTTCTTCGCCTATTTGCCCACCCACAAGTAAACTACAATAATAATTACTTTGCTCTAACGTATCGGCTGTCACATCTGCAATGACTTTTCTAAGTGTGTGACCGACCAATTCAGCCACTTCAAACATCGTATTTACGCTATATAAATTAGGCTCTTGATTTAATGTTAACTGATTTTTTAAATAACCAATCACCGCTTGCGTTGTTGCCAAATTACCTGAAGTTTGAATGGTGAAAAAGCGTTTTCCCTCTATACCAAAGATATATAGTTTTCGAAAAACAGAAATATGATCTACACCCGCATTTGTACGCGTATCGCTGATAAAAACCAATCCATCTTTTAAACGTAGCGCACAACAATAAGTCATAACATCCTCTTTTTTATTTTTAACATGCTAAAACTTGCACAATAGAATGCATTGTTTCTAGCCCGCCCTTTTCGCGCATTCCACGAACAGGAGCAACATCCCAATAATCACGCCCAACAGCAACATAAATATGTGAACTAGGTGTAAATAATTGATTACTAATGTCGAAACAATACCATAAATCATTTAAAAAAACTTCTGCCCATGCATGACTCGCTAGGTGAGAAGTATTTGGTACAAATAAATAGCCAGATACATAACGTGCAGCAAGCCCTAAAGACTTACACATTGCAATAAAAACATGACTATGATCTTGGCAAACACCTTGTTGATGCTCAAAAGCATCTACTGCAGTCGTATTTACATTCGTCGTATAAGAGATATAAGGAATTCTTTCAAGAATTGCAGCAGCCAAATGCATCAAATTTTCACGGCTTACAACAGGCACATAACGGTGTGCAAATTCTTTCATTTCAGGATTACATAGAGTACTTGGCGTCGGTTGCATGAACAAATAAGGATTCATCTGATCATCTAAACCATTTTCAGATGTTAAATTTAGCTCTACGATTCCTTGTGCCATAATGGTCATTTGCTGATATGCAAAACGCTGTGAACTTGTAATCCAAATATTATTAAAAGCATCTCGCTTCATTTGCATTTCACCAGGAACACTAATATCCCAAGATTTCACGTTCTGATGGCTATTATTAAATGGCATCATTTTAATATATTGAATACTATTCGACGCTTCTTCACTATAACTATAATGCGTTTGATGATTTACCATGAGTCTCATGCATTCACCTCGAACATTTGATGAACTTGATCACTGAACCGATAAAAATTTTCCGAACTTGAAGAGTTTTGTAAGTCTCTCCAAGTATCTGCTAATGAATCCCAACCTAGTTCTTCCAGCAATTTAACGACAATGCTTAACGCCTGTAAAGCTGCACTTAAATTTTGATTTAAACGTATTTGCCTATCAATTTGCTCGATGCTTTGCCCTAATTTAAAAAATAGAAATACATCATGTGACTCAGCTTCTAAAACATCTAAACACTCACCCACCACATCACAAATGTATCCCGGATTTTCACTTGCCGTTTTAATCAGCTGATTTAATTCTGCATAGCCATACGCTGTAAGCACACCACGTAATTCGTGAATATTATCTTTTGCGTAAAGAAACTGCTGTTTAAATGAAACAGCATGACTTTCGTTTAAAACAAGTTCATTTAAAGACATTGCATCAAATGCAGGTAAACAAAAAGCTTTTGCATATTCTGCTGCTTCAGCATCTTCTTTAAATGGAAATTGATGACACAAATATTGAATACGTGAAATATAACGTCCCAACCAAAAAATATATTCTGCACTAGAATTTAATAAAATCATTCTTATCTCCTCAGTATCGCAAACTTATGAATGTAAAGAATCGACAACCCATGTGTCTTTAATACCGCCACCTTGAGATGAGTTCACCACCAAAGAACCTTCTTCCATTGCGACACGTGTTAAGCCACCTGGAACAATTTCAGTCCTATACGGAGAACTCAACACAAATGGACGTAAATCAATATGGCGTTCCGCAATACCTTTTTCAGTTAAAGTTGGAGATACAGAAAGTTCTAACGTAGGCTGTGCAATATATAAATGCGGCGTTGCTATGAGTTTATCTCTAAAAATAGCCAATTCTTTTTCACAGGCATGCGGTCCAATCAACATGCCGTAACCACCCGAACCTTGCGCTTCTTTTACCACTAATTTTTCAAGATTTTCCAAAACATAATCTAAATCTTGTTGTTCACGGCATTGATACGTTGGTACATTTTTAAGAACAGGTTCTTCGCCCAAATAAAAATGAATCATTTTATCGACATAAGGATAAATAGATTTATCATCTGCTACACCTGTTCCCGGTGCATTTGCAATCACCACATTGTTTTGCAAATACGCAGACATTAATCCCGGAACACCGAGCGTACTATCAGGCTTAAAGCAAAGCGGATCGATAAAAGCATCATCCAAACGGCGATAAATCACATGAACTTGCTGACGACCACGAACAGTTTTGACATAAACCTTATCATTTTCAACAAATAAGTCTTTTGATGTCACCAATGGCACATCCATTTCTCGTGCTAAAAATGCGTGTTCATAATAAGCACTGTTATATCTACCCGGAGTCAACACCACTATCATCGGGCGATCGACATAAGCATTTTCCGCAAGAATCTCTCTGAGTAATTGCGGATATTGCTCTATGGCTGAAATATTGTTTTGCTTACACAACTCAGGCATCAGCTTTTGACTAATTTTTCGCCCTTCTAGCATATAAGACACGCCTGATGGTGTTCTTAAATTATCCTCAAGCACATAAAAGTCACCTACTTTGTCTCGAATAATATCAATACCACTAATTTGACTATATATTTTCCCTTTTAAGTCATGTGCATACATATGTGGTTGATATGCCTCATGTGTAAGCACTTGAAGCTCAGGAACAATTCCTGCTTTTAGAATTTCTTGTTGATGATAAATATCATGTAAAAATAAATTAAGTGCACGAACCCGTTGCGAGCAACCTAAAGCAATTGTATTCCATTGTTTTTTAGCAATAATTCTTGGAATCACATCAAATGGAATGGTTCTCTCTGAACCATCTTGCTCTCCATATACCGAAAATGTAATACCTTCATATAAAAAATGTGATTTTGCAGCATCATTTAATGACTGCAAATCTGTAAGACTATGTTGAGATAGCCAGTTTTCTATTTTCTCACCAGCATTTCCCGACATCGTTTTATCATCAAACAATTCATTGAAAAATTGCTTTTTAATTTGTTCAAATAAGCCATGCGTATTTTTTCTAGTACTTGAATCTAACGTAGACCCAACATTCATTTGATTTGTAGCTACATCATCTAAAACTGTAGTAACAGCATGATCTTCTTTAAGCATACAAACCTCTTCATTGTAATTTTATGTAATTATGTGTAAGCAATTTAAATGCCAATTATTTTTCATATTGAATAAAACTTATTTAGTTTTTAAGGAAATTGCAAATTTAGAGTAAAAATTGATTGAATAGGATTTTGTTAAATTTACTTGCTAAAAGTAAGTAGTTTTCTTATTGTGTCCTGTATTCAAGCAATACTTTTTTCTCAATTCATCGTACTTTGATCTATTATGCAAGCACAAGAAAAAGAAACATCGAATACCTTATATCGCCAATGGCAAATTCTTTCACGCTTATCTACAGGAAAATGGATGGGTACGCGTGAGCTACAAGAAATTTTGCAACGCGAAGGCATTGATATTAGTTTGCGTACTATCCAACGTGACTTGAACCAAATATCGCAACGCTTTCCTATTGAAAATAACGGCACTGTGCCACAAGGTTGGCGTTGGCGAGCAGATGCACCTATTCAAAGTTTACCGCATATGACCAGCTCACAAGCGGTGACATTTATGATGGTTGAAGAGCATTTAAAGCATTTACTTCCGCCTAGTTTAGTTGAAGAAATGAATCCTTGGTTTGACCTCGCACGTCGTAGCCTTTCAACACAAAACAATGTACGCCAATGGATTAATCGTGTTCGTATTGTTCCTGCAAACCAACCACTTATTCCACCATTGGTTGAACGGGGTTCTCAGCAAGCCATTTATGAAGGCTTATTACAAGATAAGCAGCTTGAATGTGTTTATCATGCGCGTACTGTCGGTGCAGAAGAAAAAACTTATGTTCTCAATCCTTTAGCATTGGTTCAAAAAGGTGCGGTTATTTATTTAATATGCACTCGTTTAGACAAAACCGATATTCAAACTTTTGCGTTGCACCGTTTCAAGACAGCAAAAGTGCTAAATTCTCGTGCATTGCATCCTGTTGATTTTGATATAGATAAATATATTGAATCTGGTGCATTAGGCTTCCGTGTCGATTATTCTAAGCCCACAGATCTCATTGAGTTAAAACTAATAATGACAGATGTAAATGCTGCATATTTTGAAGAAAGCCAACTCAGTAAAGATCAGGTTTTAGAAGATTTAGGCAATGGTCTTGTTCAAGTTCAGGCTTCAGTTCCTTTTACATCTCAATTGGTTTGGTGGTTGCGTAGTTTTGGTAGTCGTATTCAAGATATTCAACCTATAGATGTTTATAACGCAGTTCATGAAATCGAAGATTAAAAAAAAGCCCCTTTCAAGGGGCTTTTATAGTTTTATATTTATATTGTTATCGTTCTTTGCGCTGTTGGTTTATAGAAATCGAAGCTTGTAAACAAGACAACCGACATTACAAACTTCATTGTTCTTTATATTTGTTATTTTACAGTTCAGTTTTAACATTGGCAGGCTAAATCTGAATTGTTATAACGAATACGCTTCATAGTCATGGTATTTACCTCGTGTTTTGAACATGAAGCTAATTTAAACTTTCCTATAATTTTTGTGAAATAAGTTGATGTGAAACTTAAATCACTTTTTATCTTTAAGAACTAATGTGTACTTTTTATACAAAAAATAGATAAGCCTTTTTACTTTTTCAATCAGATACTTAAATTCACCAATATTTCTCAGATAAAAATTCATTCATTAAAAAAGCCCGCATTATGCGGGCTTTTTATCACTTCAAAATCTTATGCAGATTTTTTAGCTTGGTTATTTTTACGAATTGTAATCATCACCAATTGAACCGCAGCAGGTGTAACACCCGGAATACGACTTGCTTGCGCTAAAGTTTCAGGACGAATATCTTTCAATTTCAAAGTAATTTCACGAGATAAACCAGAAACAACGTCATAATCAAAATCGGCAGGAATACTTGTTTCCTCAAGACGCTTCATTTGAGCAACATCTTCTTGCTGACGGTTAATATAACCTGCATATTTCACAGCAATTTCAATTTGCTCGCCCACAAATGGCGTAACTTCAGAACCCGTTAATTCTGCAATTTGAGCAAAGTTAATATTTGGACGTTTCAACAAATCAATTGCTGAACATTCTTTAGATAAATCTGCACCCGTCATTTCAACGAACTTTTTACCCATTGGGTTATTTGGCGCAGCCCAAAGGTGTTGCAAACGACCTGTTTCTTTCTCTACTGCTTCCATTTTGTCACAGTAAGAAGCCCAACGCTCATCATCTACAAGACCCATTTCACGACCAATCGCTGTTAAACGCTGATCGGCATTGTCTTCACGAAGCATCAAACGGTATTCAGCACGTGATGTGAACATACGGTACGGTTCTTTAGTACCTAAAGTAATGAGGTCATCAACCAATACACCCATATACGCTTCATCACGTTTTGGTGTCCATTGCTCTTGATCCCATGCACGACGCGCAGCATTCAAGCCTGCAAGTAAACCTTGTGCACCAGCCTCTTCATAACCAGTTGTACCGTTAATTTGACCTGCAAAATACAAGTTATTAATGGCTTTAGTTTCTAAAGAGAATTTCAACGCTTGTGGGTTGAAGTAATCGTATTCAATAGCATAACCCGGACGCATAATATGCGCGTTTTCCATACCACGAATTGAGCGAACCAATTCAAACTGAACATCGAATGGTAAAGATGTAGAAATACCATTTGGATAAAGCTCATGCGTGTCTAAACCTTCAGGTTCAATGAACACTTGATGCGAATCTTTATCTGCAAATTTATGAATTTTATCTTCAATCGATGGGCAGTAACGTGGACCAACACCTTCAATAACGCCTGTGTACATAGGTGAACGGTCTAAACCGCCACGAATAATGTCATGAGTGCGTTCATTGGTATGCGTAATATAGCAATTCACCTGTTCAGGATGCATAGATGCATCACCCATAAATGACATGGTCGGAGATGGGAAATCACCCGGCTGTGCTGTCATCACAGAAAAATCGACCGAACGTGCATCAATACGTGGAGGCGTACCTGTTTTTAAACGACCTACAGGTAAGTTCAATTCACGAAGGCGCGCAGCCAAAGAAATTGAAGGAGGATCACCCGCACGACCGCCAGAAGCGTTGTTTAGACCAATGTGAATCACACCGCCTAAGAATGTGCCTGTGGTTAATACAACCGTTTTCGCATCGAAGCGAACACCCATTTGCGTTACAACACCTTTAACGGTATCGCCTTCAACAATTAAGTCGTCTGCTGCTTGTTGGAAAATATCTAAGTTGGCTTGGTTTTCTAATGTTTCACGAATCGCAGCTTTAAAACGCACACGGTCAGCTTGGGCACGAGTTGCTCGAACCGCTGCACCTTTACGTGAGTTTAGAATACGGAATTGAATACCGCCTTTATCGGCAGCAAGTGCCATTGCACCGCCCAAGGCATCAATTTCACGCACAAGATGCGATTTACCAATACCACCGATGGCTGGATTACAGCTCATCTGCCCTAAAGTCTCAATGTTATGAGTTAAGAGTAAGGTTTGTCGACCCATACGTGCCGCAGCCAATGCCGCTTCTGTACCTGCGTGACCACCGCCGATAACAATGACATCGTAAACTTTAGGATAATGCATAATGGTAAATGAGAGATAAAAATAATGACTGCAGATTGTAGCAAAAAATAGTGTCTAAGTTGACAATTTAAGTCGAATTTATCGTAATAAAAAAATACGTGATTCATACAATACTTTAAAAAAAGAATATTTCTCAAAACCGACCATTGCAGAGCAGTCACTTTTTAGTATTTACAAGCCCTATATAAGTATGGTTAATATCTATTTATATTCAAATAATTAAAAATTTATAAGCGACAAGCAAAGCATCTGGATGATGCGAAAACGATAAAATTAAAAGGAGTTTTATATGAATATGGGAATAATTACCGTTCTTCTACCTTTAGCACTTGCCATTATTATGATTGGCTTGGGTTTAGAACTCACCCTCAACGATTTCAAACGTGTATCTAAACATCCTAAAGCTGTACTCATTGCCCTATTCTGCCAATTAGTCATATTGGTGGCGCTTGCCTTTATTCTTTGTAAAGTGCTTTCCTTACCACCATTACTTTCCGTGGGCTTAATGTTGTTAGCAGCATCCCCTGGTGGTAGTACCGCAAACTTATTTAGCTATTTATTTAAAGGTGATATTGCACTGAATATTAGCCTAACAGCAATTAATTCAGTGATTGCAGCATTTACACTACCTTTAATAATGAATTTTGCAATTTTGCACTTTATGCAAGAAAGTCAGCAAATCTCTTTACAGTTTTCTAAAATCCTTCAAGTTTTTGCAATCATTATTATTCCTGTGGGCATTGGAATGTTGATTCGTCATTACGCACCAAAACTCACCGAGAAATTAAATAAACCATTACGAATATTTGCGGTGATCTTTTTAATTTCAATTATCGCCCTTGCTATTTTTGCAGAGCGTACAAACATCGCCACTTATTTAACCCAAGTTGGACTTGCAACAGCAATATTCTGTGCATGTAGTTTAGCCATTGGTTACTTTGTACCACGTGTTTTAGGTATTAGTAGTACTCAAGCACGTGCATGTGCCTTTGAAATTGGTATTCATAACAGTACATTAGCCATGACCATTGCATTAACTGTTATGGCGAATACAACGATTGCAATGCCTGCCGCAGTCTATTCAATTTTTATGTATGTTTTTGCTGCAATATTCGGCTTTATGATTACACGCACAAAAGAATCAACCAACGATATGACGTGATTAAATGAAATAAATTTAAAATCGGTGCAGTATCTTCTATTCACTGTGCCGATTTTCAAGCAGTCATCATGCAGATCGGCTACAATATGCAAGATATAAAATTTTTTAGGTTATTCCCGTGAAGTGGTTACAAATTCATATTACCGTTGATCAAGCACAAGTTGATTTTACAGAAACGCTTTTAGAATCTCTTGGCGCAGTAAGCGTGACTTTAGATGATGCTGAAAATCAAGACTTACTTGAACCACTTCCAGGCGAAACGCCACTTTGGAATAAAGTGATTGTTACAGGTATTTATGCTCAAGAAGATGATGAAGAAATAGATGTTGCTGCTTTAGAAACATTTATTCGCACTCAACTTCCTACAGAGCCTATGCGTAGCGAATTCATGGAAGACCAAGAATGGGAACGCACTTGGATGGATGCATACGAGCCAATCCAAATTGGTGAGAAATATTGGATTGTTCCTGAATGGATGCAACCACCCGAAGCAGATGCTGTAAATATTAAGTTAGATCCAGGTTTGGCATTTGGTACAGGTAACCATGCAAGTACATTCCTTTGCTTACAATGGCTTGGACAAACCGACGTAAAAGATAAAATTGTGATTGATTATGGCTGTGGTTCAGGTATTTTAGGTGTAGCAGCACTATTATTAGGTGCTAAAAAAGTATATGCGACCGATATTGACCCTCAAGCTGTTTTAGCAACAAAACAAAATGCTGAACTCAATGGCGTATTAGATAACTTATTTGTTGGTTTACCCGACGAGTTTAATGAAACACTAAAAGATCAAAAAGCAGATGTGTTTGTGGCAAATATTCTTGCTGGCCCACTCATGATGCTTGCACCACAATTTGCGACACTTGTAAAATCTGAAAGTGAATTTGCACTTGCAGGTGTTATTCAGGAACAAGTTGATGATGTTTCTAGCGTTTATTCTGAATTTTTTGATATATTGCAAGTTGAAACGCGCGACGAATACTGGTGCAGAATTTCCGGGAAACGTCATTCATTCTAATACCACTATTAGTATAAATTATGAGTGAAAAACAAACTAAATGTCCTGAGTGCTTATCTACTTATAAAGTAACTGTTCCGCAGCTTACTGCGGCTCAGGGCATGGTTTGTTGCCCTAAATGTGAAGCAACCTTTAATGCCATTTCATATTTAACATCTACTCTCTCAGATTCAAACGAGACAATCTCATATCAAGAAAATCGACCTGATCAGCACATTAACAATGAAGACATTTCATACACCCCGCTATTAGCAAAGAATGTTCTCAATATTTTTGAGCAAAAAGTTGAAAACTCTAATATCAATTTAAAAACATATCTTAATAATTTGAATGCGTTCAACCCTGAACCTATTAGTGCATTTCCCACTTTAAATTTAGCAAAAGATGCAGACTTTAATCCTGAAAAGAAAAACACGACGCGTTATTACACCATCTGGGGAATCATTAATTTTTCTTTAATCGCTATATTTGTACTTCAAATTGTAATGATTAACCCTAAAATGCTAAATAACAACTCTCTTATTAATAGTGCTTACACAAAAATATGTGGCATGTTCCAATGTGAAAGTTTAATTGAGCAATATAAGTTAGTAGATTTTGTAAATGTAAAAGTCACCCCTATTCATAAAACATCATCAAATGTTTCAGGTTACATTATTAACCACAATGAACACAGTTTAGCGCTACCTTTAGTAAGTATTACTTTCTTTAAGAATAATGTTGCAGTTCATTCTCAAACCTACCGCCCAAAAGAATACTTAATTAAAAGTCTTATTAATATTGAACGAATTCCTCAGAACAGCCCATTTAACTTCAATATTATTGCGCCTATAGACAAAAAAGACTTCGATAATTACCACTTGGAAATTATTCGCCCCTGAACATTGAAAAAAACTATTAAAAATTGCAAAAAAAAGTAAAAAAAATGCAGTTTTCTTGCTCACTTTTCCTTATACAATGGTATTATACGCGCCACGAAAGCTTTGTGCTGCAAACTCCTCGCAAAATTCACAACAAATACTGATCAACAAAATGCGCCTTATCAACCATAATGCGTATGAGTAGATTTTTTTGTTTTGATATTGGTCTGTAACAAATCTTTAACTATTGTTACGCTTAAATTTCGACCAAAGCCCTGAGTTGTGGCAAGCTATATACCAGTTTTAAAATATTCTGTTTTAGGATCTAAGACAGAATATTCGTTAAATTTTATAGACCATATTTATATATCACTTTACCCAAGTGATATTTGTTTCGGATTAATTCGCATGAATAGCAAATCTCCTATTTTTACTGCTCAATCTGATGTTGCTCTTCGTATTCACGTAGATCGCGCAGTTCGCCACTACTTTGCACAATTGCAAGGTGAGCAACCATCACAAGTTTACGACATGGTGTTGGCAGAAATGGAGAAACCTCTTTTATCTGTGGTTCTAGAATATACGCGAGGGAATCAAACCCGCGCTGCTGAGATTCTAGGACTTAACCGTGGTACTCTACGTAAAAAGTTGAAAGCTCACGGTTTAATGAGTGAATAAATGATAAAATGCTTGCGGCTTCCGCGGGCATTTTTTTTATCTGTATATTGGCTAATTTGTTTTAATCTGTTCCTTAAAGACTGTGACGAAGATCATGACTATGAAACGCGCTTTAATCTCTGTTTCCGACAAAACTGGTATTGTTGAATTTGCACAAGAACTTGCTGCTCTAGGGGTAGAAATTTTATCTACTGGTGGTACATACAAATTGTTGAAAGACAATAATGTTGCCGTAGTTGAAGTTTCAGAGCACACAGGTTTCCCAGAGATGATGGATGGTCGTGTTAAAACACTACATCCTAAAATTCATGGGGGTATCTTAGCTCGTCGTGGTCTAGACGAAGCTGTGATGGCTGAACATAACATTGATGCAATCGATTTAGTTGTTGTTAACCTTTATCCATTTGCTGCAACTGTTGCTAAACCAAACTGTTCACTTGCAGATGCGATTGAAAATATCGACATCGGCGGTCCTACAATGGTTCGTGCTGCTGCGAAAAACCATGCATCTGTAGGTATTGTTGTAAATGCATCTGACTATTCAACTGTAGTTGCTGAACTTAAAGCTGAGGGTGCTTTATCTCATGCGACACGTTTTGACTTAGCAGTTAAAGCATTTGAACATACAGCACAATACGATGGCATGATTGCTTCTTACTTAGGCGCTCGCGTAGGTAAAGAAGAAGGTCAAGCTGACAAATTTGCACGTACTTTCAATACTCAATTAAATAAAGTACAAGATCTTCGTTATGGCGAAAATCCACATCAATCTGCTGCTTTCTATGTAGAAGACACAGCTTCAGAAGCTTCTGTTTCAACAGCAACGCAGTTACAAGGTAAAGAATTATCTTATAACAACATTGCAGATACAGATGCTGCACTTGAATGTGTTAAATCTTTTGTAAAACCAGCCTGTGTTATTGTTAAACATGCAAACCCGTGTGGCGTTGCAGTTTCTCTAGATGGTATTCACGCGGCTTACGATCTTGCTTATGCAACAGATCCTGAATCTGCATTTGGTGGCATCATTGCATTCAACCGTGAATTAGACGTTGCAACTGCTCAAGCAATTGTTGACCGTCAATTCGTTGAAGTAATTATTGCACCTAGCATTGCTGAAGGCGTTCTTGAAGTAACAGGTGCGAAGAAAAACGTACGTGTACTTGTATGTGGCGAACTACCGAACATTGATGAACGTGCTGCACAACTTGACTACAAACGCGTAAATGGCGGCTTATTAGTTCAAGACCAAGACTTAGGCATGATCAAAGCGTCTGATCTTAAAGTTGTAACTAAACGCGCACCAACAGAAGCTGAAATTGATGACATGATTTTTGCTTGGAAAGTTGCGAAATACGTTAAATCTAATGCGATTGTTTATGCAAAAGGTCGTCAAACGATTGGTGTTGGCGCAGGTCAAATGAGCCGTGTAAACTCTGCTCGTATTGCTGCAATTAAAGCTGAACATGCAGGTTTAGTGGTTGAAGGTGCTGTAATGGCGTCTGATGCATTCTTCCCATTCCGTGATGGTATTGATAACGCTGCGAAAGCAGGTATCAAATGCATTATTCAACCGGGTGGTTCTATGCGTGATGAAGAAACAATTGCAGCTGCTGATGAAGCAGGTATTGCAATGGTATTCACAGGCATGCGTCATTTCCGCCACTAATTAATTATAAGTCGTATTTATAAATCCCCCTAAATCCCCCTTTTCAAAAAAGGGGGACTTTTCACGAAATAGAGTGTACTTTAACTTCGTGATACTCCTCCCTTTTTAAAGGGTGAGAATCCTCAGAATATATTCTGAGTTCGCAAGGGGGATTATCATTTTCGAGGGATTTTTTAAATGAATATTTTAGTATTGGGTAATGGCGGTCGTGAACACGCCCTCGCTTGGAAAATCGCACAAGACGATCAAGTAACAAAAGTATTTGTTGCACCAGGCAATGCAGGTACAGCAACTGAAAATAAATGTGAAAACGTAAACTTAAGCATTTTAGACAATGCTGCGATTATCGAATTTGCAAAAAATAATACTGTTGAAATGATTATTGTTGGTCCTGAAGCTCCCCTTGTAAATGGTGTTGTCGATGCTTGTCGCGCGGCAGGTGTTAAAGTTTGGGGTCCAACTCAATTTGCTGCACAACTTGAAGGCTCTAAAGCTTTCGCTAAACATTTCTTAAAACGCCACAATATTCCAACAGCTTTTTATGACGTATTTACAGAAGTAGATGCTGCTAAAGCCTTTGTTGAAAAAAATGGCGCGCCAATTGTGATTAAGGCGGATGGTCTTGCTGCGGGTAAAGGCGTCATTGTTGCCATGACCAATCAAGAAGCATTCGATGCGATTGATGACATGCTTTCAGGCAACAAATTTGGCGATGCAGGTTCTCGTGTTGTGATTGAAGAGTTCCTTGCAGGTGAAGAAGCATCTTTCATTTGCATGATTGATGGCGACAACATCTTGCCAATGGCAACATCCCAAGATCACAAACGTATTTTTGAAGGCGACCAAGGTCCAAACACAGGTGGTATGGGTGCTTACTCTCCTGCTCCTGTTGTAACTTCAGACGTGTTTGAAAAAGCAATGAATGAAGTGATGCGTCCAACTGTTGAAGGCATGAAAAAAGATGGTCATGTTTACACAGGTTTCTTATACGCAGGCTTGATGATTGATGAACAAGGTCAACCAAAAGTCATCGAATTCAACTGTCGTTTTGGCGATCCTGAAACTCAACCAATCATGATGCGCTTAAAATCATCTTTGGTTGATTTAGTTCAAGCAGGTTTAGACGGTAACTTACCTGCGGAAGCACAATGGGATGAGCGTAAGACTGTAGGTATCGTTTTAGCATCTAAAGGCTACCCTGAAACTTCAAGCAATGGCGATGTCATTACAGGTTTAGATACAGTTATGACTGATGCTAAAGTTTTCCATGCAGGTACTAAAGCCAATGATAATGGCGATATCTTAACTGCGGGTGGTCGTGTACTTTGCGTAACTGCGTTAGGTAATACGATTGGCGAAGCACAAGCAAAAGCTTTGGAACTTTGCGAAAAAGTAACGTTTGATGGTGTTCAATACCGTAAAGATATTGGTTACCGCGCAATTGCTCGTGAAAATGCTTAATCTAAATTTAGATTAAATAAAAACCCCGCTTAGTGCGGGGTTTTTTATGCCACAATTAAATCAACAATTTTATTTAAAAATTTAAAAAATGAATGATGAAGAAAAATTTTGTTTAAAAATAAGATTGATTGTAGGACTATGTACAGCAAAAGACATTCAATATTGGGCAGAAGCAACCCTTCTAAAAGACGTCCATAACGAATTTGCGCTTAATCTCTGTTTTATGGAATCAGCAGATAAAATTCAAAAATATTTTATCGAGATCAATCCGCAACTTTTAAAAATCGATACAGGAAAAATCGCTCTGTCCGTTTTAGAAGAATATGTACAAAAAAAGTTGCCACACAATTTAGATCATCAATATGAATATCATCTTGATAATTTAGTGTTTCTCTCCGAATACTTACATGAATTTAGCGACAAATTACATGAAGGCAATTTATATACCCACATCATTATCTATGATGATCAAATACAATTAGTTTCTAACACGACAGCTCAACATATATATAGAGAATTATATAAATTTCTACTTAAATGGCTTCAAAATGTACATACAATTTAATTTCAAAGTGACTAAAAATGATTAATTCATTAGAAAATGCTTTTCCTTTACATTGTAGGAATGACATCAATTCCATAAAAAATTATTTAGTTTTAGACGATATCGATGCATGTCGTAATATTACTTTGAATCAAAATTTCCTTCAAATTCCTTATCGAATTTATAATAAACCCTTAACGATGGCTCAACTCGATTCATTCACATGTCACCAACAACTCATAATAAATTGTATTTTTACGCGTCATCACAATGGATTTATCCGTCATGAAGTTATTAAAAATATTATGCAAATTCATCCCCTATTAGAAGAGGACGATTTTGTTATTCCTTATATTTTTATGCTCTTAGGCGAGTATGTTGTGGAAATTTGTGAGGATCTCTACCCGTATATAAAAGCAAATAAATCTGTTATTAATAAATTTATTCAGCAAAATAAAGAATTCTGTTATCTGACTTATCAAAGATCTGTAAGTTACTGGAATGAATATTATCGCCTATCTACATATAAATATTTACGTGACTATCCTGTTAGAAAAATTTTTGATCTCTTTCCTTTTGCATATAAAAGAAAGTCTTAAGTTTCCAAGCAACAAAACCCTCTTTCCCTCTTAAATAATAAGCAAAATGAAAATATATAGAGTTGCGATTGAACATAGAATACATATTTCTTTTACACAAGCATTTTATAAGGCTTCATTCATTCAACATTTTCATTTATAAGTTTACTTCTATATTCATTTTTCATCTTTATATCAGATAAAATCTTATAAAGATGAATAAAGACATTACTATTAAGCTAAATTAAATTAATATTTAGATAATTTATTGTTTTTAAATAAATTTAATAGAATAAATTACAACCCTTATTCAATAATTAAGCTAAGTATTCTGTTTTTCATCACTATATCGAATATTTATTTATTGTTATGATATTGCCAAGTTATGAACTGTTCCAAAGAAAACAAAATTTGCCTTTATTTAGTTCAATCTATAAAGTCATTGTTTAGTATGGAAACTGCCATATAAGTAATTGATTATTAAATAACGCTCACGTTAGCTTCAACACGCTAAGGCTTTATTTAACCTATAATCTCTCCAACATTGGTTATCGTAAATTTATCACTTATAAATTTACTTAGGACGAAGAAATGAAAAAAATTCTTGGACTTATTTTAGGTCTTACAGTTGGCTTAACAGCTTGTTCAAAGCCTGAAGCACCTGCAACTGAAGCAGCGCAAAAAGAAACAACAGAATTACAAAAAGTTGTTATGGCTTCTACAGGTTCAGATGCTGATATTTGGAACTTTATTGCAAAATTACCTGAAACGAAAGAAGCAGGTATTGATCTTCAAGTGAAAAGCTTTACAGATTACGTTGCAATGAATACCGCTGTTGCAAACAAAGAAATTGATATCAATGCATTCCAATCTTATGCATATCTTGTTGCATTCAATGCATCAAACAAAGATAAAATTGCACCTGTATCTACAACTTACTTAGAGCCAATGGGTATTTACTCAAGCAAAGTTAAAAAAGTTGAAGAGTTTGCAAATGGCGCAACAATTGCTATTCCAAACGATGCAGCAAATGAAGCACGTGCTTTACTTCTTCTTCAATCTGCGGGTTTATTGAAATTAAAAGCTGACTTTGACCCTGCAACTGGTACACCAAACGACATCACTGAAAATGCTAAAGCAATTGTGATTAAACCTATTCAAATGGCAACTGCTGTACGTGTTAAAGACGAAGTAGATGCAATTGTTTTAGGTAATACACTTGCACTTGAAGGTGGTTTAAACGTTCTTAAAGATTCTGTTTTTTATGAGCCAGTTGACCAAAGTACAAAACTTAACGTGAATGTTCTAGCTGTTGTTGCAGATCGTGCAAATGATCCTGTATTACAAAAAGTTGGTGCTTTATATCATACTGAAGCCGCTCAAAAGTTCATTAAAGAGAAATTTGAAGGTACTAAAGTTGACGTAAATAAACCAATCAGCTATTTAACTGAAACTAAATAGTAATATAATTAATAATAACTAAAACAGGCAAATCTCTTTGCCTGTTTTTCATTCCAGATTAATTTTGACGATATGATTGAATTTAAAAATATTTCCAAGCATTACACGCTCAATGGCCAAACTATTCGTGCCTTAGATCAGATCAACCTTCAAATTCCAGATGGCAGTATTTTTGGCATCATTGGCTATAGCGGAGCTGGTAAAAGTACTTTAATCCGTCTGATTAATCTTTTAGAACGTCCAAATGACGGTCAAGTGATTATCAATCAAACCGATTTCACCGCTTTAAGCGCTTCTGAACTTCGTAGCGAACGTGCCAATATTGGCATGATTTTTCAGCACTTCAATTTACTGCAAACCAAAACGGTTTCTGCAAATATTGAAATGCCAATGAAACTGTTGGGCTACAGCAAAGCTGAGCGTGAAAAACGTTTAAATGAATTATTAGAATTTATTGACCTTAAACATAAAGCCAATGCCTACCCAGATGAACTTTCGGGTGGTCAAAAGCAACGTGTTGGTATTGCCCGTGCCCTTGCCAATCATCCTAAAATTTTACTTTGCGATGAAGCAACAAGTGCACTAGATCCTCAAACAACTAAATCTGTTTTAGCTTTATTGAAAAAAATCAATAAAGAGCACGGTATTACCATCGTAATGGTTACCCATGAAATGGACGTAATTGAAACTGTTTGTGACTATGTGGCTGTAATGGAACAAGGTAAGGTCATTGAATCAGGTTCAACTTTAGAAATTTTTAGTCAACCGAAACATCCTACAACCAAAAATTTCATTCAAACAGTTTTACAGCAACAATTACCTGTAAATATTTTGAGTAATTTAGAAAATCAAAATCATAACAGTGTGTATTGCCTTAAATTCTTAGGTAGTTCTGCACAAGAAACAGTTATTCAGGCAGTTATTAAACAGTTTGATATTAGTTTGAATATTCTTTTTGCCAATATGACCGAAATTAACGGTACTGTGATTGGACAAATGTTTATTCAACTTCTAGGTGATGATGCACTTATTCAACAAGCCATCGATTTCTTAAGATCTCACGGCGTAGAAGTTGAACAATCAGGAGTAATCGCATGAGAGAGCTCATTGTTCAATTACTGACACAAATGACAGCACCGTTTTGGACTAGTTCAGTTTCAATGGATCAGTTTGTTACCGCATTACAAGAAACATTTAGCATGGTGTTTTTTGCAATGATTTTTGGAACAATCTGGGGCTTCATTCAAGGGATTATTCTTGTTATGACGCGTGCAGACGGTATTTTGCCCAACTCTAAAATTTATTATGGCTTAAACCCAATTATTAATGCATTGCGTTCATTACCTTTCATTATTTTAATGATTGCGGTTTATCCTTTAACAAAATTTGTTACAGGTACAACCATTGGTACTTGGGCTGCAATTGTGCCTTTAACCATTTATGTCGGGCCATATATTGGTCGCTTGGTTGAATCTTCTTTGCTTGAAGTGAATAGCGGTATTGTTGAATCTGCTCAAGCAATGGGTGCAACACCATTACAAATCGTGTTTAAGTTTATTGTTCCTGAAGCACGTAGCTCGCTTATTTTAAACTTAACCACTGCCCTCATTAGTTTAATTGGCGCAACTGCAATGGCTGGTGCAATTGGTGCAGGCGGTATTGGTGACCTTGCTATTTCATATGGTTATCAACGCTTTGATGATAGCGTGATTTATTTAACCGTAATTGTGCTGATTATTCTGGTTCAAATTGTTCAGTCTTTAGGTGAATGGTTATCTCGTTTAAGATAATACCTATTGCAGATTTTTTTCTTGATGAAATTTGAAAAATAAAAGCCCTCAATTGAGGGCTTTTATTTTAGCTCATCTATTTTATCGTTTAGAAAAACCATCAAGATCTCCCGCCTTTTTAGATAAAACATCCAAATTCTATAGTTTTTCATTTGTTAATGTTTTGATCATGTTATATTTCTATAAAATATTAGATAAAACTTCATCAATTCAATTCAATTACACTCAGAATAACAATAGAGCGTGCTAAAATAGCGGGTGTTTTTGCAGGGACTCATTTATGCACTTTGTACATCTTGGTATTCAAACAGAATTTTCAATTACGGAATCTATTGTTCGTATACCTGAACTTGTTAAAGTTGCAGCAGATGATCAAATGCCTGCACTTGCCATTACCGATTTATCAAATTTACATGCTGCGGTAAAGTTTTATCAGAAATGCTTGGGCAAAGGCATTAAACCTATTTTAGGTGCAACATTACGTTTAAATGATGCAGAGCATCGTGTTGCTTTATTGTCTATGACCAATAAAGGCTGGCGCAACCTCACTGAACTTGTCTCTGAAGGTTATATTTCAGGACAACAACTCGATATTCCTTGTGTAAAAAAAGAATTAATTTTAGAACAAAACCAAGACTTAATTGTTCTTTTAGGCATGCAAAGTGATGTCGGCAAAATGCTATGTACATCTAATCCGCAAAAAGCCGAACCACTATTAGAAGAATGGGTTGAAAAATTTGGTAATCGAGTTTACTTCGCGCTCTCTCGTACAAATCATTCTGGTGAAGAAGATTTCATTCACGAAGCGGTAAAACTCGCAAAAAAATATAATATTGGTGTTGTTGCACATAATGATGTTCACTTTATTAAAAGTGAAGATTTTGAAGCACATGAAGCACGTGTATGTATTGCAGATGGTTATGTGCTTGGCGATAATCGCAGACCAAAAAGTTACACCCCAGAGCAATATTTCAAAACATCTGAGCAAATGATTGAGCTGTTTTCGGATATTCCTACAGCAATTGAAAATACGTATCACATCGCAAAACGTTGTAACGTAACATTACGTTTAGGTTTTAACGACTTACCCGATTATCCAATTCCTGAAGGTCATACCATTGGCTCATTCTTCGCACATTTATCGGAAGAAGGCTTAGAGGAACGCTTAGATTTCCTTTATCCACCTGAAAAGCGTGGAGATGATTGGGCTGAAATTCGCAAACCTTACGATGAACGTTTAGCTTTTGAAGTTAAAATCATTCTAGATATGGGCTTCCCCGGCTACTTCCTTATTGTCATGGACTTTATTCAATGGTCTAAAGGCAATGGCGTACCTGTAGGCCCAGGTCGTGGTTCGGGTGCAGGTTCACTTGTAGCTTATAGCTTAAAAATTACCGATCTTGATCCATTACGTTATGACTTACTTTTCGAACGTTTCTTAAACCCAGAACGTGTATCCATGCCCGATTTCGACGTCGATTTCTGTATCGCAGGTCGTGACCGTGTTATTGACTATGTTGCACGTACCTATGGTCGAGATGCTGTATCGCAAATTGCAACTTTTGGTACTATGGCTGCCAAAGGTGCAATTCGAGATGTTGCCCGTGTATTGGGTAAATCTTATGGTTTAGCCGACCGTATTTCAAAAATGATTCCAACCAAACCTTTAGGTTTGAGTTTAGAAGAATCAATTGAAGCAGAACCTCAACTTAAAGATATTGTGACTAACCCATCTAACCCAGATAACGATGATGCATCTGAAATTTGGGAAATGGCACTCAAGCTTGAAGGTATTACCCGTAATACAGGTAAACACGCAGGTGGTGTTGTCATTGCACCTACCAAGCTAACTGACTATTCGGCTGTCATGTGTGATGCAGATGGTACAGGACGTGTTGCACAATTCGATAAAGACGACGTGGAAGCCGCAGGCTTAGTGAAGTTCGACTTCTTGGGTTTGCGTAACTTAACTGTTATTGAAGATGCGATTAAGCATATTAATGCACGCACAGACGTAACAGAACCTGTGAATATTTCATATATTCCATTAGACGATAAACCTGCATACGAAATTTTTGCAAAGGCAAACACAACAGCGGTATTCCAGTTTGAATCCGTGGGCATGAAAAAAATGCTCAAGGAAGCACGCCCAAGTAAATTCGAAGAAATTATTGCCTTTGTATCGTTATATCGTCCAGGTCCAATGGATCTTATTCCAGACTTTATTCACCGTATGCATGGTGGCGATTTTGAATACTTACATCCACTGTTAGAAAAAGTACTCGAACCGACTTACGGTATTATGGTTTACCAAGAACAGGTTATGCAGGCAGCACAGTTCTGTGCAGGCTATAGCTTGGGTGGTGCAGACTTACTTCGTCGTGCCATGGGTAAGAAAAAACCTGAAGAAATGGTGAAACAACGCCAAATCTTTATTAAAGGTGCTGCTGAAAAAGATATTGATGAAGCAACAGCGAACCATATTTTCGACTATATGGAAAAATTCGCAGGCTATGGTTTTAACAAATCACATGCTGCCGCTTATGCCCTCGTCGCTTATCAAACAGCGTGGTTAAAAGCGCATTATCCTGCTGAATTCATGTCAGCCGTTTTAACCTCTGAAATGCAGAACACAGACAGTATTGTGTTCTTAATTGATGACTGTCGTATTAATAAGTTAGAAGTGCTTCCACCTTCTATCAACATGTCTATATACCAATTCCATGCAAGTAGCCCATCAACCATTGTTTATGGTTTAGGTGCAATTAAAGGCGTTGGTGAGGCTGCAATGCAGTCTGTCATCGATTCACGTATTCAAGATGGTCCATATAAGGATTTATTCGATTTCTGCCATCGTGTAGACATGAAAAAAATCAATAAACGTACCTTAGAAGCGCTGATTCGTGCAGGTGCAATGGATTGTTTAGGCATTGAACGTGCAAGTCTAATGGCACAACTTCCAGAAGCTGTTCAAGCAGCAGATCAGGCTCGTTCGAATCGTGAAACAGGTATTATGGATTTATTTGGTGAGGTTGAAGAAGTTCAACGTAAACCTGCAAAACCCGTAAAACCTTGGTCAGATGAAGTTCGCCTAAAAGGTGAAAAAGACACTTTAGGATTGTACTTAACAGGACATCCTATAGATGTTTACAGAACAGAACTTAAATCTTTTGTATCGAATAAAATTAATGAATTAACACCAACACGTCGTGGCGTAACCACAGTATTTGCAGGTTTAGTGGTAGATATTGCCAACTTCCCTAACCGCATGATGGTCACACTTGACGATGGCACAGCACGTATTGAAATTTCAGCCAATCACGAACGTTTCCAACGTTTTAAAGATGTGATTGTGAATGAAAAAGTTGTGGTGATTGAAGGTGAAATTTACGAGCGTGAAGGCTTTGACCGCCCTATGGGTCGTTTAACCAAAGCATTTAACCTCAATGAAATTCGCCAAAAACGTGCCAATAGTATTCAAATTAAATTAGCACCTGAACATATCAGCAAAACTTTAAATAAAGATCTGCAAAATATGCTTCTTCCGTACTGTAATGTCGATATGCATACGCACATTCCTGTACAGTTAAAACTTGATTTTGCATATGCTTCAACCGAATTGCATCTGGGAATAAACTGGAAAGTTGCACCTTTAGATGAACTTCTCAGTAAAGTAAGAGACTATTTCGGTAAAGAAGCCTTACACATTGAATATCAAGTGAAATCGAAAGCTGCAAAAGTCGTAAGCTACGAAGCTACAAAACCTACTCAAATTGCACCTCCACCAGATGGTATGTCTATGGATGATGCAATGGAACAATATCAGGCTGAAGCCGAACAATTTTCTTAAAATTAAGACTGTCAAATTGGAATTATTATGAGTCATATTGACAATGCTGCTGTTTCAGCACATCTCTCCCATGTGCGTATTGTCATGGTAAACACCACACTACCTGCAAATATTGGGAGTGCTTTACGTGCAATGAAAACCATGGGCTTATCTAAGCTTGTTTTGGTTGCACCAAAAACATATCCGCATCCAGATATCAATGCACTTGCAGCAGGCGCAACCGATTTAATCGACAATATTGAAATAGTAGACACTTTAGAAGATGCCATTAAAGATTGTCACATTGTATTTGGTACAAGCGCACGTAGCCGCACAATTCCTTGGCCACTTTTAGATGCACGCCCTGCGGCTGAAAAATCATTAAAAGCCGTAATAAATGACAAACAAGAAGTTGCTGTTGTTTTTGGTCGTGAAGATCGTGGTTTAACCAATGATGAACTTGCTCTTGCAAACTTTCATGTGACCATTCCTGTAAATACAGATTATGGCGTTTTAAATGTTGCACAAGCCATTCAAGTCATTTGCTATGAAATGCGTATGGCAGCCATGGACACAATGGGCAAAGAAGTTGATCTTGAAGCGACCATGCATGTAACAGATACCGAAGATATGCAATGGGATGAACCACTTGTAACACATGAACAAATGGAACAGTTTTATCCGCATATTGAAAAAATGTTAGCTGAAATTGAGTTTTTAGACCCTAAAAACCCACGATTACTTCCTTTACGCTTGCGTCGTCTATTTGGTCGTATACAATTAGATCGTATGGAATATCATTTACTTCGTGGCATATTTAGCCGTGTTCAGGCATTAAATAATGGCACATGGAAACAGTCGAAGTCTGAAAAATAATGGGGATCAATCCAATGCTAAAACAGCTTAAAGAAGATATAAACGCTGTCTTCGCGCGCGATCCTGCCGCACGAAACACACTTGAAGTCTTAACCACATATCCTGGCATTCATGCATTAATCATGCATCGTGTTGCACATGAATTATGGAAAAAAGACTGTAAAGGATCAGCACGTTTACTTTCTTCATTTAGCCGTTTTTCAACTGGTATTGAAATCCACCCTGGCGCTAAAATTGGTCGTCGCTTTTTTATCGATCATGGCATGGGTGTTGTGATTGGTGAAACTGCTGAAATTGGCGATGATGTGACGCTTTATCATGGCGTGACATTGGGCGGCACAACGTGGAACAAAGGTAAACGCCATCCGACACTTGAAGATGGTGTGGTTGTAGGCGCAGGTGCAAAAATTTTAGGGCCTTTTACTGTGGGTAAAAACTCTAAAGTCGGTTCAAATGCTGTGGTAACAAAGGAAGTTCCTGAAAATACCACGGCTGTTGGAAATCCTGCGCGTTTTATCACGAAAAACAAACCCAGTGAAGAAGAAGCACGTCGTCGTGATTATGCAGAAAGCATTGGCTTCCAACCCTATGCTGCAACACAAGACCAATCTGACCCAATTCTTGATGGTATGCGTGTTTTATTGGATCGGATTCAACAAAATGAAAAACGGATGAATACATTATGTCAACGTTTATCCTTACTTGACCCTACATTCAAAAAGCAACATGTAAAAGAACAACCTTTTAGCGCGGAAGAATTGAAAATAATTGAAGATGTTAGACGTGAATGTGAAGCTCAAAGTAGCCAATCTAAAGCATAAGCGTTTGACTTCACAAATTAACAAGCCGTAACTTGCATATTTTTTTTCGTTTTTCTAGACTGATGAAACGAATAGATATGCTCCAAATCACACTTTAAAATAAATGAATGGATGAATCATGATGATGCTTAAGCCGTTGGCATGTACAGTACTATCAGCTGCACTTTTATCTGCTTGCTCAGTTCTACCAACAAGTAACGAACCAATCGTTTTCAAAGAACCATCCCTTTCTGCTCCATTTTATGCACTTAATCCATTTAATTATAATGAACCACCTGCATTTGAATTAGAGTTGAAAAAAGTAGGCTCAAGTAAAAATCGTTTAATTGTTCCTGCAACAAACAGTAAAACGCGTCAAGTTTCTTATGCAACATCGGCATCTAGCAACCAAATAGATGTGACTGAAATTGATGATTTTTTACAGTTAGTTGAGGGTAAAGCTCGTCATTACCCACCTCGCTTTACAGAACGCCAAGAACGTAAAGGCTTTGAAGCAAAACTAAAACAAGTCAATCAACAACTTGAAACTTTAACAGCAAATAACAATGCATCTTTTGATGTACTGATTCGCGCATTTAAAGCAAGTGTTATGGCACGCAACCTAGACTTAGGTTCTGCATATACCACTAAATCTATGGATTATGCACAACGTCTTCAAAAGTTAAATAAAGAAGATCCTGAACTTAACTTCTGGTTTGGTTTTGCACTATCTGAAGGTGGTGGTCAACGTGAAGCTATTCCATATCTAGATAAAGCAATGAAAGCTGGTGTTCAAGAAGCGTATCTTTCTGCAACAAACAATTATTTAGCAATGGAACAGAAGAAGAATGCTGTTCAAATTCTAAAAAATTATAAATTACAGTACTCACAAGAAGCACATGTAGCGGATCAACTTATTCAAGAAATTGAGAAGAAAGGTCGTTGGAATGTATGGCAAGTGATGAATCCATCTAAGTAATTTACTCTGTTAACAAATTAAGACCGTTTAGACGGTCTTTTTTTATATTTGTAGATTGAAATAATAACGAAAAATCGTATGATGAAATTTGCACATTTAATATATTAAGTCCATGACTCCACTTATAAAAAAAATAACATTCCTTGCAGCCTTTAGTACCTTGTTACTTTCAGGCTGTCAGGTTGTCAGTGTTAAAACCGTCTCTCTCAATGCCACGATTGCAACAGAACGTGACAGTATTTTATCACGCAACAAACTCAGTGAAGCCAGTTTAAATGTGCTTTCCATGACAGGTCGTGAAGCTAAAATTTGCTCAGATGATCCTGATCATTGTGTAAAAGAACTCAAAGAAATTGCTCAAATTCAAGATGAACAATTATTTTCCACCGCAAGTGAGCTGTATTTAGCCAAAGCACTTGCTTATGAAAACTCATCAAATTGCAAAACAAGTATTTTAACGAGCCATCGTTCAGAAGAGAAACAAAAAACTATTCAGCAAGCTTATGACACCTGTTTAGATAATCAGCTTCACATGCTTGATCAAAGTATTCGTTATAGCTATGCATATATGTTTAAAACAAAACGTAATGTAAATGATCGAATTTTTGACAACAGACAAGTTCAAATACGAGACTTTTACAACCAAGCCATTGCAAAACTTTCAAATGCGCATGCTTTAAAATATAAATACACAACATTTCAACCAAGTATGACTGTTGGCAATAGTATTTACAAAATCAATTTCGATAACTACCCCTTACTTAAATCACAAAAAATTGAAAATGTAATGTCGACCTACAACATGAACTTTTCAGGGTTAAGATCTATTACACGTCGAGATGGTTTTGGTTCTGAATTTTTAATGGTGTTACAAGATCCTAATGAAAATTCAATGAATACAAAAACCGAATACATTACAGATCCTTTACACCACAAATACCCTAATGGTAGCAACCCCAATATTCACAATGCACGCTACTTAGCTGTTACTGTTACAGTTGAACCAGAAAAGGTATCTTCGATAGATGATATTCTCTATGGCAAAGTTTTAAACCTAAAAGTCTATGATCCTTATAATCATGATAGTGTAAAAATTTCAGGAAACTCATATCCTTTAGCAGCAAACTTTTCAGCGCCTTATGGATTATGGCTTGCTCAAAATAATTTATTACGTTCAGCATATTTATCACTTATCGATCGTGATGATAATTTAACCACGCCACATCTATTCATGCTAGAACCCTATAATCCGAACAAAAAAGTGATTGTTTTGGTTCATGGTCTCGCAAGTAGCCCTGAAGCATGGGTACGCTTAACCAATGACATGATGGGCGACCCTGTCCTTCGCGACAACTATCAAGTTTGGCAAGTATTTTATTCAACCAATATGCCAATTTTGGAAAGTCGTTTCCAAATTCATGCACTCATCACACAAACATTCAACCAAGTTGCACCTTCAGCATCTGCCAAAAAAGATGCTGTATTAATTGGTCATAGCATGGGTGGTATTATTTCTAGATTATTAGTCAGTGATGCAGATTTAGTAAAACCTGCACTGACATTATTAAACAATAGTCGCGCAAATAAATATGCCAATGATCCATTATTCAAAGCACGTTTAGAAATGCATCATATACCTAATTTCAGTCGTGCAATTTTTCTGGCAGCACCCCATAGAGGAACTGCATTTGCAGATCGTTGGTTTACACTTGCGGCACGAAAAATCATTCGTTTACCTGTAGCCTTTTTAGGAGCACTTGCAAATTCAATGCAAGATGGTAATGCGAATATGAAAAACTTTGCCAAAGAAATTGGACATGGACTAATTCAAAATGGTCCAAGTGATTTAAGTAACAATTCGAAATTCACTGAAATCACCAAAAATGTAATGCCTTATAAAGGATTTAAATACCACAGCATTATTGGTAATAATACAGCGAGTGATGATATAAATATTATCTCTGATGATATTGTTCCCTATAAAAGTGCACATTTAGATGGTGCTCTTTCAGAAAAAATTATTAAAGGTGGGCACTCAATTCAAGAAACACCAGAAGCAGTTTTAGAACTTCGGCGAATTCTAAAATTACACTTGGTTGATTTAGGCTTACATAAACCCTAAGAATTCAATTCATAAAAACCAATCTAAATATAGATTGGTTTTTTTAATACTTGCATATTCCAAATTAAATATGCTATTTCTTTAACTATAGAACTTAAGCATAAATATTAATCTAACTATAAGTAATTCAATATGAAACTACACGGTACAAAAAACTTAAATCGTGATCAAATTGATGCACTCATTGCGAGCCGATTAAATATTTTACACTTTTCAAAACCTATAGAGAAAATGTACCGCAAGCAATATCGATCGGCTGCTGCTTACGAATTCCGATATCGCGCACCGATGGTTTTGTTTTTATATACCTTCTTGACAGTTGGTGTTTATAATAATATTTCAGACTTATATATACGTTCCGAATGGCTGTCTTTGTATAAGTGGGTCGGTATTATTGTTTCTATTGCTTGGTTCTGCTCATTTAAAAAATCTTGGTCAAAGTATTTTGATTTATATACCTCTCTTGGCGCTATTGGTGCTGTTTCTATCACCTTTGTGATTATCAATTTATTAGCAACAGCATATAACACAGCCCTGCTTCATGCCGCGATGATGTACGCAGTTGTTATTATTTATAGCTTTATTGGTATGCGTTTCTATACCGCAATTATTGCAGGTTGGCTGGGTGGAATAATTGGCATCATATTCTCTAATTATTATAATTTATATATAAGACTTCCTTCATAAATCATTTTTCAATCAATTTAATTGTTTATCTTTCACCCAATCTAAATTGTATATGCCAGCAAGTAAATTAAACCGCAGGTTTAATCTTTTACGACGATTTCTATATACACAAGATAAAATCTTAAAACATTTCATCCTTCCAAATACATGCTCTACTTGAATTCGTCTACGACCAATCTCTCTATTTAACTTTTTTAATTCAGAATCTAATTTTTCAGTTTTCTTTGCTTTAGATGGCATGAGGCATCCAAAACCCAATTTTTTTATCCCTAAATACC